>NZ_JBFAUM010000011.1:126473-222355 GCF_040679195.1 Actinoallomurus sp. NPDC052308 | reverse complement strand
TCTCTTTCCCCCGCGGGCGCCCCGCCCCCCCCCCCCCCCCGGCGGGGGCCCCCCCCCCCCCCCCCCCCGCTTCCGTTCGGTCGGGCGGCCGGGCGGCCTGGCGACTCGGTGCCGGGCGGCTCGGTGCCGGCCGCCGAGGGCGCCTGCCGGATCAGGACGCACGGCCGGGGCGGCAGCGGCTGCTCCGAGCGTTCCGCTCGCGGGCGTGACGGTCGTCCCGCTCGTCAGGCCGGGTGCGGAGCGGACAGGCGGCCGCTCAGCCAGGCGTACGCCTGGGGCAGCATCGAGTTCCAGACCGAGGCGTTGTGGCCGCCCTTGGGCAGGACGTACAGGAAGGCCGCCGTCGGCGGCTTCACGAGCGGCATGATCTGGTTGATCGCCTGGTCGGAGTTGCGGTCCTGCCGGGTGCCGGCCAGCAGCAGGCTGACCGGCGGACGGTGCGCGCGCAGCAGGTCGAGCACCGAGTTCTGCGCGAACAGCGCGTGGTCCCGGCGGACCTCCGGAGTCTGCGGAACGGCGTCCCCCTGCATGGTGACGGCCGCGCTGAACAGGTCCGGCCGGCGGATCGCCATCTTCGCCGCGCAGTAGCCGCCGGTGGAGAACCCCATGAGCCCCCAGCCGCTCCGGTCCGGCTGGACACGGAACGCCCTGGTCACCGCCTGGCGCACGTCGTCGGTGAGCCAGCTCTCGACGCGTGGCCCGCCGGGGAAGTCGACGCACTCGGTGTCGCGGCCGTGCACGACCGTCGTCACCGGAGCGACGAGGATGAAGGGGTGCGCGCGGCCGGCCGTGATGGCCTCCTTGAGGGCGGCGGCGCCGTGCACGGCGTGGAACCAGGTCGAGGGGGTCCCGGGGTAGCCGGGCAGGAGTTCGACGACGGGATAGGTCTGATGGGCGTTGGCCGGCGAACCGTACCCGGGCGGCACCCAGACCAGGATTCGCGAGCGCACCCCGGAGTGTTCGCCGGTGACCGTCGCGGTGTAGACGTCCGGGTCCAGTTTCGGCGTGCGCTCGAAGCGCGCCGGCCCGCCGCCCACGCCTCCCGCGCCGACCTGCTCGATCGGGGTGCCCTCGCCCTTGCCGCCGCCGAACAGGTCGCTCCAGGAGGCGTAGAACTCGAAGTAGTGGTTGAGGGTGACGCCGCCGACGAGCAGCGCGAAGACCTGGCACATCACGATCATGAACAGCCGGACCGTGACGGCGAGCCGTCCCTTCACGCGGTTCCACACGTACAGGCAGGCCACCGGCCCCCCGATGGCGAGCAGGACGACCGCGATGAGAAGCGGCCAGCCCATCAGTCCCATGTCGTCCCCCGAAGAACCGTTGACGCGAGCAGGCCGAGGCTAAGTGGCGGCTCGCGGTCCCGGCTCCTGATTCATCCGCTTTTCGAGCGATGTTCACCTGGGAATCCGCTCGGCTCCGCCCGTGAGAGGAGCGCCGGGGCCCCGCCGTGTTCCCCCTTCCGTATGCCCGAGGGGCCGGGCGGGTGAACCGCCCGGCCCCTGCCGGTCGCCGTGTGCGGTCAGTGGGTGAGGAACGCGATCACCGCGTCGCGTCCGGCGTGCCCGCGCTCGCGGTTCTGGATCGAGTGCGAGGCGCCCTTCACGACGACGACCTTGCCGTTCGGCGCGTGCGTCGCCTCCTCGTACGCCCACTCGAGCGGCGTGGACAGGTCGTGGTCACCGTTCAGCAGCAGCACCGGGACGTTCGGCAGGCGGGCCGGCGGCTCCGCGGCCGGGCGCGCGGACCAGCGCAGGCACTCCTGGGTGAATCCGCTGCCCGCCGATGTCGCGAGCGTGTACGGCCACACACGGCGCGGGTCCGTGTGCCGCAGCGTCCGGTCCAGCTTCGCCTGCCGGCTGCCCAGGGGCGCGTCGGACCGGCCCCACGGGAAGGCGCCGTCGGAGCAGAACGCGTCGATGTGCAGCCCGGAACTGTAGGACGCGACGGGATCCCCGCCCGGCGCCATGTCGGCGATGATCGTGTCGAGCCGGGCCGGATCGCCCTGCCGGGCGGCGTGCAGCGCGCCGACGAGGTCGCCGTGCCCGGCGGGCAGGCCGGGCGGGTTCGGGTCGCGGTAGGTCGGGTCGAGGAACTCGTAGGAGACGATGGCGTCGAAGATCTTGACGCCGTCCGCGGCCGTACGGTGGCGGACCACCCAGGCCAGGTCCTCGGCCGGGTCGGACGCGCAGGCGGGCCCGGTCGCGCACGCGTCGCGCAGTACGCGGGCCTGGGCGTGCAGGCCGACGAAGTACAGGCCGTCGTCGGCCTGCGGGTCGACGTGCGGCAGCACCGAGTCGAGGACGACCTTGCGGACGTGGGTCGGATGGACGGCGGCGTAGCGCGCGGCGGTGAACGAGCCGTACGAGACGCCGTCGACGACCATCTTGGGCACGCCGAGCGCCTGGCGGAGCGCGTCGTAGTCGGCGACCGTCTGCTCGGTGCTGTAGAGGCCACGCCGGTCACCGAGGATGTCGGAGCACTCCTCGATGGCGGCGGGGGTGGGCGCGGCGATGTCGGAGCTGCCGACCTGGGCCTGCAGCTGCGGACAGTCGATCGCGCCGAACTCCCCGGTGCCGCGCTGGTCCAGCATGACGAACCGGTAGTCCTTGGCGAGCTCCGGCAGCCGCTGCGTGGCGATCCGGGTGATGAACGGCACGCCGGGCTGCCCGGGCCCGCCGGTGAGGAACAGCAGGACGCCCTTCGGCGCGCCGGCGTTGTCCGCGGTGGCGACCTGGAGGTCGAGCGTGCCGGGCACCTTGCCGCGGTGGTCGAGGGGTACTCGCAGGGTGGAGCAGGTGAAGCCGGGCTGGTCCGGGCACGGGTGCGGGTCGGCCAGCCGTGGCCGGCCCGGGGCGGCCGGGGCTCCGGCGGGTCGCGGAGCGCTGCCGGTCGTCGGCGACGGGGTGCCGTCCGCGGCGGCGGGGCCGCCGACCGCGGCCACGGCGGTGGCGACGACCGCGGTGACGAGGAGTCGTGATCGCATGTGCGGATTCTGACGATCGACGGCGCCGAGGAACATCCCTGACTCGCCGGTCGGTGCTTCCTTGACCTCTGGTGGCCACTCGGTACGCCGTACCGCCGCTCCGGGCGTCCGGGACGCGTGCGGTCCGGGGCCGATGTCAATCGCGGATCGCGACCACGCCAGGACTGGGCCAAGTCACGCGCGGTCGGCACGCCGCCCGGGGCGGATCCGGCTAGCGTCTGCGCTGATCACCATCAGGGGGGACGTCATGCGCTCATACGCGATCACCGCACTCATCGGGACCGGCCTGCTCGGCCTCGCGCCGCAGGCCCAGGCCGCGTCGCACGCCCGGCCGACGCACCCGCAGCCGGAGCGGCCCGGCGCTCAGAACGCCGCGCACGCCCGGCCCGCGGACCCACAGCCTGAGCCGGCCCGGCCCGCCGTCCATACGCAGCCGCAGCACGCCCGTCAGCTGACCCAGTCCCAGTCCCAGTCCGCCGGCCACACTCAGGCGCAGCAGAACCGGCCGTCGGCCGAGGCCGCTCACGGGCAGGCACAGCAGCCGGCGCGCACCGCCGTCCAGGCGAGGCGGGCCGAGCCGCGGCCCGACCGGCCCGGTGAGCAGAACACGAACGTCCGGTCGGGGAACGCGCAGCAGGTCCGGCCGGTCGCCGAGCACCCGGTGCGGATCGTGCCCGCCGACCCGCAGCCGATGCCGCGGCCGGCCTACGCCATGCACATGACCGGTCAGGCCACGCACTGGGAGGTCTCGCCCGGCGAGCTGCAGACCGTGCGCTGGACGCTCACCAACACGGGCAACCGGCCGCTCGAGCACGTGCAGCTGGTGGCCGCGATCCCGGCCGGCTGGTCGGTGCGTGAGGGGCAGGGCTGCGCCCGCCACGGCGAGTACCTCGGCTGTGACCTCGGCGGGCTCGAGCCGGGGCGGAGCTCGGCCGTCCTCGTTCCGATGGTCGTGCAGGGGCAGCCCGGAGCGGTGCGGCTGGCCGCCTGGTCGCGGGCGACCGCGGGTTCGCTGACCATCCCGGGTCCGACGACGTCGTTCCGCGTCGTGGTCACCGGCCGTCGATAGGTTCTGGCCAAGACGGACCTCCTGGGGCCAAACTGAACGCTATTCGGTTTGGCTTCCCAGGAGGTACCGGTGCCCGAGTTCACCATGACGATCGGCGGCGCCGCCGTGGAGACCACGGCCGCGTTCAACGTGATCAATCCGGCGACCGGGTCGCCGCACGCCGCCGCGCCGGACTGCTCGCGAGCCCAGCTCGACGCGGCCTTCGACGCGGCGGCGACGGCGTACCCGGCGTGGCGGTCCGATGAGGCCGCCCGGCGCACCGCGCTGAAGGCCGCGGCCGACGTGCTGCTGGCCGCGGCCGGCGGCGACCTGGCCGAGACCCTGACGGCGGAGCAGGGCAAGCCCCTCCAGGACGCCCGGTTCGAGGTCATGGGCGCCGCCATCTGGCTCCAGTACTTCGCCGACCTGGAGATCCCCCGCGAGGTCATTCAGGACGACGACCGGGCGAAGGTCGAGGTCGTACGCCGCCCGCTCGGGGTCGTCGCGGCGATCACGCCGTGGAACTTCCCGCTCGTCCTCGCCGCGTGGAAGATCGCCCCGGCGCTGCTGGCCGGGAACACCCTCGTCCTCAAGCCGTCCCCGTACACGCCGCTCGCGACGCTGAAGGTCGGCGAGCTGCTGCGCGACGTCCTCCCGCCGGGCGTGCTGAACGTCGTCAGCGGCGGCGACGGCCTGGGCGCGTGGATGACCTCGCACCCGGTCCCCCGCAAGATCAGCTTCACCGGGTCGATCGAGACGGGGAAGAAGGTCGCCGCCGCGGCGGCCCCGGACCTCAAGCGGACCACACTGGAGCTCGGCGGCAACGACCCGGCGATCGTGCTCGACGACGCCGACCCCGCGGTGGTCGCCGACAAGGTCTTCGACCAGGCCTTCGCCAACAACGGCCAGGTCTGCTCGGCCATCAAGCGGGTGTACGTCCCGGAACGGCTGTACGACGACGTCGTCGAGGCGCTCGCCGCGAAGGCGCGGTCCGTGAAGGTCGGGAACGGTCTGGAGGAGGGCGTCCAATACGGCCCGATCAACAACCGGCCGCAGTACGAGCGGGTCCAGGAGCTGGTGGCGGACGCGCTCGCGAACGGGGCGCGGGCGGCGGCCGGCGGGGCGCCGATCGACGGTCCCGGCTACTTCTTCGCGCCGACCATCCTGACGGACGTCGCCGAAGGGGTGCGGATCGTCGATGAGGAGCAGTTCGGCCCGGCCCTGCCCGTCCTCCGGTACACCGACGTCGAGGACGCGGTCGCCCGCGCGAACGCCACCGACTTCGGGCTGTCCGGCTCCGTCTGGGGAACCGACGCCGACCGTGCCGCCGAGGTCGCCGAGCGCCTGGAGTGCGGCACCGCGTGGGTGAACACGCACCTGGCCCTCGCGCCGCACCAGCCGTTCGGCGGGTTCAAGTGGAGCGGCATCGGCGTCGAGAACGGCACGTGGGGCCTCGTCGGCTTCACCGAGACCCAGGTCGTGCACCGCGCCAAGCGCTGACCGCGCCCCAGGAGTCCGCTGAACGACTCGCGAGTTCTCCCGGCCGGGCGGTAGCCGGGCCGGGAGGAATTTCTGCGGGGTCGCCAAGGTGAGACGGGCATCGTCGGGTCATTTCGGATTCGTCAAGTTCGCCGCAAAGTCGGGGAATGTGCCGGGTCAGGGCCGACCCGACGGCCTACGATGAGCGCGTGCCCGAACTGTTGTTCCCCTTCCTGGGCGTCGTCGCGCTCCTCACCGTGACCCCCGGCCCGGACATGCTCCTCGTCGTACGCAACGGCCTGAGCGCCGGCAGCCGTGCGGCCTGGCTGACCGGGCTGGGCTGCTGCCTGGGCATCTCGATCCACGCGACCGCGGCGGTGCTCGGGCTGTCCGCGATCCTCGCCGCGTCCGCGACCGCGTACACCGTGGTGAAGCTGGCCGGCGCGGCCTATCTGGCCTACCTGGGCATCCGGATGTTGATCTCGGCCATCATGTCCGTCGACCCGGCCGCGGAGGCGGAGGCCGACATCGCCGCGGCGGCCGCCCTGCCGGAGGCGACGGTTCCCGGGCCGGCCGTCGCGGAGTCGGCCGGCACCGCGCGGCCGACCGCGGCGGCGCCCGCTCCGGCCGCCGCGCCGGGCACGGCGGACGGCGTCCGATCCGCGCCCCTCACCAGCGGGGCGATGTTCCGGCAGGGCCTGTTCACCAACCTCCTCAACCCGAAGATCGCGCTGCTCTTCCTGACGCTGCTGCCGCAGTTCGTGGCGCACGACGAACCACGCCTGCGCACCACCGCGACGCTCGCCGTGATCTTCCTCGCGATCGCGGTCGTGTGGTGGCGGACGTTCTCCCTGGCGATCGGCCCGATCTCCCGGGTGCTGCGCGGCGGCACCGCCCGCCGGGCCCTCGATGGTCTGGCCGGCTCCGCCCTGCTCGCCATCAGCGCCGCTGTGGCCCTCGACGGCGACCGCTAGCAGCCGACCCCAGCCCCGCCCAGGAGGCACGCCGGCGGGGCCCTTCCGGCCGGAGGGCGCGTCAGCGCGCCAGCCAGGTGCGCAGCGCCCACCACCAGTGGGCGGAGTGGGCGACCGCCGCTCCGGTCGGCGGCACCAGGGACCGGCCGGTGATGTCGCCGAACCGCCGCACGCGGTACTTCACGGTGTTCGGATGGACGTGCAGGGCACCGGCCGTGGGCTCGATCCGTTTGTCGTTGTCCAGGTAGGCCAAGGCGGTCTCGGCGAGCTGCCGGTGGAAGTCGTCGGCCGGGTCCAGGCGGTCCAGGAGGGTGTCGGCCAGCAGCCGCCCGAGGTCCGGCGCGCCCGCGGCCGCCACCGCGAGGGCCAGGTCGGGCAGCCGGTGCAGGCCGCCCTCGCCCGCGACCGCCCGCAGTGCCGCCCGGCAGAGCGCGTACATCGAGGGGACGTCGGCCAGGGGCACCGCCGGAGACGCGACGAACAGCGGCGCGCCGGCCGGCAGGTCCGGCACCATCGGCACGAGCGCGGCGAGGCGGCCGTCGACGAGCGCGCACAGCCCGCCGGTCAGCAGCCGCTCCAGAGACGCGGCCGTTCGCGGGTCGCTGACGTCGCCGACCAGGCAGTGATAGGGGCGTGCGGCGTCGAGCGGCGCGGGGTCACCGCTCTCGCCGTGCAGGACCCGGCGCAGCACCTGAGCGTGCGCGTCACGGGTCGTCCGCGCCATCTCCAGCTCGGCGATCCGGTGCGCGTGGACCATGCGGTGCTCCAGCGCCGTCGCGACCGCGTCGATCCTGATCATCCCCTCGAGGAGGTCGTCCGCGGGCAGGCCGGCGGCGCGGCCGCGCTCCACGACCGTGCGCACGATCAGTGCCCGCCCGGCCTGGAAACCGTCGAGCAGCGCCGCGACCGGCACGCCCTGGCGGGCGCGGTCGGCACCGAGCCGCCCGGCGGCCCGCAGGTCCGCCTCGGCCAGCTCCCCTCCCGCCGTGATCGCGCCGATCGCGGCTTGGACCACCGCCCGCACGTGCCGGCGGACCTCGGCCTCCGGGAGGGCCGCGACCGGCGGCGAGTGCACCCGCGCGGCCCGCACGGCCGCGTCCGCGATCACGCCGTCGTCGTCTCTCAACAGCTCGCTGAAGCGGTTCATTGGCTCTCTCGGATAATCACCTTCCGCATCCTTGGTGCCGGTGCGGCTAGGCGAAACGTCGTGCGATCAGGTTTGGTATCAGGAGACGAACATCGGAGGAGTCAACCCATGGCAGACGAGTTCCTGGACAAACTGCCCCCGCAAGAGCTGATCTTCAACCTGCCCCCGGCCTTCGAGACGGTCGAGGAGGAGCGGCGGCATCGCAAGGAGCGGCTCGCGGCGGCGCTGCGGCTGTTCGGCAAGTTCGGGTTCGAGGAGGGCGTCGCCGGGCACATCACCGCGCGCGACCCCGAGCTCACCGACCACTTCTGGGTGAACCCGTTCGGGATGTCGTTCAAGCACATCCGGGTGAGCGACCTCATCCTCGTCAACCACGAGGGCAAGGTCGTCCAAGGCCGCTACCCCGTCAACGAGGCGGCGTTCGCCATCCACTCCCAGATCCACCAGGCGCGGCCCGACGTCGTGGCGGCAGCCCACAGCCACTCCGTACACGGCCGGGCGATCTCGGCCCTCGGCGAGCTGCTGGAGCCGATCACGCAGGACGTGTGCGCGTTCTACGAGGACCACGCCCTGTTCGACGACTACACCGGCGTGGTGACGGACGTGGAGGAGGGCCGGCGCATCGCCACCGCCCTCGGCGACCGCAAGGCCGTCATCCTGCGTAACCACGGCCTGCTCACGGTCGGTGACTCGGTCGACGCCGCCGCCTGGTGGTTCATCACGATGGAGCGCTCCTGCCAGGTCCAGCTGCTGGCCAAGGCCGCCGGCCGGGTCGTGCACATCTCCGAGGAGAACGCCAAGCTCACCCACGACCAGCTCGGCAACGACCTGGTGGCGTGGATCAACTACCAGCCGCTGTACGACCAGATCGTCCGCGAGCAGCCCGACCTGTTCGAGTGACGGCGGGCCCGCCGGGCGGATGCCCACCCGGCGGCGCTGACGCCGGTTGCAAATTACCGTCAAGCCCGTCGCCCTTCCGGGACCACGGGCCGAGCGCTAAGTTGCCTCTGCCCTGGTCGTACGGCCGGTGTCCTTCCAGTGATCCCCTTGCGATCCGGCCCCGCGGCCACGGCGTGCCGGGGAGGGGGGCGATCCACGCGATCGCCCCCCTCCCTGCGGCACGTCGCCCGTGCCCCACGGACGTTCGTCACGGCAGGAGCTCGCTCCACAGCGGGATCCGCGGCTCGACCAGCAGCCGCATTCCCGCCTCTTCGGGGGTACGGTCCCGCTTGCGGTTGTTGCAGGGACCGCACGCCAGGACGGTGTTCTCCCAGGTCGACCCGCCGCCGCGTGACTGGGGGAAGATGTGGTCGACGGTGTTCCCCCGCCCACCGCAGTAGGCGCACAACCCGCCGTCCCGGCGCCGGAGCCCCCGCTTGCCCCACGTCGGCCGATGGCCGTGCCGCCACCGCATGGCCACGTAGCGGACCAGCCGCAACACCCGCGGTAACGGGAAGTGCCCGATCCGCCGCCCCTCCACCGCCTCCTCGACCACCGCGACGCCGCGTACGAGCATCCGCACCGCGTGCCGCACGTCGACCTTGTGCAGCGGCTCGTACGACGCGTTCAGAACGAGTACGTGCACCGAAATCCCCTATCGAATGAAAAGGGCCGCTCCCGGAGGTCCGGAGGCGGCCGACGTCGTACCAGGGCGTCAATCGCCCTGGCGGTGGTCTCCGTCGGCTATTCGATCGTGTCTCCGGCGCTCATCCGGACCGTACTCGGCCGGGTCACCGCAGGTCAGAGCCTCGGTGGACATGCGTGAGCGCCGCCCCGGCGGGGTGTGCGCGGCCGGCGCGTCGCTCGGCGTCTCGTCCGCCGACTCGATGTGGTCGTACACCCTCTCCCCCTTTCTTCCCCGAAATCGGGAATAGCATGATTCAACGGAGGCACCGCAGGCAACGCCTTTTTCGGAATATCCCACGGGATGCGGTCCGCGGCAATGGGCATATCGGTCAGCCGCACGCGACGCCCACGCCGACCGCCGGTGCGGCCGCCCACCGCTGAGCCGCACGGCCGCACGGCCGCACCGACCGATCGTCCAGCGACGCGCCTGCCGCCCAGCGGCCCGGCCACCGCGCCGGGCGACGGACCGGCGCAGCGTGTCCGGCTACCCGACGAGGCGCCGGATCGCGGTGAGCGTACGCTCGCCCCCGGGGTCGCCGCCCGTCGCCGGGACCACCGCGACCTCGTCCACCCCGGCGTCGGCGTACTCCCGCAGGCGCGTCCGCACCTCGTCCGCGGTGCCCACCAGTCCGACCCGGCCCGCGACATCGAAGGGCAGAGCGGTCAGCAGTTCCTTCGGCTGGGCTCCGTCCCGTGCCATGGCCACCGCGTCGCCCAGGCCGACGTCGGTGAACGCCTCGGCGTACCCGGGCAGCCCGAGGTACGGGACGATGCTCCACATCAACTGCGCGTACGACTCAGGCGTCGGATCGACGGCCGCGGGCAGCCACGCGACCAGCCGGGGCGCGCGGCGCCCGGCCTTGCCCGCCGCCGCGTCCAGCGTCGCCCGCAGGTCGGCGGCGACCCCGGGCGACACCATGTCGATCAGCATCCGGTCCGCGTGCTCGGCCGCCGTCCGTACCGCCCGGTCACCGAAGGCCGCCACACTGAGCGGGCCGCCGGGCGGCGCCAGCCTGAGCCGGAAGCCGTGCGTCCGCACGACCTCGCCGTCCAGGTCGACCCGCTCGCCGGTCAGCAGCGCCCGGACGGCCCGCGCGCTCTCCTCGAGGGCGGTCGCCGGACGCTCCCCCGACCGGCCGTGCCACCGCTCGACCACCCGCGGGCTCGACGTGCCGAGCGCGACCCCGATCCGCCTCCGTGTGAGGGCGGCTACCGACGCGGCTCCCATCGCGATCATCATCGGGTCCCGGACGGTCACGGGCAACGGGCCGACCGTCATCTCGATCTGGTCGGTGGCCAGGCCGATCGCGGACGCCAGGGCGAACGCGTCCCACGTGTCGGTCTCACCGATCCAGAGTTCCCCGAACCGCAGCCGGTCGGCGATCGCCGCCGTGTGCAGGGCCTCCTCCGGCGGACGGTCGGGCCAATCTCCGATAACGACGCTCATGTCCATGGCGCTCATCGAACCAGACCTCGGTTCTCGCTCGCGTCGTCGCAGGCGACGGGCGCCTACCGGCGCCGGCATCTTAGTGGCGACACGGCGCGGTCCCGGCGGGTGGGCGGCACGGATGCGACGCGATCGCACCGTACAGTGGTCGCCGTGGCTGAAGAGGCATGGAAGGTAGAACCCTCCGGACCGCTGCGCGGCGACATCCACGTGCGCGGTTCGAAGAACGCCGTCACCAAGCACATGGTCGCGGCGATGCTCGGCGAGGGCGAGAGCACGATCCGCAACGCCCCCGAGGTGGGCGACGTGGAGATCACCGGCGCGATGCTGGAGGCCCTCGGACACACCGTCGAACGCACCGGCCCCGACATCACGGTCTCGCCCGGAGCGGTGACCGACCCGCGCGTGCCCAGGGCGTTCACCGGGCTCAACCGCATTCCCATCCTCATGGTCGGCCCGCTGCTCCACCTCACGGGGGAGGCGTTCGTGCCCCTGGTCGGCGGAGACCCGATCGGCCGCCGGCCTGTCGACTTCCACGTCGACGCCCTTCGCGCGATGGGTGCGGAGGTGGAGGTGGGCGACACCGGCATCGCCGCCCGCGCGAGCCGCCTGTACGGCGCGCGGATCGACCTGCCGTACCCCAGCGTCGGCGCCACCGAGACCGTGCTGATGACCGCGGTGCTGGCCGAGGGCAAGACGGTGCTGCGCGGCGCCGCCATGGAGCCCGAGGTCGTCGAGCTGGCGCTGTTCCTGCAGCGCATGGGCGCGCACATCGAGCTGAGCCCCGACCGCCGCATCGTCATCGAGGGCGTCGACCGGCTGAAGGGCGCGTCGACGCGGCTCTCCGGGGACCGCCTGGAGGCGTTCTCCTATCTCGTCGCGGGGCTCATCACCCGCGGCGAGGTCCGCGTGCACGGCTGCGCGCAGGACCGCCTCGTCACCGCGATCACCACGCTGGCCCGGATGGGCGCCCGCTTCGAGATCACCGACGAGTGGATCACCGCGTCCGCGCCGGACGGGCTGCGCCCGGCCGCCGTGCACACCGACACGCACCCGGGCTACATGACCGACTGGCAGCAGCCCCTCATGGTGTTGTTCACCCAGGCCGAGGGAATGTCCGTGCTGCACGAGACGGTGTTCGAGAACCGCCTGGTGTACGTGCCCGCGCTGAAGAAGATGGGCTGCGAGATCGAGGTCTTCAACGCCTGCCTCGGCGGCCCCGCGTGCCGGTTCCACGACAGCAACTCGGTGCACTCGGCGGTCGTCCGCGGGGTGTCCAAGCTGACCGGCGCCGACGTGACCATGCCTGACGTTCGCGCCGGGTTCTCGGCCGTCCTGGCGGCGTCCGTGGCCGACGGCACGTCCACCCTGCGCGGCGTGCACCACATCGAGCGGGGCTACCACCGGCCGGCGGAGCAGTTCGCGTCCCTGGGCCTCAAGCTGGAGACCGTCGCCGTCTGAGCGCCGGCCGCCGGCGGCCGGCGCGGGCACACGCCGTGGCGGCCGCCGGGCCGGGACTCATCTCGAAGTTCCCGTCCGTGCGGTAGGACGGCGGGGCTTTGAGACAGGTCCTACGGGTGGTAGACCTCGGCGACCTTGGTGACGGTGCTGCCCTTCATCGTCAGGTAGGCGTCGACCTGCGCGCCGTCCTTGATGGCGGCTTCGAGCTGCTGCAGCGTGCAGGGCTTGACGCCGACGCCGGTCTTCTCGTCGACGGTCGCGTCGTCGCCGGAGCAGATGTTGACCGCGCTGAGCACGGTGGCGTCCTTCGCGACGGTGGCGGTCCGCACGGGCCCGGTCGGCTCGATCGCCTCGTCGGGTTCCTGCACCTTCTGGGTGCCCTGGTACTCCAGGGCGCCCGATCCGGCGTCGTACTTCTTCAGCAGGACGACCTGGGTCGTGACGACCTTCCCGGAGTCCGCCGCGGCGGCCTTGGGCTTGCCGCCTGAACACGCCCCGCTCAGCAGCAGGGCGGCCATCGCCCCGGCCGCTGCGAACGCTCGCACCGATCTCGTCATGATCACGAGACCCTACAACAGGGCGGGGGGCCGTGCCCGCCGAGCGGCGGAATCACTCCAGATCAGGCGCGCAGGCGGCGTACGGCCTGCCGGGCGCCGGGGATCTTCTTGATCGCGCGCCGCAGCAGCGCGCCCCGCGAACCGTCGCGCTCGGCCTCGGATGCCAGGACGCGGACGCTCAGCCTGCCGTTCTCGGTGCGGTACGGCGCCAGGCGCCCCCGGTGGGCGATCCGCTCGCCGCCCTCCAGGCGACGCTCGACGGTCCACCCGCCGGTGTCGAACCGCGCGACGAAGTCCCAGACGCCGGGCGTGAGCACCGGGTCGGCGGCGGGATCGACCACGGCCATGCCGGACATCGCGAACGCGTCCGACGACTCGACCGTCACCGGCAGGAGATGGTCCGCCGAATCCTTCCGGTGCCGGATGTAGAGGTCGAGACGGCGCCCCTCGCCGGCGGCGTCGAGCACGTCGGCGGGGACCGGCAGCGGCACGGGCGGCCGCCACCGGCCGTCGCGTACGGCGAACGGCGTGCCGTCGGCGTGGACGAGACGGACGGCGAAGCGCACGACGAGCCGGTCCTCGTCCCACCGCAGGTCGTCCACGGTGGTGGCGAGGGTGACGCCGCGTTCGGCCTCGACCAGGCCGAACAGGTCGTCGTAGGCGTCGGCGCGCAGGAGGGCGGCGCGGACGCGCATCCGGAGCGGCAGCGACCGGTCGATGCCCTCGCCGAACCGCTCGACGACCAGCCGCCGGGCCTCGTCGTAGACGGCGCGGCGGTAGTCCGGCGGGGCCTCCAGGAAGCTCTTCTCCCCGAGCCGTTTGAGGATCTTCCCGCGGTACCAGTGGGCGTAGTACCGCTCCCGGTCGGGACCGGGCTCGACGTGCTCGTCGACGATGTCGAGGACCTCGCGCAGCGCGCCGTAGTAGTGCGCGGGGTCCGGCCGGCTGCGGGAGTAGCTGCCGGGGCGCCGCACCCAGTGACAGCACGGATAGTCGGCGAGCACCGAGATGACGCCGGCCCGGAAGTAGGCCTTGAGGACGAACCGGTGGTCCTCCAGCCGTACCGGTCCCTCCGGGAACCGGATCCGGTGCGCGTCGAGGAACGACCGGCGGAACAGCTTGTGCGGCGTGAGGATGCCGTACAACGCGTCCTTGAGCACGTCGGCGCGGTCCCGGGACTGCCGGAACATCGCGCGGGGCACCGCGCGGCCGTGGCCGACCATCTTGCCGATCACGATGTCGGCGTCGTTGCGGACCGCCATGGCGTGCATGCGCTCGAGCGCCTCGGGGCCGAGCCAGTCGTCGTCATCGAGGAAGTAGACGTAGTCGCCGCGGGCCGCGTCGATGCCGGCGTTGCGCGGGCCGCCGGGCCCGCCGCTGGGCGGGAGATGGATGACCCGGACGCGGTCGTGCTCGGCGGCCAGCCCGTCGAGGCGCTTCTCGGTGCCGTCGTCCGAGCCGTCGTCGGCGAAGATCACCTCATAGTCGTCGAGCGTCTGGCCGAGGACGGACTCGACGCACCGGGAGAGGTCCTCGCCGGTGTTGTACACCGGCACGACCACGCTCACCTTCACCGAGTCAGCTCCAGCGCGGCGCGCACCGCCGGGGCGAGGAGGTGCTCGTCGTCGGGGTCGACGTAGAGCCACTCGTCGACCTCTCCGGTGGCGGCCAGATCCCCCTCGTAGTCGGCGGTGTAGCAGGCCATCCGGACGCGGGTGCCCGGCGGCTGGTCGTGCGCGGGCGCCTCGACCACCCCGATCGACCGGAAGGTGCCCCGGTCGAGCCGGACGCCGAGCTCCTCACGCACCTCACGGGACAGGGCGGTCCAGTCGTCCTCCCCCGGCTCGCGCTTGCCGCCGGGCAGGTAGAGCCGGTCGCGCTGCCGGGCGCGGACGGCCAGCAGCCGTCCCTGCGACATGTGAACCCATCCCACGACATCGAGCACGGGCCCATCCTGCCAGGTGGGGCCCGTGCCCGCTCGTCACCACGCGATCCGCCGGGGTCGGCGCACGACGCTCGCCCGGAGTGGGCGCACGGCGCCGGGCCGGAGTCAGTGCAGGGCGCTGCCCTTGACCCAGTCGGCCCAGGAGAGCTGCCAGTAGCCGAAGCCGTTGTCCGGTTCGAGCTCCCGGTCGGTGCCGGTGACCTTGACGATGTCCCCGCGGTTCGACAGGTCGTAGAACCACTTGGCGAAGGAGGGCGGCGCGTTGACGCAGCCGTGGCTGACGTTCTCCCGGCCCTGGGAGCCGACCGACCAGGGCGCGGAGTGGACGTACTCGCCGCTGGAGGAGATCTGCACGGCCTGGTAGACGGTCAGGCTGTAGTAGTTCGGGTTGCTCGTGTCCGTGACGCCCATCCAGCCGGACGTCATCGTGACCGGGCTCTGCTTGCCCATGACGGCGTGGACGCCGTTCGTGGTCGTGTACTTGCGCTCGCCGCCCTTGCCCGCGCTGATCGCGGCGGTCTTGACGGTCCGGCCGTCGACCGCGACGGTCATCTGGTGCGTCTTCACGTCGACGGCGCTGATGTGGGAGTCGCCGATCGTGAAGGAGCGGCTGTAGTCCTTGGTCCCGTAGGTGTCCTGGGCGCCCCGGACCCCGGCCAGGTGCGCGGTGAACGTCACGGTCTGGTGGGGTTGCCAGTAGTCCTTGGTCCGGTAGACGGCCTCCTGGTTCCCGAACCAGTGCCAGGCGCCCTCGGCGTGCTTTGAGGAGGTGACGCTCAGGGCGCGTTCGACGTTCGCCTTGTTGTAGACCGGGTCGCTGAACTTGACGATGAGCGGCATGCCGACGCCGACCGTCTCGCCCGGCATGGGGGTGATGTCGGCGACGCCGAACGTCTGCTTCGGGGTCAGCGTCTGGAAGGCGCTGTTCGCCGTGGTGGTCTTGCCACCGGAGTTCTTCGCGGTCGCGGTGACGGTGTACTTCGTCGCCGGCTTGAGCGTCCCGGCCGACGTCCACTGGACGTGTCCCTTGTCGAACGTTCCAGCGACCTGCCCGCCGGCGTCCCGTACGGTCACGTCGCGCAGCCTGCCCTTCGCGGCCTTGACGACGATGGGCTGGTCGGGGCGGCTGTCGGCCGCGCCGTTGACCGGCGTGATCGTGACCGTGGCCGGCGACGACGAGGAGCCGCCCAACCCGCATCCCGTGGTCGACAACAGCAGCGTCGCTCCGGTCACCACGAGCATCACTCGGCGCTTCACCGTGAATCTCCTTGGACGGACGATCAGGTCTTCGGGGCCAGATGCCCTCATATTGAGAGATGTCACGTGCCTTCGGATTGTTCGCCGGAATTCCCGCGCTCTTGCGCGCTGACTCCGGTCAGGCGGGGACTGCGGTGACCCGGTTCACGCAGCGCTTGAAACCCCACACCGAGATGAACACCGCGGTCGCGCCCAGAGTGGCCACCGCCGCGGTCCGCACCCATAGGAAGGTCCCGATCGACTGGCTGAACAGCAGCCAGAGGCTGATGGCGGTGTTGAGCGTGAAGGTCAGGGACCACAGCAGCGAGATCCGCAGGAAGAAGCGGCGGACCCGGGCGTGCGCGAGGAACGCGTCGGGCAACGGCACCAGGTCGGTGGCGACCTTGGCGGCGAGGGGACGACCGAGCGGGACCGAGGCCAGGAAGGAGACCGCGACGAGCATCGTGCCCAGGGTCGGCTGCAGGAAGTAGACCACGGCACTGCCCGTGACGGCCGCCAGCGCGGCGCGGGCGGTGACGCCGAGCGCCGCGAGCAGCAGCGTGCCGGGCACGGGCCTGCGGCGAACGACGCGGACGGCGATCCCGCCGTAGACCCAGGCCACCGCGGTCACCAGCGCGCCGTTCAGCCCGAGGACGACGAGACCCGCGTAGAACACGACGACGGGGGCGATCATGCCTTCGACGACCCTGGGCAGCGCGTGCAGGAGGAGAGCGGTCAGGCGGGGAATCTCGAACCGATGCGGTGACTCCATGTGCCGGGCGACTCCCGATCGATCGATTTCAGGAGGACTTCAGGAAGACCCGGCCCACGGTACGCCACGGTCGCCACCGCTTCGGACGGTTCGCGATATGTCACCACATCTGGTCTGAATAGCAGGTCGCGCCGTATATGGGGGCAGTGAGGGACCTTCGCCCCTGCCCTCGCCGTCGTCCCGGGTGAAGCCTCGTGAGTAGAAGGCAGTTGCGTTGGAAAGGGGAGGCAGAGATGCGAACGGAGGACCGCTGGTCCGTCGAGGTCGTCCTCGACGAGGAGGACGGTCAGACCTACGCGGAGGCGCGGCTGATCACTCGGGAGACCGAGAGGGTACGCGGGCAGGGGCGGGCACGGTGCAACCCCGCCGACTGGGACGTTCCCGAGATCGGCGCGGAGCTCGCAGCGTCGCGGGCGCTGTCCGATCTCGCCCACCGGTTGCTGGACCTGGCGGCGGCGGACATCGAGGCGGTGACACACGAACACGTCCGGCTGACCCACTGATCGAATTCGGCCACTGCTGCGCCTTCCACTCACCCGAAAGATCTCTATTATCCGAGTGGGTTGACTCGGAGAAATCGGGAGAGTGAATGCGCAGCAGATCACTGACCGCGGTTCTGGCCGCCGCCGGCGTCCTCCTCGCGGCGACCGCCGCCCACGCCGACGCGGGGCCGGGCGCGCCGGGCATCGGCGACCCCTACTATCCGGACTACGGGAACGGCGGCTACGACGTCGCCCACTACGACCTGGACCTGAAGTACCGGCCCTCCGACGACCGTCTCGACGGGACGGCGACGATCACCGCGCGGGCCACGCAGGACCTCACCCGCTTCGACCTCGACTTCCTGCTCGACGTCTCCTCCGTCACGGTCGACGGGCGGACCGCGCGGTTCACCACGTCCGGCGCCCATGAGCTGGTCATCACCCCGGCGGCCGTCGTACGGAAGGGGCGGCCGCTCACCGTCGTCGTCCGCTACTCCGGTGTCCCGTCGACGAAGAAATACGGCGACTACGTCGGCTGGGCCCGTACCCCGGACGGCGCGGTGGCCGCGCAGGAGCCGGAGAGCGCGTGGTGGTGGTTCCCGAGCAACGACCATCCGCTCGACAAGGCCACGTTCGACGTCGAGATCGCCGTGCCGGAGGGCCTGCAGACGATCAGCAACGGCGAGCCGACCGGCGCCCGTACCGCGAACGGCTGGACGCGGTACGGCTGGCGCGAGACCCGGCCGCAGGCGACGTACCTGACGACGCTGGCCATCGGTAGGTTCGACGTCCACCGGTCCCGTACGAAGAACGGGCTGCCGGTCATCACCGCCTACAGCCCCGACCTGCCGGCCGACCGGGCGGCGGCGGCCCGGCAGAGCGTCGAGCGCACCGCCGAGGTCGTCGACTGGGAGAGCAAGATCTTCGGCCCCTATCCGTTCACCTCGCTCGGCGGATACGTGCCGAACGTGACCTCCCACTTCGCCCTGGAGACGCAGACGCGGGTGTTCTACAGCCCGTACGGCTTCCGTAACGGGCCCCGGCCGTACCTCGTCGTGCACGAGAACGCCCACCAGTGGTTCGGCGACAGCGTCTCGCTATCCCGCTGGAGCGACATCTGGCTGAACGAGGGCTTCGCGACGTACGCCGAGTGGCTGTGGTCGGAGCAGCACGGTGAGGGCACGGCCGCCGAGCTCGCGCGGACGGCCTACGACTCCTATCCGGCCGACGACCCGTTCTGGCAGGTCAAGCCCGGCGACCCGGGTCCCGGTGAGAACCAGTTCGCCGACGCCGTGTACGACCGTGGCGCGATGGCCCTGCAGGCGCTGCGGGCGAAGGTCGGCGACCGGGCCTTCTTCACGACCCTGCGCACCTGGGCGTCACTGAAGAGGTACGGCAACGGGACGATCCCGGAGTTCATCGCGCTCGCCGAGCGCCTCTCCGGGCAGCGGCTCGGCGCGCTGTTCCAGACCTGGCTGTACACGCCGGGACGGCCGGCCGCCCCGCCGCAGCCGACCGCCGCGACGGCGCGGCCCAAGTCCTGGTCCCAGATCCGGCAGGCGCACGCGGCCCTGGGCACCCCGAACCTCCGCGGCTGACCCGCGGAGCGTTCCGGCCCCGCTCCCGGCGACCCGCCGGGAACGGGGCCGATCTTGTTGCGGGGATATGTCCGTTCTGGCATCGTATGCGGGCACACGCTGCAGGAACGGCCCTCCGGCTACCGGCGTCACACCCATCCCCGGCCGACCTCCGCTGCCGGGGAAGACGGAAACCCACCACAACGAGTGGAACCGGCGGTATGTCGCGCTCGTCTGAGCGCTCACGCGCGGATCCACCGCGTGTGTCGACAGTCCCAGACGAGGAAACGGGGGACATCCGTGCGCAAGCGCCGGGCCGCATGTCTCAGTGTGGTGCTCGCACTGACCGTGCTGAGTGGATGCGGGAGTTCGGGGAGCTCCAGCAAGCCGTCGGCATCGCCGACGGCCGCCGCCACCTGGAAATACACGACGCTCGACCTCGGGATCCCGGACAAGGTGCTCAAGGCACCGGTGACCGGCCGGGTTCCGGACGGCCAGACCCTCCACGTCGGCGTCACGCTGAAGGTCAGTGACGAGGCCTGGAAGAAGTACGGGCACGGCAAGAGCCCGTCACAGACCGCCGGTGACGTCGGCAAGGAGCTCGGCGTCAGCGACCAGACGATCCAGAAGTTCCAGGCCTACCTGAACAGCGCCCACATCCAGGCCAAGCCCAGCAAGACGCGGACGAACGTGACCTTCGACGTGAAGGCCGGGCAGGCCGCCCGGCTGCTGCGGACGTCCTTCGTCACCCACCGGCTGAACGGCCGGACGTACTTCACGCCCGACCCCAACCACCCGCCGCAGATCCCCGAGGCGCTCAAGCCGTACATCCTGGCCGTCACCGGCCTGGAGAGCTACAGCATGGCGCCCAAGGCCCGTGGACCGCTCGGCGCCGCGGTGCCCGGGCGGGCCCTCCCCGCGCGGGCGGCCCGCTGCATCCAGCGGTTCCCGCAGCGGTTCGCCTCCCACGACCGGGTCGCCGCCGCGTACGGCTACAACCAGCTGTGGAACCAGGGCTGGCACGGCGAGAACATGACGGTCAACCTCGTCGAGATGGACGGGTACGACCGGAACGACGTCGCCAACTATGTCGCGTGCAGCGGCTCGCACATCCAGCTGAGCAACGTGAACCTCGGCGCCACCGAGCCGGCGGTCGGCGCGGAGGCCACGCTCGACATCCAGATGCTGGCCGGCCTGGCCCCCAACCTGCGCATCGTGGACTACCAGGAGGACCCGGCGCTGCTGAACACCGGCAACGGCGCCGACTCGTGGGCCGCGCTGAACAACGCGCTGCAGCGCATCATCGACGACAACTACGACCTGTCGAAGAACCCCGCGGGCAGCATCGTCAGCATCAGCATGGGCGGCCCGGAGGGCTACCTGTCCCCGTCCATCATGCAGTCGATCGACCAGAGCCTGCGCATCCTCACCGTGGCCGAGAGAATGACGGTGTTCATCTCCAGCGGTGACTGCGGGGCGTTCGGCGACCGGAACTACGGCTCGCTCGACGTGTCCTTCCCCTCGACCTCGCCCTACGTGGTCGCGGTCGGCGGCACCCGCCTTGGGTTCGCGCCGAACGGGACCCGTACGCAGGAGACCGTCTGGTCCGACCGCTCGAACCTGTCCCGGTGCGAGAACCAGTGGGGCAGCGGCGGCGGCGTGAGCAAGTTCCACCAGCGGGCGTCCTTCCAGCAGGCACCCGGCGCGGACAACCGGTACTCCACCACCGGCGGCCGGGAGGTACCGGACGTCTCCGCGGTCGCGATCGACCTGCCGATCTACTACCGGGGCCGGTGGGTGTCGTCCGGCGGCACGAGCGCGGCGGCGCCCATCTGGGCGGCCGGCATGGCGCTGGTGAACCAGGGCCTGCTCGCGCGCGCCCACGTGTTCTGCTTCGGCCCGGACACCCTCTACCACGCGCTGAGCGTGGCCGGGGCCAACAAGCCGTACACCGACGTCGTCGCGGGCAACAACCTGTACTACCCGGCGACGGCCGGCTTCGACCTCTCGACGGGCATGGGCAGCCCCAACCTGCCGGCCCTCTTCAACACGCTGGTCGCCAACCCGGGCTGACCGGAGCCGCGGTGGCCCGGCGCGCGGTTCCGCGTGCCGGGCCCCGCCGCGGTCACAGGTCCGGGTCGGTGTCCTTGGCGCTCGCGACGGGCCGCAGCGGTTTGCGCAACGGAACGATCATCATGCTGAAGTCCGCCGCCGCGATGACGCGATGCTCGACGTCGGTGACCCGGCACTCGACGACGATGAGCTGGCGGCCCGCCTTCAGCACCTGGGCGCGCGCGTACACCTGGTCACCGTGCGGGCGGCCGAGGTACCGGACGTGCAGGTCGGCCGTTACGAGACTCTGCCGGCCCGGCTCGAACCCGCTCCCCCGTGCCGCCGCCGTCCCCGCCGCCACGTCGATCAGCGTGGCGATCGCACCGCCGTGCAGGTTGCCGGTGCTGTTGAACGCCTGCGGCCGGATCGGCATGGACAGCACCGCGTGGTCCTCCCCGATCTCGACCATCTCCAGGCCGAGCAGGTCGTGCAACGGCGTGTCATGCCGCAGGGCCGTCCGCAGCGACTTCTGGTCCGACTCCGGCAGGTCGACGATGCGGACCGTGCCACCGGGCCCCTCCGGCCGCCCCGGCACCGGCCCGGAGGCCGCCGATCGCCCGGCCGAGTCGGCCCGCCCCATGCTCTGTGGTTGATCCTGCGTCGCCGGCCGTTCCTGCGGCAACTCCGCTTGCTCGGCCATCTGACTCCTTAGACTCGCACCTGATCCGCCGTACCGAGTTTACGGACAGTCACACGTTCTCGGCGTGATCGCCGCCCCGATCTCGCCTTTGTCGGCGTCATCACCGGCCCGATGCCGACTTTGCCGTAATTACGGAGAGTAACGCGGGACGCGCCGGATAAGCCGACGTCGCGGCGCAGATCCGGGTCGTCCAGGTCGAGCCGCCGGCGCACCGCCCGCAGCGCGTCCGCGCTGATCTTCCCCTTGCGGTACAGCCCGTCGAGCCGCTCCCGCTGGGCCCGGATGAGCTCGCGCCGCAGCGCGATCGGGTCGGCCGGCCCCTCTTCCTCCATCGTGCCGTCCAGTTCCGCCCGGATACGCCGGATCCGGTGCTCGTACAGCTGCCGGTAGGTCTGCGCGGCGCCCTCGTCGACCTCATCGTTCTCGACGAGCGTGTCCAGCCGGTCCAGGGCCGCCTCCAGCACCGCCCGCCGGGCGGCCATCTGCTCGCGGCGCTGCCGGTCGGATTCGGCCAGGCCGAACCTGCGCAGGACCACCGGCAGCGTCATCGCCTGGCCGACCAGGGTGACGAAGACGATCGCGGCGGTGAGGAAGACCACCTCCTGGCGGCCGGGCAGCGGCGAGCCGAGGACGGACCCCGGCATGGACAGCACGATCGCCAGCGAGATGGCGCCGCGCATGCCGCTCCAGCCGATCGCGAAGCGCTCGCCAGCGTTCAGGTGCCCCACCTCGAGGTGCCGTCCCGGCAGATATCGCCCGAGCGGGAAGACCCACAACGACCAGGCCAGGCGTACGGCGATGATGATGGCCGCCACCACCAGGACGGCCATGACGAGCCGGGACGGCGAGTGGCCGGCGATCTCCCGCAGCACCGGCCGGAGCTGCAGGCCGAGCAGCACGAACAGCGCCGACTCGAAGAGGTAGACGAGCACGCGCCAGAACATCTGCCCGACCAGGCGCGACGCCGGCTGCAGCATGCCCTCGCCGCGCGTGCCGAGGAAGAACCCGGCCGTGACCGTCGCGAGGATCCCCGAGAAGCCGAGCTCGTCGGCCGGCACGAACGCGAGGTAGGGCGTCAGCAGGGAGACGACGATCTGGCTGCTCGGATCGCGGATCCGCCGCCGCAACCGGGAGATGACGAAACCGACGAAGAGGCCGTACGCGACGCCGCCGACGACCACCTCGGCGAGCCGCGCCGCGCCGTGCCCGTACGTGTAGGAGTGCGACAGCGCCTCGACGGCGAGGCTGAACACCGTGAGGGCCACGCCGTCGTTGATGAGGCTCTCGCCCTCGAGGATCGTCACGACCCGGCGCGGCGCGCCGAGGCGTTGCAGGATCGAGGTCGCCGAGACCGCGTCGGTCGGCGCGACCGCCGCGCCGAAGGCGATGGCCGCCGCCCAGCCCAGTCCGGTCACGACCGTGTGCGCGGCCGCCGCCGCCGCGAACGTCGTCACGACGGTGAGCGCGACCGCCAGCGTGATGATCGGGACCGCGTCCGCCTTGGCCTCGCGGGGCGCGGTGAAGAACGCCGCGTGGTACACGATGGGGGGCAGGAAACCGATCAGGACGACGTCCGGCGGGACGTGGACCTGCGGCATGCCGGGGATGAAGCCCATCACCGCGGCGAGCACGACGAGGAGGGTCGCCTCCGGTAGCCCCAGCCGGCCGGCCAGGTTGCGGGCGAGCAGTACCACCACGGCGAAGGCCAGCCCGCCCAGGAAAAGCGACATCGGGCCCATGCCGCCCACTCTTCCCCAAATCTCTGCCGTCGTTCACCCGGGGGGCGTGTGGGGCGTCACAATGTGAAGACGCGGGTCGATAGTCGTTGTAAGTAGCGTAAGCTCATACGCTAATTACGCCAAGGACCGTGACGCCCGGACGGGAGTCGAAGTGCTTTTCAGCCATGACACCGAGCACGCCCTCCAGATCGTCGTCGATCTGGTCAACAGCGGGCCGCCGGCCACCACGACCGAGCAGTTGCCCGACCTGACGAGCCTTCAGCGGTTCGTCGACCTCAACCGGCTGAGCGACGCCTGTGACCTGAACGCCGACGACCTCAGCGCCACCCACCGCCTCCGCGACCGGTTGCACGAGGTCTTCCGCGCGGCGGAGGACAAGGAGTCCGCCGTACGGCTGATCAACGCGATCATCGCCGAGGCGCGCACCTGTCCCCGCCTGACCGACCATGACGAGTACGACTGGCACGTGCACTTCTTCGCTCCGGGCGCGCGTCTGGCCGAGCACCTCGCCGCCGAGGGCGGCATCGCCCTCGCGTACGTGATCTCCGCCGACGAGCTCGACCGCCTGCGCGTGTGCGAGGCCCCGGACTGCTCCCGCGTGCTCGTCGACCTGTCCCGGAACCGCTGCCGGCGCTACTGCGACAGCCGCACGTGCGGCAACCGCATGCACGTCGCCGCCTACCGGGCGCGTCAGCGGGAGTCCGCGACCCACTGATCCCCCGCCGCGGCCGCGCTCCGGACGGCGTGGTCCCGGTCGAACACGGGGTCGTCGACGCCGGCCGGCGCGGAACCGCCCGGCCCCGGCTGCGCGGGGCCGCCCCGGCCCGGCTCGGCGAAGTCCCGGCGCAGCGCGGCCACGGCGTCGAGCGCCCGCCGGGCGCCGGCGGCGTCGTGCACCCGGAAGACCCGGGCGCCCAGCCACGCCGAGACCCCCAGCACCGCCATCGTCCCAACGCCGCGCTTGTCGACCGGCCGGCCCAGCGTCTCCCCGATGAAGTCCTTGTTCGACACGGCCACCAGGACGGGCCAGCCGGTGGCGGCCAGCTCGCCCAGCCGGCGGGTGATCTCGAGGGAGTGGCGGGTGTTCTTCCCGAAGTCGTGGGCGGGGTCGATGAGGATCGCGTCGCGGCGCACCCCCAGGGCGACGGCCCGCTCGGCCTCGGCGGTGACGTACCGGACGACGTCCTCGACCACGTCGTCATAGGCGATCCGGTGCGGCCGGGTGCGCGGGCGCAACCTCCCGGCGTGCGCGCAGACCAGCCCGATGTCGTACGCCGCCGCCACCTCGGCCAGCCGCGGATCCGGGCCGCCCCAGGTGTCGTTGAGCAGATGGGCCCCGGCCTCCGCGACCGCCTCGCCGACCTCGGCCCGCCAGGTGTCGACGCTGACGAGAACGCCCGGGTACCGCTCGCGCACCGCCGCGACCAGGTCCACGACCCGCCGGAGCTCCTCGGCGACCCCGACCTCCTCGCCGGGCCCGGCCTTGACGCCGCCGATGTCGACGATGTCGGCGCCCGCCTCGGCCGCCGCCCCGACGGCCGCCAGCGCGGCGTCGAAGGCGTACGTCGCGCCCCGGTCGAAGAAGGAGTCGGGGGTCCGGTTGACGACGGCCATCACCGCGAGACGGTCGAGCGTCCGCCCGCCGAGCCGCAGCGGAGCGCGGCCCCGGCCCGCCGTCGCCGCGCCGGCCCCCGCGGACTCGGGCTCCGGCGTCTCCGCCCGGCGGAGACGCTCCCCTCCCTCATCGCGCACCACGACATCCTACGCGCGCGGCCCATCCGGCGAGGGCGCCCGTACCGGCCGTGGCGACCCGGGGGCGGCCGATCTCCGCCCGCTGCGGCGACGCGGCAGGTGCGGCCCGCGAGGCCGCAGGAGTCATATCGGGCCGCTATCGCCATCGCCCGGTGGTCCGGCTAACCTCTGGGATCACACGAAACGGGCAAAGCCCCGTAAGCTTGGAGGTTCCGCTGACCACGCGAGCGCTCATCACCGGGATCACCGGTCAGGACGGCTCGTACCTCGCCGAGCATCTGCTCGAGCGGGGCTACGAGGTGTGGGGCCTGGTCCGAGGACAGGCGAACCCGCACGTGTCCAGGCTGCGCAAGCACATCGGCGACGTGCGGCTGGCGTACGGCGACCTCCTGGACCAGGGCAGCCTGATCTCCGCCGTGGAGAAGGTCCGGCCCGACGAGGTCTACAACCTCGGCGCCATCTCCTTCGTGCCGATGTCCTGGCAACAGGCGGAGATCACCGCCGAGGTCACCGGCATGGGCGTGCTCCGCATGCTCGAGGCGATCCGGGTGGTGAGCGGCATCAGCGGCTCCCGCACGCCCGGCGGCGGCCAGATCCGCTTCTACCAGGCGTCGTCGTCGGAGATGTTCGGCCAGGTGCGCGAGACGCCGCAGAACGAGCGAACGCCGTTCCACCCGCGCAGCCCCTACGGCGTCGCCAAGACCTACGGTCACTTCATCACCCAGAACTACCGCGAGTCGTACGGGATGTTCGCGGTCAGCGGCATCCTGTTCAACCACGAGTCACCGCGCCGGGGTGCGGAGTTCGTCACCCGGAAGATCTCCCTCGGCGTGGCGCGGATCAAGCTCGGCCTGGCCCGCGAGCTCCGGCTGGGCAATCTGGAGGCGCGGCGCGACTGGGGGTACGCCGGCGACTACGTCCAGGCGATGCGGCTGATGCTCGCCCAGGACACCCCGGAGGACTACGTCATCGGCACCGGCCGCACCCAGTCGGTGCGCGAGCTCGTCGAGCTGGCGTTCAGCACGGCGGGTCTGGACTGGCGTGACCACGTCGTCGCCGATCCGGGCCTGACCCGGCCCGCCGAGGTCGACCTGCTCTGCGGTGATCCGAAGAAGGCCCGCGACCAGCTCGGCTGGGAGCCGGGCGTGTCCTTCGAGGAACTCGTCGCGATGATGGTCGAGTCGGACCTGGCGCTGCTGTCGCGTTCGGACCGCCCCGAGGACGAGCCGCTCAGCTTCGACCACTGGTGACAGGCCCTGTTCGGACCGGCCGGCGGCGGCGAACGCCCCGGCCGTGACCGCGGTGTCCGCGTGACCCGGGGAGCGTGCGAGTATGCGCTCTATGACGACTTCGACCTGTGCTCACGTCTCCGCGTTGCCGGACCCCGCGCCCCAGGCGCGGACTCCGGAGGGCTGCGAGGACTGCCTGCGCTCCGGCGGCCGCTGGGTGCACCTGCGTCTGTGCCTGACCTGCGGCCACGTCGGCTGTTGCGACTCCTCGCCCGCCAAGCACGCGACGGCGCACCACCATGAGACCTCCCACCCGATCGTGCGCTCGTTCGAGCCGGGTGAGGAGTGGCGCTGGTGCTACGACGACGAAGTGATCGTTTGAACCTCCAGCTGTCGGAAGCCCGTGGCCGCTGGGTGCTGGCCGCCACGGTCCTGGGTTCCAGCCTGGCGATGCTCGACGCCACGATCGTCAACGTCGCGCTGCCGCGCATCGGCGCGGACTTCCACGCCTCCGTGGCGGGTCTGCAGTGGACGGTCAACGCCTACACCCTCACGCTCGCCGGGCTCATCCTCCTCGGCGGGTCGCTCGGCGACCGGTACGGCCGCCGCAAGGTCTTCTCGATCGGCGTCGCGTGGTTCGCCGTCGCCTCCGCCCTGTGCGGGCTCGCGCCGAACGTCGGCGTGCTCGTCGCCGCCCGCGCCCTGCAGGGCGTCGGCGGCGCGCTGCTGGCACCGGGTTCACTGGCGATCATCCAGGCGTCGTTCTCTCAGGAGGACCGGTCGCGGGCGGTCGGGGCCTGGTCCGGTCTCGGCGGCGTCGCGGGGGCGGTCGGCCCGTTCCTCGGCGGCTGGCTGATCGCGGCGGCCGGCTGGCGCTGGGCCTTCCTGCTGAACCTTCCGCTCGCCGCCGCCGTGCTCCTCGTCGCCGCCCGGCACGTCCCGGAGAGCCGCGACGAGACCGAGCACCACGGCTTCGACGTCCTCGGCGCGGCGCTCGCGGCCCTCGCGCTGGCCGGCGTGACGTACGCCCTGACCGAGGCGCCGGAGAAGGGCGTGTCCCCGGCCGCCGTCGCCTTCGCGGCCGTGGTCGGCGTGGCGTCGGGAGCGGCGTTCGTCGTGGTCGAGAGGCGCAGGTCGGCCGGGCGCGGACCGGACGCGATGCTGCCGCTCGGGATCTTCCGGTCCCGCCAGTTCACCGCCGTGAACGTGGTCACCTTCATCATGTACGGCGGCATGGGCGTGCAGTTCTTCCTGCTCGTCGTCGAGCTGCAGGTCGTCGCCGGTTACTCGCCGATGGCCGCGGGCACGGCGCTGCTGCCGGTGACCGTGCTGATGCTGCTGCTGTCCTCCCGGGCGGGCGCCCTCGCCCAGCGCGTCGGGCCCCGGGTCCCGATGACGGTCGGGCTGGTGCTGGCCGCCGCGGGAATGTTGCTGACCCTGCGCATCGGCCGGCACGCGTCGTACGTCACGGACGTGCTCCCCGCGGCCGTGGTCTTCGGCCTGGGCCTGTCGGCGGCGGTCGCTCCGCTGACCGCGACCGTGCTGGCGAGCGCCGACGTACGGCACGCCGGCGTGGCCAGCGGCGTCAACAACGCGGTCGCCCGCGCGGCCGGTCTTCTCGCCGTCGCGGGCGTCCCGCCCGCCGTCGGCCTCATCGGGAACGCCTACGCGGACCCGCGCGTCTTCGACCACGGATTCCACACCGCCATGACGTTCGCGGCCGCCCTCCTGGCCGTCGGCGCGGTCCTGACGCTCGTCACGGTCCGGAACGACGCCCTCCGGGCCGACCGGGCCACCGCCCGCCCCGAGTGCGACGTCAACTGCCCTGTCGGCGCGCCGCCCCTCGAACCCGGCACCCCCGTCCCCGGGCCCACCGGCACCGCCGCCACCGAGCACGCCTGAGC
The DNA here is from genome assembly GCF_040679195.1 of Actinoallomurus sp. NPDC052308. Lineage (NCBI taxonomy): Bacteria > Bacillati > Actinomycetota > Actinomycetes > Streptosporangiales > Thermomonosporaceae > Actinoallomurus > Actinoallomurus sp. NPDC052308. The sequence goes on along the minus strand of NZ_JBFAUM010000011.1, from coordinate 194,242 downwards.
GCGGGCCGGGCGGCGGCGGGGCCGCGCCGGGTCAGCAGTTGCCGAACGTGGGCCAGCCGGCGATCCGGTCGGCGAAGAAGCTCATCACGTCGTTGATCGCCTGGTTGTCGGCGGTCAGGTGGTCACCGGCGTAGGTGTTCCACTGGGTGGTGACCCCGGCCGAGCAGTACGCCTTGTGGGTGCCGTCCTCCGTCGCCGCCGGGATGACCTCGTCGGCCAGACCGCGGTACTGCATGACCGGGAAGCCGATCCGGTACTGCGCGCCGGACCACGCGGGTCCGACGCCCACGCCGAGCCTCTGGGCGTCGATGAGGTCGCTCCAGGTCCCGTCGGGTCCGCTCAGCGCGTAGATCTGGTCGAGCGTGAGGGCGTCCTTCGTGTAGTTCTTGATGTTCGCGAGCGCGAACGCGGTCACCGTGCCGACCAGGCACAGGGTCTTGCCCTGCTGGATGGCGCTCCGTCCCGCGTCGTTGAGCAGTGAGTCGAACGGCATCGACGGGTAGGCGGTGTGCAGGCCGAGCACGGCGGCGAGCAGGAACCCGGCGAACGGCCCGCCGTTCAGGCCCGCCGCCGTGATCTTCAGGTCGCCGGGAACGCCTCCGGCCGCGTCGCCGACGACGCGCAGTTCGGGGGCGTACGAGGAGGCGAGCTGCGCCGCCCACAGCGAGGCCTGGCCGCCCTCGGAGTAGCCCCACACGCCGACCTTCGCGTCCGTGCTCAGGCCGCCGCCGGGCACCTGGAAGGCGGTCCGCACGGCGTCGAGCAGGGCGTGGCCGGCGTTCCGGCCGACGACGTAGGTGTGCGTCTGGCCGTTCAGATATCCGACGCCGTCGGTCGCGGCGACGGCGTACCCGGCCTTGAGGATCGCCGCGATCTGGTCGCCCTCGTACTCGTCCTGGTAGGCGCCTGCCAGTTGCTTGGAGAAGGCGCACTGGAGGCCGAGGCCGAGCGTTCCGGGGTTGAAGCCGATGACGGGCCGGGAACCGCCGCGGGTCCAGGCGGCGGTCGGCACGGCGACGGTGCCCGAGACGGCGATCGGCGTGCCGTGGAGGTCGGTGGAGGCGTACTGCACCTTCCACGCCTTCATCGGGATGCTCCCGGGGACCTTCGGCAGCGTCACCGCCTCGCAGGCGAGGAGGGTTCCCGGAGCCGCGGACACGGCGGCGGGCGGGGTGTAGATCGCGGCGTCGGAGGCGGCGCACGCGGCCGGAGCGGCGACGGCCTGCGCCCCCTCGACGGCGGTGAGCGCCGCGCCCGTCATCAGGAGGCCCACCAGCGATCCGAGCAGCCTGTACTTCATGAGTCAGCTCCCTGCGGTCGACTGGCGGGTATTACACGCCCGGCCGCGGCGGATCGTTACTCCCGTGCTCAACGAGCATCCGGCGGATGTCTTGGCTTTCTCACAAGACGAGCCGCGCTTGTCGTGCCGGGCTGCAAAAGGGGGACGGCTCAGCCGCGTGACTTGGCGAAGGCGAGGAAGTCGCGGGCGACCGGAGTGAGCGGACGACGGGCGTGGACCAGGCCGATGGTCGCCGTGATGGGCGGCATGAAGGAGCGCACCGTGACGCCGTCCGCGGTCTCGACCTGGTTGCGGTACCAGAGGAGGGAGCCGCGGCCGGCGCGTACCGACGGCAGCCACGAGCCGCGGTCGTCGGACTCCACCGCCGCGACCGGCGCGACGCCGAGGCGGGCCAGCAGCGCGTCCAGCTCGGCCCGCCGCGCGCCGCCGCGCGCGGGCAGGACCAGGCGCATGCCGTCCAGGGCGGCCACCGGGACCGGCTCGCGGATCTGCAGGGCGGGCGGGCAGATCAGCACGAGCTCCCGCTGTTCGAGCGGGTGCGCGGCGAGATCGCCCGGCACCGGCAGGTCGGTCAGGGCCAGGTCGGCCCGGCCGTCCCGGATCACCGCGCCGACCGCGTCGCGGCCATCGCAGCGGATCACCCGGACCCGTACGGCCTGCTGGTCGCGGGCGAACTCCGGGAGGAGGCGGGCGGTCAGCTCCGGCTCGAGCGTCAGGGTCGAGGCGACCCGCAGCTCCGCCGTCCGCCCGCCCGGGCGGCCGCCGGGCGGGGCGGAGGAGACCGCGGTGATGGCGTCGACGGCCCGCAGGGCGTCGCGGGCGTAGCGCACGATCTGCTCGCCGGTGTCCGTCAGCGCGACGCCGCGACCGGCGCGCGCGAACACCTCGACGCCGAGCTCTCGCTCCAGGTCCCGGATGGCCCGCGACAGCGCGGGCTGCGCGACGAACAGGGCCTGTGCCGCCGCGGTCATCGTCCCGTGGTCGGCGGTCGCGACGACATAGCGCAGCTGCCGCAGATTCATGCCACGACGGTATGACAACCCGCCGGATTGGTCGTTGACATAGCCGGAATTGGCCTGGACATCCGGGGTTGCCGATGTTTTCTGCGGGCGGTCAGACGATCGGGTAAAAGACCGGCGGATTTGCCCCCGGCCGTCACGGCAGCTCGGCGCCGTAGACGCGCTTGAGGACGTCGAGGTGCTGCCAGGTCTCCCCGACCCACACGCCGGGGACCGCTCGGACCGCCTCCAGCGTGCTCAGGAGGACGTCCCGCGAGGTCGCGTCGATCCCGCAGAGAAGGTCGTGACGGCCGAATCCGGTCACCACGTAGTTGACGCCGGGCAGCGCCGCGATCCGCGATGCCGCCGCGCCGATGTCGGAGGAGACCCGGACGCCCAGCCCGGCGAGTTCGCCGGAGCCGAGGGCCTGGGAGTCGACGATGCCCGTCACGTGGATGATCCCGGAGCGCATCAGGCGTACGGCGCGCGCCCGCGTCGCCGCCTGCGAGAGCCCCACGACCTCGGCCAGCCTCGTGTACGGGGTGCGGCCGTCATGGGTCAGCTCCCGCAGCAGCCGCCAGTCGATCTCGTCCAGCGACACGTCGGGCAGCTCGGTGACGACCGAGTGCGCGTCCTTGACCACGGTCGTCACGCGGAACACCTCGATGCCGCGGACGCCGGGCAGCGCGCGCACCGCGTCGACCTCCTGGACGAGCGCAGCGTCGTCGCGTACGCGCAGCTCCGCGACCACGGGGTGCGCCCCCGCGGCCAGGGCCGCGAACCACGCGGCGGCGCGCCGGGAGACGGCCTCGGCGACCTGTCGCGCCGGGCCGTCGACGTCGATGGCCAGGTGACCGATCGCTCCGGTCCCGACCACCGACGCGTGCACGATTCCCACCACACGCACGATCCCCGAATCGAGGAGGTGCTGTACGCGCGTGCGCACGGCCGTGCGGGACAGCCCTACACGGTCGGCGAGCGCCTGGAAGGTGGCCCTCCCATCCCGCTGCAGCTCGCGTACGAGCACGGCGTCGACCGCATCGAGCACGGGGTTCCTCCTGGGGATGTATGGTCCTGCAGTTGTTTGCATGATCATTTCATTAGTGACGTGTTCGTCGCGAAAACGAAGCGTTGTTCGTGTTTGTTCGCTGAAGGACCACGAATGTGTCGGTGAGGCGCGTGGTCGGTGCCGAATTCGGCGCGTGGCACGATCCGACGGCATGGCAACGTCCGGGATCATCTCGCCAGTACTCGCGTACCAGTTCCGCCGGTATTCGCGCGACGCTCGTCACACGCGCGCCGGGCGGGTGCGCTCGGCGACGTCCGATCTCGTCATATGCAGGGGGCGATGGAAGCGTCCACTGGTTCGCCACGGCCCGGGGCGGCGTGGCACGCAGGACTCTGAACTGCATCAATGCCTCTCAGCGGGGGGTGCGGGCCCGCGCACCCGGCCACCGGCCCGGGGGCGGCGCCGGATCCGCAAAGTGCGGTGGGACAGCTCAGACGTCAAGTGTTCCATGGGTAAATGACGGATGGTCAATGCCCCTGGCAGGAAAGTTTCCGGCCGGGAACGCCGTGGAAGCCGGGCGCACAGGCCACCCCGAGCCAATGCGCCGGCGGACCCCCGCGATCCTCGACCGGCACGTACCCGGCCACACGCACCTGAACGGCACCCCACGGCGCCGGAGACCCATGCCGCGCTCCCGAAGATCCTCAGTGGCCTGCGCGCCCGGAAACGGCGTCTCGTCAAGGTGTCCGAGCTCCTCGGCACCCACCGACCGGCCGCGCTCCTCGGTACTCACCGACCCGCCGAACTCATCAGCACTCATTGCAGCTTCCCAATCCCCATTGAACCGGGCACTGCCGGGTATCCCCGACAATGGACGGCGGCCTCCCTCGTGCCGATGATCCCCGAGCTCCGGACGGTGTAGAAGAACGTGCGCCTGCTGAACGGTGAGCGACCGGCCCATGACCTGACCTACAACGACGTCTTCATGGTCCCCCGACGCTCGGACGTCGGGTCCCGTCTCGACGTCGACCTGTCGACCGCGGACGGCAGCGGTACGACGATCCCCATCGTCGTCGCGAACATGACGGCGGTCTCCGGCCGACGCATGGCCGAGACGATCGCCCGGCGCGGCGGCCTGGCGGTCATCCCCCAGGACATCCCCCTCGACGTGGTCGCCGACGTGGTCCGCTGGGTGAAGACCCGCCACCTCATCGTCGACACCGCCATCAAGCTCGGCCCGGGCGACACGATCGGCGCCGCCCTCGGCCTGCTGCACAAGCGGGCGCACGGCGCGGTCGTGGTGGTCGAGGACGACCGCCCGGTCGGTGTCGTCACCGAGGGCGACTGCATGGGCGTCGACCGGTTCACCCAGCTCCGCGAGGTGATGTCGCGCGACGTCCTCTCGCTCCCCGACGACATCGACCCGCAGAAGGCGTTCGACACGCTGCACGCCCGCGGCTACCGGCTCGCCCCGGTCGTCGACGGGCAGGGCCTGCTCGTGGGCGTGCTCACCCGTACCGGTGCGCTGCGCGCCACGCTGTACCAGCCCGCCGTCGACGCGGACGACCGGCTGCGCGTCGCCGTCGCCCTCGGCGTCAACGGCGACATCGAGGAGAAGGCCGGCGCGCTGCTCGACGCCGGCGCGGACCTCCTGGTCATCGACACCGCGCACGGGCACCAGGAGAAGATGCTCGGCGCGCTGCGGCGCGTCCGCGCGCTCGACCCGCGGGTCCCGATCGTGGCCGGCAACGTCGTGACCGCCGAGGGCGTCCGCGACCTCGTCGAGGCGGGCGCCGACATCGTGAAGGTCGGCGTCGGCCCCGGCGCGATGTGCACCACCCGGATGATGACGGGCGTGGGACGCCCGCAGTTCTCCGCGGTCCTGGAGTGCGCCGCCGAGGCGCGCCGGCTCGGCCGGCACATCTGGGCCGACGGCGGCGTGCGCCACCCGCGCGACGTGGCCCTCGCGCTCGCCGCGGGCGCCGCCAACGTCATGATCGGCTCGTGGTTCGCCGGGACGTACGAGTCCCCCGGCGACGTCCAGCGCGCCGCCGACGGACGGCTGTACAAGGAGAGCTTCGGCATGGCCTCCGCCCGCGCCGTCCGGCTCCGCACCGCCGACGACTCCCCCTTCGAGCGCGCCCGCAAGGCGCTGTTCGAGGAGGGCATCTCGACGTCGCGGATGTACATCGACCCGCAGTCCCCCGGCGTCGAGGACCTGCTCGACACGATCATCGCGGGCCTGCGCAGCGCCTGCACCTACGCGGGCGCCCGAACGCTGGAGGAACTCCACGAGTACGCCGTGGTCGGCGTGCAGAGCTCCTCGGGCTACGCGGAGGGCAAGCCGCTCCACGCCAGCTGGTGATCCGCCGATCCCCGTACGCGGCCCGGGCATCGGCCTCCGGCGTCAGGGCATGCCCGTGATGGGTGGATCATAGATGTGATGTCTAGGCGAGGACGGTGACATGCCCCGCATCGAGGGGTTCGAGGCCTACCGCATGACGATGCCTCACGGCCGGCGGCCGGAGAGCATCATCGTGCGGGTCTGCGACCAGGACGGCGCCACCGGCTGGGGCGAGGTCGCGGGGTCCGACGCCTGCTGGGCCGACATCGAGGAGCGCGTCGGCCCGGCGCTCCTCGGCCTCGACTGGGAGCTGCCGGAGGAGGTCGTGGGCGTCGGCGGCCTCGGCGGCCCCACGGCCGCCTCCGCCATCGACATCGCCTGCTGGGACCTGTGGTGCCGCCGGCATGGCACCCCGCTGGCGCACGCCCTCGGCGGCACCCGCACCTCGATCGTGGCCGGTGCCCGGCTGACCGCCGAACCGATGCTGGACGTGCTGCTGACCCGCGTGAACCGGCTGGTCAGCGCCGGCTACGCCCGCGTCACGCTGGCCGTGCAGCCCGGCTGGGACATCGAGCCCGTGCGCGCCGTGCGCCAGGCGTTCCCCGCGCTGGCCCTGCAGGCCGACGCCGGGGAGTCCTACACGGAGGACGCGGCGCACCTGGCCGCCCTGGAGGCGCTGGACGCGTACGGGCTCCTTGCGATCGAGCGGCCGTTCGCCGGCGCCGAGCTGGCCGCCCACGCCCGCCTGCAGCGCGTGATCGAGACCCCGGTCTGCCTGGACCCCGCCGACCTGGACACGGTCGACGCGGCGATCGCGCTGGGCGCGGGCCGGATGCTCGGCCTGCGGATCTCACGCCTCGGCGGCCTCACCGCGGCCCGCAGCGCCCACGACCGCGCCCTGGCGTCCGGCTGGGACGCCTGGTGCGGCGGCGCGGCGGGCTTCGGCATCGGTCAGGCGGCGGCCGTCGCGCTGGCCGCGCTACCCGGCTGCGACCTGCCCAGCGACGTCAGCGAGACCCCGTCCCAGACCGCCGTCGTCTCCCCGCCGGTCCGCGCCCACGGCGGCGTCGTCGCCGTCCCCCTCACCCAGCCGGGCCTCGGCCACGACATCGACCACGACCTGGTCACCCGCCTCTCCCGCCGAACCCTCCGAATCCCCGCCTGACGGTCACAGCGGCGGGCGAGGCGATGGTCCCTGGTAATCGCTGTCGCTGGAGAGCGGCGTTCGCCAGTGGGAACCTCCGAAGCCGGCTTAGAGGACGTCGCTGAGGAACTGGCGGAGTCTCGGGCTGTCCGGGGACTCGAAGATCTTGTCCGGGGGGCCCGTCTCTACCGCGACGCCCTGGTCGAGGAAGGCGACGACGTCGGAGGCCTCGCGGGCGAAGCCCATCTCATGCGTGACGACGACCATCGTCATGCCCTGCCGCGACAGGTCGGCCATCAGGCTCAGGACGCCCTTGACCAGCTCGGGGTCGAGGGCCGAGGTCGCCTCGTCGAACAGCATCACCTGCGGCCGCATGGCCAGCGCGCGGGCGATCGCCACCCGCTGTTGCTGGCCGCCGGACAGGTGGCCCGGCCGGGAGCCGGCCTTGTCGGCGAGCCCGACGAGCTCCAGTTGGTCGCGGGCGACCTGCTCGGCCTCGTCGGCGGACAGCTTGCGGATCCGGCGCAGCGGGAGCATGAGGTTGCGCAGGACGTTCATGTGCGGGAACAGGTTGAACTGCTGGAAGACCATGCCGACCTGCTGCCGCAGCCCATCCGGGTCGCGGTCGAGCACGCTGACGCCGTCGAGGAGGATGTCGCCTTTGTCGGGTTCGATCAGCCGGTTGATCGTCCGTAGGAAGGTCGACTTCCCCGAGCCCGAGGGGCCGATGACGCAGGCGGTCTCGCCCTTGCCGACGTCGAGGTCGACGCCGCGCAGCACCCGGTTGTTCCCGAAGGCCAGGTGGATGTCGCGGGTGGCGAGACTGACGGAGGAGAACGTCTCCTGCTGCTCTTCGGTCACTTGGTGCCCTCACTCGTCGCGGGAAGCGGGGTCTCGCCGGCCATCAGAAGCGTCTCGTCGGCGTCGGGCGGGCCGGTCCTCGTACGGCGGCCCTGGCGGAGGCGGTGGTCGACGAAGTTCACGAAGTGGGTCAGCGGCACCGTGAGCACCAGGTAGACGATGCCGGCCAGCAGCAGCGCCGACTCGTTGCCGGTGTTCGCGGCGGCGTCCTGCCCGATCCGGAACAGCTCGCGCTGACCGGCCGCCAGCCCGAGGAAGTAGACCAGGCTCGAGTCCTTGATCAGCGCGATCAGCTGGTTGACCCAGGCGGGCAGCACCCGCCGGATGCCCTGCGGGATGATCACCAGCACCAGGGCGGCCGAGTGGGAGAACCCCAGCGCGCGGGCCCCCTCGACCTGGCCGGGGTCGACGCTCTGGATCCCGGACCGGAAGATCTCACCGATGTAGGCGGTCGCGATGAGCGACAGGGCGAGGATGCCCAGTGGGTACGGGTTGGGTCCCCAGACCTTCATCCCGATCTGCGACAGGCCCACGCCGATCAGCAGGATGGTGACCACGGCGGGCAGGCCGCGGAAGATGTCGGTGTAGACGCGCGCGGGCCATCGGAGCCAGCGGTGCCGGGAGATGCCGGCCATGGCCAGCAGCATCCCGAGGACCGTGCCGATCAGCGCCGAGATGGCCGAGAGGATCAGCGTGTTCGGCAGGCCCGTCTTGAGCATGTCGGGCAGGGCCTGCCGCATGGACTGCCAGTTGAAGAAGGTGTCCCACAACGTGCTCAGCTGGTCCATCGGCCCTCTCTCATCGGCCCGCGCGCGTCAGTGTTCGGTCGGCCGGTCAGGACGACGGCGACGCGGCGGGCGCGCCCGACGCCTGGACCGGCGGGAAGGTCACCGTGCCGCTGCCCGGCTTGAACTCCTGGGGCACCTGGCGGCCGGGGTAGTACTCCTCCTGCAGCTTGGTCCAGGTGCCGTCCTTGATGACCTCGTCGAGGCCCTTGTTGAGCGCCTCGAGCAGCTTCGGGTTGTCCTTGGCGACCGCGAACGCCATCGGCGTCGACCCGAGCTGCTTCGCCGCGGCCACGACCTTGCCGCCGCTGTCCTTGGCGGTCTTCTCGCCGATCTCGGCCGGGGCGATCCAGGCGTCGGCGGTCTTGCTCTTCAGCTGGTTGAGCGCGCCGTTGTAGTCGGGCACCCGGACCGGGTTGAGTCCCTGCTTGGTGGCGTAGTCGTCCTGGACCGTTCCCTGGACGACGACCACGCGCTTGCCCTTGAGCTGGTCGAAGCCCTTGATGGGCGAGCCGGCCGGCACGTCGAGGCCGAAGTAGCCGAAGTCGTAGCCGTTGGTGAACGCGACGGTCTTCTTACGGGCCTCGGTGATGGTGATCGAGGAGCTGCCGACGTCGTACTTGTGGGTGGCGACCTGGGACAGCAGGGCCGAGAAGTCGGTGCCGGCGAACTGCACCTTCAGCCCGATCTTGGCGGCGACCGCGGTCAGCAGGTCGTTGTCGTAGCCGGTGAACTTGCCGTTCTTCAGGTAGACGTTCGGCGGCGCGTCGGTCAGCGTGGCCGTGCGCAGGACGCCCGGCTGGATCAGCTTGTACGGGTTGTCGGCGGACGCCTTCGAGCCGCCTCCCCCGCACGCCGCCAGGGCACTGGCGGCGACGACGGCGACGGCGGTGGTTGCGAGAGCTCGCAACGGACGCATGGGGGGTTCTCCTCTTGGGGGCGTTATGCGCGTGTGTGCCCGCGTCATTGGGTGCCGCGACGCGGAAGCGGCGGAAGGACGTCGGCAGGACGGCCCGACGATCGGCTCGGGTCTGGTCCCGAGCCTGCGAAGGCGCCCGGTCAGTGCGTGACGGGGCGGCCGAAGCACGGCCGACAGCTCATCGACGTGACGCGGAGCAGGTCGATGTGCCTGCGCGTCACGAGGAAGCTGTTCATGCGGTTAATCCTGCCGATTCGACCGGGATAGCGTCAAATCGACGATGCGCCGCGCACCGACCCGCCGACCTGCGGCGTCGCCGGAAACGGGGCTCCCGGGCGCGACCGAGATCACCCTTGTCGTTCCGAGCAACCGCTTGGTACACAGGGCGGGATGGACACGTTCGCGCGCTTACTGCTCGACCGGGCCGGTGACGACCGCACCGGACTGCTGTTCGAGGAGGAGCGGTACACATGGGCCGACGTCCTGCGGCAGAGCCGCCGCCGCGCCGCGCTCGCCCACGCCCTGCTCGGAGGAGATCGACCGCCGCACATCGGCGTGCTGCTGGACAACGTCCCGGAGTACCTGTTCTGGCTCGGCGGGGCGGCCCTGGCCGGCTCGGTCGTCGTCGGCGTCAATCCGACCCGGCGGGGCGCGGAGCTCGCCCACGACGTCCGGCACACCGACTGCCGGTTCATTGTCACCGACACCGCCCACGCCCCGCTGCTCGACGGCCTGGACACCGGCGTGCCACCGGAGCGGGTGCTGCTCGTCGACGGCCCCGCCTACGCGGAGCGGCTCGCCGCGACAGGGCCGGCGCCGGCGGTCGAACCGAGCGCCCGCGATCCCCTCCTCCTGCTGTTCACCTCCGGATCGACCGGCGCGCCGAAGGCGGTCGTGTGCGGTCAGGGCCGGCTCGCCGCGATCGGCCGGCAGGCCCCGGCCTTCGACATCACGGCCGACTCGGTGACGTACGCCGCGATGCCCATGTTCCACGGCAACACCCTCATGGCGAACATCGCGCTGGCGACCGCCGCGGGCGCGACCATCGCGCTGCGCCGCAGGTTCTCCGCGTCCGGCTTCCTGCCCGACGTACGCCGCTTCGGGGTCACCTACTTCAACTACGTCGGCCGCGCGCTCGCGTACGTCCTGGCCACTCCGGAGCGCGACGACGACGCCGACAACCCGCTGCGCGTGGCGTTCGGCACCGAGGCGTCCGCCCGGGACATGGCCAGGTTCGCCGGGCGGTTCGGCTGCCGGCTGATCGAGTCGTACGGTTCGAGCGAGGGCGCGATCTCCATCCGCAAGACCCCCGACAGCCCGCCGGACGCGCTCGGCCGGGCGTCCGGCGGCGCGGACGTCGCCGTCGCGGACCCGGCGACCGGCGAGGAGTGTCCCCGCGCGCGCTTCGGCCCGGACGGCCGGCTGCGCAATCCCGACGAGGCGATCGGGGAGATCGTCGGCCGGGGCGTCGCCTTCGAGGGCTACTACCGGAACCCCGCCGCCGAGGCCGAGCGGCTGCGCGGCGGCGTGTTCTGGAGCGGTGACCTCGGTTACCGCGACGCGGACGGGTTCTTCTACTTCGCTGGCCGGGCCGGCGACCGGCTCCGCGTGGACGGCGAGAACTTCGCGGCCGCTCCGGTGGAGCGGATCCTGTCCCGCTGGCCGTCCGTGGTGATGTGCGCGGTCTACCCGGTGCCCGATCCTCGTACGGGCGACCAGGTGATGGCGGCTCTGGAGCTGGACGTCCCGTTCTCGCCGGAGGCGTTCGCGAGGTTCCTGGCGGAACAGCCGGACCTCGGCACGAAGTGGGCGCCGAGGTTCGTCCGGATCGTCCCATCGATGCCGCTCACCGCCACCAACAAGGTCGACAAGCGGCCGCTGCGCCGGGAGGCGTGGCGGGGCGGCGCGGTCTGGTGGCGCCCCGGCCGGGACCTGCGGTACGAACGGCTGACCGGCGACGCCCGGCGGTCCCTGGAGGACCAGGCCGCCGCCCACGGCCGCCGGATCTGACCGGAAGACGGCCGCCGTCTGTCGCCGACCTCAGCCCCAGGTCAGGAACCGGTAGTGCAGCCCGGTCGACGACTCCTGCCACGCCCCGACGGAGTCCGGGGAGCGCCCCACGTCGGGCGCGTGCGTGTCGCCGTCGAACGACTCCCGGATCTCGGTGACCACGATCCGGTCCGCGACCGGCAGCGCCGCCCGATACACCGCCGTGCCGCCGATCACCCACACGTCCCCGGACACCGCGGCGAGCGCCTGTGACAGGTCGGGGAACGTGTCCACGCCCTCCTGCGGCGTGCGCGACAGCACGAGATTGCGCCTGCCCGGCAGCGGCCGGAACCGCGGTGGCAGCGACTCCCAGGTGCGGCGGCCCATGAGCACGGCCGCGCCCGCGGTCAGGGAGCGGAAGTGCTTCTGGTCCTCCGGCAGGTGCCACGGCAGCGTGCCGTCGCGGCCGATGACGCCGTTCGCCGACTGCGCCCAGACGAGCCCGATCACACCGCCACCGGCGCCTTGATGCCCGGATGCGGGTCGTAGCCGTCGAGCGTGATGTGCTCGTAGGTGTAGTCGAACAGGCTGTCCGCCGGCTTCAGGCTCAGCGTGGGGAACGGCCGCGCCTCGCGCGTGAGCTGCGTGCGGACCTGGTCCTCATGGTTGTCGTAGATGTGACAGTCGCCGCCGGTCCAGACGAAGTCACCGACGTCGAGGCCCACCTGCTCGGCGATCATGTGCGTCAGCAGCGCGTAGCTCGCGATGTTGAACGGCACGCCGAGGAACAGGTCCGCACTGCGCTGGTACAGCTGGCAGGAGAGCCTGCCGTCGGCGACGTAGAACTGGAAGAACGCGTGGCACGGCGGCAGCGCCATCCGCGGGATGTCGGCGACGTTCCACGCGGACACGATGATCCGCCGGGAGTCGGGGTTCTCGCGCAGCGTGCGCAGCACCTCGCTGATCTGGTCGACGTGGCCGCCGTCCGGGGTCGGCCACGACCGCCACTGCACGCCGTAGACCGGGCCGAGATCACCGTCCGGCGCCGCCCACTCGTCCCAGATCGTGACGCCGTTCTCGCGCAGCCACGTGACGTTCGCGTCACCGCGCAGGAACCACAGCAGCTCGTACGCGATCGAGCGGAAGTGGACCTTCTTCGTCGTGATCAGCGGGAAGCCGTCGGCCAGCCGGTAGCGCAGCTGGTGACCGAAGATCGACCGCGTGCCCGTTCCGGTGCGGTCCTCCTTGCGGGCACCCGTGTCGAGCACGTGGCGGAGCAGGTCTTCGTACTGCGTGTCCGGCATGCTCACGAGCCTAGACGAGTGGTCGCATCACTCGCGCCCCAGGCGAAGCGGCGCCCACCGGAAGGAGCCCCGTCGCCCGGCGCCGGTGAACGGCTACGCCGACTTCTCCGGGCGCTCCGCCCCGTCGTACGGGTGCTCGCGCGGCACCAGCGTGGGGTTGACGTTCCGCAGGACCGTCTCACGGGTGACCACGACCTTGGCGACGTCGTCCCGGCCCGGCACCTCGTACATGACGTTGAGGAGGACCTCCTCGCAGATCGCGCGCAGGGCCCGGGCGCCGGTGCGGCGCAGCAGGGCCTGGTCGGCGATCGCGTCGACGGCGTCGTCGGTGAACTCCAGCTCGACGCCGTCCATCGCGAACAGCTCGCGGTACTGCCGGAGCAGGGCGTTGCGCGGCTCGGTGAGGATGCGGACGAGCGCCGCGCGGTCCAGCGGCTCGACGGCCGACAGCACCGGGAGCCGGCCGACGAACTCCGGGATAAGCCCGAACTCCCGCAGGTCCTGCGGCATCACCCGGGCGGAGGAGTCCTCCCGGTCCTCGGCGCCGAACGCGGCGCCGAACCCGGCCGCCCGGCGGCCGGCCCGCCGCTCGATGATCCGCTCCAGGCCGGCGAACGCGCCACCGCAGATGAACAGCACGTCGGTCGTGTCGATCTGGACGAACTCCTGTTGGGGATGCTTGCGGCCGCCCTCCGGCGGAACGCTCGCGACCGTGCCCTCGAGAATCTTCAGCAGCGCCTGCTGGACGCCCTCCCCGGAGACGTCCCGCGTGATGGACGGGTTGTCGGCCTTGCGGGCGAGCTTGTCGATCTCGTCGATGTAGACGATCCCGGTCTCGGCCCGCCGGACGTCGTGGTCGGCGGCCCGCAACAGCGCGACCAGGATGTTCTCGACGTCCTCTCCGACGTAGCCGGCCTCGGTCAGCGAGGTCGCGTCGGCGATCGCGAACGGCACGTCGAGGAGCCGGGCCAGGGTCTGGGCCAGGTGCGTCTTGCCGGAGCCGGTCGGCCCGATCAGGAGGACGTTGGACTTGCCGACCTCGACGGCGTCCCGCCGGTCCGTACTGCGGCCGGGCCGCGCCCGCAGGCGCTTGTAGTGGTTGTACACGGCCACCGCGAGGATCTTCTTCGCCTCGTCCTGGCCGACGACGTACCGATCGAGGAAGGCGTGGATCTCACGGGGCTTCGGCGGCGCGCCCGCGGCGGCCGGACCGTCCTCGTCGTCCTCGATGAGCTCGTTGCAGATCGCCACGCACTCGTCGCAGATGTAGACGCCCGCCGGGCCCGCGATCAGCCTTCGCACCCGCCGTTGGCTCTTGCCACAGAATGTGCAGGTCAGCGGGTCGCCGTCGGCCTCGGTGCGGGTCATCGACAACGTCTCCTCACGAGTCCGCCAGTGCCGGATGACGAGACCATATGATCTCATCATCTGGAGGCGACGGTATCTTCTACCGCCACGTACGGCAATCCGGCGATCGGGGGACGATGATCCGGCTCACCAGGGCGGAGGCCCAGGAGCGCAACCGCGCCCGGGTCCTGGCCGCCGCCCGGGCGGAGTTCACCGAGTGCGGATACCGCGACGCCAAGGTCGACCACATCGCCGAGCGCGCGGGTCTGACCCGCGGCGCCGTCTACTCCAACTTCCCCGGCAAGCGGGCCCTGTACTTCTCGGTGCTGGCCGAGGACGCCGAGCGGGCGGCCCCGGCGCCCGCTCCGGCGACGGCCGGCACGGCGCGGGAGGCGCTCGCGGCGTTCGCCCGCGCCTGGGTCGGCCGGTTGCCCCTCGTCACCGACGAGGCGGACGGCCGGCGGATCGGCCGGGAGGTGCTGCCCGAGATCCTCGCCGATGACGCGGCCCGGGAGCCGTTCGCCCAGTTGATGAGGCTGGACGCGATCCTGCTCGGGCTGGCCCTGGAGCGGCTGCGCCCGGCAGGCGCGCCGCCCGTCCGCCTCGTCCGCGTCGCGGAGGCCGCGCTCACGATCCTGCACGGCGCGAGCCAGATGAGCGCCGCCGCGCCCGGCCTCCTCGAGCCCTTCGACCTCGTGACCGTCTGCGCGAGCCTGGCCGACCTCGATCTGGGGGGTGGGTGGCCGCCGGTGCCACCGGTCCCGCCCGCCCGGCCCGCCGACGACCCGTGGGACCCGCCCGACGCCGTCGACGCGGTGCGGGCGGCGCCCGTCCGGCCGGCCGGCGACGGCGTCGTGGCGATCCTCGGCCTGCGCCGTCTCGAGGCCGTGGAGGAGGCCGTCCGGGCCGCTCCGCCCGGCACCGGGGTCACCGCCGCCGTCGTCACCGGCGACCCCGGTGAGCTGGCGCCGCTGGCCAGGCTGGCCGTCGCCGACCTGTGCGACTGCCTCCGCCGGGCGTTCCCGCCGTCGGCGTGGCCGGGCCTGCGCGTCGTCCACGACCCGGCGGGGACCCTGGCCGCCGCGGCCGGGCTGCCCACGGTGAGCGACGTGACCGAGACGGCCGTCCGCGTCGAGGCCGGCCGGATCGTCGCCCGCGCCGACGGCCGGGGCGCCTGCCACGCCGCCGCCTCGGCGCCGTCCGGCCCGAAGCGGGCGCCCTCCGGCGAGCGACCCTGATGGCGGGACCCCGGATGGCCGGACGGCGCGGCCGGCCGGGCAGGATCGGGCCATGCGCGACCTGAACCCCGCGGACCTCTGGATCGTCTCCGGCCCGCCCGCCGCCGGTAAGTCGACGGTGGCGCGGCTGCTGCTGTCCCGGCTGCGGCCGGTGCCCGCTCTGCTGGACAAGGACACGATGTACGGGCCGTTCGTCGGCGCGACGCTGCGGGTGGCGGGACGCCCGGACGGCGAGCGCGAGGGGCCCTGGTACGACGAGTACGTCAAGGTTCACGAGTACGCGGGGATGACGGCCACGGCCCGGGAGGTCCGGTCGTACGGCTGCCCGGTGCTGCTGAGCGCGCCGTTCACCGGTCAGATCCACGACGCCGGGGGCTGGCGGGTCTGGGTCGAGGAGCTGGGTGGGCCGCCGGTCCGGCTCGTCTGGGTCCGGTCCGACGCCGAGACGCTGCGCGCCCGCCTGCTCAGCCGGGGGCTGGGGCGGGACGCCGGGAAGCTGGAGGGCTTCGACCGGTTCCTCGCCGGCGTACGGGCCGGCGAGCCGCCGGTCGTGCCGCACACCGCCCTGGACAACCGGTCCGGGGCCCGGCCGCTCGCCGACCAGGTCGACGAGGCGTTCTTCAGCGGTGGAACAGCTCGCGAAGGTTGACGACCAGGAGCACTCCGGCGACCACCACCAGCGGGGCCAGCAGGACGTACCGGCCGCCGTACTTGACCGCCAGTCCCAGCCCCACCGCCACGGCCAGGCCGCCGGCGAGCATCA
Source organism: Actinoallomurus sp. NPDC052308 (assembly GCF_040679195.1). NCBI lineage: Bacteria > Bacillati > Actinomycetota > Actinomycetes > Streptosporangiales > Thermomonosporaceae > Actinoallomurus > Actinoallomurus sp. NPDC052308. The sequence continues at coordinate 178,241 of NZ_JBFAUM010000011.1, read as the reverse complement.
GCAGCCCGGTGGCGAACGCCAGGAGCTTGCGCCGGACCCACGCCTCCATCGTGACGAACAGCAGCACGACGGCGGCGAGGAGGAAGGCGACGGGTTCGTGTGGGATCACGAAGACGCCGACCACCGCCAGCAGGAACAACGGCGTGCTCAGCGCCGCCCACGCGTGCAGGAACCGCGTGCGCGGCCCGCGGAACGGCGTGTACGGCAGGTGCGGCTCCCGCAGGTGCGCCTGCGGGGCGTCCGGAACGGGCGGGCGGGTCAGCGTCGCCTCGTGCGCGCTGCGTTCCTCGGCCAGCTCGGTGCGGTCGCGGACGAGCACGGCCAGGGCGGCCTCCGCCTTGGCGACGTCGGCGCTGCGCCGGCGGGCGAGGTTCCTGGTGTTGCGGTGCCCGGCCAGGGACGCCGCCGTCGTACGGAGCCGGCGCAGCTCCTCGCGGCCTCGTTCGATCTCGGCGTCGGCGGCCTTGATCTCCTCGTCGAGGGCCACGATCCGGGCTCGCAGGTCACGCCGCTCCGCCTCGGGGCTCGGCGGGATCTTCTGCAGCCCGGCCCAGCCGAGGGGGTCGGCCCACAGGGTTCGCACGCGGCCGTCCCGGTCGTAGCGTGGGCCGGCCGGGGCGCGCTCGCCGCCGACCCAGTCCCGGGTGTCCCGGCCCCACAGCCCGCGGAACCCCCGGACCCACGGCGTCTCGTCGGAGATGAGCACCGGACGCCACGTACGGTCCCGGCCGGGGCCGACGCGCTCCCCGTCGCCGAGGGCGTAGTCGATGAAGGGGATGCCGACCCCGTGATGCCGTTCCTCCCGCGACCAGGGGAAGGCCAGTCCCATCAGGCGCTGCACCCAGCGGACGTAGCGCCGGAGCCGTACGGGGTTGACGGTGACGAGGTACTGGCCGGGCAGGAACGCTCCGGAGTGCGACCCGGCCCCGACGAACACGATCGGGTGGTCCCCCTCCTTGCGCAGGTCGGGGTCGTCCCATCGGCGACGCAGGTCGTCGCCGCGCTCGTCGTGCGCGGACACCGCCACCCACGCCGGGCGCGGGCCGTCCTCGGTGTCGGCGAGGTACACGGTCACCGACTCCCAGTCGCCCTCGTGGTCGTTGACCCCGGCGAACGTCGTCCGCCAGTCGTTCATGGCGTACAGGAACCAGTACTGCAGCACGATGTAGCCGCCCTCACGGACCACCCGGCCGTAGTAGGTGGCGCGGTCCCGGCTCAGGTGCCGCTCGCCCAGGTCGGCGGCTGCCGCCGCGACCCCGCCGGGCACCGAGCCGCGCAGGAACAGCGAGGCGCGCAGCAGCACGTCGAAGACCCGCCCGATGAGGCCGACCGCGGCCAGGCGGCCGGAGCGGGCGATGGGCGGCTTGGCGTGGGCGCGGTGGGCGCGGACCTCCCGCCGGTCGAACGGCCGCTGCACGAGCAGCAGCGACAGAGCGGTGCCGGTGCGTTCGGCGGCCGTGGCGACCAGGCGCTCCGCCGTGAGCTCACCCGCCTCGACGAGCTGCCGCTCGCCCTGCCACAGGCTGCAGCAGCGGATGTAGTCCTCCGCGTCGACGGGGAAGAACCGCTCCCCCCGCGTGTAGGTCAGGATCGGCTCGTACCGCCGCAGCAGTGCCAGGTCGCGGTCGCTCGGAACGGCCCCGACTTCCTCTGTCACCAATCCCCCCATCGTGACGACGACTCCGCCCGTTTATACCGGGCCACATCACCACAAAGCGCGGAGGAACGACGCGCTTGAAAGGTTTCTTCCCGGGTAATCCGTAGGCGCCCGAGACTTCAGGGAGCTGATTTTCGATGACCGGGATGCTACGAGTACCTCGCAGCAGGGGTGCGCTCAGCGGCGTGATCCTCGTGCTGCTCGGCCTGTGGGGCGGGCTGGCCGCGCTCCTCGGCCCGTACTTCCACTTCGCGTTCGCTCCGGACAAGGCGTGGTCGTTCACGGCCGGCCGCGTCTGGCTGGAGCTCCTGCCGGCCTGCGCCCTGCTGGTCGGCGGCCTGATCCTGCTGGTGAGCGCCAACCGGGCCACGGCCGCCGCCGGCGCGTGGATCGCCGCGCTCGGCGGCGCCTGGTTCGTCGTCGGTGGCCCGCTCAGCGCGCTGTGGTCCGCCTCCGATCGGCTCGGCGCCCCCGTCGGGGGGACGACGCGCCAGGTGGTGGAGCAGATCGCGCTGCTGTACGGCGTGGGCGCGGTGGCCCTGTTCTTCGCCGCGGTGGCCCTCGGCCGTCTCGCGGTGGTCGGCGTCAAGGACGCCCGGCTCGCCGAGCGTGAGGCGCCGTACGTCGAGGAGGCTCCGACGGTGGAGGCACCGCGGCCGGTCCGTGAGGACCGGCCCGGGCCGATCCAGGCGACGCAGCCGCTGCCGCGCCGTACCGCCCCGCCTCCGATGACCCCGCCCGAGCAGCCGATGCCCCGGCCGGCCGAGCACACCGTGCCGCGGGCGCCCGAGCCGACGGATCGCCGGGTCGCCGGCGGTTCCGCCGACGACACCGGCACCTTCCGGCGGCCGGGCGAGGACACCGGAACGTTCCGGCGACCTGGCGAAGGCGTCTGATCCGCGAGCGTCCCGCCGGGGTGGGCGTCGGCCTCCCCCGGCGGGACGTTCCATGTCCGGCGGCGGCGCCGGCGAGCCGGCCCGTGCGACCGAGGAGTCAGGCGCCGTAGCGGTCGAGCATGGCGCGCGCGGACGCGATGACGCGCTCCCGGAGCTCCGGGGGTTCGAGGACCTCCGCCTCCGCCCCGAACTTGAGCAGCTCGGTGTGGGCGTGGCGGACGGACTCGATGGGGATCACGGTGCGCACCCAACCGTCCTCGTCCGGAGGTCCGGCGTTGCGCCGCGCCGCGCGGATCACCTCCGGCGTGACCAGGTGCTGGAGGATCCGCATCCCGGTCGGGGAGAACCGGACGACCGCCTCGCCGGTGAACATCGTGTCGCGGAACCGCGCCAGGTAGGACCGCCAGAACTCGGCGAGATCGAAGTCCGCCGGCCGCTCGAATCGTTCCTCGAGCATCTGCAGCGTCTGGATCCGGTCGACGCGGTAGGTGCGTTCGCCCCCCTCCGAGCGGCCGACGAGGTACCAGCTGCCCGCCTTCAGCACGAGGCCGAGCGGGTCGATGGTGCGGGTGACGGGCGTCGGCGTCTTCCACCGGCGGTAGCGCATGTGCAGGCGGCGCTGCTTCCAGACCGCGTCGGCGACGGTGTTGAGGTACGGCGTGGGCTCGCCGTCGTGGAACCAGCCCGGCGCGTCGAGGTGGAAGCGCTCGCGGAGCCGCGTCGCGCGGTCGGCCAGCTGCCGGGGCAGCGCCGCCATGAGCTTCAGCTCCGCCGCGGCGAGAACCGTGCCGAGACCGAGCTCGGCGGCGGGTCCGGGCAGGCCGGTGAGGAAGAGCGACTCGGCCTCCTCGGCGGTCAGCCCGGTCAGGCGCGTCCGGTAGCCGTCGAGCAGCTGATATCCACCGGCCGGGCCGCGGTCGGCGTACACCGGCACGCCCGACGCGGACAGGGACTCCACGTCGCGGTAGATCGTGCGCAGGGACACCTCCAGCTCATCCGCCAGCTCCTGGGCGGTCATGCGGCCCCGCGACTGCAGCAGCAGGAGGAGGGACACCAGGCGGCTCGCGCGCATGCGCCAAGTCTGCCCTGCGGTCGTCAGATGACGATGACCGTCTTCCCCCGGGCCCGCCCGGCCCTGCTGCGGGCGAGCGCGTCCGGCGCCTGGGGCAGGGTGACGGTGTCGCCGATGAGCACGCGGAGGTGGCCGGCGTCGATCTCCCGCGCGAGGTGTTCGAGCCGTTCGGTGCCCGCCTCGTTCAGGAAGTTGACGGCGTCGACGCCGGGCAGCCCCTCCTCCGGGACCGCGAACACCGGGCTGAGCACCGTACCGCCGGGCCGGACGACCGACAGCAGCTCACGCAGCCCCTGCGTGTCGCTGACCAGGTCGATCAGGGCGTCGACGGGGGCGGAGAGCCGTCCGGCGACCGGGCCGGAGGTGGGGTCGACGATCTCGGCCGCGCCCAGCGCCCGCATCAGGTCGGCCTTGTCGGCGGTCGCGGTGGCGACGACGATGATCCCGCGGGCGGCGGCCAACTGCGTGGCGAACGTGCCGACGCCTCCCGTCGCTCCGACGATGAGCAGCCGGCGGGCGTCACCGACCCGATCGACCAGGTTCAGCGCCGTCGTCCCGGCGGTCGGCACGGCCGCGGCCTCGCTCAGCGCGATCGTCCGCGGCGGAGCCGCGATGGCGTCCACCGGGGCGACGGCCCGCTCGGCGTACGAGCCGTGTCCGCGCCGGGGGTCCCCGAACTGGCCGAACACCGGATCGCCGGGCCGTACTCCGGTGACGCCCGGTCCCACCCGCTCGACGGTGCCCGCCCCGTCGGTGCCGACGACCAGCGGGAAGACCGCGTCCGGGATGGCGCCGTCGATGACCTTCCAGTCGAAGGGGTTCAGGCCCGCGGCGCTGATCCGGACCAGGACCTCGCCGGGACCCGGCTCGGGTACCGGCTGCTCGGTCAGCTCCGGCTGGGCCCCGAAATCGGACACCGTCACGGCTCGCATTGGTCCCCCCGAAATCCAGTGCGCTGCTCCGAGCACTACCCTGGGTAATCAAGGCTCATTCGTCGCGACGCGAAATGGCGATCTTGCTCGCCGCGGCGGATAACCTGCAGGGGTCCGTGCCCCTGGGGATCATTGGCAGGTTCGACAAGTGCGACCGACACGCCGTGGAGCGACCATGGCACGTCTTCATCTGGCCCGATCCGGCGCCGCGCTGGCGCTGCTCGCCGCGACGGTGACGGGGTGCAGCAGCGATTCCGGCGGAGGTACGGCGCACCCGCCGCGCGCGGCAGGAACCTCCGCGTCCCCGGCCGCCACGCCCACGCCCAACCCCCTCGCCACGTCGCCGGCGCCGTCCGGCGACCCGAGCGCGGCCGCGATCGACTCCTACCTTCGCGGGCTCGCGAAGAAGGGGAAGTTCACGGGGGCGGTCACGGTGGTGCGGCGCGGTCAGGTGCTGGCCCGCTTCGCCGCCGGTCAGGCCGACGAGGCGAAGAACGTCCCGAACAGTCCGGACACCATCTTCCGGATCGCCTCGGTGAGCAAGCAGTTCACCGCCATGCTCGTGCTGAAGCTGCAGGACCAGGGCAAGGTGAAGCTGGACGACAAGGTCTGCCCGTACCTCGTCCCCACCTACATCAAGGCCTGCCCGGCCGCGTGGAAGCCGATCACGGTCCGCGAGATCCTCGTCCACACCTCCGGCATCCCGGATATCTCCGAGATGCCAGACTTCTTTACGAAGCTGGACCAGCCGACCACGCCCAAGGAGATCATCAGCCGGTTCGTCCACAAACCCCTTGATTTCAAACCGGGCACGAGCTGGAAGTACAGCAACTCCGGCTACATCCTCGCCGGCGCGATCATCGAGAAGGTCACCGGCAAGGGCCTCGGCGACGTGCTGCGCGACGAGATCACCTCACCACTCGGGCTGCAGCACACCGGCTACAGCGACGGCGACCCGCCGGACGGCTGGGCCAAGGGCTACCTCTCGACCGGCAAGCCGGCCGGCCGCATCAACGGGTCGCAGGCCTACGCGGCCGGCGGCGTCTACACGACCGCCGACGACCTGACCCGCTGGGACCGTTCGTTCGGCGCCCACCTCGTCGCGCCGGCGGACACGGTGAAGCTGGCCTTCACCTCCCAGGCCGACTGCCCGTCCGGCGGCTGCCTCGACTCCCCCTCCACCGGGTACGCCTTCGGGTGGCTCGTCGACCGGCTGAACGGGCACCGGTACCTCTACCACCCCGGCCTGCTCGAGGGATACCACGCCAGCAACGTGTACCTGCCGGACGACGACATCGCCGTCGCCGTTCTCAGCAACGTGCAGGACACCGATGTCAACGGCATCGCCCGCCACCTGGCCGAGCTGGCCCTCAAGTCCTGACGGCGGCCGCGCCGCTCGCTCAACGGCCGCCCGTGGCGCGCAGGCCGTCGAAGACGACGGCGAGGGCGCGGGCCCGTACCTCGGCGTCACCGCCGACGTGCTCGGCTGCCTGTGACGCGCCGACCAGGAGGGTCAGGATCTCGGGCAGCCCGACGTCCGCCCGCACCGTCCCGGCCTCTTGGGCACGGCCGAGCAGCGCGCCGAGCGCGCGCCTGAGCTCCCGGCCCGTCCCGGCCGTGGTCTCCCGGACGTCGACGCCCGCCTCGGCCAGCGCGGCGGCCAAGGCGTTCTTGGTCGCGGCGTGGCCGACGACGCGGGCGAAGAACCCGAAGAAGGCCGTGCCCGGGTCCTCCGCGCTCATCAGCGCGTCGGCCTCGGCGGCCAGCCGGCCCAGCCGCGCGACGAACACTGCCTCGAGCAGCGCCTCCTTCGTCGGGAAGTGACGGAAGACGGTGCCGACGCCGAGGCCGGCCCGCCGGGCCACCTGTTCCGTGGAAGCGGTCGTGCCGTGCGCGGCGAACACCGCCTCCGCCGCCTCCAGGACCCGCGCGCGGTTGCGCAGCGCGTCCGCGCGGACCGGCCGTCCGCCGTCCGGGGTGGACGCGCGCCGCGGTGCGGTCATGCACACCTTCCTCATTGACAGACGGAGTCGCCACTCCGGATAATTCGATCCGGAGTGATCACTCCGATTAGCTTCGACGATCTGGACAGGAGTCTCGCATGCCCGAACCCACCGGTCCGCGCGCCGTGTTCGAGCGGTTGATCCGCGGCATCGCGGAGGGACGCTGGAACGACCTGGCGGACCTGTACGCCGAGGACGCCGTGGCCCATCAGCCGTTCGCCCCGCCGGGACCCGGCGCCCCCCGCCTCCTGGAGGGCAGGGAGGTCATCCGGGCGCGGTTCGCCGGCGCGGCCCGGATGGGCCTGCGGTTCGGCGTCCGCAACGTGGTCGTGCACGAGACCGCGGATCCCGAGGTGGTCATCGCGGAGTTCGACTACGACATCCCGGCCGGCGACGAGGTGCTGACCGCGGCCAACATCCAGGTGCTGCGCGTCCGTGACGGCCTGATCGTCGAGACGCGCGACTACCACGACCACCTCACCATCGCCCGCGCCACCGGCGGTCTCCGCGCCCTCGCCACGGCCCTCGCCGAGGAGCCCGCGTGACGCCCCGCGAGGTCTTCGAGCGGCTGATCGAGGGCGTCACGGCCCGCGACTGGGACGCGCTGCCCGAGTTGTACGCCGAGGACGCCGTCGTCGTGCACCCGATGGCCACGCCGAGCGAACCCCTCGTCGGCCGGGAGGCGCTGCGCCGGCACTTCGCCGACGCGGCCGCGCTCCCCCTGCGGATGAGCGCGCGCGACGTCGTGGTGCACGAGACCGCGGATCCGGAGGTCGTCATCGGGGAGTTCGAGTACGTCGGCCGGATCACGACCACCGGACGACGGTTCGCGATCCGCAACGTCTTCGTCCTCCGGGTCCGCGACGGCCTCGTCGTCGAGTCCCGGGACTACGCCGACCACCTGGCGTTCGGTGTCGCGATCGGCCGGCCGCCCGGCCCGCTCGCCGCCGTCCTCGCGGACGACCCCTCCCGCGACGACGCGCTATTTCCGGACATGTAACAACACTTACGAGTGTGGCCGCAGGTGGCCAGGATTTACCGCGTTCATTACTGTTTGTCGGGCCGCCCCCTAGGCTTGTCGATCATGGAGGCACGGGTCCCCGACGTCATCGACGTCCACACGCCGTCCCCTGCCCGCATGTACGACTACTGGCTGGGCGGCAAGGACAACTTCGCAGCCGACCGGGAGGCGGCCGAGAAGGTCATCGCCGCCCACCCCGAGCAGCGCAAGCTCGTGCGGGCGAACCGCGACTTCCTCGTACGCGTCGTGCGCCACCTCGCGGAGCAGGGGGTCGAGCAGTTCCTGGACCTCGGGACGGGGATCCCGACCTCACCGAACGTGCACGAGGTGGCCCGCGAGATCCGCCCGGCCGCCCGCGTCGTGTACGTCGACAACGACCCGATCGTCTTCGCGCACAACCGGGCGTTCCGCGCCACCGACGACCGGATCGCCACCGTGCGGGCGGACATCCGCCGCCCCCGCGAGATCCTGGGCGACCCGGCCGTCGAGCGGCTGCTCGACTTCGACCGGCCGATCGCCCTGCTCGCCATCGCCGTCCTGCACTTCGTCCCAGAGGGCGAAGAGGTGATCGGGACGCTGCGGGAGAACATGGCGCCCGGCAGCTTCCTGGCGCTGTCGACCGGAACGTACGAGGGCCTGACCCTGGAGCAGCGCGAGCGGATAGAGAACGCCTACGCCAAGTCCAGCGCCCCCGCCGTGATCCGCTCCCGCACGGAGATCGAACGGCTGTTCACCGGCTTCGACCTCGTCGAACCGGGCCTCGTCCACGTGGCCAGGTGGCGGTCCGACGGCCCGGAGACCAAGGGGCGGCTGCTGGCCGGCGTCGGCCGGCTCGGAACCTCCTCCCCGGTCGGCTGAGCGCTCATGAGGTCGGCTCTCGGCGGCTCAGCGGTTCCTCCAGCACCGTCCGGGCGATCTCCTCGGCGAGCCGTTCCAGCAGTGGGCCCGCGTCCTCCATGCACCGCGCCGGATCGGGTTCGAGATCGGTGAGCGCGTACGCCCCGGCGAATCCCGCCTCGCGGAGCTGGTCATCGCTCAGCGCCCGCCGCCCGGACACGGCGACGACCGGCACCCCCGCCCGCCGGGCCGCCCGCGCCACGCCCACCGGCGCCTTGCCGCGCAGGCTCTGCGTGTCCAGGGAACCCTCGCCCGTCACCACGAGGCGCGCGCCGTCGAGCTGCGCGGCGAACCCCAGCAGGTCGAGGAGGTAGGCGATGCCCGGTTCGACCCGGGCGGCCAGGAACACCAGTGCGCCGAACCCCACTCCGCCGGCCGCGCCCGCCCCGAGGTACCCGGCCATCACCAGGCCGAGGTCGCGGCGGACGATCGCGTCGAGGCGGGCCAGCCCCGCCACGAGGATCTCGACCTGCTCCGGATCGGCCCCCTTCTGCGGCGCGAACACGCGGGCGGCGCCGTCCGGGCCCAGCAACGGGCTGTTCACGTCGCTCGCCACCACGACCGTGACCCCCTGCATCCGGTCGGTCAGCGCCGACGTGTCGACGGCGTCGAGGTCGCGCAGCGCGGCGCCGCCCGGCGGGAGGTCCCGGCCCTGCGAGTCCAGGAGGCGGGCGCCCAGGGCGGCGGCCATGCCCGCGCCGCCGTCGGTGCAGGCGCTGCCGCCCAGGCCGAGGACGACCTGGCGCGCCCCGTCCGCCACCGCCGCGGCGATCAGCTCGCCGGTGCCGTGGCTGGAGGCGGTCAGCGGCGCGGGCACGCCGCCGGGCAGCAGACGCAGCCCGGACGCCTCGGCCAGTTCGACGACGGCCGTCTCGTCACGGATCGCGTAGGACGCCGTGACGGGCTCACCGGTCGGCCCGCTGACGACGGCGCGGCGCCGGGTGAAGCCGGCGGCGACCGCGGCGTCCACGGTGCCGTCGCCGCCGTCCGCGACCGGCATGGTCGTCAGCCGGACCTCCGGATGGACGCGGCGCAGCCCGGCTGCGACGCGCGCGGCCACCTCGGGAGCGGTCAGCGACCCTTTGAACTTGTCGGGTGCGATGACGACGTGGCTGCTCATGGATTCCCTTCTCAACGGACCGGAATCACGATCTTGTGCCGCCGATTATCCAGTCTCGTCCGGGTCCTTCCGCACAGGTCGGCGGCCGGACGGGTCCGCACCCCGGTCCGAGGGCCCGCCGCTCCGGCCGGTCCTACCCGCATCCGTGGACGTCACCGCCCCTCCGGTCACGTGAGCAGGGACGACAGGACACCGGACGGAATCACCCGACCTTGGCAATGGTTACTCTTCATCGGAGGCACACGATTGGGGTTCCATCGATGACCGGCGACCAGCTCACCACCGACGAGCAGCCCACCACCGGCGACCAGCCCACCAGCGGCGAGCAGCCCACTCCGCGCAAGAAGTCCTATGAGGAGAAGTTCGCGGAGCGCCTCGCCAAGCGGCAGGCCGGGCGGGCGCCCCTGAAGGAGGGCAAGGTCTTCGAGCACGGCCCCGCCAAGTTCGTGTTCATGTTCATCATCGGATTCGTCATCGTGACGCACGTCGCCATCCTCATCGTCATGATGGCCAGCGGGATGCGCTGACCGCGCGGAACGCGCCGGCCGCCGGGACGCACCGACCGGCCGGCACGGACAAGCCGAACGATCTTGCCGTCGGGCGACCGCGCCTCTAAGGTGCGGAGTCCTACCGGTCAACGCACGTCGACGACGGCGCGCCGGCCGTTCCCCGTGACCCGGGACCGGGTCGCGATGGCTGCCTTCGAGGAGATCGTCCATGCGCCTGCGCCGGCTCGCCTCCCTCGTCTCCGTCGCCGCCGTCACCGTGTCGCTCGGCACCGCACCGGCCGCGGGCGCGACGACGGTGCCCGACGACCGGCCGCTGCCGCCGTACACGATCAGCAACCCGGCGCTCCCGCCGCTGACGGCCGACGGCCGGACGACCACCGTGCGCCAGGGCGTCTTCCATCACGCGGCGTACGACATCGAGGTGCCGGCGGACTGGAACGGCGAACTGGTGATGTGGTCGCACGGCTACCGCGGCGCGTCGACGACGCTGACCGTGGATCCGCCCGCCTTCGGGCTGCGGCAGAAGCTGATCGGCGAGGGCTACGCCTGGGCCGCGTCGTCGTACGCCGACAACGACTACGACGTGCGCTCCGGAGTCGTGGAGACCCGCGACCTCGCCGACCTGTTCACCCGGCTGCTGCGCAGACCACGCCGTACCTACATCGCGGGCGTGTCCATGGGCGGCCACGTGATCGGCCGGTCGATCGAGCAGTACCCGAACTTCTACTCCGGCGCCCTGCCGATGTGCGGGGTGCTCGGCGACGACCGGCTCTTCGACTTCTTCCTGGACTACAACCTGGTGGCCCAGGACCTGGCGGGCGTGCGCGCCCATCCCGCGCCGGCCGACTACCTGACGAACGCCGTGCCGAGGATCGAGCAGGCGCTCGGGCTCGACGCACTGCGGCCGGGCGGCCCGGACACCACCAACGACCTCGGAAAGCAACTGCGGGCCATCACGATCGACCGCTCCGGCGGCCCCCGGCCCGGCGCCGAGGCCGCCTTCCCCCTCTGGAAGGACTTCCTGTTCAGCCTGGGGGCCCCGGCGGCCGGCACGAGCCTGGCGCAGGACCCCGCGCGGGTCGCCGGCAACGCCGGTACGCGCTACACGCCGAACACGCCGGTCGATGTGAACGCCACCGTGCAGCGGGTCCGCCCCGCCGACCCGGTCGACCGGTACTCCGCCCGGCTCTCCCAGATCCCGCGCGTCTTCGGGCTGCCCACCGCCAAGGTCGTCACCCTGCACGGTCTGGGCGACATGTTCGTGCCGTTCTCGATGGAGGAGATCTACGGCTCGGAGGTCGCCCGCGCCCACCGGTCGGGCCTCGTCGTGCAGCGCGCCATCCGGACCGCGCAGCACTGTGAGTTCTCCGCCGCCGAGGCCGGGCAGGCCTGGGACGACCTGGCCCGCTGGGTGCAGGGCGGCCCCCGCCCGGCCGGCGACCCGGTCACCGACCCGGCGGCGGTGGCGCGTCCCGACTTCGGCTGCCGGTTCACCGACGCGACCGCCTATCCCTCCGGCACGCGCGGGCTGTTCCCCGCCTGTCCCCGGTCCTGACGAGGCCGTCGCGATGAACGTCGAAGAGCAGCGGGGGTACGCGCGGCGGCTCGCCGCCGAGTCGATCGCCGCGGGCGACGCCACGGGATGGTTCGAGCGTCTGTACGCGGCGGCCGACCGCGGGGAGGCGTCGGTGCCCTGGGCCGACCTGGTGCCCAACCCGATGCTGCGGGCGTGGGCGCGCCCGGGTTCGGATCGCGCCGTGGTCGTCGGCTGCGGGCTGGGCGACGACGCCGAGTACCTCGCCGGGCTCGGCCACCACGTGACCGCCTTCGACGTCTCCGAGTCCGCCGTCGCGCGGGCCCGCTCCCGTTTCCCGGACTCCCGCGTGGAGTACCACGCGGCGGATCTGCTCTCCCCTCCCCCGGAGTGGCGACGGGCCTTCGACCTGGTCGTCGAGAGCTACACCGTCCAGGTGCTGCGCGGGGAGGCGCGGAGGCGCGCCATCGCCGGCGTCGCCGACCTGGTCGCCCCGGGCGGGACCCTGCTCGTCATCGCGCGCGCCAGGGAGGAGAGCGACGATCCGGGCCGGATGCCCTGGCCGCTGACCCGCGCCGAGGTCGAGTCGTTCCCCTTGCCCGCCGTACGGGTCGAGGACCTCTTCGACGACGAGGACCCGCCCGTACGCCGCTGGCGCGCGGAGTTCCGCAGGCCCGCCGGGTCCTGAACCTCCGGGTCACGCGACCGGCGAGTCTCCGGTGACCTCCCGCAGGATCGCGCGCGCCTCCTCGGGATAGCTCTCGATCAGCCGCCGCAGCTCGCCCAGATCCGCGAGACGGCTCGCCCGCCCGACCGTCGGCAGCGCAAGGACGCTGCGGAACTCCTGAAGCGCCCGGGCGAGGTCGTCGTTCACGCGAGCCGTGCCCGGGACGCGGCGAGCCGACCATGCGCACGGGACAGTGCAGCCACATTAAGTAGTCAACTCGCTACTTTCGGTATACGCAAGCATCCTGTCGCTCTGTTCATAGTGTGAGACGATTCTTCTTGTAATGTGAGATAGCCGCTAAGGTGATCGACGAGAAGGGGTGATCACCGTGATCAGAGAATGGGACGCCGCGACGTACGACTCCCTCCCGCTGCCGCATCTGCGCTGGGGCCGGCGCACCCTCGAGCGGCTGCCGCTGACCGGCGCCGAGACGGTGCTGGAGGCCGGCTGCGGCACCGGCCGCGACACGGAGGCGCTGCTGGACCTGCTGCCGCGGGGACGCGTCATCGCGGTGGACGGATCGGCACGTATGCTGGACCGGCTCCGCGACAGGCTCGCGGACCGCCTCGACCGGGTCGACGTGCATCAGGCCGACCTCACCCGGCCGTTGCCGATCACGGGCGCCGACGCCGCGTTCAGCGTCGCGACCTTCCACTGGATCCACGACCACGACGCGTTGTTCGCGAACATCGCACGGGCGCTTCGGCCGGGAGCGCCGTTCGCCGCCGACTGCGGTGGGCACGGCAACGTCGCCCGGGTGCGGGCGGCCCTGGCGAAGGTCACCGGGGAGGAGCCCCAGACGTGGAACTTCGCCGGCGCGGAGGAGACCCGGCGGCGCCTGGAGGCGGCCGGCTTCACCGACGTCGAGGTCACCCTCGTACCGGACCCGGCCCGGCTGGAAGCGGGCGAGCAGTTCGAGAGCTACCTGACCACCGTGGTCCTCGGCGCACAGCTCGACCGGCTCCCGGCCGCCGAGCACCGCGACTTCGTGCGGGCGGTCGCCGCGGAGCTGCCCGAGCCGGTGGTCGACTACGTACGCCTCGAGTTCTCGGCGCGGCGCGCCGGGAGCTGATCGACGCGGTCGCGGCGGCGACTCTCGCCGGTGGAGGAGCCGCCGCCTTTACGTTGTAGATCATTAAGCCCGATGCCGGTCAGTGGGCCCGGTCGAGGAGAAGACCGAAGAGCACCGCGAGGTCCTCGGAGGCCGGGCCGCCCACGCCTTCGGCGTGGAGGACGTGGAGCGCCCGGCGCAGGCAGGCAGCGGCCCGCTCCCGGGTCCGCCGCCGTCCACCGGCGTCCTCGATCAGGTTCCGTGCCAGATCGAGCTCCTCCTCGCCGGTGAGCGGCGCCGCGAGGACCTCCTCCAGCCGCCGCGCGGCCGGCGTGCCGGATTCCAGCGCGGCGAGGACCGGCAGGGTCTTCTTGCCGCGCCGCAGGTCACTCGACGCGGGCTTGCCGGTGACGGAGGGATCGCCCCAGATGCCGAGAAGGTCGTCCGTCATCTGGAAGGCCAGACCGAGTTGCCGTCCCATCACCGCGATCCGCTCCGCCCGCTCCGGCGGGCCCCCGCCGAGCAGGCACCCGATCGCCGCGGCGCAGCCGAGCAGCGCACCCGTCTTGGCCTCCGCCATCGCGACGTACTCCTCGACCGTGACCGCGTCCCGCCCGGTCCAGGGCCGGCCCTCGAAGGCGATGTCCTCGGCCTGACCGTGCACCAGCTCGATGAGCGTGGCCGACAACCGCTCCATGGCGGCCGCCGCGCCGGGTCCCGGCACCCGGGCCAGCGTCGCCATCGCCAGGGCGAGGAGCGCGTCGCCGGTCAGGATGGCGGGCCCCACCCCGTAGGCGCGCCACACCGACGCGCGGTGCCGGCGACGCTCATCGCCGTCCATGATGTCGTCGTGCACGAGGGAGAAGGCGTGCACCAGCTCGACCGCGACCGCGCCGGCCAGTGCCGAATCGGCGGGCGCCCCGGCCGCTCCGGCGCACAGCAGCACGAGCGCGGGCCGGAGGCCCTTGCCGCCGGTCGCCGGGCTCCCGCCCGACGGCCGTCCGTCGCGGCCGGCCCACCCGAAGGCGTACGCCGCCATCCGGGCGGGCCAGGGATGCAACGTCTCGACCGCCGCCCGCAGGGCCGGGGCGGCCAGCGAACTCCAACGGGACAGGATCACGGCGGCGTCGTCACCGGCCTCCGCCGGCGGGGAGACGTCGAGGGGCATACGGGGTCCGTTCCGCGGCCAGGGGAGGAAGATCGACGAACTACGCATTCCCGACAGTCGGACAGGCCCAAACCTGGATTTCGCTGAGAAGAAAATCACACTCCGCACCCCGGCGAGCGCGGGCCGTGGGACTCCGGCCCCCTCTGGCACCCGCCGCGCACTCCCGCCGCACCGCCCTCCCGTCTCCGGCCACGCCCGCGGCCACGCCTCCTGAGGGCCCGTTCGCGCTGCTCAGCGCGGACCGCGCCGCGTCGGCTCCGTCGCGTCATCCGGCCCTGCCCGCAACGCCGGCCGCTCTCCGCGCGCTCCTTCGAGCCGCCCCGGAGACCGGCACCGCCTCCGGCGTTCCGCCCCTCCTGAGCGCTCCCGACGAACGAGGTAACGACATCCTTACCTTATAGTTAGTAGCGTCATGTGTACGACTCATGTGACATTTCGGATCGCTGACCACAAAGAGGCGAGGATTGGCGTGTTAAACGAGTCATCGGCCGCAACGGCGGTCTGAATTCCGTCTTCCCCGCTCGGCTGACACCCTCCTGACCAGACGGGACTCGATCGCCGCTCCTCCTTTATCGATCACGACGGCGAAACTCCCCGGCGTCGATCCGCCATTCCCGGATTCCGCTATCGACTTTCCAGATTGGGACGACTGTGACGTCGACCGACGCTCGAATGCCCAGACCACGGGACGCGAAGACCATTTCCTCGTTCCGCTTTCTCCCGGCACTGCTGCGCGACCCCGTTCAGGCGACGGACGAGGTCGGAAGGATCTCCGATGGCGACATCGTGCGACTGGGCGTCGTTGGACCGTTCCGCCCTTACCTGGTGACCCATCCCGACCATGTGCAGCACGTCCTCCGCGATCACGCCGACAACTACCGTCGCGAGGGTCTGCTGTGGAAGCCGCTCAGCCGGCTGGTCGGCGAGCCCTCGGGCGCGGACCCGGCGTGGGCGCTCAAGAAGGGCGCCTACCAGGCCATGTTCTCCGGTCCGAACATCGCGTCCTTCACGGACGACGTGGCCAGGGCCATCGTCGAGGCCGTCGACGAGCTCGCCGGGCGAGCGGTCGGCCGCCCGGTCGACGCCGCCGACGAGATGACCCGGCTGGTCTATCGGGCGATCACGCGCGTCATCGTCGGCGACAAGATGCCCCTCGACCAGATCGACGAACTCGGCCGGGTGCTGGCGACCGCGACGACGTCCTCCTTCCGCTCGCGGATGCTGCTCCCGTTCGTGCCGTTCTGGGTGCCGCTCCCGGGCGACCGCGCGTTCCGCCGCGCCGTCCAGGCGGTCGACGACCTGATCTTTCCGATCGTCCGCGACTCCCGCCGACGGGGCGCGGACGGCGGGGACATCGTCTCCCGGCTCATCCGGGCGCGCGACGAGAACGGCAACGGCCTCGACGAGCAGAACATCCGCGACGGGGTGGTCGCCCTGTTCGTGGCCGCGACGGAGACCTCGGTGAGCATCCTGTCCTTCCTCTGGATGGTGCTCGACTCCCGGCCGGACATCGCCGCCAAGCTCTACGCGGAGATCGACCGGGTGGTCGGGACGGATCACCCGAGGCGCGCCCACCTGTCCGAGCTGCGGTACGCCAAAATGGTCACCCAAGAGGTACTGCGGCTCTACAGCCCGGGGTGGATCATTCCCCGAACCGTCGTCGCGGACGACGTCATCGACGGCGTCCGCATTCGAAAGGGATCGATCCTCGTCATCAGTCCCTATCTCACGCACCGGCTGGCCGATGTATGGCCCGATCCGCGGGTCTTCGACCCCGAGCGGTTCGCGCCCGGGCAGTCGCGGCACCGGTTCGCGTTCCTCACCTTCAGCGGCGGGCCGCACCAGTGCGTCGGCAGCTACTTCTTCACCATCGAGGCACAGCTCATCATGGCGGCGATGCTGAGCCGGTTCGAGCCGGTGATCCACGGCTCACCGTCGATCGAGCCCCGGCTCGGGCTGACCCTGAAGCCGAGCGAGCGGATCCAGTTCCTGCTGCGTCCTCGCGGCCGCGTCACCTCGAACGTCTGAGGCGCGCTCATGACCGAGCGAAGCGAGGGAATCGGTGAGCAGAGCATCTTGGTCATGAGGCCGACGAAGGAGGCCTCATGACTCTTTCCGACATCGGTGGCACGGTCCTGCCCGCCGTCGAGAGCGGGCGGGTCTGCGCCGTCGCCGGCCGCGCCCAGCGCGAGGCGCGAGAGTGGACCGCGCGCTACGAGGGCCTGTTCGGCGCTGAGCCGTTCGACGCCACTCTGGTCAACACCGTCTGCCTCCGCACGGCGTTCAGCGCGCCGTGGCTCGGCGCGGCCGAGCTGCGGATGACGAACCGCGTCGCCGTCTGGAGCTCCGGCGTCGACCGGCTCATCGGCCATGCCGCGACGCCCCGGTCCGAGGTGCGGAACGTGGTCGAGCGGTGCCTGGCGGTCGCCGACGGCGCGCCGGCCCCGGACGGCGACGACCTGGCCCGTGCCCTCGCCGACATCCGTGACGACCTCGCGTCGTCGCCCGCGTTCCCCGCGCTGCGGGACGTCTGGCGCGAGGAGCTGCGCCGCTTCCTCACCGCGATGACGCTGGAACGGGACGGGAACGCGGCCCGCGCGGACGGCTCCGCACCCGCCTTCGCGGACCACCTGGAGAACGCCGACGACCTGGGCTTCTCGTTCGCGTTCGTCTCGCACTGGGCGGCCACCGCCGAGGCGCCCCCGGTCGAGGACGTTCCCGCCGTCATGGCGGTGAGCCGGGAGGCCCAGCGGACCATGCGCCTGATCGACGACCTGGGCACCTTCGAACGCGACCTGTCCCGGGGCGACCTGAACGCGCTGCTGCCCGGGGTCACCGAGGGCGAGGTACGGGACCACCTCGCCGCGGTCGGCGCGCGGTTCCGGGCGCTCCTCGACCCGCTGCGCGCCGGTCACCCGCACCTGGCCGCGTACATGGAACGCCAGGTCGACTTCTGCGAGGGGCTCCAGGAGCCCACCGACCACTGGGAGGCCCTGTGACGGTCGGCGGGGACCCGTCCGCGCGCACGATCGAGCAGGCCGGCCCGGCGGCGCCGGACGTCACGGCGGCGGCCGCCGAGCTGATGGCGGGGCTGGCGGCGACGCCCTGGGGCCAGGTCTCCCCCTCGGTGTACGAGACGGGACGGCTCGTGGCCCTGGCGCCCTGGCTGGTGGGCCACACCCGGCGGCTCGGCTTCCTGCTGGCGGCGCAGCGGCCGGACGGAGGCTGGGGCGGACCGGGCGGCTACGCCGTCGTCCCCACGCTGAGCGCGACCGACGCACTGCTGGCCGAGCTCCGCCGGTCGGGCGACGACCACGGCCGTACGGATCTGGCCCGGGCCGCCGACCGGGGGCTGGCTGCGCTGTCCCGGCTGGCCGACGAGCTGGACGGCCGGACGATGCCGGACATGCCCGCCGCCGACCTCATCGCGGCCGCGCTCGTCGAGTCCATCGACCGGGCCCTGGCGGGTCCCGTCCCGGGCGTCGCGGGCGGGCCGGCCGGTGGGCGTCCGCGCACGCCACGCGGGCTGGACGGCACCAAGCGGCTCTCCGCCGTACGCGCGTTGCTCAGCGTGGGGGCCGCACCGCCGGAGAAGCTCCTTCACGCCCTGGAGGCGGTGGGCGGGGACGCGCGCGGCGTCCCGGCGGCGCGCCCGGGCCCGACGGGGATCGTCGGCGCCTCGCCGGCCGCCACCGCGGCCTGGCTCGGCGGGGAGGCGCCCGTCCCGGAGGACCCCGCCCGGCGGTTCCTGGAGATGGTGGTCGAGCAGCACGGCGGCCCGGTGCCCTGCGGGCTGCCGATCACGGTGTTCGAGCGCGCCTGGGTGATCACCACCCTCGTACGGGCCGGGATCGGCGTGACCGTGCCGCCCACCGTCCTCTCCAGTCTGCGGCAGGCCCTCGACCCGGTCGGGACGCCCGCCGGGGAAGGACTGCCGGCCGACGCGGACACGACGGCCGGGGCGCTGTACGCGCTCGGCCTGCTCGGCCTGCCGTTCGGGCTGGACGGCCTGGAGCCGTACCGGATGGAGAAGCACTTCTGCACGTGGCAGGGTGAGGACGGGTTCTCCGTCAGCACCAACGCCCACGTCCTGGAGGCGTTCGGGCAGTACCTCGTCCGGCACCCGGACTCCCCGCCGCGGATCGCGGAGGTCGTCCCCGGGCTGGCGGCGCTGGTGCGCGACCATCAGCGGGCCGACGGGAGCTGGCACGACCGGTGGCACGCCTCGCCGTACTACGCCACCGCGTGCTGCGTGCTCGCCCTGGGCCGGTTCGGCGGCGACCGCGCGCGGGCGACGGTCCGGCGCGCCGTGCGGTGGCTGCTCGCGACCCAGCGCGCCGACGGTTCGTGGGGCCGGTGGGAGGGCACCGCGGAGGAGACCGCCTACGCGACGCAGGTCCTGCTCCTGGTCGGACCGGGCGACGGCGCCTGCCGGGCCGCGGCGGCGCGCGGATACGCCTACCTGGTCCGGACCGGGGATTCGGGAGGGGACGGTCCGGCGCTCTGGCACGACAAGGACCTCTATCGGCCGACGGCGATCGTACGGGCGGCGGTCCTGGCCGCGGTGCGTCTTGCGCGGCGCGATCCCGGAGTGATGGCGCTGGTCCGGGAGGACACGGCGATCGGCGGCTGACGGCCCCGCCCCGTTTCACGGCGAATTTTTCCGACACTAGTGGACAAATCACCACATAAACGGTCAAAGCCTGCGCGTTTCCTGTAATTGCAGTCTGTAAGTCATCCATTGCTAAAGTGCGACGGGCGTTGATCGGCGCGACGGTGCCGTGAGGCGTTTCGACATCGGGTGCCGGCACCGTCCATACCTTCGTGACGGGCTGCGGATCCCTGAGGATCTCGTTTGGAACTGGTGGATGCGCTTTCGTAACTCGCGTCTTCGCACGAAGATCACCGCACTTCTCGTGTCGCTCGCCGCGCTGTGGGCCTTCGCCGCCTGGGTCACGCTGCGGGACGGTCTGAACCTCCTTGGCGTCAACACCATCGACCAGAAGGTCAGCCGGCCCGGCGTGACCTTGGTCACCGCGCTGCAGCAGGAGCGCCGGCTGTCCATGGTGTACCTCGGCCGGCCCGGGGCCGCGCAGCGGCAGGCCCTGGACGCCCAGCGGCCCCGCACCGACGTCGCCGCGAGGCGGTTCCGGTCCCTGGCCGCCGGCGGCGACGTCTCCCGCGTCGCGAGCTCCGTCCTCAAGGCGCGGATCAAGGACTCCTTCGCCAAGCTCGACGACCTCGGGATGAGCCGTCAGTCGATCGACACCCGGCTGGTGCAGCGCGACCGGGCGACGGCGGCCTTCGACGACATCATCGACGCCACCTTCCGGATCTACCGCGCGGCGGGCGCCCTCAGCGACCAGGGAGTCGCCGCGGACAGCCGCACGCTGGTCTCGATGACCTGGGCGAAGGAGGTCCTCTCCCGGGAGGACGCGCTCCTCGCCGGGTCCCTCGCGGCGGGCCGCTTCACCGGCACCGAGCACGCGCAGTACGCCGAGCTGGTGGGCGCGCAGCGGCTGCTCCACGAGCAGGCCGCGGCGGAGCTGCCCGCGGCCGACCGCGCCCGGTACGACCGGCTGACCAAGAACGCCGAATTCGTCCGGTTCCGTCAGATGGAGGACCGGCTGGTGGAGAAGGGACGGACGGGCGCGCGCCCGCCCGTCTCGGCCGCGCAGTGGCAGACGACCGTACAGCCGATCATGGCCCAGCTGGAGAAGCTGACCCTCGACGCCGGAAACGAGCTGGTGGACCGCGCCGAACCGGTCGCCATCGGCGTCATGGTCCGGCTCGCCCTGGCGGGCGGCCTCGGCCTCATCGCGGTCATCGCGTCCGTGGTCGTGTCCATCACCACGACCCGCGCCCTCCTCCGGCAGCTGGAGAAGCTGCGCAACGCCGCGCTCGAACTGGCCGACCAGCGTCTGCCCGGCGTCGTGGAACGGCTCGGACACGGCGAGAACGTGGACGTCGCCGCCGAGGCGCCGCCCCTGGTGTTCGGCAACGACGAGATCGGTCAGGTCGGCCACGCGTTCAACACGGTGCAGGAGACCGCGATCCGTACCGCGGTCGAGCAGGCCGAGCTGCGGCGCGGGTTCCGCGACATCCTGCTCAGCCTCGCGCGCCGGTCCCAGGCCCTCGTCCACCGGCAGCTCACCCTCCTCGACGAGATGGAGCGCCGGAACGACGACCCGAAGGACCTGGAGGAGCTCTTCCGCGTCGACCACCTCGCGACCCGAATGCGGCGCAACGCCGAGAACCTCATCGTCCTGTCCGGTTCCACCCCCGCCCGCGGCTGGCGGCGGCCCGTCCCGATGATCGACGTCGTCCGGTCGGCCGTGGCCGAGGTCGAGGACTACACCCGGGTGACCGTCGCCTCGACCATCGGCGACGTCTCGCTGGCCGGCCGGTCCGTCGGCGACATCGTCCACCTGCTCGCCGAGCTGATCGAGAACGCGCTCTCCTACTCCCCGCCCTACACCCAGGTCGAGATCAGCGGCCGCAAGGTCGCCAAGGGCTACGTCATCGAGATCGAGGACCACGGCCTCGGCATGACCGACGAGCTGCTGGCATCCCTCAACGACCGGATCAGCGACCCGCCCGAGTTCAACCTGTCGAGCTCGGTGCACCTCGGGCTGTACGTCGTCGGCCGGCTGGCCGAGCGCTACGACGTGCGGGTCTCGCTCAAGCACTCGTCGTACGGCGGGACCACCGCGGTCGCGCTGATCCCCCGGGAGCTGATCAGCGAGACGGCGCCCGACGACGCCGCGCCGAAGAAGAGCACCCGGGTCCTGGCCGAGAGCCGGCCCGTCGCGATCGGCGCCGCCGCGCCCGCGGCCACCGCGACCGCCGTGGCGACCGCCGTCTCCCCTGTCCTGTCCTCCGACGAATCCCACGATGCCGATGACGAGTCCAGCACCGGTCCCGGCGACGAGCCCCTGGAGCGGACCCCCGACGGCTTCCCGCGGAGACGGCGGAAGACCCCGAGCCGCCGTCCGACCGGCCGATCGACGGGGCGCACGGTGGCGCCCGTGACGGCGCTCGCACCGCTCCCACGGGACAGCCCCGAGACGGTCCCGGAAGAGAAGGACGACGAGCCGGCGCCCGCCGCCGAGGCGTCGACCACGCCCTCGGGGCTGCCGATCCGCGTTCCCCAGGCGAACATCGCCGCTCCGCTGCGGACGGACGGGCCGACCGTCGTCGCGGGGAACGAGGACAGGAACGTCGGCGACGGCCGATCGCCCGAGAAACTTCGCAGGTCCATCAGCGGCCTGCAGGCCGGCACCCGGCGTGGCAGAGCCGAGGCGACCAGGTTCCAGCGGGACGCCGACCCCGAAGACGACCCGACCGCAGACGAAGAAGCGTAGAAGGACTAGTAGTGGCGCAGAAGACAGAACCTCCCGCCGAACTGGCCTGGTTGCTCGACGACCTCATCAAGCGCGTCAAGGAGGCCAGGCACGCGATCGTCCTGTCCGCCGACGGCCTGCTCATGGCCGCGTCGAAGGACTTCGACCAGGACGACGCCGAGCACCTGTCCGCGGTCGCGGCCGGTATCCAGTCCCTGGCCAAGGGGGTGGGCGAACGCTTCGACGGCGGTCCCGTGCTCCAGACCATCGTCGAGATGCGCTCGGCCTACCTCCTCGTGACCGTCGCCGGCCAGGGCGCCTGTCTCGCGGTCCTCAGCAGCGAGGAGGCCGACATCGGCCTGATCGCGTACGAGATGGAGATGCTCGTCACCGGACTCGGCCACCACCTCACGGCCGCGTCCCGCTCCGCGGACCCGGTGCCGTGACCATGACCAACGACCCGTCCGAGCAGGACCCGAGGAACGTTCCAGACGCCACGTCCGAAGGCACCCCCGTGGAGGGGGACGCCCACGAACGATGGCTCGACGAGCAGGCCGGGCCGCTCGTCCGCCCGTACGTCATGACCCGCGGCCGAACGGAACCGGTGCACGGCGAGTTCGACCTCATCACGATGGTCGTGGCGACGGGGCTGCCCCCGGCCCCGGAGCTCGGCCTGGACCCCGAGCACCAGGCCGTCGTCCGGCTCTGTGACGAGCCGATGTCGGTGGCCGAGATCGCGGGTCACCTGAACCTTCCGACCGTCACCGTCCGCGTTCTTCTCGGCGACCTGCTCGCCAAGGGCCTCATCTCGGTCGAGGACCCGCAGACGGAGGCCGAGCTGGCGGACGACGACGACCTGTACCTGGCGGTGATCGATGGACTCAAGGCGCTTTGATCGACGGGGCCGGAGACTGCCGAAGGCGATCAAGATAGTGGTCGCCGGCGGCTTCGGCGCGGGAAAGACGACGCTGGTCGGCGCCGTCTCCGAGACCAAACCCCTACGGACCGAGGAGCTCCTCACCGACAAGAGCGTGGGCGTCGACGACGTCGCGGGGGTCGAGGCGAAGGCCACGACGACGGTCGCGATGGACTTCGGGCGCATCACGATCAAGGATGAGTTCGTGCTCTACCTCTTCGGCACGCCCGGCCAGGAGAGGTTCTGGTTCATGTGGGACGAGATCTCGCTCGGGACGCTCGGCGCGGTCGTGCTCGCCGACACCCGGCGGCTCGCCGACTGTTTCCCGGCGGTCGACTACTTCGAACGGCGCGGCACGCCGTTCATCGTCGCGGTGAACTGCTTCGACGGTGCCCGGCGGTTCGAGCTGGCCGAGGTGGAGATGGCGCTCAACCTCGGGGAGCACGTGCCGATCGTGCTGTGCGACGCACGGGACAGGGAGTCCTGCAAGAACGTCCTGGTGACACTCGTCCAGCACGCCATGAAGACGCGGAAACATAAACGGCCCGTCAAGGTGTAGCCACCGGGCCCGGCCCCGCCGGGCCCGCGGGTCAGACGGGGATGCTGAGGAGGGTGCCGCCGCCCTCCACCTCCACGTCGAACCTGCCCAGGTCCTGGCGCGGGACGGCCGTACCGCCGTGGACCTGGAGGTGGTCGGGCGAGCGCGGCAGGCCGTAGCCCCTGGGCGGCACGGCCCACTCGGTCACCACGTGCCGCTGCCCCGACCGGGTGACCGCGACGAGTCGGCAGGTGAGCGGGCCGCGGATGTCGCCGAGGTCGAGGGCGACGTGCGTGCCCCAGGCCTTGCGCTCCAGTGCCACGATGCCGCGCGCGCCGGTACGGGGATTCGCGGCCTCGTGCGTCTCCCCCCATCCGAGGAGGTCCGCCGGCAGGTTCTGGTGGTCGTGCGTCAGCACCGTGCCGTCGCCGCGCCCGGCCGCGGCGGCGCCGACGGCGGCCCCGCACGCCAGCAGCGCCAGACCGGCCGCCGTACCCAGGATCGCGGTGCCCCGGCGCCGGCGCCGCGCGGCGACCCCGCGCCGGCGGAGCAGGCTCGCGACGTCGGCGGAGCCCGCGGCGTCTCCCGCCCCGGCCGAGCCGTGCCCGGCCGCCTCCGTCCCCACTGTGTCCGGCGCCGGATGGAGGCCGACCAGCAGGTCCCGGAGGCCGGACAGGTCGTCCGCCTCGGCCGAACACGCGGGGCAGTCGGCGAGGTGGGTCTCGAAGGCCCGCCGGTCGCCCTCTTCGAGCAGTCCCAGGGCGTACGCGCCGACGTCGGTGTGCCGAGGAGTCCCCCGCTCGGTCACGAGTCCTCCTTCGTCGGAGGGGCGACTCGCAGGGGCTGCTCTCCGATTCCCTCGCTCCGCTCGGTCACGGCGTCACCCCCATCTCCTCGAGCACGACGCGCAGCGCCCGCAGTGCGTAGTAGACCCGTGACTTGACCGTTCCGACGGGGATGCCGAGCACCTCCGCGGCCTCGTTGACCGTGCGGTCGCGCAGGACCGTCTCGGTGAGCACCTCGCGGTGCGCGGGGCTGAGCGCCTTCAACGCCTCGGACACGACCACGCCGCGCAGCAGATCCTCCATACCGTCCGGAGTCTGAAGCTTCTCGAGAGGGCCCTCGCCCGCCTCCTGGGGCCGTGCTCCTCTGCGGCGCCTCTCGTCGATGACGATACGGCGGGCGACCGTCGCCAGCCAAGGCATCAGGCTGGCCGCCTCCGCGTCGAGCTGGTCGAGGCTGCGCCACGCGCGGATCATCGTCTCCTGCACGATGTCCTCCGCCCACTGGCGGTCCCCGCCGGTATGCCGGATCACGAAGGCGAGCAGCGGGTCGTGGTACTCCTCGTACAGCCGAGCGATGATCAGCTCGTCGTCGGCGTCGGTCACCGGGCGCAGCGCGCGCAACCAGGTCCGTGCCTTCGTCCTGCCGCGCGCTCCGGGAAATGCCATGGCGGGGGTTCTCCGGGACGGTCGGGAGCGCGGTGGTCAACGATAGACCTCGCGGCGGCCGGATCGCGGGTGCCGCGCCGCGTACGCCGACTCGTCCATGGCCGTGCGGACCCACGGAGCGTGGCCGTGCCGATGTGGTCCCATCGTGATCCCTCCCGCGTGCCGGCGGTGGTGGAGCCGTCAGGCAGTACGGGTCCCGCCCGGGGCGTGGTTCAACGCCGGTACGGAGGAGGCGCGGCGGCGGGTCAGAGGGCCTTGCGCAGCCACTGCTCGACGCCGGCGACGTGCACGGTGGCCAGGGCGTGGGCGACGTCGGCCTGCCGGGCCGCCAGGGCGTCGAGGATGGCGTGGTGCTCGTCCAGAGTGCGCCGGAGCGCGCCCTCCTGGGTGAGCCCGCGCCACACGCGCGCTCGGATGGTCGGGCCGCAGAGGGTGTCGACGAGGGAGTACAGGACGGAGTTCCCGGCGGCTTCGGCGATCCGCCGGTGGAACTCCAGGTCGTTCTCGACGAGGTCCTCCACGGCGGACTCGTCGGTGACCTTCGCCAGGTGGTCGCGCAGGGCGTCGATGGTCTCGAGGCTGATCTGCCGGGCCGCCAGCGCCGTGGCGGCGGGCTCGAGGATCCGGCGTACCTCGAAGAACTCCAGGACGGTCCTGTCGTGGTGCAGGTCGACGATGAAGCTGAGCCCGTCGAGCAGCGCCTTCGGCTCGAGGCTGGTGACGTACGTCCCGTCGCCCTGCCGGACGTCGAGGATCCTGACCAGTGACAGGGCCCGGACGGCCTCCCGCAGTGAGTTGCGGGACAGGCCCAGTTGGGCCGCCAGGTCCGCCTCCTTGGGAAGCCGGTCACCAGGCCGCAGCTCACCCGACACGATCATGCCCTTGATCTTCTCGATCGCGTCATCCGTGATCGGCATCGTCGCCCCTCCCCTACCGGCCCCTCCGATGAACGCCAACAGATCGTCGCGCGTTCCCAGCCTGCCATGTGGCCCACACCGGCCACCCGCACGGCGGGGCTTGACATGGACCGTCGGGTGGTATGACATCTACGGTCATAGGTTAGGAAGGTTTCCTAACCTATGACCGTTACTCGGACATTGCCTGCCGGGAGCGCGTCGGGGGCCGCGTACCGCGTCGGCGGAAGGAGCCCGACCCATGCCCATTGCCCCGCGCACCCTGCTCGTCGCCGCCGCCGCCGTGACGGCCGCCCAGATGGTCGCCACGCCCTGCCACGCCAATCCCGCCGCCCGCGACGCGGGCCCAAGCGCCGCCGCCTCCCCCGGCGTGGCCGTCGCCCCGTACGAGTACCTCGGCTGGGGGAACCCGCAGGCACCCGCCTCGGTGCTGTCCGCGACGGGTGTCAAGTGGCTCACCCTCGCCTTCGTCCTGTCGGACGGCGGCTGCAACCCGAAGTGGGACGGCAGCCGCTCCCTCACCGGCTCCGACAAGACGGCCATCAACTCCATCCGCTCCGCGGGCGGCGACGTCGTCGTCTCGTTCGGCGGCTGGAGCGGGAACAAGCTCGGCGAGCACTGCTCCAGCGCCTCCACCCTCGCCGGGGCGTACCAGAAGGTGATCGACGCCTATGGACTGAAGGCCATCGACATCGACATCGAGTCGACCGAGTTCTCCAACGGGACGGTGCAGCAGCGGGTCATCGACGCACTGAAGATCGTCAAGTCGAAGAACTCCGGGATCAAGACGTACATCACGTTCGGCACGACCCCCAGCGGCCCGGACTCCACCGGCAAGTCGCTGATCAACCGGGGCGCCAAGGCCGGGCTCGACAATGACGGCTGGACGATCATGCCGTTCGACTTCGGCAGCCACAGCGGCTCGATGGGCAGCGCCACGACGTCCGCCGCGGACGGGCTGAAGAACGCCGTCAAGAGCGCGTACGGCTACAGCGACTCGCAGGCCTACGCCCACATCGGGATCTCGTCGATGAACGGCAAGACCGACGAGTCCGACGAGACCGTGTCCACCGGCGACTTCCAGACGATCCTGTCGTACGCCAAGAGCCATCACATCGCGCGGCTCACCTTCTGGGCCGTCAACCGCGACCGCAAGTGCGGCTCCGGCGAGAGCGCCGGCGACTCGTGCAGCGGCGTCTCCCAGTCGGCCTACGCCTACTCCAAGATCTTCGCCCAGTACACGGGCTGACGCTCTCGCCCGGCGTGCCTCCGTGTGAG
Organism: Actinoallomurus sp. NPDC052308; assembly: GCF_040679195.1. Lineage (NCBI taxonomy): Bacteria > Bacillati > Actinomycetota > Actinomycetes > Streptosporangiales > Thermomonosporaceae > Actinoallomurus > Actinoallomurus sp. NPDC052308. Next base: position 151,214 of record NZ_JBFAUM010000011.1, on the reverse strand, counting down.
GCACGCCGGGCGACCACCAGGTGGATACATCCGATGTATGTGCCCACAGGCACACCTCGGTCCGGCCACCTGACGACCAATCGAACACCCGGTGGATCTGCATCTACCAAAATCCAACAAGCCATTGACAGCGGAAAAGTCGCTGTTAGATTTCCAGCAAAGATCCCATCTTTACCGCAGAGCGGCGGCAGGATCATGAAGAAAACCTTTGCCTGGCTCAGCGCGAGCGCGCTCGGCGCCGGGCTGTTGATCGCAACCTCCTCGGCGCACGCGGCCGCGCCCGTGCTGCTGAGCCAGAACAAACCCACGACGGCGTCCTCGGAAGGCGGATCGGGGTACGCCGCGAAGTACGCCGTCGACGGCGACACCTCCACGCGGTGGGCGAGCGTACGCGACTCCGACCCGCAGTGGATCTACGTCGACCTCGGCGCGACCGCCCAGATCAGCGAGGTCAAGCTGACCTGGGACGCCTCGTGCGCCACGGCGTACCGCGTGCAGACCTCCGGCGACCACTCCACCTGGACGGACGTCTACTCGACGACCTCCGGCGACGGCGGCACGGACGACCTGACCGGGCTGAAGGCGAGCGGCCGTTACGTCCGCGTGTACGGCACGAAGCGCTGCCGGAACACCAGCGGCTACGGCTACTCCCTGCAGGAGCTGCAGGTCTACGGCGCGACGGGCGGCGACACCCAGGCGCCGACCACCCCGGGCGACGTCCACTCGACCGGAGTGACCAGCGACAGCGTCACACTCGCCTGGGAAGCCTCGACCGACGACGTCGGCGTGGCCGCCTACGACATCTACAACGACGGCAACAAGATCTCCGAGGCCGCCGGCACCGCGACGAGCAAGACCATCACCGGGCTGACGCCGAAGACGCAGTACCGGCTGACGGTATTCGCGCGGGATGCCGCGGGCAACGTGTCGCCCAGCAGCGCCACCGTCACGGTGACCACCGCGGCGACCGACGACACGCAGCCGCCGACCGCGCCGGCGAACCTGCGCTCCACCGGCGTGACGAGCGGCAGCGTCTCCCTGGCCTGGGACGCGTCCACCGACAACGTGGGCGTCACCGGCTACGACGTCTACAGCGGCGGCACGGCCATCGTTACCGGAGTCAAGACCACCTCCACGACGATCAACGGCCTGGCCGCGAACACCTCCTACACGTTCACCGTGAAGGCGAAGGACGCGGGCAACAACGTCTCCGACGCGAGCAACGCGGTGACGGTGAAGACGGGGGCCTCCTCCGGCGGCGGCGTGCCCTCGACCATCACCACCGTCTCGTCCGGCTGGACGATCCCCTGGGGGATGTCCTGGCTGCCGGACGGCTCCGCGCTGATCACCGAACGCGACTCCTTCAAGGTCTTCAAGCTCACCCAGAGCGGCACGAAGACCCAGGTCGGCACCGTGCCGAACACCATGACGACCGACGGCGAGGGCGGCCTGCTGGGCATCGCGGTCTCGCCGAACTGGAACAGCGACCACTACGTCTACATCATGCACACGGCCTCGGAGGGCAACCGGATCGTCCGGATGACCTACGACGGCAGCTCGCTGAGCGGCTACACGGTCCTCGTCCAGGGCATCAAGAAGAACCGCTACCACAACGGCGGGCGGCTGAAGTTCGGCCCGGACGGCTACCTGTACGCCACCACCGGCGAGGCGCAGACGCCGGACCTCGCGCAGGACAAGACCTCCCTGAACGGCAAGATCCTGCGGATGACCACGGACGGCAAGCCGGCCCCCGGCAACCCGTTCGGCACGCTCGTCTACAGCTACGGGCACCGCAACCCGCAGGGCATCACCTGGGACCCGCAGGGCCGCCTGTGGGAGGCGGAGTTCGGCAACAGCAAGTACGACGAGGTCAACCTCATCGAGCCGGGCAAGAACTACGGCTGGCCGACCTGTGAGGGGAAGTGCAGCACCTCCGGGATGACCAACCCGAAGGTGCAGTGGTCGGTGTCCCAGGCCTCGCCCAGCGACATCACGTACGCCGACGGCGCCCTGTACGTCGCGGCGCTGAAGGGCCAGCGGCTGTGGCGCGTCCCGGTCGACGGCACGACCACCGGCACGCCGGCGGCCTACTACGTGAACACGTACGGCCGACTGCGGACCGTGGAGACCATCCCCGGCAAGAACGCGCTGTGGCTGTCCACCACCAACTGCGACAACAACGGAAACCAGGCCGACGGCTCGGACAAGGTGTTCCGGATCGACCTGAAATAGCCCTCCCCCGAATACGTGACCGCGTCCCCGGTGCGCCAGGGGCCCGGGGCGCGGTCACCCTCATCCCGGCCCCACCGGCCGGGGCGCGGTCACCCCTCACCCCGACCGCGACGGTCCCTCTCCCCCAGGAAGAACCCCGCCCATGCGACGACGATCACTGCTCCTGCCGGCCGCCGGTCTGGCGGCGCTCGCCCTCACCCTCACCACGACGGCCGGCCCCGCCCGGGCCGAGCTGACCAACCCGCGCCAGGACTGGCTCCGCAACTCCACCGCCGGGCTGTTCCTGCACTGGGGCCTGCGTACGAGCCCCGCCCACACGAGTTGCAGCGCCTGGGAGTCCGACGTGACGAACGGCGGCTGGAGCGCGGACTACTGGGTGAGCGAGGCCCAGAAGCTGCACGCTAAGTACCTCGTGCTCGCGTCGTTCCACAGCCGGCTCGGTTACGCGCGGGCCTGGCCGTCCAAGATCCCTGGCAGCTGCACCACCAAGCGCGACTTCCTGGGCGAGCTGATCAGCGCGGCGAAGGCCAAGGGCCTGAAGGTCATCCTCTACATGACCAACGACCCGCAGTGGCACGACGAGGGCGGCCACGAGTGGCTCGACTCCTCCGCCTACTCCAAGTACAAGGGCAAGACCGTCGACCTCACGACCAACGACGGCTTCGGGCAGTTCTCCTACGACAACTTCGTCGAGGTCATGCAGAACTACCCCGACCTGGCCGGGTTCTGGATCGACAACGACAGCCAGTACTGGATCGACCACGGTCTCTACGAGAAGATCCGCAAGGACCGGCCGGACATGCTGCTGTCCAACAACAACGAAGACACGCCGATCATGGACACGGTCAGCAACGAGCAGAAGACCGGCATGACCCCGGCGTACGACTACCCGGCCGCGACCTGGTCCCCCGCGCCCCGCCTCACCGAGGCCTGCTACAAGCTCCCGTCGACCGGCGCCTGGTGGTACGACGGCAGCAACTCCTCGGTCGACAAGGCGCTGAACGTCGGGCGGCTCGTCAGCAACGCCGGCTCCTCCATCAAGTCGCTGATGGCCGAGACGGCGCAGGTCAACGGCAAGTTCCCGTCGAACCAGACCTCCTACAACGACTTCCTCAACACCTACCTCGGCCCGATCTGGAGCTCGATCGACGGGACCGAGGGCGGCGGCTACATGTACGGCGGCCTACAGCCCGGCTCCTGGAACGACGGGGCGTACGGCGTCACCACCATCAGCAAGACCGACCCGAACCTGCACTACATCCACGTGCTGACCAAGCCGTCGACGAGCACGCTGAAGGTCCGCGACAACGGCTACAAGGTCACCGGGGTCACGAACCTGCGCACCGGCGCGGCGATGAGCTTCAGCCAGTCCGGCGGCTCGGTGACCATCACCGGCATCAGCAGCTGGGACCCCTACGACACCGTCTTCAAGGTCCAGACGTCCGGCCGTACCGGCATCTACTCCGGCGTGACCGCGACGGCGAGCGCGTCCAAGAGCGGCTACCCGGCGGGCGACCTCGTCGACGGCAGCTACCTGAAGTGGTGGGACAACAACGGCACCCTGCCGGTGACCGTCACCCTCGACCTCGGCTCCGCCAAGAAGGTGGCCTACCTCGGCGTCAACCAGCGCGAGTGGTCCGTGAGCTACAAGCGGTCGGACACCGAGGACTCCGCACGGATCAAGGCGTACAAGGTCCAGTCCAGCACCGACGGCAAGACCTGGTCGACGGTGAAGTCCGGGACGATGCCCAGCGCCCGCGGCGTGCGGTTCATCGACCTCGGCATCTCCTCGGCGCGCTACGTCCGCCTCGAGGTCGACAGCACGTGGGCCGCGTCCTCGGCCACCAAGTTCTACAAGAAGCTGCTCATCGACGAGATGTGGCTGGGGTCCGACTATGCGTAGGCCGAGAAAACGCATTCTGGGCTCGGGGCGGCCCCTCGTCGCGCTCACGGCGGTGTTCTGCGCGGCGCTGACCGCGTTCACCGCGCCGGCGTCGGCCGTCCGCCACGGGCGCGCCGCCACAGCGGCCACCGACTGGTCGGTGGCGGTGGTCGACTCGACCATCGCGCGGGACACCCCGAGCGAGATCGGCGGCTGGTCGTACCCGGTCGGGCTGTACCTGTACGGCCAGTACCTCGTCTACCAGCGCACCCACGACGCGAAGTACCTGTCGTACATCAAGAGCTGGGCGGACCGCTTCGTCGACTCGAAGGGGAACATCGACCAGAGCTTCGACAACCTCGACAGCATGCAGGCGGGCCGGATCCTCGTCCTGCTGCACCACGAGACCGGCCAGGCGCGCTACCGGACCGCCGCCGCGAAGATCCGCAACCGGCTGAAGACGTACCCGCGGAACTCCGACGGCGCGTTCTGGCACGGGACGTCCAGCAGCCGCGCGCACCAGCTGTGGGCCGACGGGGCGTACATGGTCAACCCGTTCCTCGTCGAGTACGGCGAGGAGTTCGGCGACGCCGCCTACACCGACGACGAGGCGACCAAGCAGCTCGTGGCGTACGGCACCCACCTGCAGGTCTCCAACGGCCTGCTGCGGCACGCCTACGACGATTCCAAGAAGGCGAGCTGGGCGGACTCGAAGACCGGCCTGGCGCCGGAGCACTGGTGCCGGGCGATCGGCTGGTACGCCATGGCCACCGTCAACGTGCTGGACGCCGTCCCGGCGACCAACGCGCGGAGGCCGCAGATGCTCACCATCCTGCGCGACCTCGCCGCCGGCCTCGAGCGCTACCAGGACTCGGCAACGGGTCGCTGGTTCCAGGTGGTCGACAAGGGCACGCAGTCCGGCGACTGGACCGAGACGTCCTGCTCGAGCATGTTCGCGTTCGCGCTGTCGCGGGCGGTGGAGCAGGGCTACGTCGACGCGCACTACAAGGCGGTCGCCGACCGCGCCTACCAGGGCGTGCTGAAGAAGATCTCGCTGGGGAGCGACGGACGGACGAACCTGACCGACATCTCGGTCGGCACGAACGTCGGCTCGTACTCCTACTACGTCGGCCGGACCCGGGCGACCAACGACTTCCACGGCCTCGGCGCCTTCCTGATCATGAACGAGCAGTTCATCCGCACCGAAGGAACGACGCGATGACCTCCGAACCGCTCCGCGCCGGCCTCTCTCGGCGCACGATTCTCGGCACGGCGCTCGGCGGCGCCGCCGCCACGGCCCTGCCCGGCGCACTGCGCGCCCCGGCCCTCGCCGCAACGGCGTGGACGCAGAAGTGGGCGCCCGCCGCGAGCAGCGTCGGCCTCAAGGCGTTCGAGACGATCGAGGACGACCGCGCGGACTCGCATCCGGCCGGGCAGCCGCACATCTTCGCGCAGGGCGACAACTTCCGCTTCAACATGCACATGGTCGACCGGGACACCTCCACCGACCGGCAGCGCCAGGAGGTCACCGGGATGCGCAACGGCGACTCCTACCTGACGTGGCACGCCGGTGAGATCTGGCGGATGACGTACTCGATGTACATCCCGAGCTCGCTCAAGGCGACGACGACCTTCACGCACATCATGCAGCTGAAGCAGCCGGGGACGGGCAGCAGCCCGATCGTCGTCCAGTCGCTGCGCCGGGTCGGCGGTGCGGAGACCATCGAGCTCAAGGTCATCGAGGGCGACGTCCTCGTCGGCCGGACCGCCCTCGCGCCGCTGCACGACACCTGGATCGACGTCGACTTCCAGGTCACCATCGGCGACGGATCCACCGGCGCGGTCCGCTGGATCCTCAAGAAGGGCGGCACGACCGTCATCGACGCCGCGAAGAGCGGCGTCGACACCTTCCTCGCCGACCGCGTCCGGCCCAAGTGGGGGATCTACCGCTCCCTCGGCGACACCTCCGGCTCCCTCCAGGACTGCTACATGCTCCTCACCAACATGCGCGGATACCAAGGGAAGAAATCGTGAAGACCACACTGAGACCCCTCGCCCGGGCACTGGCGGCGCTCATCGGGCTGGTCGCCGTCCTCGGGCTGGTGCAACCGCCCGTGCTCGCGGCCACCGCCCGTACGACGGCCGCCGGCACCTTCAACGTCAAGGACTACGGCGCGAAGGGCGACGGCGACGCCAACGACACCTCCGCGATCAACAAGGCCATCACCGCGGCCAACGACGCGGGCGGTGGAACGGTGCGCTTCCCGTCCGGGACGTACAAGTCCTCGAACACCATCCGCATGAAGAGCAACGTCACGCTGCAGCTGGACTCCGGCTCGACCATCAAGGGCGCGAGCGGGAGCGGCTACGACAAGGCCGAGTCGAACTCCAACGACAAGTACCAGGACTACGGGCACAGCCACTTCCACGACGCGATGATCTACGGTGACAAGCTCACCAACATCGGGTTCACCGGCTCCGGGACCATCGACGGCGGCGGCCACCTCATCACCGGCAACCCGGACAGCGGTCAGGCCGACAAGATCATCTCGCTGACCCGCTGCACGAACCTCACGCTCAGCGGCATCACGCTGCGGCGCGGTGGCCACTTCGCGGCGCTCGTCAACGGCTGCGACCACGTCACGTCCGACCATCTGACCATCGACACGGCGAGCGACCGCGACGGCTGGAACATCATCAGCACGACCAACGTCGCGATCAGCAATGCGAACATCGCCGCCAACGACGACGCCCTGCCGTTCAAGAGCGACTACGCCCTCGGCACCAAGCTGCCGAACGGCCACGTCACCGTCACCGACTCGAAGCTGTCGGCCAAGTGCTGCAACGCGCTGATGTTCGGCTCGGAGACCTGCGGCGACTTCACCGACTACAGGTTCTCCCACATCACCATCACCGGCGCGGAGAAGTCCGGTCTCGGCATGGTGTCGATGGACGGCGCGAACATCTCCGACGTCCACTACAGCGACATCACGATGTCCGGCGTGCACTCGCCGATCATGCTGAAGGTCGGCACCCGGAAACGCTGCGGCAACAGCCCCGGCGTCGGTCACATCTCGGCCATCACGTTCGACAACGTCACCGGCACCGGCGTGAGCCCGTCGTTCAGCCCGACCATCTGGGGCCAGTCCGGCGGCAACCAGATCAGCAACGTGACGTTCACGAACGTCAACCTGACCGTGCCCGGCGGGAACGGCACGATGGGCACCGGCGTCCCCAGCGACAGCGGTGACTACAACCCGAAGAGCATCGGCACCCGCCCCGCGTACGGCTGGTACATCCACAACGCGAACAACATCAAGTTCGTCAACAGCTCCGTCCGGTTCAGCAAGGACGACGGCCGGCCCGCGGTCATCGCCAACACCGGCAGCGCGATCAGCTTCGACCACTTCACCGCGCAGCGCGGCGGCGACAGCCCCTCCGACATGCTCTTCCAGAGCATCGACGGCTACTGCGCGACGAACAGCGCCAACACCTCCGGCGAATCGCTGCGCGTCGCCACCAGCGGCGGCTCGACCCGGTCGTGCAGGAGCTGACGATGAGGGCCCGTCGTGAGCGGCGCGCGTCGTCTGGACTGAGGAGCGCCGGGAGCGCAGCGACCAGAGCGACGAGGGAAGACGGCGCGTTGGGCGCCGCGAACCGCGCTCGCGGAGCGAGCGCCATCGGGCGCGCCCTCGTTGTGGCGGCCACCGCGCTGGCCGTACCGGGCGCGGCCCACGCGTCGGACAACGGTCAATCGGTCCGGCCCGCGATGGGCTGGAGCAGCTGGAGCTTCGTCCGCCGCTGGCCGACCGAGGCGAAGATCAAGGCCCAGGCCGACGCTCTCGCGAGCAGCGGCCTGAAGGACCACGGCTTCGTCTACGTCAACCTCGACGACTTCTGGCAGAAGTGCGACTCGAACGGCTTCACCGTCGACTCGTACGGCCGCTGGGCCGTCGACACGTCCAAGTTCCCGTCCGGCATCAAGGCGCTCGCCGACCATGTGCACGGCAAGGGACTGAAGTTCGGCTTCTACGTGACGCCCGGCATCGCCAAGAACGCCGTCACCAAGAACACCCCGGTGGAGGGCACGTCGTACCACGCGAAGGACATCGCGGACACGTCCAAGACGGAGAAGAACTACAACTGCAAGAACATGTACTACATCGACTACTCCAAGGCGGGCGCCCAGGAGTTCGTGAACTCCTGGGCGAAGCAGTTCGCCTCGTGGGGCGTCGACTACCTCAAGATCGACGGAGTGGGCGGCGCCGACGTCGCCGACGTCCAGGCGTGGGACAAGGCGCTGCGCGCCACCGGCCGTCCGATCAACTTCGCGCTGTCCAACAATCTGCCCATCGCCAACGCCGCGACCTGGAAGAAGCTGGCCAACAGCTGGCGCACCCAGGGCGACGTCGAGTGCTACTGCGGCTCGGGTTCCAACGGCAGCGGCTACCCGCTGACGGACTGGTCGCACGTGTCGACCCGGTTCGGGTCAGCCGCCTCCTGGCAGCAGTACGCCGGGCCGGGCGGCTGGAACGACCTGGACTCCCTGGAGATCGGCAACGGTGACCAGGCCGGCCTGACCGCCGACCAGCGCCGGTCGATGTTCACGCTGTGGGCGATGGCGGCCTCACCGCTGCTGCTCGGCACCGACCTTACGGCCCTGAACGGCACCGACAAGGCGATGCTGACCAACGACCGGCTCATCGGCGTCGACCAGGACGGTGTCGCCGCGAGCCGGATCGTGAACAGCGGCGTCAAGCAGGTCTGGCGCAAGAAGGAGTCGAACGGCGACTACGTCGTGGCGCTGTTCAACACCGGCACGTCCGGCGACTCCACCATCAGCGTCACCTGGTCACAGGTCGGCTTCTCCGGCAGCGCCGACGTCACCGACCTGTGGTCCGGCAAGGACACCGGCATGGTGACGGACTCCTACAGCGCGACCCTCCGGCCCGGAGAGACGCGCCTGATCCGCGCCCATCCCCTCTGACCCACGATCCAGACCGGTTGACCGGCCGTCCCAGCCCCTCGCGACGGCCGGTCCACCGCACCTGTCCGGTTCTTCGATCCGAAACCGAGTATCCATGGCACTGCTCATCCCAGGGAGCGACACAGGATGCGTTCGAGATCGGGGTCACCCGCCGGCGTCGCCGGGCCGGGGACGGTCGGTCGTGTCGGCGCGGTCGATCTCGGCCATGTGCTCCTCGGCCCAGTCCCGGACCGCGGCGAGCACGACCTCGAGCGACAGCCCCAGGTCGGTGAGCCGGTAGTGGACGCGCGGTGGCACGGTCGGCTCCACCCGGCGGGCGACCAGGCCGTCGCGGGTCAGGCTCCGCAGCGTCGTGGACAGCATCTTCTGCGAGACCCCGGGCATCCGCCGCTGGAGCTCGGCGAAGCGCACCTCCTGCGGCGACGCGTCCGCCAGGACCTTGACGGCCATGGACGTCCACTTTGTGCCGATGCGGTCCAGCAGCCGACGGGTCGGACATCCGGGGTCGAAGAGGTCGCCGCGCGTTCCCTTCGGTGTACGGGCCGGAGAGGAGGTCACCTGGAGCTCACCGCCTGTCGAGAAAGTGCCGTCTTGGGAGAGGCACAAAGGTTACCTAATCTCTCCTTGTCACCATTGGTAACCACCTGGGAGAGACCATGCCCGGCACAGCCCCCTCGCGCCCCTCCGCACCCGAGATCTCCCTGAACCGGGTGCCGGTCAACGGCATCGAGGTGAACGTGGCGACCGCCGGGGTCGGGCCCGCCGTCCTGCTGCTGCACGGCTTCCCACACACCTGGCGGCTGTGGACCGAGGTGATCGCCGGTCTCTCCGGGCGGTACCGCGTCATCGCCCCGGACCTCCGGGGGTTCGGCGCCACCACGAGGGCACCGGACGGCTACGACCCCGGCACCCTCGCCACCGACGCCGAACGGCTCCTGGACGCTCTGGGCGAACCGACGGCGGCGGTCGTCGGCATCGACGCGGGTACCCCGCCGGCGTTCCTGTTCGCCATGCGGCGGCCCGACCGCGTCAGACGGCTCGTCCTCATGGAGTCACTGCTGGGCCGGTTGCCCGGCGCCGAGGACTTCCTCGCCGGCGGTCCGCCCTGGTGGTTCGGCTTCCACTCGGTTCCGGGCCTCGCGGAGACGGTCCTGACCGGCCACGAAGCCGAGTACATCGACTGGTTCCTCACCACCGGCACCCGCGGCCGCGGCGTGCCGCGCCCGATTCGCGACGCGTTCGTCGGCGCCTACACCGGAACCGACGCGCTGCGCTGCGCCTTCTCCTACTACCGGGCCCTGCCCGCCGGCGCGCGGCAGATCCAGGACGCCGTCGAGTCCCACCGGCTCACCGTGCCCACCATGGCCATCGGCGCGCACCCCGTCGGGAACGCCCTCGAACGCCAGTTGCGGCCGGTCAGCGACGATCTCACCGCCCACCTCATCGACGACTGCGGCCACATCATCCCGCTGGACCGCCCCGACGCCCTCCTCCCGCTGCTGACATCGTTCCTCGCCGCCGACCGGCACCTGTGACCGCGACGAGGGTCGCGTGTCGTCGTCCACATGACCGGCGACCCGCACCGCGTGAACGCCGCGAACACCTTGACTCCGCGGCTTACCCGGCTTACAAGGGCATGGGTGTCGATCTCGAAAACGACGACGAGGAGGACTCCGGTCGCATCACGGATTACACGGTCCACGTCGGTGATGACGGCGCGACCTGGGGCGACCCGATCAGGACCGGAACACCGGAAACGCGAAGGCCGTGCGGTTCATCGACCTGCCGACGACCCGCATGGCGCGGTGGGTCAAGCTGGAGGTGGACGGCACCCGGGCCGCCGAGAGCGTGCCCGTCTTCCACGAGGACTTCCACAGCAGCCGCGATCGACGAGGACCGCGTAGGCGGGGACTTCCCCACCGGCCGCGGCACCCGATGAACGACGTCCGGCGGGCACCGTCCGCCGGAGGCACCGATCGATCGAAGGGATGGTGACGATGGCAGACATCCACGGCAAGGGGAAGCGCCGGGGTGGCGAGCAGACCACCTGGAGGAAGCCGGACTACGACATCGTCGAGACGTCGATGGAGGCGTCCGCGTACTTCCTCTCCACCCGGTAAGACCCTTGCTGCTGCAGATCCTCGGCACGGCCGCCGGCGGCGGCGTGCCCCAGTGGAACTGCGCATGCCCGGGGTGTGCCGGTGCCCGCTCCCACCCGGAGCGACGGCGCCGGCACGCCTCGGCGGCGATCCGCGTCGGCGACCGATGGTTCGTCATCAACGCCACGCCGGACATCGCCGACCAGGTCGAGTTCTGCGGCACGCCGGTCCCCGGCTCGCGTGACACGCCCCTGGCCGGGGTGATCCTCACCGACGCGGAACTCGACCACACCCTCGGCCTCGCGCGGCTGCGCGAGGCCGCGTCCGTCGACGTCATCGCGACACCCGCGGTCACCGGCGCGCTGCGCGACCGGCTCCGCCTGGACGACGTCCTGACCCCGTACACCCGCCTGACCTGGCACGACCTGCCCGAGGACCGGCCGCTGCGGCTCGGCGGAGCCGTCACCGTGCAGGCCGTACGCGTGTCGGGCAAGCGGCCGCGCTACGCCGCCGACGCCGGCGCCTACGGCGCGTGGTCGGTGGCGCTGCTCCTCGCCGACGGCGACCGGACCGCGGTCTACGCGCCCTGCGTGGCCGACTGGTCGCCCGCCCTCGACGAGGTCCTCGCGCTCGCGGACTGCGTGATCATCGACGGCACGTTCTGGGACGACGACGAGCCCCGCCGCATGGGGATCTCGGAGCGGACCGCCACCCAGATGGGGCACCTGCCGATCACGTGGACCGCCGGCCCGCTGTCGCGGCTGCGGGCCCGGCGGCGCCTCTACACCCACCTGAACAACACCAACCCACTGGTCGACCCGACCGCCCCGGCCCACGCGTCACTGGCGGCCCTGGGCATCGAGGTCGCGCCCGACAGGACGGTGATCGAGCTGTGAGCGTCACCGACATGGACCCGGACCTGAGCCCCTGGACGGCGGCCGGGTTCGAGGAGCGGCTGCGGGACGTCGTCCTCCGCCGCTACCACCACCGCCATCCCTTCAACCTGCGGATGCACGAGGGCGCGCTGACGCCCGAGGAGCTGCAGCGCTGGATCCTCAACCGCTTCCACTACCAACGGCACATCCCGATCAAGGACGCCCTCATCCTGGCCAAACTGGAGACGTCCGAGCTGCGGCGGATGTGGATCCACCGCATCCACGACCACGACGGCACCGCCCCCGGCGAGGGCGGCATCGAGCGGTGGCTGCGGCTCGGTGAGGCGGCCGGCCTCGACCGGGACCGGCTGCTGTCGGGCGAGGACGTCCTGCCGGGCGTACGCCTCGCCGTGGACGGCTACGTCAACTTCTGCCGTCTGCGCTCCCCCTTGGAGGCCGTGGCGTCCTCGCTGACCGAGCTGTTCGCGCCGGACCTCATGCGCGTGCGCATCGAGGCGTTCGAGCGCCACTATCCCTGGGTCGACGCGGACGGGCTGCGGTACTTCCGCGGCCGGATTACCCAGGGGCGCAACGACAGTCAGGAGGCGATCGGTCTCGTACGGGACTGGGCGCGGAGCCGCGCCGACCAGGAGCGCGCGCTCGCCGCCCTGGCGTTCAAGTGCGACGTCCTGTGGAGCCTCCTCGACGCGGTGGAGCGCGGATGAGCGCCGAGTGGCGGCCGGCGCTGGCCGCCTCGATCGTGCTGCGCCGGGACCGGGTGCGGGACCGGGACCTGCTCGTGATGCCCGAGCGCGTCGTCGTCCTGAACGCGGAGGCGGGCCGGATCCTGCGGCTGTGCGACGGGAGCCGCACGGCGGACCAGATCGTCGGCGAGCTGGCGCAGGACTTCCCCGGCGCACCCGTCGCCGACGACGTCGGCGCGTTCCTCGACCGGGTCCGTGACGAGGGGTGGCTGCGGTGAGCGCCCAGGGGGTCGAGCCGCCGTGGGCGCTGCTGGCCGAGGTCACGCACGCCTGCCCGTTGCACTGCCCGTACTGCTCGAACCCGCTCGAGCTGGTGCGGCGCTCCGCCGAGCTGGACACCGCCGAGTGGGTTCGGCTGATGGCCGAGGCGGGCGACCTCGGCGTCGTACACGCCCACATCTCCGGCGGCGAGCCCCTCCTGCGGCCCGACCTGGCCGAGATCGTCGCGGCCGCCGAGCGCGCCGGGATCTACACCCAGCTCGTCACCAGCGGCGTCGGCCTCGACGCGGACCGGCTCGGCGCGCTCGTCGACGCCGGGCTGCACAGCGTCCAGCTCTCGGTCCAGGACGCGACCGCGGCGGCCTCCGACCGCATCGCGGGCCGGCGGTCCTTCGCGGACAAGGAACGTGCGGCCGAGGTCGTACGCGCCGCCGGCCTGCCCCTGGGCCTCAACGTCGTCCTGCACCGGCACAACCTCGCCGGCCTGGACGGGATCATCCGGCTGGGCGTTGAGTGGGGCGCCGAGCGGATCGAGCTGGCCAACACCCAGTTCTACGGCTGGGCGCTGCGCAACCGGGCCGCCCTCCTGCCGGGCCGGGAGGCGCTGGCCGCCGCCGAGGAGACCGTACGCCGCTGGCGGGAACACTCCCCGATCGAGTTGATCTGGGTGGTGCCGGACTACTACGAAGGCGTGGCCAAACCGTGCATGGGCGGCTGGGGCAACCGCTCGATCACGATCGCCCCGGACGGGCGCGTGCTGCCGTGCCCGGTCGCCTACGCCCTGCCGGCCCTGTCCCCGCCGAACGCCCGCGACCACTCCCTCGCCTGGATCTGGGCGCACTCCCCCGCCTTCAACGCCTACCGCGGCACGGAGTGGATGCGCGAGCCGTGCCGCACCTGCCCGCAGCGGGAGGTCGACTTCGGCGGCTGCCGCTGCCAGGCCTTCGCGCTGACCGGCGACCCGGCCCGTACGGACCCGGCCTGCCGGCTGTCCCCCGACCACCATCTGATCCGGGAGCTCACCGAGACCCCCGCCGACGCGGACTTCGTCTACCGCCGCCCCGGCGCCTGACCACCGGCCGGGGGATCCGTCAGGTCGTCAGGCCGAGGGCGAGCGCGGCGATCGCCAGCGCCAGGAAGCCGCACGCCAGGCCGAACTGGGACGAGTAGTCGCTCGCGCGGATGTGGGTGTACAGGGCGCACACGAAGAAGAGGATCAGTCCGATCGCCGCGGCGGCGCCGACCAGCGGAACGCCGGCGAGGCCGAGCAGCAGCCCCACGGCGCCCGCGAGCTTCAGGGTGCCGATCGGGAACGTCAGCCACGACTCCGGCACTCCGGCCCGGGCCATGGGCGGCAGGATCGGCTTGAAGTGGGCGATGGCCGCGATGCCCGAGAAGCCGTTCGCCGCGATGGCGAGTACGGCGACGACGACATAGGCGGTGAGCACGGGAGACTCCCTCGAGACGGTCGGCCCGGCGGTCAGCCGAGGCGGGACAGCTTGTCCGGGTTGGTGACGGTGTAGATGCCGCTGACCTGGGTGCCGTCGGCGGTCAGGTCGAGGACGACGACCGCGCGGACCGTGTCGCCCGACAGCAGCACCGCCGACGGATCGCCGTTGACGTACCGGTAGCGGACCGTGAGGTCCGGGATGGGGCGCCGGACCGCGTCGCCGACGATCAGGCGGGCGATCCTGTCCCGTCCCCGGACGGGCCGCGAGCCGGCCGCGCGCGCCTTGCCGCCGCCGTCGGCCCACAGGGTCACGTCCGGTGCCAGGACCTGGATGAGGGCCTGGACGTCGCCCTCGGTCACGGCGGCGATGAACCGTTCGGTCACCTGACGCCGTACGCGCGGGTCGGTCCGGTACCGGGGACGGCGGGCGTGCACGTGCTCACGGGCGCGGTGCGCCAGTTGCCGGATCGCCGAGGCGCTGCGGCCGAGGGCGACGGCGATCTCCGGGTGGGAATAACCGAAGACCTCGTGCAACACGAAGACCGCGCGCTCCAGCGGGGAGAGCGTCTCCAGGACCACGAGCAGCGCCATCGACACCGACTCGGCGCGCACGACGCCGTCGGCCGCGTCACCGTCGCCCGCGTCACCGTCGCCCGGGTTCGGCGCGGTGGCGAGCGGCTCGGGCAGCCACGGCCCGACGTACTCCTCCCGGCGGCGGCTGACGCTCGCCTGCCGGGCCAGCGCCCGGTTGACCGCGACCCGGACGAGGTAGGCCCGCGGGTTCACGACCGGTTCGCCGTCGGACGCGCGGCCGCGGGCGTCCCACGCCAGCCACGTCTCCTGCAGCACGTCCTCGGTGTCGGCGACGCTGCCGAGCATCGAGTAGACGATGGAGAACAGCAGCTCACGGTGGTCGACGAAGACTCGCGTCGACGACTCCGCGGCCGCCGCGGGATCTGGCGGGCTGTGGGACATGGGGTTCCTCCGGGGTGAGCGTTCGAGTCACCACCTGAGAGCGATGCCGGCGCGGAAGTGTGACATCGCTCTGGCGGATTCGCCTTCTCGAAATCCGCGGTCGCCGCACGGTAACGGTTGGCGGGGCCGCTTGTGACGACTCGGGCTTTGGGGAACACTGGTCAGCCGACAAAAGGTGACAACAGCACAAACTCGCTTGCACAGCGGTGCTTTCCGGGGTCGACCCGCGTGCGGGCTAGAAGTGGGACGGGGGCCGGTGAACCGGGACGAGGTGGACCGTGTCCTCGGCCGCCTGCGCGACGAACGGGACCGCATCACCTCCGGGCTGCTCGAACTCGAGGCACAGCAGGGGTACAAACTCCTCAAGGGCGCGCCGCTGACCGGACGTACCGCCGACAGCTGGGCGGAGATCGGCGACCGGATGGCGTCGATGTGGCGGCTGTTCGAGGCGTACGGCGGCGTGCTCGGCCGGGCCGAGGAGATCCGGGCCCGGCGGAAGCGGCCCGATGACGACGAGCTGACGGAGCTGGAGCGCCTGCTGCGCGGCCCGTCGATCGAGCTGGCCACCTCGATCCCGCTCGAGAAGCGGACGCTGCTCGGCCCGTCCACCGAGCGCCTGTCCCTCGACGACGTCGTCGCCCGGATGACCGCGCTGTACGAGAAGGCGGCGCGCGACATCGCCGAGGTGGACACCGCCTGGTCGGCGCTGCTCACCCGGCTCGACCGGGCGGCCGAGGCGGCGCGCGCCGTCGAGCGGATGCTGGAGTCCCTCGGCCCCGACCCGGAGTACGACCGGATGAAGGGCGAGCTGGACGGACTCCGCGAGACGGTGCGGACGGACCCGCTGTCGATCGGCCCGGCCGCCTTCGACGATGTCGACGCGGCCCTCGCTTCGCTGCGCTCCCGCCTGGAGGAGGCGGTCCGCGTCCGGGCCGACTACGGCCGGCGGCTGCGGCGCATCGAGGAGACGATCGGCCTGGTCCGCGCCGCCGAGGACGAGGCCGTGCTCGTACGCGACCGGGTCCTCGCGAAGATCGCCTCGCCGATGCTGCCGGACCTGCCGGGCTCGTCGGCGGCGCTGGCCGACCGGCTGGCCGCGATGGGCGCCGTACCGGGCCGGTGGACCGAACTGGCCGCGCGGGTCGCGCAGTTGGAGGAGGCCGCCGCGGGCGCCCTCGAACAGGCGCGGACGACCGTGGCGACGATCGCCGGGCTCCTGGAGCGGCGCGACGAACTCCGGGGCCGGCTCGACGCGTACCGCGCCAAGGCCGGGCGGCTCGGCGGCGCGGAGGACCCCGAGCTGACGGACCTCTACCAGCGTGCCTACGACCTGCTCTGGACCTCCCCCTGCGACCTGCGGCGATCCACCGCGGCGCTGGCGGAGTACCAGCGTGCGATCGGAGACAGAAAGTGAACTGCACTCAGCCCGGCTGCACCGGAACCGTGGAGGACGGGTACTGCGTCGTATGCGGTATGGCACCCACCGCCGCCGCGCCGGTGAACGACCGGTGTACCCAGCCCGGTTGCACCGGGACCGTCCAGGACGGCTACTGCGACGTCTGCGGCATGGCCGCCACCCCGGCCCCGGCGGCCGCCGTCCCGCCTCCGGCCGCCGCCGTCCCGCCGCCCGCGGCCGCGCCCGACGACCGCTGCGCGCGGCCGGGCTGCGGCGGCACGATCGTGGACGGGTACTGCGACCTCTGCGGGCTGGCGCCGGCCGCCGGATCCGGGGCGGCCCAGGCTCCGGCGGGCGGGTCCGCGGCGGCCCCGGGCTCGGCCCGGACGTCCCCGTCCGCGCGGTCGGCGCCGGTCAGCCGCGGGACGGGCGTCACCGGCATCACGGGCAGCACGTCGAGCCGCAGCGTCCGCACCGGCTCGTCGCGGTCCTCGTCGCGCCGGCGCGGGATGCTCGGCGCGGGCCTGGTCGAGGTGCCCCGCGTGCCGTACCGCGACCCCGCCTCGGCGGTGCTGGCCAACCCCGTCGTCGCGGAGAACAAGCGCTTCTGCAGCGTCTGCGGTGAGCCGGTGGGGCGCTCGCGCGGCGACCGGCCGGGCCGCGCGGAGGGGTTCTGCCCGAAGGACGGCACCCCCTTCTCGTTCTCGCCGAAGCTCAAGGCGGGCGACCTGGTCGGCGGGCAGTACGAGGTGCTGGGCTGTCTCGCGCACGGCGGCCTGGGCTGGATCTACCTGGCCCGCGACCGGAACGTCAGCGACCGGTGGGTCGTGCTCAAGGGCCTGCTCGACACCGGGGACGCCGACGCGCTGGCCGCGGCGGCGGCCGAGCGGGCGTTCCTCGCGGAGGTCGAGCACCCCAACATCGTCAAGATCTACAACTTCGTGCAGCACGACGGCTCCGGGTACATCGTCATGGAGTACGTCGGCGGCCGGCCGCTCAAGGACATCCTCAAGGATCGGCGCGAGCAGGAGGGCCCGGACGCCGCGCTGCCGCTCCCCCAGGTCATCGCGTACGGCATCGAGGTGCTGCGCGCCTTCGACTACCTGCACGGCCTCGGCGTCCTCTACTGCGATTTCAAGCCGGACAACGCCATCCAGTCCGAGGAGCAGCTCAAGCTGATCGACCTCGGCGGCGTCCGGCGCGTGGACGACGTGGACGGCGCGATCTACGGGACGGTCGGCTACCAGGCGCCCGAGATCGCCGACGTCGGCCCGTCGGTGGGCTCCGACCTGTACACGGTGGGCCGGACGCTGGCCGTGCTGAGCTTCCCGTTCAAGGGCTACACCACCAAGTGGGAGACGAACCTGCCGCCGCGCGAGGAGGTGCCCGTCCTCGCGCGCTACGAGTCCTACGACCGGCTGCTGCGCCGCGCCACCCACGCCGACCCGGACTTCCGGTTCCAGGACGCCTCCGACATGGCCGACCAGCTCACGGGCGTGCTGCGCGAGGTGCTGTCCGCCGAGGACGGCAAGCCGCGCCCGGCGGCCTCGACGCTGTTCGGGCCGGAGCGGTTCACGGCGGGGGACGTGTTCGACCCGCTCGTGCCGGCGGACGCCGCCGCGACGTTGCCGGCGCCGCTGGTGGACTCCGCCGACCCGGCCGCCGGTTTCCTCGCCGGTCTCACCGCGCTGGAGCCGGAGCGGCTCGCCGACGCCCTGACGAACGCGCCCACCCGTACGCCCGAGGTCGACCTGACGCTGGCCCGGGTGCGCGTCGAGCTAGGCGACACGGCGGGGGCGCACGCGGTGCTGGACGCCCTGCCGCAGGAGGACTGGCGCGTCGGCTGGTACCGCGCGGTCGCGGTACTGGCGGCCGGGCAGGTCCCGGAGGCGGCCGGCCTGTTCGACGAGCTGTACACGCTGATGCCGGGTGAGGCGGCGCCCAAGCTGGGCCTGGCGTACTGCCGCGAGCTGCTCGGCGACCACGCCGGGGCGGCGGGCCTGCACGAGGCCGTGTGGCGCACCGACCGGGCGTTCGTCACGGCGTGCTACGGGCTGGCCCGGGCGCGGCTCGCCCTGGGGAACCGCGCCGGGGCGTCGCAGGCGCTGGACTCGGTGCCCAAGATCTCCAGTCACCACGTCGCTGCGCAGATCTCCGCGGTGCACACGGCCGTGCGCGACCGGGACCCGGCCGAGATCACCGAGCCGGACCTGGTCGGCGCCGCCGCCCGGCTGGCCGCCCTCGACCTCGACCCCGGCCGCCACGGGCTGCTCGCCCTCGGCGTGCTGGAGGCCGCGCTCGAACGGGTGCGCCGCGCCGGCGACGGCACCGGCTCGGTGCTCGGCACGCCGCTGACCGAGTCCGGGCTGCGCCGCAAGCTGGAGGAGACCTACCGGTCGCTCGCCCGGCTGGCCACGACCCGCGCCGAACGGCACCGGCTGGTCGACCAGGCCAACGCCGTACGCCCGATGACGGTGATCTGAGCGTGGGCGCCCAGGAGAGCTGCCCGTGGTGCGGCAGCGAGGTCTTCGCCGGTGAGGCGTTCTGCGAGGCGTGCGGCCGGTCCCTGACCGCCGCGCCCGCCGCCGGGGACGGCGGGTCCCCGGCGGGCGGGCCGGCGCCGGCCGGGGCCTGCGCGGAGTGCGGTTCGACGGCGTTCAGCGAGGACGGGTACTGCGAGCGGTGCGGCCTGCTGCGGCCCGGCGACCGGGACCACGTCGAGGTCGAGGCGGGCGGCGCCGCCGGGGTGACGGACCGGGGCCTGCGGCACAGCCGCAACGAGGACGCGATGGGCCTGGCCGTGGCCGGCGCGGGCGTCGCGGCGATCGTCTGCGACGGCGTGTCGAGTTCTCCCCTGCCCCAGGTGGCCTCCCAGACCGGCGCCGACGCGGGCCTGGCGGTGCTCACCGAGCGCCTCACGGCGGGCGACGACCCCGAGAAGGCCACCCGGGCGGCGCTGACGCGGGCGGTGGAGGCGGTCACGGCGCTCGCCGAGTCGCCGCACGACGCGCCGGCCTGCACGTACGTCTCGGCGTACGCCGGGCCGGCCGGGGTCACCGTCGGCTGGGTCGGGGACAGCCGCGCGTACTGGCTCGGCGGGGAGGCGTCACGGCAGCTCACCGCCGACGACTCCTGGGCCGCCGAGATGGTCGCGCACGGCGCGCTGACCGAGGCCGAGGCGCAGGCCCACCCGAACGCCCACGCCATCGTCGCCTGGCTCGGCGCCGACGCGGGCGAGGTCGAGCAGCACGTGACGTCCTTCGTCCCGGAGGGACCCGGCACGCTGCTGCTGTGCAGCGACGGGCTGTGGAACTACTACCCGGAGGCGGCGGGCCTGGCCGCCGTCCTGCCGGACGCCGACCCGCTGACCGCGGCCCGGCATCTCGTACGCCTCGCGCTGGACGCCGGAGGGCGCGACAACATCACCGTCGTGGTGATCCCTTTCACACAGGAGAGCACGCGCAATGAGTGAACAGCCGGACTTCAGCATCCGGATCGACCAGAACAAGTACCTGCCGCAGGGCGGCCAGGAGGTCCACGCGGTCATCACGGTGGAGTCGACCGGGGCGCCGGTCGCCGCCGGCACGGGCGCCGGGACGTCCGCCGCCGAGGTCATCATCATCGACACCTCCGGGTCGATGGACTATCCGCGGAACAAGATGATCTCGGCGATCAAGGCGGCGCAGGCCGCGGTGGACACCCTGCGCGACGGGGTGAACTTCGCCATCGTCTCCGGGTCGAGCCGCGCCACGATGGTCTACCCGCGAGCCGAGGAGCTGATCCCGGCGAACGCGCAGACCCGCGCGGAGGCCAAGGACGCGCTGAGCCGGCTCAAGGCGACGGGCGGCACCGCAATGGGCGCCTGGCTGACCCTCGCCGGACGGCTGTTCGCCGGGCACCCGGACGGCATCCGGCACGCGATCCTGCTCACCGACGGCAAGAACCAGCACGAGTCGCCGGAACAGCTCGACGCGGCGGTGGCCCAGGCCGTCGGCCGGTTCGTCTGCGACTGCCGCGGCGTGGGCACCGACTGGGAGGTCGCCGAGCTGCGGAAGGTCGCCTCCGCGCTGCTCGGCAGCCTGGACATGGTGGCGAGCCCGGAGGCCCTGGAGGCCGACTTCCGGGCGATGACCGAGGCCGCGATGGGCAAGGCCGTCGCGGACGTCGCGCTGCGGGTGTGGACGCCGCAGTACGCCAAGCTGCGGTTCGTCAAGCAGGTCCTGCCGAGCGTGGAGGACCTCACCGGACGGCGGGCCGACGTCGACGAGCGGTCCGGGGACTACCCGCTCGGCGCGTGGGGCAGCGAGAGCCGCGACTACCACGTCTGCGTCGAGGTCCCGGCCGGCGAGGTCGGCCGGGAGATGCGGGCGGCGTGGATCAAGCTGATGCTCGGCGACCAGGTGGTGGCCAGCGGCAACGTGCTGGCCGAGTGGACCGACGACGAGGCCCAGTCCACCCGGATCAACCCGAAGGTCGCGCACTACACCGGCCAGGCCGAGCTCGCCGAGAACATCCAGGCCGGCCTGCAGGCCCGCAAGGACGGCGACCTCGACACCGCGACGGCACGGCTGGGCCGGGCCGTCGCGCTGGCCCACCAGTCGGGCAACGAGGCGATCGCCTCGCTCCTGGGCAAGGTCGTGGATGTCGACGACCCGGCGACCGGTCGCGTACGGATCAGGAAGGACGTCGACAAGGCCGACGAGATGTCCCTCGACACCCGCTCCACCAAGACCGTGCGCACGCGCCGGAGCGAGGGCTGAGCATGGCGACCTGTCCGGCCGGGCACACCTCGACGGCCACCGACTACTGCGACGTGTGCGGCGCCCGCATCGGCGACGCGGCGGCGGTCCCGGCTTCCGCGTCGGCCGCCCCGGTGACCCCCGCCTTCGGCACGCCGGCCCCGGGGGCCCCGGCGGCCGGTGAGCCCTGCCCCGACTGCGGCGCGCCGCGTACCGGGCGCTTCTGCGAGGCCTGCGGGTACGACTACGCGGTCGGCGGCGGCCGGCCCACCCCGCCTCCCCCTGCGGCGCCGCCCGTGCCGCCCCCGGCGGCCGGGGACCCGGGCGAGGAGGATCCCGTCACGCGTGACTGGGCGCCCCCGAAGGCGCCCCAGCCCGATCCGCCGGCCACCGACTGGGCGGCCGTCGTCATCGCGGACCGGGAGTACTACGACCGTGTGGTGACCGAGGACGAGGGCTTCACGTTCCCGCCGTACTGCCCGTCCCGGCGCATCCCCCTCTCCGGCGAGCAGGTGCTGATCGGGCGGCGGAGCGCGTCGCGGGGGCTCACGCCGGAGATCGACCTCAGCGAGCCCCCCGCCGACCCGGGCGTCTCGCACACCCACGCGGTCCTGCTCGCCAAGCCCGACGGCACCTGGACGCTGGTCGACCCCGGCTCCACCAACGGCACGACCATCAACGAGAGCGACACGCCCATCCCCGTCAACGTGGAGGTTCCGCTGCGCGACGGCGACCGCGTGCACGTGGGCGTCTGGACCACCATCACGCTGCGGAGGCTGCGGTGACGATCACGACGACTCCTCCGTCCTCCCCGGTCCGGCGGGGACGGGTGACCGGGCGCCTGCGGATCCGGACGATGCCGGGCCGCATCCGCGCGCTGGCCGCCCTCGCGGCCCTGGCGGTGCTCGTCGTGCTCCTCGTCACCACGCTGACCGTGCGGGACGCCCGGGACGGGCTGCGGGTGATCGGCCACGACGCCGGCCCGCAGGTGGTCGCCACCGGCGACCTGTACTTCGCGCTCAGCGACATGGACGCCCAGCTCGCCGACGCGCTGCTGATCGGCGGCGACCCCGGGCTGGCCGGCCGGCGCGCCGCGGCGCTGCGGTTGTACGAGCAGCGCCGGTCCGAGGCGAACGGCGCGCTGCTGCAGGGCTCGCGGCTGGCGGGCAGCGACCCGACCGAGCAGCGCAACGCGCAGGCGATGCTGGACGCGCTGGGCCGGTACGAGCGCCTGGCGGGCCAGGCGCTGCTCACCGACGAGAACTCGAGGCACGCCGCCGGGCCGCCGCCGTCCGCCGTCACCGCGCTGTACCGGCAGGCGACCGACCTGATGAAGCTGGACGTGCTGCCGAAGGCGTACAACCTGACGCTCGACAACGGCACGAAGGTGCGCCGCACGTACGAGGCGAAGCGGTCGGCGGTGCTACGGGGCCGGATCTGGGTCGTGCTCACCGGCCTGCTCCTCATCGTCGTCCTCGCCGGCGTCCAGGTCTACTTCGCCACGCGCTTCCGCCGCCTGGTCAACCCGTTCCTCGCCCTGGCGACGGTGGGCACCCTCGTGCTCGTCGTGGTGAGCGTGGCGCTCCTGTCCAGCGAGGCCGGGCGCCTGCGGACCGCCAAGGAGGACGGCTTCGACTCGGTGCTGGCGCTGTCGCGGGCCCGGGCGATCAGCAACAGCGCCCACGCGGACGAGAGCCGCTATCTGCTCGATCCGGGACGTGCCGACACGTACGAGCAGGTCTACCTCGACAAGTCCGAGGCGATCCTCTACGTCCCCGCGGGGAACCTCGACACCTACTACTCCCTGCTCGACGAGAAGATCGGCGGCAGTGACTTCCTCGGCTTCTACGGCACCGAGGCGCACCACATCACGCTGCCCGGGCAGCAGGCGGCGCTGCGGAAGGTGCTGTCCGGTTATCAGAAGGTCCAGAACGACGACCGGACGATCCGGCTGGTCGCGACCGGCGACCGCCGCCGGGCGCTCACCGTCAAGCTCGCCGGCGGGACCGACGACTTCGACGCCTACGACAAGGCGCTGGTCGCCCTGAAGGACCTGCACGGTCGCGCGTTCGACCGGGCGATCGCCTCCGGTGACCACGGGCTCCGCGGGTGGAACGCCATCCTGCCCGGCGCGGCCGTCGTCCTCATCATCCTCATCCTCGCCGGGGTCCGGCCGCGGCTGTCCGAGTACCGGTAAGGGAGCACGCAGATGCGACTACGTCGAATCGGCCTCGCGGTGGCGCTGTTGCTGGCGGCGGCCGGGTGCGGGGTGGCCGGCGGAGAGACCTCGTCGGTCAGCGGCAAGGACCACCTGGTCGTCGGCGTCTCCAAGGACCAGCCCGGTCTGGGCTTCCGCGACTCGAGCGGCACCTACAAGGGCTTCGACATCGACGTCGCCCGCGACGTCGCGCGGCGGCTCGGCGCCAAGCACCTGACGTTCAAGCCGCTGACCAGCGGCCAGCGGGAGGCGGCGCTGCGGGGCGGCGACGTCGACATGGTCGTGTCGAGCTACTCCATCACGCAGGAGCGCAAGACCCAGGTCGTCTTCGCCGGCCCGTACTACGTCGCGCACCAGGACACCCTGGTGCGCGCGGGCGAGACGACCGTACGGAACGTACGCGACCTGCGCGGGAAGCGGCTGTGCCAGGTCACCGGCTCGGTCTCCTGGCGGCGCGTCACCGAGGAGCGCAAGATCGCCGCCCGGCTCGTGCCGGCCTCCTCGTACGGGGAGTGCCTGGACGACCTGGTCTCCGGGACGGTCGACGCCATCTCCACCGACGACCTGATCCTCGCGGGCTTCGCCGCGCAGCGCGGGAACCAGGTCCGGTTCGTCAACGCCCCGTTCTCGGACGAGCGGTACGGCGTCGGGCTGCGCCCCGGCGACATCCGGGGCTGCGAGGACATCAACAAGGCGATCACCGAAATGTACCAGGACGGCACGGCCGCGACCCTGCTCAAGCGGTGGTTCGGATCGACGGGACTGAACGTCACGACGACGGTCCCGCAGTTCGAGGGCTGCGGCTGAGCCGGTAGCACACGCCCGGCCCGCGCCCCTGTCGGCGCGGGCCGGGGGCGCGGGCGGGCGCGGCGCGCCGGGGGGCGCGCCGGGCGCGGGGAGTGGGG
>NZ_JBFAUM010000011.1:17800-126463 GCF_040679195.1 Actinoallomurus sp. NPDC052308 | reverse complement strand
CCCGCCGGCCCCGCCGCCTGGTGGCGGGGCGCGCGCGACTCGTCCGGACGAGTCGCGCCGTGGCGGGCCGGGTGCCCGGTTCGAGGACCGTGGCAGCAGGTCGCGGGTCGGCGCGGATCAGTGCCGCGGGGCCGAGACGGCGCCCTCGAGGAGTTCACGGGCGGAACGCGACGGTACGGCGGCCCGCCGGGTCGCGACGGAGCCGGCGGCGGGCCGATGGGTCCGCGGGCGGCCCTGGAGCACGGCGTCCCGGCCGACCTGGCACTGCCGGCCGGGCGTCCGGGCGGTGTGGGCCGGGGCCGTGACGTCCGCCGGTTCGAGGCCGGCGGCGGGCGAGGAGACCGCGGTCGTCTTCTGTTCCGGTCCGACGTCCGCGACGGGCGAAGAGATGGGAGCCGTCTCCGCCGCCGACGCGGCGTCGGCGACGGGCGGGGACGCGAGGGCCGCTTCCACCACCGGCTCAGAGGCGGCGGACGGCTCCTGGGCGGACTCGGACTGCGGCAGCAGACGGTCCTCGTACATGATGGTCACCAGTACGGCGAGGGCCACTGCGGGCAGGGCGAGCAACGCGGCCATCGATCCTCACCCTTCCCGCGCCGGGACGCGTCGCTGCGGCTTTCGTCCGCCCGCCCATCGGGTCTCGCTCATGGTTCGAGCCTCCTGTCTCGACGACCGATCAGTGCCTCGGTGCGCCCTGCCTACCCGCGAAAATGTCCCGCTAACGCCCGTTTTCAGGCGGACCGAAATCGGCATCGCCCCGTTCCGGCCGCCCCGCTCCGGCGGCCGGCACCTACCCGTTAGTAACGTAGGTGGAGGGAGCCCTTCCTTCACTCACAGAGGAGACGAACGCCATGAAGACGCGCGAGGTGCACCTCGTATCCCGCCCCCAAGGCTGGCCGGAGCCGACGGACTTCGCGCTGGTGGAGCGGGAGCTGCCGGCTCTCGGCGAAGGGGAGGTGCTCGTCCGCAACGTGTTCATGTCCGTCGACCCGTACATGCGCGGACGGATGAACGACGTGAAGTCCTACGTCCCCCCGTTCGGCCTGAACGAGGCCATGACCGGCGGCGCGATCGGTGAGGTCGTCGAGTCCCGCTCCCCCGACCTGAAGCAGGGCGACCTCGTCCTGCACGACCTCGGCTGGCGGGAGCACGCGGTGGCGCCCGCCAAGCGGTTCCGCGCGGTGCGGCCGGTCGAGGGCGTGTCTCCGTCGGCCTACCTCGGCGTCCTCGGCATGCCGGGGCTGACGGCGTACGTGGGACTGCTCGACGTCGCCGGCCTCAAGGAGGGCGACACCGTCTTCGTGTCGGGCGCGGCCGGGGCCGTCGGCTCGCTCGTCGGCCAGATCGCCCGGTTGCGCGGCGCCGCCCGCGTCATCGGCAGCGCCGGGTCGGCGGAGAAGGTCGCGTACCTGACCGACCGG
Organism: Actinoallomurus sp. NPDC052308; assembly: GCF_040679195.1. Lineage (NCBI taxonomy): Bacteria > Bacillati > Actinomycetota > Actinomycetes > Streptosporangiales > Thermomonosporaceae > Actinoallomurus > Actinoallomurus sp. NPDC052308. Next base: position 125,042 of record NZ_JBFAUM010000011.1, on the reverse strand, counting down.
CTCGGTTTCGACGCGGCCTTCGACTACAAGTCCGGCCCGGTGCGCAAGCTGCTGGCCGAGGCCGCCCCCGACGGCATCGACGTCTACTTCGACAACGTCGGAGGCGACCACCTCGAAGCGGCGATCGAGGCGTTCAACGTCCACGGGCGGGCCGCAATCTGCGGCGCGATCTCGATGTACAACGCCACCACCCCGCAGCCCGCCCCGCGCAACCTGCCGCTCATCATCGGCAAGCGCGTCACCCTCCAGGGCTTCATCGTCAGCGACCACTCCGCCCGGTTCGGCGACTTCGTCCGCGAGGTCGGCGGCTGGCTCGCGGAGGGGCGGATCGAGTTCGACGAGACGGTGTTCGAGGGCGTCGACCACGCCGTCGAGGCGTTCCTGGCCATGCTGCGCGGCCGGAACACCGGCAAGATGATCGTCCGGCTGTAGCGGGACGACCCGCCGGGCCGCGGTCGCCCGGGGCCCGGCGGGTGTCGCGCGTTCGGTTCAGACGGACGTCACGACGGTCCGTTCAGGCGGCGCGCGGCCGGAGGAACACGGCGGTGACCGCGAGGGCGACCAGCACGAAGATCGTGCCGACGGTGAACGCGACGTTCACGCCGTGGGTCAGGCCGCCGTGCCGGAGCGCCGGTCCGTACACCGAGACCAGCACGGCCATCCCCAGCGCGCCGCCGACCTGCTGCGCGGTCTGCAGCGTGCCGGACGCGGCGCCGGAGTCCTCGCGCCGCACCCCCGCCAGTACGGTCGCCGTGACCGGGAGGAAAACCACGCCGGCGCCCAGCCCGAAGAAGAGCATCGGCCCGAGCACGCCCGACGCGTACCCGCTGTGCGGCGACAGTTGGGTGAACCACACCATCCCCACCGCGATGAGCGGCAGGCCGGCGAGCAGGAGCCGTCGCGGGCCGACCCGTGGGACCAGCCGCGGGGTGATCCGCGCCATGACGAACAGCAGCCCCGACATCGGCAGGAAGGCGACGCCCGCCTTCAGCGGGCTGAACCCCAGGATGTTCTGCAGGAACTGGACGATGAAGAAGAACATCCCGAACATCGCCGCGGCCAGCAGGAGCATGACCAGGTAGGAACCGGCACGCGCCCCGTCGGCGAACAGCCGCAGCGGGATGACCGGCCGTTCCGCCCGCGTCTCCACGGCGACGAAGGCGCCGAGGAGCAGGACGCCCCCGGCGAACGCCGCCAGGGTGACGCCATCGCCCCAGCCGGCGTCGGCCGCGCGGATGAAGCCGTACACCAGCGCGACCATGCCGGTGACGACCGTGACCGCGCCCGCGACGTCGAGGCGGCCGCGATGGCGCTCGGTCTCCCGGAGGATCCGCGGGGCGAGGAACAGGACGACGGCGCCGACCGGAACGTTGATGAACAGCACCCAGCGCCACGACGCCCAGTCGGTGAGCAGGCCACCCAGGACGAGACCGATCGAGGCGCCGGCCGACGAGGTGGCCGAGAAGACCCCGAGCGCCCGGTTGCGCTCCGGCCCCTCCTGGAAGTTGGTGGCGATGAGCGCGAGCGCGCTCGGCGCGGCGAGGGCCGCGCCGACGCCCTGCGCGACACGGGCGGAGAGCAGCCACGCGGCCGAGCCGGAGAACCCGCCGAGCAGCGAGGCGAGGGTGAAGACCGCGATGCCGACGATGAACGTACGCCGCCGCCCGAGGATGTCGCCGGTCCGGCCCCCGAGCAGGAGCAGCCCGCCGAACGCGAGCGAGTAAGCGTTGGTCACCCACGACAGGCCGGTCGCGGAGAAGTGGAGGCTGTGCTGGATCTTCGGAAGGGCGACGAACATGACGCTCGCGTCGAGCACCACCATCAACTGGCAGGCCACGATGACGGCGAGCGACAGCCCCGGGTGACGTGTTCGTCGTCGCCGCGGCTCGGAGTCGAGCGACGGCTCGCCCATCTGGACGGTCTGCTGGGACATGGGTCGTAGACTCCTCGTGCAGGAAGGGTTACGGCCGTCCCCCGAAGTGGCTGTCGGGGATCGGCCTCTAACCGGAGGGTGCCTCCGAAACAATACGGAGGTAGCCTCCGGTTGGCAACCGCGCTTTGGGAGGGGCGATGTCGACGACCACCGGGCAGCGTCCGATGCGTGCCGACGCACGCCGCAACTACGAGCGGCTGCTGGCCGAGGCGAAGTCCTCGTTCCTCGAGCACGGCGCGGACGCGTCACTGGAGGAGATCGCCCGGCGCGCGGGCGTCGGGATCGGCACGCTGTACCGCCACTTCCCCACCCGCCTGGCCCTCCAGGAGGCCGTCTACCGCGAGGAGATGGACCAGCTCGCCGCCAAGGCGTACGAGCTCGCCGAGACCGCTCCTCCCGAGGAGGGGCTGGCGGCCTGGATCCTGACCATCTCCGAGTACTCCCTGAAGAAGCGCGGGCTCACGCAGACTCTGAAGGCCGTCATCGACCTGCGGTCGGAGACGTTCGTGCGCTGTCACGAGGACATCGAGCAGGCCGCCGAGACGGTCCTGACCCGGGCACAGGAGGCCGGCACCGCCCGGCCCGACCTCCGGCCCTGCGACGTGCTCCGCCTGGCCCACGCCCTCTCCGTGGCGAGCGAACGAGCGCCGGAGGACACCGAACTGCTGCTGTCGTTCATGATGGACGGGCTGCGCCCTCGGTCCTGACGACGTTCCGTCCCGTCCCGACGCCGACAAGGTCGGCCGCGGCGTGGTCGACCGCGCGGTGATTCATCGCATATTCGACTGGCAGCGGGAATTCGCCCGGCGTTGTAGTCGGTTGCCTCCATCGAATCCGCGCCCGTCCGCGGCGCGTCGACGGAGAGAGGTGGCATGGCCGCGACGGCGAACGAGACGATCGAGGTGACACCGGCCCATGCCGGTCGGCTCCGGTTGGCCCTCGTCCTCGGGGCGCTCAGCGCCATCGGTCCGCTGTCGATCGACATGTACCTGCCGGCCCTGCCGAAGCTGACCCACGACCTGTCGGCCGGGGCGTCGCTCGTTCAGCTGACCCTGACGGCCTGCCTCGTGGGTCTGGCCGTCGGGCAGGTCGTCGCCGGACCGGTCAGCGACACCTGGGGACGACGCCGGCCGCTCCTCGTCGGCGTCGTCCTCTACACGGTCGCCTCGCTCCTGTGCGCCGTCGCCCCGAGCGTGCCGATGCTGATCGCGCTGCGCCTGGTGCAGGGCGCGGCGGGCGCGGCGGCCATCGTGATCGCCCGCGCCATCGTCCGCGACCTGTACGACGGGCCGGAGGCCGCCCGGTTCTTCTCCCTGCTGATGCTGGTCAACGGCGTCGCGCCGATCGCGGCGCCCGTCATCGGCGGGCAGCTGCTGCGCCTCACGTCGTGGCGCGGGGTGTTCGTGCTCATCGCGGTCCTCGGCGCGCTCATGGTCGCCGCCGCGGGGACCGGACTGCGCGAGACCCTCCCGTCGGGCGCGCGCCACACCGGCGGGCTGGGCTCGGCGCTCCGGACGTTCGCGGGGCTCTGCGCGGACCGCGTCTTCGTCGGCTACGCCCTGTCGGGCGGCCTGGCCTTCGCCGCGATGTTCGCCTACATCTCCGGGTCGCCGTTCGTCGTCCAGGACATCTACGGCCTCTCGCCCCAGGCGTACAGCCTGATCTTCGCGGTGAACGCCCTCGGCATCGTGGCGGCCGGCCAGGTCAGCGGGCGGCTGGTCGGCCGCGTCCCGCTGCGGACGCTGCTCACCGCCGGGCTGTGCGTGTCCCTGGCGGGCGGCGTGGCCCTCGCCGTGGCGATCGGGACCGGTCTCGGCCTGCCGGGCGTGCTGCCCGCGCTGTTCCTCGTCGTATCCGCGATCGGGCTCATCACGCCGAACGCCACCGCCCTCGCCCTGACCGGCCGCCCGCCCGCCATGGCGGGCAGCGCCTCCGCCCTGCTCGGCCTCGCGCAGTTCGTCATCGGCGGGGTCGCGGCGCCGCTCGTCGGCGTCGCCGGCTCGCACACCGCCGTGCCCATGGGCGTGGTCATCGCCGCCCTGACCGCCGCCGCGCTGCTGGCCTATCTGGTCCTCACCCGGGGGCATCGACCGATCGGTTGATGTCCGGGATCCACCGGAGCCGTACCCGACCGGTCGATCCGCCGGCACCCCGCCGCGGGCCATCCTCGAAATCCGCCACCACGGAGACGAGGAACGAGAGGCCATGCCGGTCATCGAGGTCAGGAACCTGCACAAGCGGTACGGAGCGAAGGTCGCGGTCGAGGACGTGTCCTTCGCCGTGGAGGAAGGTGAGATCTTCGGCGTCCTCGGCCCCAACGGCGCGGGCAAGACCACCACGGTCGAGTGCGTCGCGGGGCTGCGCGCCCCCGACCGCGGCACGGTGTCGGTGCTCGGTCTGGACCCGCGCCGGGACCGCGTCGAGCTGACCCGCCGGCTCGGCATGCAGCTCCAGGCGAGCCGGCTGCCGGACAAGATGAAGGTCCGCGAGGCCGTGGACCTGTACGCCTCCTTCCACGACCGGCCCGCCGACCCCGAACGACTCATCGAGGATCTCGGCCTCGCCGACCAGCGGGACACGCGCTTCGGCCGGTTGTCCGGCGGCCAGCAGCAGCGGGTCTCGATCGCGCTCGCGCTCGTCGGGAACCCGCAGGTCGCGATCCTCGACGAGCTGACGACCGGCCTGGACCCGCAGGCGCGGCGCGACACCTGGCAGCTGATCGAGGACGTGCGGGACCGGGGCGTCACGATCGTCCTCGTCACCCACTTCATGGAGGAGGCCGAGCGCCTCTGCGATCGCCTCGCCGTCATCGACGGCGGCCGGGTGATCGCCGTCGACACCCCCGCCGGTCTGGTGGCACGGGTCGCCCCCGAGCAGCGTGTACGGTTCCGGCCCTCCGCGCCCCTCGACGACCGCCTGCTGCAGGACCTGCCCGAGGTACGGACCGTCACCAAGACGGGCGGGCAGGTCGTGGTGACCGGGACCGACGGTCTCGTGCAGGCGGTCACCTCGGTCCTCGCCCGCAACCACATCATCGCCGCCGACCTGCGCGTCGAGCAGAGCAGTCTCGACGACGCGTTCGTCGCGCTGACCGGCCGCCCCCTCGACCCGCCGACCCTTTAGGAGACCCCCATGCTCGCCAAGCTCACCTACCTGGAGCTCAAGCTCTTCACCCGCGAGATCGTCCTGCCGGCGATCGTCCTGCTGCTGCCGCTCGCGCTGCTGCTCGGATTCGGGTTCCAGCCCGGTGCGAACAAGGCCCAGCACGACCTCGGCGGTCAGACGACCGCCGAGTACATGGCCGCGCTGGGCGTCGGGATCGCGCTGGCCATCCTCGGCCTCACGGTCCTGCCCGCGACGCTCGCGTCGTACCGGGAGAAGGGGGTGCTGCGCCGCATGGCCACGACGCCCGTCCGTCCCGCCTATCTGCTGATCGCCCAGGTGCTCCTCTACGCCGTCATGGCGGTCGTCGTCGTCGCTCTGATGATCACCGCCGCCCGCGTCCTGTTCGGCACGCCCGTGCCCGAGCGGTTCCCCGCCTTCCTCGCGGCGGTCGTCCTCGGCCTGGCCGCGCTGTTCGGGATCGGGCTCGTCATCGCCGCCGTCGCGCCGAGCGCGAAGGCGGGCAACGGGATCGGCATGGTGCTGTTCTTCCCCAGCATGTTCCTCGGCGGGGTCTACATCCCCCGGGAGCAGATGCCGGACGCGCTTCGGGCCATCGGCGACTACACTCCGCTGGGCGCCACTCTGAAGACCATGCGGGACTCCTGGATGGGCACGGAGCCGCGCCTGGCGCAACTCGCCATAATGGCGGCGTACGCTCTGGTCGCCGGGCTCGCGGCCGCCAAGCTCTTCCGCTGGGAGTAGACGATGGGAGTGCCCTCGGACGGCCTCGACCGACCCTCGGGCGGCCCCGACCGACGCGAGGCGATCCTGATCCGGGTCATCCCGTACGGGGCACTCGCCGTCTCCACGCTCCTCGTGCTGCTCGCCGACGCGAAGACGCCCGCTCAGGTCTGGACGACGTTGGGCCTGGCGGTGACGGCCGCCGGGTGGATGCTGATCGTCGCTCTGCCCGGCACGTCCGCTCCAGGGCCACGGCTGGGCGGCGTCTACTACGCCGGCCTGCTCGTGCTGTTCGCGCTGCTGATCCTGCGCAGCCCGCTGTTCGGCCTCTTCGGCTGGACGGGCTACCCGCAGGTGACCTACCTGCGGGGGCGCTGGAAACAGGTCGGCGTGGTGGCGACGGCGCTGATCGTCTCCGTCACCTACATCGGCGGTTTCCAGTCACTCGGCGCCGCGACCGTCCCGGTCTACCTGATCCTCGCCGCGGCCACGGGCGCCGTCGGCATGCTGTTCACGTTCCTCGAGTTGAGACAGCGGGCGACCCTCGACCGGCTGGCCGAGGCCAACGCCGCGCTGGAGGCCGCGCTGGAGGAGAACGCCGGGCTGCACGCCCAGCTGCTGACCCAGGCGCGCGAGGCCGGCGTGCTGGACGAGCGCCAGCGCATGGCCCGCGAGATCCACGACACCCTCGCCCAGGGCTTCACCGGGATCGTCGCCCAGTTGGAGGCGGCCCGGCAGAACCCCGGCGAGTGGCGGCGCCACGCCGACCAGGCACAGGCCCTCGCCCGCGACAACCTCGCCGAGGCGCGCCGGTCGGTGGAGGCACTGCGGCCGCCGCATCTGGACGAGGCACGGCTGCCGGAGGCCATCAGCGGCCTGAGCGAACGCTGGTCGCGCACCTCCGGGATCTCCGTCGGCGTCGAGACGACCGGCGAGCCCCGGCCGATGCTGCCCGACGTGGAGGTCGCGCTGTTCCGCGTCGCTCAGGAGGCGCTGACCAACATCGCCAAGCACGCGGGCGCGTCCCGGGTCGGCCTGACCCTGTCCTACCTCGACGACGTCGTGCTGCTGGACGTCCGTGACGACGGCGTCGGCTTCGACCCGGCCGCCGACGGGCGTGGTTTCGGGCTGACCTCGATGCGGCAACGGCTGCTCCGGGTGGCCGGCCGGCTGGAGATCGAGAGCAGTCCCGGTGAGGGCACCGCGATCAACGCGACCGTCCCCGCCCTGACCGTGGGAGCGAACCCGTGATCCGCCTGCTGATCGTCGACGACCATCCGATCGTCCGGGACGGCCTGCGCGGGGTGTTCGCCGGTGACCCGGGTTTCGAGGTGACCGGCGAGGCCGCCAACGGAGCCGAGGCGCTCGCGCTGGCCGACGGCGTGGACGTCGTCCTCATGGACCTGCGGATGCCGGAGATGAGCGGCGTCGAGGCGATCACCCGGCTCCGCGAGACCCACCCCGGCGTGCGCGTCCTCGTCCTCACCACCTTCGACACCGACAGCGACGTGCTGCCCGCCATCGAGGCCGGGGCCACCGGCTACCTGCTGAAGGACGCCCCGCGCGAGGAATTGATCCGGGCGGTCCGCGCGGCGCACCGCGGCGAGTCGGTGCTGTCCCCGTCCGTCGCCGGCCGTTTGATGGGCCGGGTGCGCGGCCCCTCCCCCGGCGCGCTCAGCAAACGCGAGCGCGAGGTGCTCGCCCTCGTCGCCGACGGCACCACCAACCGGGAGGTGGCGCGGCGGCTGTTCGTCAGCGAGGCGACCATCAAGACCCACCTGCTGCACATCTACGACAAGCTCGGGGTCCGGGACCGTGCCGCCGCCGTCGCCAAGGCGTACGAACGCGGGCTCCTCCCCTGACGGGAGGGGACGGCGGCGGCCCCGGTCTCAGTGCGCGCCGGTCCCGGTCAGCGACCGTACGGACAGTTCGGTGAACCGCTCCGCGTCGGTCCGGTCCCGGCCGAGGAACGTGCCCACGACCGCGCACAGGAACCCGAACGGGATCGACACCAGGCCGGGGTTGTCGAGCGGGAACCAGTGGAAGTCGATGCCCTTGGGGAACAGCGACAGGCTCCGCCCGGTGACCGGGTCGACCTTCCCCGAGACCACCGGTGAGAAGACGACCAGCACGATCGAGCCGACCAGCCCGCCGTAGATCCCGGCCACCATTCCCGCGGCGTTGAACCGGCGCCAGAACAGCGCGAAGACGATCGCGGGGAGGTTCGCCGACGCGGCCATGGCGAAGGCGAGCGCGACCAGGAACGCGACGTTGAGGTTCTTGACGAAGACCGCCAGCACGATGGCGACCGAGCCGATGAGGAAGGAGGAAGGCCGCGAACCGCGCCACGGCCACCTCCTGCCGCTCGCGCGGCCGGCCCAGCATCAGCACGTTGCCGAAGTAGTCGTGCGCGAGCGACGTGGCCGACGCCATGACCAGGCCGGCGACCACCGCCAGGATCGTCGCGAACGCCACCGAGGCGACGAACGCCAGCATGACGTCGCCGCCGATCCGGCCCGCGACGTGCCGGCCGAGCTCGCGGGCCAGCAGCGGCGCGGCCGTGTTGCCCGCCGGGTCGTGCGCGAGGATCTCCCGCCGTCCGACCAGCGCGGTGGCGCCGAAGCCCAGCGCGATCGTCATCAGGTAGAACGCGCCGACCAGGCCGATCGCCCAGTTCACCGAGGTACGCGCGGCCCGGGCGTCCGGGACGGTGTAGAAGCGCGTGACGATGTGCGGCAGACCGGCCGTACCCAGGACGAGGGCGAGCGCCAGGCTCACGAAGTCCAGCTTGTTGAACAGCGTCTGCGACGAGTGCCCGGCGACCTCCTTGCCGTACCTCAGGCCGGGTTCGAGGAACGCGTGCCCCTTGCCGCTCGCTCCGGCGGCCGCGCCCAGCAGGCGGCTGAGGTCGAAGCCGAACCGGCCGAGGACGAGGACCGTCATCAGGGTCGCGCCGAACATCAGCAGCGCCGTCTTGACGATCTGCACCCAGGTGGTGCCCTTCATCCCCCCGAAGGTGACGTAGCAGATCATCAGCGCGCCGACCACGACGATCGTCGTGACCTCGGCCGTGCCGGCGGACATGCCGAGGAAGGTCGCCCCCGGCCGCACGCCGAGGAGCAGGGCGATGAGCGCGCCGGCCCCGACCATCTGCGCGATGAGGTAGAACACCGAGACCGTCACCGTGGACACCGCCGCCGCGATCCGCACGGAGGACTGCCGGTGTACGCGCTGGACGAGCACGTCGGCCATCGTGAAGCGGCCGGTGTTGCGCATCAGCTGCACGATCAGCAGCGCCGGCAGCCAGGCGACGAGGAAGCCGATGGAGTACAGGAAGCCGTCGTATCCCGACAGCGAGATGATCCCGGCGATGCCGAGGAAGGACGCCGCGGACATGTAGTCGCCCGCGAGCGCCAGGCCGTTCTGCGGGCCGGAGAACCTCCGCCCGCCGGCGTAGAAGTCGACCGCCCCGTCGGTGTGCATCCGCGCCCAGACGGTGATGGCCAGGGTGACGCAGACGAGCGCGATGAACAGGCCGAACGTGATGGTCCGCCCGTTGCCGGCCAGAGCGTCCGCGCCGGCGAGGGTCATCGGGTCCCTCCCGTCCACGGCCGGGTGGCCGGGCCGCGCCACGAGGGCGGCGTGCCCGGATCGGCGGGCGACCTCATCCCGTCCGGGGGCGTCGGTCCCAGGAACGGGGCCATCCCGTCCGGCGGCGTGGCACCCGGCAATGACGCGGCCCCGTCCGGCGGCGTGACGCCCAGGAACGGCCGCTCACCTCCGGGCGCGGCGCCGTACGAGGGACCGGACGAGCCCGCCGCGCGGCGGCGGACCGCCTCGCCGACCCGCTCGTCGGCGTCGGCCACGATCTGGGCGGCCAGGGGGTCGAGGACCGCCCCGGCGTAGCGGGTGTAGCGCCAGGCGAGCACGAACGCCGAGGCGAACTGCAGGAGACCGCCCACCAGCGCGACGTTGACGTTGCCGAAGACCCGGTACGCCATGACGTCACGGGCGAAGGCCGACGCAAGGACGTAAAGGAAATACCACCCAAGGAACGTCGAAACGAAAAGGATCGCTAATCTCCGAAATTTCCCTTTCAGCAGGGCGAATCTTTCATCTTGCCTTATCGCCACTAGACGGGCGCGATCCCGCGGATCCGTTCTGCGGCGTGGCGATGGCCGTGACCCGGTGACCATGCCGTACCTCTCTCTGCTCGGCCGTGACCGTACGTGGCCCACTCCGTAATGAGATCAGACCGGCGCGCGTCGCATTCACCACTTCACAGGAATTCGCCCGGCGAAAACCCGGGCTCCCCGGCGAGGTCCGCCGGGGAGCCCGTCCCTCACCGGCGGCCGCGGCGCGCCAGCGCGGTCAGCGCGAGCGCCAGGGCCGGGGCCATCGCCGCGGCGAAGCACCACCCGAGCGGCAGCCGGCCGACCAGCTGACCGACCGCCGCCGCACCGGCCGAGGAGCCCGCGTTGAACGCGGTGTTGACCCAGGTGCCCGCCCGGGTACGGCCGCCGGGCGCGGCGGACTCCTCCGCGAGCAGGTAGGCGGTGGTCAGCGCGGGCGCGACGAACAGTCCCGCGACGCCGACGACCGCCGACAGGACGTACAGGTCCGGCGCCGTCCCGGCGGCCGCCAGCGGCACCGCGACGGCGACGGTCAGCACCGGGAGCCGCGTCCGTCCGGACATCCGCCAGGCGCGCGCTCCGTAGGCCAGGCCGCCGACGGCGCTGCCGACGGAGAGCGCCGCCTCGGCCCACGCGGCGCCGGCGGCCTCATGACGATGGGCGGCGAAGGCGACCACGAGCAGGCCGAGCGCGCCCAGGCACAGGCCGACCCCCGCGGAGAGGACGACCGGCCGCCCGAGGCCACCGAGGAGACCCGCCCGCGGTCGGTGCGCGCCGGAATCATCCTCGGCCGGGGGCGCCGCCTCCCCCGCCCCGGCCCGGGACCGGGCGACCGGAGACGAGACCAGGGCGAGGGTTCCGGCGAGGACGAGCCCGGCACTGGCGGCCAGGCCCGCGGCCGGGGCGAGGAGCGCGGCGAGCAGGCCGGCCAGCAGCGGCCCCGTCACGAACAGCAGTTCCTCCGCGACGGTGTCCAGGCTGTACGCGCGCTGCAGCAGGCGCCGATCGGGCAGCAGGTCGCTCCACAGCGTGCGCATGACCGGGCCGAGCGGAGGCGGGAACGCGCCCGCCCCGAGCGCGAGGACGGCGACCGGAACGGCGGACACGTCGTGCCGCGCGGTGAGGATGGCGAGCGCCGCCAGCAGCAGCGCGTACGCGACGGCCATCGGCGGCAGCGCGCGCCGGGGCCCGTACCGGTCGATCAGCCGGGCGCGGACCGGGGACAGCACCGAGACGGTCAGGCCGAACAGCGCGACGGCGGCGCCGGCCGTGGCGTACGAACCGGTCGCGCCCGCCACCGCGAGCGTCAGGGACAGCGAGACCATGCCGTACGAGAGACGGCCCAGCAGCGCGGCGCCGAAGGTACGGCGAGCGTGCGGAGCGCGCAGGACGGCGGCGTACGAGAGGGAGGGAGAAGACACGAGAGGGTTCCTCAGGGGAACCGGCGCGCGAGCGCCGAAAGCGTCAGGGGACACCGAAGGACCGCGCGACCAGGTGGGCGCGGTCAGAAGTGGCGTCTAGACACGGGGAGGAAACACGCGGATCACCTTAGCGCGTCGGCGGTGCCCTTGCGCCGAGGGTCAGCGTCGCCGTGACACTGACCGGAGCCCTGATCACTGGCATCCACTGCGCTCTTGCGGCAGCATCCGCCAGAGATCACCACTGCCGTCGGCGGCTCTGGACAAGATACGGGCGGGGCCGGGACGATTCGTGATCGTGAACCAGGGTCTGCGGCTGCGATCAGCCGAACCGGATGACTACGATCGCATCGTCGGGGTGGTGGACGACTGGTGGGGGCGGCCGGTCAGGTCGATCCTGCCCCGCCTGTTCCTGGATCACTTCCACCGCACCAGCCTGGTGGCCGAGGACGGTGACGGTCTGGCGGGGTTCCTCATCGGACTCCTGTCTCCTTCGATGCCCGACGCCGCCTACATCCACTTCGTCGGCGTCGCGCCCCGTCTTCGGGGCAACGGGCTGGCCCGTCTCCTTTACGAGCGGTTCTTCGATCTCGCCGTAGCCGAGCACCGCACGACGGTCAAGGCGATCACCTCGCCGCAGAACCGCGCTTCCATCGCCTTCCACACCGCGATGGGCTTCACGGTCACCGGCCCCGTCGCCGACTACGACGGCCCCACGGTCGACCGCGTCGTCTTCCAGCGCCGGCTCTCTGCGGATGCTCAGCCACATTGACGTCGGCTTTGACGCACCGAGCCCGGCGAATCGGTCATCCACCCGCCGTCAACGACGGCATCATGCCCACGGCGGCGGCGAAGTACGGCTGACCCGTCATCGGTGCGGTCGGGTCAGCGGCGGCGGGGGTTCGCCCTCCGGGTGGGTTCGGCGGTGGCGGGGTCCTCGGGCCAGGGGTGACGGGGGTAGCGGCCGCGCAGCTCGGCGCGGACGTTCCGGTAACCCTCGCGCCAGAACGAGGCCAGGTCGGCGGTGACGGCGGCGGGCCGGCCGGCGGGCGACAGCAGGTGCACGAGGAGCGGCACCCCGGCGACGCGCGGCGTCTCGGTCCAGCCGAACAGCTCCTGCAGCTTCGCGGCGAGGACCGGCCGCTCGCCGGAGTAGTCGACTCGGATCCGTGAGCCGCTCGGCACCGTGACGCGCTCGGGGGCGACGTCGTCGAGCCGGGCGGCGCACTCCCACGGCAGCAGGCCGCGCAGCAGCGCGGCCACGTCCACGCGGGCGAGGTCGGCGCGCCGGCGGGCGCCGCCGGCCGCCAGGTCGAGGGAGTCGAGGAGCGCGTCGTCGTCCATGGCCGGCCACGGCGGGCCGAGGACGCGGTGGCAGAACGCCAGCCGGGCGCGCAGGTCCTCCGCCTCGCGAGTCCAGGTGAGCAGGCCGAGCCCTTCCCGGCGCAGACCCTCCCGCAGCGCCGCGCGCACGAGGCCGGGGTCCGGGTCCGGAAGCGACACGGCCGACAGTTCGATCGCGCCGAGGCGTTCGACGCGGCGGGCGACGACGTCGCCCCGCCAGGCGACCTCCTCCTCCATCGTCGCGCCGACGGCCAGCCGGGCCACCTCCTCGTCGATGGGGACGGCCTGCCGGATCCGCGCCGCCGGGGCGCCGGCGGGCCGGTCGGCGACCGCGATGGCCAGCCACTCGGAGCCGCCGAGCGCGGAACCCCTGGCCGGTTCGGCGGCGGTCCCGGACGCCATCAGGTACCCGCCGCCCGCGCGGGCGCGGGCGACCCGCTCGGGGAAGGCGAGGGCGACCACGACGCCCGCCGTCGTCTCGTCGTCCGGCCCGGACTCGGCGGCGTCCGGGACCGCCCGCCGGAGCCGGCGCGCCTCGTCCCGCCACCGCGGGTCGCCGCGCAGGCCCCGCCACTGCCTCATGAGGTCCTCGTCCGCCCGCTGCTGGTCGGACAGCACCGCCACCACCTCGGCGGCCCGCGCGCCGACATGCTCCGCGCCGTCGAGGAGGGCGCGGGCCAGGCGGGGGTGGACGCCGGCGCGGGCCATCCTCCGGCCGCGTTCGGTGGCCCTGCCGTCGCCGTGAACGGCGCCGATCGTCCGCAGGGTCTCGCGGGCGGCGCGCATCGCGGCGGGCGGCGGGGGGTCCAGCAGCGCGAGGCCGGTGGCGTCCGGGTCGCCCCAGCAGGCCGCCTCCAGCGCGAACCCGGTCAGGTCGGCGAGCGCGATCTCCGGTCGCGGACGCTCGGGGAGCCGCTGGTGCTCGGCCTGCGTCCAGCACCGGTACACCGTTCCCGGCGCCTCGCGCCCGGCGCGCCCGGCGCGCTGGTCGGCGGCGGCCCGCGACGCCCGTACGGTGGTCAGCGCGCCGAGCCCGCGCGCGTGATCGGTGCGCGGCTCCCGGGACAGCCCGGCGTCCACGACGGCGCGGACGCCCGGCACGGTCAGGCTGGACTCGGCGACCGACGTGGCCAGGACGACGCGCCGCCCGCCGTCCGGGCCGCGCAGGACCTCCTCCTGCACGTCGGCGGAGGCCCGGCCGTGCAGCCGCAGCACGTGGAGGCCGCCGAGGCTGCGCGCGACCCGGTCGATCTCGGCGACGCCGGGCAGGAAGCACAGCACGTCGCCGTCCCGCTCGGCCAGCGCCCGGCGGACCGTGGCCGCGACGTGGTCGAGCAGCGCCGGGTCGACGGACAGGCCGTGCGGCGGCCGTACCGGACGGGGCGGCGGCGCCCAGACGACCTCCACCGGATGCGCGGCGCCGTCGGCGGCGACCACCGGCGCGCCGCCCATGAGCTCCGCCCAGGGGCCGGTGTCGGCGGTCGCCGACGCCGCGACGAGCCCGAGGTCGGGGCGCAGGGTCGCGCGGACGTCGAGGAGGAACGCGAACGCGGTGTCGGCGTCGAGGTGACGCTCGTGGCACTCGTCGAGGATGACGACGTCGGCGCGCACGTCGGGGTCGCGCTGCAGGCGGCGCAGCAGCACGCCGGTCGTGACGACCTCGACCGCGCTGCCCGGCCGGCGTTCGCCCCGGATGGCGTACCCGACCCGGTCGCCGACCGGCTCGCCGAGCATCCAGGCCATCCGGCGGGCGGCGGCGCGCGCGGCGAGCCGACGGGGCTCGGCCACGATCACCCGGCGGCCGGTCTCCGCCAGGGCGAGCGGCACGAGCGTGGTCTTCCCGGTCCCGGGAGGCGCGGCCAGCACCGCCGTCCCGGCGGAGTCCAGGGCGGCGCGCAGCTCCGGCAGCGCGGCGGAGACGGGCAGATCGGACGAGCGCACCCCACCAGTGTGGCGGACCCGGCAGCGGCGCCCGTCAGCCCGGGCTCTTGTCGCCCTCGTGCAGCGCGTGCCGGGCGAGCACGAGTTCGACCAGCTCGAGCGGCCGCGACGACGAACGGCCGGAGAGCCGTTCGAGGGTTCGCAGCCGGTTGAGCACCGTGTTGGGATGGCAGTACAGGCGCCTCGCCGCCGCCGTCGCCGACCCGCCGGACTCCAGCCAGGCGTCCAGCGTCTCCAGGAGCAGGCCGCGCTTGACCGGATCGAGCGCGGTCAGGCCGTCGAGGACCGAGCGCCGGAGGTGCTCGGCCAGTTCCGGCTGGGAGACCACGAGCGCCGCCGGCAGCCGCCGGTCCAGGCGGGCGACCTCCGCGCGCGGCGACCGGCAGGTGCGCAGCGCGAGTTCGGCGAGCCACCGGGCGTGGCCCAGGTCGGCGGGCGAGTCGACGACCGGGCTCAGACCGACGTGATGGCAGGCGTACGCGCGCAGGACCTCGGTCAGGTCGTCCAGGCCGGCGTCGCCGAGGTCGACCACGGCGAGGTGGGCGTCGGCGCGCAGCCGCCACAGGAAACGGATCCCGTTCACCGTCTCGGGGCGGCCCGCGATGGGCCGGCTCAGCGCGTCGTCCTGCCGGAGCACCGCCACGGCGAACCGGCCGCGCGCCGGCAGGCCGAGGACGGTGGTCGCGGCCGCGAGCAGCCGCCCGTCCGCGCCGCGTCCGTCCAGCAGCGCGTCGACGATCGCCTGAACCTGCTCCTCGTCGCGCCGGAGCAGTTCGAACTCCGTACGGCGGTACGCCTCCGCGGCGACGCTCGACTGCTCGTCGATGGTCTGCCAGACCCGTACGGCGTGGTGGGCGAGGGCGGGCAGCTGGTCGGGGTCGTGCTGCGCGGCGACCTCGACGAGCGACTCCCAGAACACCCGCCCCGCCAGCCGGTACGAACGCAGGAGCTGGTCGAGGGGCAGCCCCTGCTCGGCCCGCCGGCGGCCGAGCTCACGGGCCCAGCGCAGGTCGGCGCGCCGGCTCGGATCGAGGATCGCCTCGATCCCGTGCCGCAGGCCGATGTGGCAGGCGTCCCACAGGTCGTCGGTCAGGCCGGCGGGCCGCGCCACGTCGCCGCTGAGGATCTCGGCGGTCAGCCGGTCCGCGAGGTCGGGCAGCCGCGTGACGAGACGCGAGGCCGCTCTGCGGGTCAGCGCGCCCGCGGAACGGCCGGTCGTGCGGGCACGGGCGTCCACACGTCACCTCCAGGGCCGGTGATCGTTCATCGTCCCACCGCCGCCCCACGGCCGCCAGCGTCCCGCCGCCGCCGGCCGCCCGCTCTGTGGCCGGGCACAGCCGCGGCGCCCTCGGGTTGTGCCGTCGCCCCGGTTTAGGAACGCCCTCTGGACGTGCCCCCGGATGCCTGCTGCCGTATGGGCGCGAAAGTCCCTTTTCCTCTGGAGGAACCCTCGTGTTGCATGGGCGGGAGCGCGAGCTCGCGGTCGTGGCGGAGACCCTGAGTCGCGTACGAG
The DNA here is from genome assembly GCF_040679195.1 of Actinoallomurus sp. NPDC052308. Lineage (NCBI taxonomy): Bacteria > Bacillati > Actinomycetota > Actinomycetes > Streptosporangiales > Thermomonosporaceae > Actinoallomurus > Actinoallomurus sp. NPDC052308. Next base: position 108,914 of record NZ_JBFAUM010000011.1, on the reverse strand, counting down.
ACGGCGGCGGCGCGGCGCTGGCGGTCGTCGGGGATCCCGGAACGGGGCGGACGGCCCTGCTCGAGCACGTGCTCGGCCGGGCCACGACGTCGTTCCGGACCCTCGGCACGTCCGGCTTCGAGCAGGAGACGGCGTTGCCGTACGCGGGTCTGCACAAGCTGCTGTGGCCGGTCTCCGACCGGATCGGCCGGCTGCCGGCGGCCCAGGCGGCGGCCCTGGCCCCCGTCACCGGGGAGGGCCCGGCGCCGTCGGCCGAGCCGTTCGTCCTGGGCACGGCGGTGCACCGGCTGCTGACGGACGCCGCGGCCGACGGCCCGGTGCTGTGCTGGGTGGACGACGCCCACCTCCTGGACCGCGTCTCCCTGAACGCGCTCGCCTTCGCCGCCCGCCGGCCCGGAGACGAGCCCCTCGCCATACTGCTGACCGCGGGCCTGGAGACATCCGCCGCGACGGACCGGCTGCGCGGCGTCCCGTCGCTCCGGCTCGGCCCGCTCGGCGACCGGGCGGCTCGCGCCTTACTGGACGACCTGCTCGGCGCGGAACCGGGCGCGGACCTGGCGGCCGACCTCATCGACCTGGCCGCCGGCAACCCGCTGGCCCTGTCGGAGCTCGCCGCCGCGCTGACGCCCGATCAGTTGGCCGGCGCGGCGCCGCCCCCGGCCGCGCTGCCCGTGCACAGCCGGCTGCGCGCCCTGCACCGGCGGCGCTACCGCGCCCTGCCGTCCGACGCGCGGCGGGTCGTACTGCTGGTCGCCTGCGACGAGAGGCTGGAACTCCGAACGCTGGCCCGCGCGGCCACCAGAGCGGGCGTCGACCCGCGGGCGCTGGAGACGGCCCGGCGATCCGGTCTGATCCGCGTGGACGGGGAGACCGTGGAGACCCCGGACCCGCTGATCCGGTCCTCGCTGTACGCCGACGCCTCTCTCGCCGAACGCCTGGCCGCGCACCGGGCCCTCGCCGCCGTACTCGACCAGGACCGGCTGCGGCAGAGCCGGCACCGCGCGGCGAGCGCCGGTGGGCCGGACGCCCGGCTGTGCGAGGAGCTGGTCTGCGAGGCGGCCGCGGCGCGCCGGTCCGGCCGGCACGCGGACGCCGCGCCGGCCTGGCGGCAGGCCGCCGCGCTCACCGCCGACGCCGGTGGCAGGGCGGTCCGGCTGCTGGCGGCCGCCACGGACTCCTGGCTGGCCGGCCGCACCAGGACGGCCCGTTCACTGCTGCGCGCCGCACGCCCGTACGCGCGTTCCGACGAGCTCCGGGGACTGTCCGGCCTGCTGTACGGGCAGATCGAGCTGCGCGACGGCGCGCCGGCCTCGGCGGTGCAGATCCTGGTGGACGCCGCCGACCGGCTGGCGGGCTCCCACCGGACGCGGGCGGTGCTCGCCCTGATGTTCGCGGCGGAGGCCGGCTGCGTGGCCGGGGACCATCGTCAGTACCGGAGGATCGGCGAACGGGCGGCCGCGATCGCTCTGGACGGCGTCCGCACGCCGGTGGCCGAGCTGATGCTCGCCCATCTCGACGGCATGGCGGCGACGTTCGGCGGCCGGCACGACGAGGCCGCCGGTCCGCTCCGGCGGGTGCTGCGGCTCGCCGAGGGTCTCGACGGCTGCGCGGCGAAGTCCTGGGCGAGTCTCGCCGCGTTCGCGCTCGGCGAGGACCGCAGGGCCCGGGACCTGGCGACCATGGCGGTCACCCGGGCACGCCTGCGCGGGACCGCCGCGCTGCTGCCGTGGGCGCTGAGCACTCTGGCGCTGACCCAGGTGAGCCTCGGCGAGTTCGCGGCCGCGACGTCCGTGAGCCTGGAGGGGCTCCGCGCCGCGCGGGCGTGCGGTCAGGAGAACTGCGCCGCCGATCACCTCGCCATGCTCACGTTGCTCGCCGCCGTTCAGGGCGACCGGGACACGGCGCGGGCGCGCGCGAACAGCGTCGCCGAGGCGGCGAAGAAGCGCGGCCTGACCCGGCCCGCGGCGTTCGCGGCGTGGGCCCTCGGCTGCCTCGACCTGGCGGACGACCGCCCGGAGGAGGGCGCGGCCCGCCTGCGGTCGCTGGCCGGAACGCGCCCGGCGGACCTGTTCACCCGCGTGCTCGCGACCCCCGACTTCATCGAGGCGGCGGTCCGCTGCGGCGACCGGGAGGGCACCGAGACCGCGCTGGCGGCGTTCGACCGCTGGGCGCGCAGCACGGCCGGCCCCGCCAGAACCGCCCTCGCCGAACGCTGCCACGCGCTGCTCGCCGAGGACGACGCCGCCGCCGAGGAGCACTTCGCCGAGGCGCTCCGGCTGCACCGTCAGGGCGGTTCGGCGTTCGAACTGGCGCGGACGGAGTTCATGTACGGCCGGCGGCTGCGCCGGAGCCGCCGGCCGCGCGCCGCCCGCGGCCACCTCCGCGACGCCCGGCAGCTCTTCGAACACTGCGGCGCCGCGCTCTGGGCCGAACGGGCCCAGGCGGAGCTGCGCGCGGCGGGCGAACCCGCCGAACCGGGCACCCGGCGCCGTACCGACGACCTCACCCCCCACCAGCGGGAGATCGCCCGGCTGGTCGCCGACGGAGCCACCAACCGGGAGATCGCGGCGCGCCTCGTCCTCAGCCCCCGCACCGTCGACCACCACCTGCGCAACATCTTCGTACGCCTGGGCGTCCGCTCCCGCGTGGAACTGGTCCACCTCTTCCGCTGACCGCAACAGCGCCGAGGATTTTCGTCGTCCCAACGACAGAAACCCTCGGCACAAGCGTGGACGGCCCGCCGGGGCGCTGGGCGCCCCGGCGGGCCGTCCACTTCACCTGGCGTCAGGTGGCCAAGAATGTGCGGACGGCGGAGAGTACGACGGTGTCGGTCAGGTAGGTGAGGTGGTTCTCGCACGCCACGTAGTTGTTGGTGGCGCCGTTCAGCTCCGTGCTGGTGTAGGGGTTGATGACGCCGTCACACGGCGAGTACCAGGTCGCGTACTTCGTGTCGCCGGGCGTCTCGTCACCCGACGACAGCGTCGTGATGAACGACGAGCCGGGGGTCATCTCCTGGCAGGTGACGTACACCTCGCACGCCAGCGCGGCGGTGGTGCCGTGGTTCGCGCCCGCCAGTGACGCCAGGTGGCGGACGTACTGCTGGCCGCCGAGCTCCTTGATGTACCAGAGGCTGACGAGGCCGCCCATCGAGTGGTTGACGATGTCGACCTTGGCCGCGCCGGTCTGCTGCCGTACCTGCTGCACGTACGAGGCGAGGGACGCCGCGTTGGTCTTGTTGTCGCCGTAGGAGTCGTAGTTGAAGGCGTACAGCTCGTTGGCGCTGTAGCCGGCCGCCTCGAACACCGCCTCGGCGGTCACCCAGTTGCTCGAGTTGCCGGTGTAGCCGTGGACGAACACGACGGGCGTGTGGCCGGCGGCGTGCGCGGTCCCGATGGTGCCGAAGACGACGCCGACGGCGGCGAGGACGGCCGCCAGCAACGAGCCAAGTGTTCGGCGCATGAACTCCTCCTGCGGGGTGGAAGGGGCGATACGCCGCAGAGTCTCCGGCTCCGGAGCCGACCCCGCATCGGTGAAATCGCCAGTGTCAGATCCGCGGCGTCCGGTTCCCGGAACGAAGTCGCGCCGGCCCAGGCCGGAAGCAGCGACCGCCTGCTCTCGTCAGCTTTCTCAGCCATGAGGACGGCCCTGTCTGCGTACTCTGGAGCGGTCGAGGTTCCAGGAGGACAGACCGTGTACGACGAGGGCACCGTCGGAGCAAGGCTGAGGGTGTTGCGCCGCTGGCGTGGCTTAACTCTGACCGAGCTGGCCGGACTGTCCGGCTTGAGCACGTCCTACCTGAGCATGGCGGAACGTGGGCTCAGGCCGATCGACCGGCGTTCGGTGATAGGCCGCCTCGCGGCGGCGCTGAAGGTCAGCGAGTCCGACCTGGTCGGTGGCCCACATCTGTCGGCGGACCCGGTTCAGTCCGACCCGCATCTGTGCGTGCCGTCGCTGCGGGCGGTCCTACAGACCAACAGCCTGGACGGGCCGTCCGCCGAGCGTGCCCGGCCGTTGCCCGAGTTGCTCTCCGAGCTTCAGCGTCTGGAACCCTTCCACCAAGCGTGCGATTACCTTTCCGTCGGAAAGGTGTTGCCGGATCTGCTCGACGAACTGCATTTTCATGTGGCGGCCCCGGAAGACGAGGCGGTGGAACAGGCCGCTTTGCAGGGACTGGTGCAGGCCGGCGTCGTCGCCACGTTCGTCGCCAAGGACCTGGGCCACAACGATCTGGGGTACATCGCGGCCACGCGGGCTGCTCAGGCGGCGGATCGGCTGGACGATCCCGTCCTGAAGGCCATGGCCTCGTTCGTTCTCATCCTCACCACCCCTCGGGCGGCGACCTGGGATCGCACGCTTCGGATGGCCGAGCGCGCCGCCAACGAAGTGGAGCCGTACACCGTCGATCCGCTGGGGACCCAGGTGTGCGGCATGCTGACCCTTTCCGCCGGGCTGGCCGGAGCGGTCCTGCAGCGTGGCGACATCGCACAGCACTGGATGGGCCAGGCCGAGGCACTGGCCGCCCGCATCCCGGACACTCCTGACGATAACTGGATGTCCTTCTCGGCCACCAACGTCAACATCTGGAAGGTGGCGGTGGCCGTCGAGCGCGGCGAGTCCGGAGGCACGGTCTTGGATCTCGCCCGCCAAGTTCACCCCGAAAAGCTGTCCGGTAAGAACGGCCGGCTCGCCGCGTACATGGGCGACGTCGGGAGGGGGCTGGCGCGGGAGCCGAAGATGCGGCAACAGGCCATCGGATGGCTTCAGCAGGCCGAGCAGACGGCACCGCAGTGGATCCGCAACTCGGCACCGGTTCGCGAAACCGTCGCTTACCTCCTCGGCCGGGCCGTCGCCGAGGCGGGCGGACGTGAGCTCCGGGGGATGGCCGCACGGATGGGCGTTCCGCACTGAGACTCGATCTCTTCCCTCGCGCGTTCACGAACGTGAAATCACAGTGTGTTCACTTGATTACCTTCCGTTGTCATGAACCGGCGGCAGGCGTACCTCGAGAAGCTCTCGACTGAGCTGCACTCGCGTGGAATGCAAACGACCCTGAAGCGTGCACGGCACCTTCTGCTCCATGTCACCAACTCTGCCGCGTCGGCGCTCACCGAGAGCGTCTACTGCGAGCAGCAAGGTGACGCCTGGGTCTTCTGCTGGGCGGCGGGACAGCCGATCGGTCCGGCCGAGAACATCTCTGCCGTCGCCGATCGGATCCAGTACGTGCTGCGAGAAGTCGAGCCGTAACCGTACGGTCCTGGCTTCTGATCGTCGATCCCTGATTCGCCCTACCCCCAGGGAGACATCCATGACAAAACACATGCCACCCCAGGGCATGCCACAGCGCGCCGCCGGTGTACATGTCCAACGATCCGGCCTTACCTGGGCCGAAATCGCGCCGATGCCGTCGGCTGTCGCGGACGCGCGGCGAAGGGTGCGCGATCGGCTGGCGCCCGCTGATCCGGACTTCGTCTACGACGTCGAGCTGGTGACCTCCGAACTGGTTACCAACGCCATCAACTGCGTCGGCACGTTAGGAGCGCCGTCGTCCCAGGTCGATCCGGGCATCTGGCTCGGCATCGAAATCCGGGCCCGCTGGATCCACCTGCGAGTCCGCGATCCGTACCCCGGAGCGCTGCCGAAGAAGAGGCAGCCTGACCCGATGGACACCAGCGGACGAGGGGTCCTGATCAGCGCGACCGTGGCCGACTACCTCTGGGCCGAGGTCTCAGACACGGACAAGGTCGTCCACGCCGTCCTCACCAAGCCCGGGGTGAGCCTGTCACGGGCCGACGCCGCGGGCTTCGTCCGATGAACGAACGGCATCCGGTTCCGGTGATCCCCGGCTTCACCGTCCGGGAGGACCCGCTCACCCGGGAGTGGGTCGCCGTCTCCGCGTCCGGCAAGTACAAGATCCGTGGCCGTACCCAGCGTGAGCTGGAGCAACAGCGCTGGGCGCTGTACGGCAGGGTGCTGGCCGAATTCCGCCAGGCCATCGCCGAGACCTGGCCCCGCCCGCCTTCCCCGGACCCATAGAACTGTCATTCCTCAAGGCGATGCCGCTCTCAAGGTGTCGGCTTGCGTCGGGCGGGCGTAATGCTCGGTGAAGCCACTCGGAGTGGGGCCCGAAAGGGGACGAACCGCCCGGTGGTGCGGACCGTTACCGAGCCTTGCGCCAACCCCCTGCACGACCCTGGGCGGACGCTGCCACGTTCTGACTCCCTCTGCTGTCCGTGGAGGGTCCCACGAGGAGAGAAGGGGGTGAGGTTCGTGAAGGAAGCGGTGTGGCGCAGGGCCGTGCGCCGGTGCGGTGGTTATACCGGCGAGGACGGTGAGGCCTGCGTCGAGATCGCCGTCATCGGCATGCGGTGAGTGATGGTGCGTCCCCCCGAGGCGAAGTCGGGGGGACGCTCCCACGATCCTAAGGACTGGCCAGTGCACTTCCACGCGTACCTGTTCCGAGGCGCCGGCGAGGCGATCAAACCGTTCGACGACGCACGCCGCGCCGGCACCACCGAGTTCCAGACCGCCGTCGTACCGCCCGAGGCCACCAGCGCCTGGCTCGCCAAGCCCGCCCGGATGGTCAAAGCCACCTGGGACGACCCCACCGACGCGGTCGCCTGGCTGGCGCAGCAGTACGCCGGCATCGCCGACCAGCGGATGCACCTCGACCAGCAGCTCCAGGCTCCTTCCCTGGAGACGATGACCGAGAACGCCCTCGACACCCTGCGCCGGGGCAACGACGTCGTCTGGGCCTGGTGGCTCAGGGGCGGCGGCTTCGTCGACCTGACCGTGGTCTGCTGCCCGAACCGGAACGAAGGACACCGGTGTCCGGTGGGACGCCAGGACCGCCGGCCGGACAGTGTGAGCATTGACCTACATCACTGAAGTCACTCGACGTATTGTGGCGTTCCGCTTGTGTGATCTCAGGAGGTCTTGCATGCCAAAGAACCCTGATTCGCCGAACCTCAAACAAAGCGTGCCCGTCGATCTCCCTGGCGGCAGGAAAGCCAAGATCTACGTTTACGACAACGGCGAGGTGGGATTCCACCTCACCGATGGCCCGTGGGTGTTGAGCCAGTGTTTCTTGCCAGGTGATGGGCAACCCGCCGAGATCCGACTATCACCTGGCAAACAGGGAAGCGGCGCGTACAGCAACTGGTTCGAAGGTCGGATGAAGAAGATCAACGCCGCTGAAAGTTGAGCATGGTGGAGCGTGGACCGGCCAGATCATGGCGGAGGTCCCTCCTTGCCGTGCAGACTGTCCAGTGCCTCGTCCACCCACTCCCTGGAAGCCCCCCATATGACCGCGATCGTCGGCATCACTGACGGCAATACCGTCGTCATCGCAGGAGACTCCGCCGGGGTAGGCGGAGACATCACTCAGCCCCGTCTGGACGCCAAGGTCTTCACCAACGGGCCTTACGTGATCGGCTACACCACGTCGTTCCGCATGGGCCAGATCCTCCGCTACGCCTTCAAGGCCCCGGTCCCGCCCGACGGTGACGATGGCCTGCACGCGTTCATGTGCACCGGCTTCATCAACGGCGTCCGCGACGGTCTCAAAGAGGGCGGCTGGGCCAGCAAGAGCAACGACCAGGAAGAAGGCGGGGCGTTCCTCGTCGGCATCCGTGGCCGCCTCTTCGAGATCGGCTCGGATTACCAGGTGGGCGAGTTGTCGGACGGGTACACGGCGGTCGGGTGCGGGGCGGAGATCGCCCTCGGGGCCCTCCACGCCACGGCCGGCGCCGGCATGTCCCTCGAAGCCCGCGCCATCGCCGCGCTCGAGGCCGCAGCGCACTTCTCCACCGGTGTACGAGCACCATTCACGGTCGTCGACACCGCAGAGCACGAGGACTGAAGAGCATCGCCGCCCCGGGACGCAAAAAGCCACCCGTTATCCTCATCAAGAGGACGGCGAGACGCCGTACGCTCCAGCGGACGGCAGGCACGCTGCCCAGCCGGAAGAGCAAGCGCTAAGCTCTAGGATCATCTACGCCACCCTAGCGGTACCCGGTAACGCTGGCGTTGATCGCCGGCCCCGATGAGCGCCACGCCGGGCTAACAGAATGAACAGCGGACGAGGCACCACCGGCAGATTATTGCGGCAGCCAGACTCATGGACAGTTAGTGGATGTCGTCGCGGAGCTTCCAGAGGACATCAAGGCGGCAGAACAGTGCAGCAGGCGGCGTCAGCTACATGACTTAGCGGTGGACGCCTAGGCTCAGATCGTAGGAGCGCCACGCAGGGCGATCACGAATCTGACGCCCTTCTTCCAGGCACCGGTACTTGCCGTGGTCGTTAATCGCCGTAGAACCACTCAAGCCGGTGGCGAGAGTGCCGGCCTACCCAAGACCCGATGGGATCACCTCGATCAGAGCTATCAGCTCGATGACATTGTTGCCATGCCACCGGTAAGGCCCCCGGCGAGGGAGATCTGCAAGCTTCGAACAAGACGGCCGCTCCGCAAGCCGGGCAACTAACGACCGACACCGCTCCGGCGATCTGCACGTAGTATTTACCGTGCTTTTCCTGTACGCTGTTTCGGAGCGTAGCAGCAACCAAGGAACCGAATGATCTGCAAGTCAGGGCGACCCAAACTAAGCGATGATCAGGACCGCGCGCTTTTCGCCGAATCAGCAGGGACCTGCCTTCTCTGCAACACCAGTCTATTTCCCCATAATCCCACCAGAACAAAGTCGATTCCGATTGCCGAACGAGCCCACATAATTGCCCACAGCGACGAAGGCCCTCGGGCAGACGCAACAATGCCTCAAGAGTTGCGAGATGGGCCAGATAATATTGCACTCCTATGTCCCACATGCCACACCAAGGTAGACAAATCACCAGAAGATTATCCAGCCGACGAACTCTTCATAAGAAAACATGCTCGACGCAGCGCAGTGGCCAGCATCGGCGGCACCCCCATATTCACCAACCGCCTAGACGCCCGTCGCGCGGCCGAGCGTCTTCTGCTCCGGAATCGAATCTTGTTCGAGACACGCGGCCCGGACAGATCGGATGGGTCCACGAACTCACTAGAGACCGCAGCCGCTTGGTCGACAGTGGTACTGGATGAGATCGTGCCGAACAATCGGCTACTTGTCGCCCTGGTTGAGGTTAATTCCGAACTAGCAACCGCCAAGGATCAAATAGCGGCCGAATTGCTTAGACAGCATACCGACGATCTCGAAAGAAAACATCAATCCGGTGTTCTCATCTCCCCAGCACAACGCTTTCCGCTACAGGCGGAAAATCTTTTCGGATCGGAGAGCGAATGAGTCGTATCGAGTACATGACCGAATGGTTCGCCGGCACACTAGAACGTCACGACGCGGTTCGCTCGATTACGAAAGCCTCTGCACGCACTCTCCTCGTTGAGCGCAAGGGAATCACCCCTATAACCATAGCCCCAGTGGCGACTGGATACCTCGAGACGCAAGACGTGGAGCACATCCTTAACGATCAGGCAGTAACTATCATCTGCCTCGTACCTAAAGAAGCTCACTATGCATGGGAAGCTCGAGAGCTGGCAGAATCCCTAGGCTCAACCACACAAACAGTGAAGGAGGTTTTCACATACCTTTCATGGGTAGATCCTCGACCACTCGTCGACAAGAACGTCGACTTCGCTCGAAATCGCCTGGCGCAACACAGTAGAGTTGACGGCATCCGCATGATCTGCGAAGCATCCATGGAACTCTTTCGAGATGGACTCAGTAACATCGTTATTGCAATTGATTATCAATACGAGTTCAGCGAAGAGGCTTTGGTCGGCGCCATTAAGCGCCATCCACAGGCGAATGCAATCATGAACGTCAATCCAAATGGCAGGCCAACCGAAGCGGCCCTAGAGCACGCCCGTCACGCCAAGATAGGTCTATTCAATTACACCGAACTGATGGGAGCTCTGAATTATGACGGAAATACTTTCCTCAACTATCGCCCGCCTGAGAGGCCTCGCAGACATCTACCCCGGCCGCGATAATCTAAGTATTTATATTTTCGGATCAGTGACACATGGGTCTAAACGACCCAATGACATAGATATCCTTATCGTCTACAGTACAGGAAACTTCGATCTCGCCCATGAACTGGCGACACATTTCAGACGCCTTGACGTATATCCCTCTATCGAGGTACTAGCCCTGAGTCGCGATGAAGAACGCGAGACCGACTTCATACGCACAGTCCAAGCAGTTGAAGTCTGGCCAAAGAGTCATCCTATGTCCGGCTTTGTCGAAGGCCCAGCACTCGGTTACCGATGACGGGTACACGGCGGTCGGGTGCGGGGCGGAGATCGCCCTCGGGGCCCTCCATGCCACGGCCGGCGCCGGCATGTCCCTCGAAGCCCGCGCCATCGCCGCGCTCGAGGCCGCAGCGCACTTCTCCACCGGTGTGCGAGCACCGTTCACGGTCGTCGACACCGCAGAGCACGACTGAAGGGACCGCAGTGCGACATTCCGCAGGCGAACATTCGCTCGACCCCGGCGGCTACGACGCCGAACTACAGCGGCACGACCGGTTACTGCGCCGCGCCTGTGGCGTCCGGCCGCACGACCACGTCCTCGACATCGGATGCGGGATCGGGCAGACGACCCGGGCGGCCGCGCGTACCGCCCGGGCGGGCGGTGCGCTCGGGATCGACATCTCCGCATCCGCCGTCGCGCGTGCCCGCGAGATCGCCCGGACCGAGGGGCTCGGCAACGTCACCTTCGAGAACGCCGACGCGCAGGTCCACCGCTTCCCGCAGGAGCGCTTCGACCTGGCGATCAGCAGGTTCGGCACGATGTTCTTCGACGACCCCGTCGCCGCGTTCGCCAACATCGGCCGGACGCTGCGCCCGGCCGGGCGCCTGGTGATGATGGTCTGGCAGCACCGCGAACGCAACGAGTGGAACGTCGCCATCCGACGATCCCTCGCAGGACCCGAGGGGCCGGCGGCCGCCGCCTCCGCCGGCCCGGATCCGTTCTCGCTCGCCGACCCGCCGGCCGTGAAGCAGATCCTGGGCGCTGCGGGGTTCGCCGACATCGCCTTCACCGACGTCCACGAACCGGTCTACTACGGTCCGGACGTGGCCGCGGCCCTCGACTGGGTCCACGGCTTCACCTGCACCAGTGAAGCGCTGAAACGGCTGGACCCCGCCGCCGCGGCGCGCGTGGTCGGGCGGCTGCGCGAGATGCTCTCCGCGCACCTGAGCGACGACGGCGTCTGGTTCGACTCCCGCGCCTGGCTCATCACCGCTCGTCGCCCCTGAGAAGGAACACGACCACGCGGAAACCGGTACCGGTGCTCAGAGGTAGAAGCCGGTGCCCGAGGTCGGGGGCGGGGCGTCCGGGGCGCGGCCGTCGCGGATCGCGTAGAGCTCCGCGAGCGTCGCGCCGTCGGGGACGCCGTCCGTGGTGCCCAGCCAGGCGGCCGACTCGGCCCGGGACAGCGGGCCCATCTCGATCTGCGCGATGCAGCGGCCGGGACGAACGACGGCGGGGTGCAGACCGGCCAGCGGCCGGTTGGTGGTGAGCGCGACGAGCACGTCGCGGCCCTGGCCGACCAGTCCGTCGGTGAGGTTCAGCAGGCGGGACAGCGCCTGCCCGGTCTTCTCCCCGCCCTCGGCCCGGATCAGCTCGTCGCAGTCCTCCAGGACGAGCAGCCGCCAGCGCCGGTCCTCGTCGTCGTCCTCGTCCCCCACGGCGACCTCCATGAGGTAGGCGGGGTCGCCGAAGAGCTCGTCGGGGTCGAGCACGCAGTCGAACTGGCACCACTTCGCCCATTCGCGGGCCAGGGCCCGCAGGGCCGTGGTCTTGCCGGTTCCGGGGGGACCGTGCAGGAGGAGGAGCCGGCCGGTCACGTCGGCCGCCTGGACCGCCGCGAGCCGGTCGACGGCCGCGGCGGCCCGCGCCGCGTAGTTCCCCCTGATCTCCGACCATGGCGGCGCCGTGATCGACCGCTCGCGGCGCTGCGGCCCTTGCCGGCCGCAGTGCCAGAAGCCCATCTCGACGCGATCCTGCGCCGGTGTCTCGTCGACGGCGTCGCGAACCGACTGCGCGAGGACCGCCGCGGCCAGTTCGTCGCTCACGGCCGTGACCTCGACGACGCCCGCCCCGCTGCGCCAGCGGGCCGCGCGCAGGGTCCAGCCGTCGCCGGAGGCCAGGAGCGCGTCGCAGTTGTCCTCGCGGACCACGCGGAGCACCCCCGCGTCCGCCGGGCGCAGCGGCGCGTCGGGGCGGATCCGGTCCAGGTGCTTGACCCGGGCGTACGGCTGACGGCCCGTCGTGAACGGCTGCAGGGCGAGGACGTCGATCACGCTGCGGAGCGAGTCGGTCGTGTCGAGGCGGTAGTCGACGGGCGCCTCAGGCTCGGCCCCTATGATCGGGACGACGGGTTCGGACATGCCCTCGATGATCGGGGCGCCGTTGGGCCGAGTCCAGTGAATTACCACTCTTCGGGCGCGCCGCCGCTCGGCGGCGGACCCCGTGCACGTCCAGAAGGAGCATCACATGGCCACCGTCCGTACTGCGAACGCTCACTGGGAAGGCCCGCTCATGGGCGGGCAGGGCAAGGTGTCGCTGGACTCCTCCAAGGTCGGGGAGTTCGAGGTGAACTGGCCGTCCCGGGCGGAGAAGCCCGAGGGCAAGACGAGCCCGGAGGAGCTGATCGCCGCCGCGCACAGCACGTGCTTCTCCATGGCGCTGTCGCACGGCCTCGCCGGGGCCGGCACGCCGCCGGAGTCGGTGGACACCCGTGCCGACGTGACCTTCCAGCCGGGTGAGGGGATCACCGGCATCCACCTGACCGTGCGCGCGTCGGTGCCCGGCCTGTCCGCCGAGGACTTCCAGAACGCCGCCGAGCAGGCGAAGGCCAACTGCCCGGTGAGCAAGGCGCTGGCCGGGACCAAGATCACGCTCGACGCGTCCCTGGCCTGACCCGGTCCGGCGTGGGCGCCGGTACGTCCCGCGCCCACGCCGCGCCCCGGGCTCAGGCGCCGGACCGGGGCGGCAGCGCGTCGCCGAGCGTGCGCCAGTGCGGCATCGCCGACCTGCCGGGCTCGACGCCGATGACCTGAACGGCGACGTGGTCGGCGCCGGCCTCGACGTGGCCGCGGAGCCGCTCGACGATGATGTCCGGGTCGCCCCAGAAGACGAGGTCGTCGACGATGCGGTCGCTGCCGCCGCCGGCGATCTCCTCCTCCGAGTAGCCCAGCCGGCGGAACTTCGCGATGTTGTACGGGGTCGTCAGGTACGGGTGAAGGTGCTCGCGCGCGATCGCGCGGGCCTTCCCGGGGTCGGTCTCGAAGAGCACCGGGTGCTCGACGCCCAGGAACGCGTCCGGCCCGAGGGTCTCCCGCGCCTGCGCGGTGTGCGCGACCGTGACGTGGTACGTGTGGGCGCCGGCGGCGTGGTCGCGGGCCAGCTCGAGCATCTTGGGCCCGTACGCGGCCAGGACCCGGTGCATCGGAGCCCGCGGCGCGGGGCTCGCCGCCTCGATGGCGTCCATCTCGTCGAGGTACTCGCGCATCGCCGCGAGGGGCTTGATCCCGGGCCGCCGCTCGCCGCCGAACCCCAGGCCGAGCACGTGCCGGTCCGGGTAGGCGTCGGCCAGGAGACGGGCACCGCCGTACGTCGCCCGGGCCGTGCGCGACCAGATCTGCGCGATGCCGTTGACGACGTGCATCCGCTCGGTGGCGGCGAGCAGGTAACCGGCCTGCGTGAACGCCTCCCGTCCGCCGACCTCGGGGAACCAGAACGCCCGCCAGCCCAGCTCCTCGAGCTCCTGGATCGACTCGCGCATCCGCGCGGCCGGCTGGTGCTCGAAGTCGAACGTGTAGATCCCGAACGTCCCGAGATCCAGGCCGTCAATGCCGCCCATGGAACATCTCCTCATCCACTTCACCGTGACGCATCGAAATATCGCAGATATTCGATATGAGGCGCAACCCATCGCCCGCGCCGCCACACCGTACGAGGGTCCGGCGCTCTCTAAAGGGTCCGGCCGAGCGCGGCGACGAGCTGGGCGATGCGCTGCTCGTCGCGCTTGTAGTGGGTCCACTTGCCGACGCGCGTGGCGCGCACCAGGCCGGCGCGCTGGAGTTCGGCCATGTACGCGGACACCGTCGACTGGGCCAGGCCCGCCTTGGCCTGGATGTGGCTCACGCAGACCCCGACCTCGACCGGGTCGGCGATCGCCTCCTCCGGCGGGAAGTGACGCTCGGGCTCGCGCAACCACGACAGCATCTGCAGCCGCATCGGATTCGACAGCGCCTGCAACGCGCGGACCAGGTCGGGATCCGGTGAGAGCGCATCGTCCGCCATGGATCCGGAGTATAGGTCGCTACCGCGTCAGCTCCAGGCGGGCCAGCTCGCGGCGGGACGAGACGCCGAGCTTCGGATACGCCTTGTAGAGGTGGTACTCCACCGTCCGCGGGCTCAGGAACAGCTGCGCGGCGATGTCCCGGCTGCTGTTCCCCTCCGCCGCCAGCCGTACGACCTGCAGCTCCTGGGGGGTGAGCCGCTCCAGGAGGTCGGCGGCGGCCGGACGGGCGGCGGTCGCGGACTCGCCGGTCGCCCGCAGCTCGGTCCGCGCCCGCTCGGCCCACGCCTCGGCGCGCAGTCGTTCGAAGACCTCCAGCGCCGAGCGCAGCGGGGCGCGCGCGTCGGAGCGGCGACGGGCGCGGCGCAGCCACTCCCCGTACAGCAGCTCGGTCCGGGCCCGTTGGAACGGACGCCCGCCCTTGTCGTGGAGGCGCAGCGCCTCGGCGTACGCCGCCTCGTCGTCGTGCAGGAGGGCATGGGAGCGGAGGGCGACCGCCCGCGCCCACGGCAGGCCGCCGGCGCGCGCCCACTCCTCGAACCGGCGGAGCGCCGGCTCCGCCCGTTCGGGGCGCCCGGCACGGACCGCCGCCTCCACCTGGTCGGCGTTCGCGACGGTCACGGCGGTGGTGAAGCCCCCCGGACCGCGCCGTGCCTCCTCCAGCCGGTCGAACGCGTCGTCGTACCGGCCGAGGCCGAGGTCGAGGAGGCCGCGCGCGCAGGCCGCGGCGGCGGCCTCGGCGCCCGGCGCGCTCCGGCCGCCGACGCCGAGCGCGTCATCGGTCAGCGCCCGGCAGCGCTCCTCGTCGCCCTGGACGGCGGCGACCCACGCGAGCACGATCTCCAGCCGGCCGACCCGTTGACTCCGGCCCGTGTCGCGGGCGATCGTGATCGCCTCGGCGACGTTGGCCTCGGCGTCACGGAACAGCCCGGCGGCGACCTGCGCCTGGGCCAGGCGCTGCAGCGCGCCCGCCAGTTCGCCGGCCAGACCCCGCTCCCGGCAGCGGGCGACCTCGGCGGTCGCCAGCCGAATCGCCGCGTCGTCATCGCCGAGGATCAGTCCGGCGTGGATCGCCTCGACGAGCGCGCCGGGCTCCTCGGGCCCCGCGTCGGACACGTCCGTACGGCGACCGCCGCCCGGCGCGCCCTCGAGAACCTCCCGCATCAGGGGGACCCCGCGCGCGAAGTCGTCGTCGGCGAGGTGGGCCATCCCCTGGATCAGCGGATCCCGGTACCCGGCCGCGGCCGACCGTTCGGCGGCCGCGCGGATCGCCTCCGCGTCGCCGGAGAGCCAGGCGTACGAGGCGCCCATGCGCAGCATCGCGGCCGCCCCGCGGTCGTCGGCGACCTCCGCGACGAGGATGCGGGCGGCCTGCCGGGGATCGCCGCGTTCGAACTCGACGGCGGCGCGGATCCGCGCCAGCCGCGTCCGGGCGGCCGGATCGGCGGTGAGTCCTTCGGCCCGTACGGCGAGCTCGCCGGCGCGGTCGGCGCCGCCCGCGCTCAGAGCGGCCCCGGCCGCCTCGGTGAGGCGCCGGGCCTGGCCGCCGGTGTCGGGTGTCAGCTGGGCGGCCTGCTGGAACAGGGCCGCGGCGGCCGCCCCGGCCGCGCGGTCGCGGGCGCGTACGGCGGCCGCCTCGAGGTCGGCGGCGACGTCCTCGTCGGGCGCGGTCGCCGCCGCGGCGCGATGGCGCGCCCGGCAGTCGGGGTCGGCCGCGGCGGCGGCGAGGGCCCGGTGCACGGTGACGCGGCGGGCGAGCGAGGTGCCCTGGTAGGCGGCGGCGCGGACCAGCGGATGCCGGAAGGAGACGGAGGTGCCGGTCACCTCCACCAGCCGCGCCTGCTCGGCCGGTTCGAGGTCGTCGAGGGACACGTCCAGGGCCGTCGCCGCGCCGAGCAGCGTCGGCAGGTGACCGCGCGCCTCGGCGGCGGCGACGAGCATCATCAGCCGGGTCCGCTCGGGCAACCGGCCGATCTGGGCACGGAAGGCCGCGAGGACCCGGTCGGTCACCGGCAGCGGCCCGTGCCCGCCGTCGTGCCGCCGCCCGGTGGCTCCCAGTTCCAGGAGCGCGAGCGGGTTGCCGTCGGCCTCGGCCATGACCCGGTCCCGGCGGTCAGGGGTCAGCCGCCGGCCGGCGAGGACCCGCGCGGCGTCGGCGCGGTCCAGCCGGGTCAGCTCGATCTCGGGCAGGCCGTGCCCGGCGAACCCGTCGTCGCGGGCGGCGAAGACCATGACGACGCCCTCCGCCGACAGCCGGCGCGCCGCGAACAGCAGGGCGTCCACGCTCGCCGTGTCGATCCACTGCACGTCGTCGACCAGGCACAGCACGGGCGCCTCGTCGGCGAGGTCGGCCAGCAGTGTGAGGAGGGCCAGCCCGGTGAGGAAGCGATCGCCCCGGCCGGGGCCGCTGGAGCCGAAGACCGTGCGCAGCGCGTCCGCCTGCGGGTCCGGCAGGCGCGACAGGCGTTCCTGCACGGGCCACAGGAGCTGAAGGAGCCCGGCGTACGCCAGGTCCCGCTCGGCCTCGACGCCCGTGGCGCGCAGCACCCGCGGCGAGGACGCCGCACCGGCCGCGTCCGGACCGGCGTTCTCCCCCTCCCCGGCCGCATGGTCGCGCGGCCCGGACGCCACGTCCGCGGCGGCGCGGCGCGGTCCGGACGCCACGTCGGCGGCGTGGCCGAGCAGCGCGGACTTACCGATCCCGGCCTCGCCGCGCAGCACGAGGGAGCCGCTCCGGCGCCGGGTACTCGCGTCGTCGACCAGTCGTGTCAGCCGTTCGCGTTCGGCGTCCCGCCCGTACAACACGCCCACAAACCTACGTGGCCCAGTACCGAAACGTTACTGATTCGCCCCCAGGTCCCCGGCTTCTAGCGTTCCCACCAGCGATTCCACGAAGGAGAACATGCGATGAGGGAACTGTTCGAGCCGGTCACCGCCGGCGCGCTGGAGCTGCCCAGCCGCCTCGTGATGGCGCCGATGACGCGCAGCCGCGCGTACGGCGGCCTCGTCACCGAACTGACCGCGGAGTACTACGCGCAGCGGGCGGGCGCCGGGCTGATCGTCACGGAGGGCACGCAGCCGAGCGTGATCGGCCAGGGCTACGTCAACACGCCGGGCCTGCACTCCCCCGAGCAGGTGGCGGCCTGGCGGAAGGTGACCGACGCCGTCCACGAGAAGGGCGGCCGGATCGTCGTCCAGCTCATGCACTCCGGCCGGATCGGTCACCCGGTCCTGTACCCGGACGGCGCGCTCCCGCTGGCGCCCTCGGCGATCGCCTCCGGGCAGAAGCTGTTCACCCCCGAGGGCATGCTCGACCACCCGACGCCCCGGGAGATGACGGTGGAGGACATCGCCCGGACGATCGAGGACCACGCGTCCGCCGCGCGCAACGCGCTGGACGCCGGGTTCGACGGCGTCGAGCTGCATGGGGCCAACGGCTACCTGATCCATCAGTTCCTCGCCGACGGCAGCAACCGGCGGACCGACGCGTACGGCGGTTCGGTGGCGGGCCGGATCCGGTTCGCGGTGGAGGTCGCCGAGGCGGTCGCGGACGCGATCGGGCCCGAGCGGGTCGGGATCCGGGTCTCCCCCGGCGCCCTGGTGAACGGCATCACCGAGTCCGACACCGGCGAGCTGTACCCGGCGCTCGCCGGCGCGCTGGCGCCGCTGGGCCTCGCCTACATGCACGTGATGGAGACCGGCGACCGGGAGCCGACGCGCGCGATCCGGGCCGCGTGGCCGGGCGCGCTGATCCTCAACCCGCATCCGTCGCCGGAACCGCTCCCGGCGACCGTCGAGGCCGGCGTCGACGCGCTGCGGGAGGGGCTGGCCGACGCGATCGCGTACGCCCGGCTGTGGCTCGCCAACCCGGACCTGCCGGCGCGGATCGAGGCGGGCGGCCCGTACAACGAGGCGGACCTGGCGACCTTCTACGGCGGCGACCACCGCGGCTACACCGACTACCCCGTACTCGGCGCCTGACCGCCTCCGGGCTGGTGACGACCGTGACGACCGTGGCGACCATGACCCTCCGACGCTCGGCGCCTGACCGCCTCCGAGCCGGTGACGACGTGGCGACCACGGCCCTCCGACGCGCGGTGCCTGACGCCTCCTAGCGGTGACCGCCGTGGGGGCCACGGCCGTCCGGTGCCCGAGGCGGGACCATCCTCATACGATCCCGGAGGCCACGCAGTACAGTGCGCCGGAGGACCAGTGGCTGAGGCGGAGGATGCGCGCGGTGACCACCGAGCTCCCGGACGAGCCCGCGCCGATGCCGTACGTCGCGCGGTACCGGCGTGTCCCGCCGATCCTCATGATCGTGGCCGGGGCGTTCGCCTTCGGGAAGGCGATCCGCTGGATCGGCGGCGCGGCGCACGGCGGGCACCCGGACCGCGTGCCCCCGCCCATGGCGCTGGCGGTCGCGTCGGTCCTGCTGACCGCCGCCGGGGCGGTGCGGCTGGCGCGGGCCCGGCGCACCGGCGGGATCGCCTTCGCCGTCGACGCGGGCGGGATCTTCCTGGCCGCGTCGCGGGACGGCGGTCGCCGCTTCACCTGGGACGAGGTGAGCGCGCTCGTGCTGTTCTCCCGGCGTACGGACTTCGTCCACGGGGCGGTCCGGTGCGTCGGGCTCCGAGTGCACCCCACCGCCCCGGGCTCCCCCGAACGGCACCTCGCCGAGCTCGACGAGGCGGTCTCCCGGCCCGACCTTCCGCTGGGCGTCTGGGCCCGCCTCCGCCGGCTTGACCGGCGGCCGACACGCGAGGGACTGGTGCTCGCCGTCAGCTTCCACGCCGAGGCCCGTGGCTGGCGGTACCACTCCGCCCGGCTGGCCCGGGCCATGCGCGCGCACGCGCCCGGGGTCCCCGTCGTCCGTGAGCCGTCCGAGCGGTACTACGACCTGGTCGGCTGGCGGGCCGACCAGGAGGAGCTGCGCCGGCACCGGCTCACGCGCCACTGGGGCCGGCCCGCCCGCATCGGCTGCCGCGCGCCTCAGATGCGCCTGTCCCGGCCGGTCCAGTAGGGCTCGCGGACGAGCCGCTTGTAGAGCTTGCCGGTGGGCGTGCGCGGCAGGGCGTCGACGAAGTCGACCGAGCGGGGGGCCTTGTAGCGGGCCAGTGAGGCGCGGCAGTGGGCGATCAGCTCCTCGGCCAGCGCGGGCGAGGGCGCGTGACCCTCCTCCAGCTCGACCGCCGCCTTGACCTGCTCGCCGTACTCCTCGTCGGGCACGCCGAAGACCGCGACGTCGCGTACCGCCGGGTGGGTGATGAGCACGCCCTCGATCTCGGCCGGGTAGATGTTGACCCCGCCACTGATGATCATGTCGATGACCCGGTCGGCGAGGAACAGGTATCCGTCCTCGTCCAGGTGGCCGATGTCGCCGGTGGTGAACAGCCCGTCGCGGTGGATCGACGCGGTCTTCTCGGGGTCGCCCCAGTACTCGACGTCGTCGCCGCTCGCGTAGCGGAACCACAGCTGCCCGGGTTCGCCGGGCTTGGACGGCGTGCCGTCCGGGCGCAGCACGTGGGTCTCCACCGAGGGCAGCGGCCGCCCGACCGTGCCCGGCCGTGCCAGCCACTCCTCGGACGTGACGACGGTGTTGATGGACGCCTCGGTCGACCCGTAGTACTCGTACACGACCGGGCCGAGCCACTCGATCATCCGGCGCTTCACCTCGGGCGCGCACGGCGCGGCACCGTGCCACACGGCCGCGAGGCTGGACAGGTCGTACGCGCGGCGGGTCCGCTCGTCGAGGCGGAGGAGCCGGACGAACTGGGTCGGCACGAGGTGCGTGTTGGTGATCCGGTACCGCTCGACGAGCCGCAGCGTCTCCTCCGGGTCGAAGCCCTGCCGCATGACGAGCGAGCGCCCGGCACAGAGCAGGACGTAGGAGAAGAGCCACTGTGCCGAGTGGTAGACCGGGCCGACCAGCAGCGATCGGCCGCCCTCGGGGATGTGGAGGGCCTGGGCGTACGTGGGGGCGACCGTCGCCATCGTGTCGATCGGCGCGCCGGCCCGCACCAGCTTGCGGCTGACCCCCTTCGGACGGCCCGTGGTGCCCGACGTGTAGATCATCGGCCAGCCGAGGACCTGGTCCTCCGGCTCCCCGTCCGGGCCGACGGCCAGAACGTCCTCGTACGGCCGGAAGCCCGGGATCTCGCCCAGGCCGATCCTGGCACGCGGGCCCGCCTCCGCCGTGGCGGCCACGGCGGTCTCGGCGAACCGCTCCTCGGAGAAGATCGCCTTCGCGCCGGAGTCGGCGAGCACGTACGCCAGCTCCTCCGCGCTCCAGTGCCAGTTGACGAGGACGTACCGCAGGCCGATGTGGGTGGCCGCCGCCATGATCTCGACGTGCTCCCGCCGGTTCCCCGAGTGGATCGCGATGACGTCGCCCGTGGTCAGGCCGAGGTCGCGCAGCGCCCCCGCGAGCCGGTCGACCCGCGCGTCCAACTCCCGCCAGGTGGTCGTGCCGCGCTCGTCGACGACGGCGGGCTCGTCCGGCCGGGCCTGGGCGTACGGACGGAGAAGTCGAGCCATGAGGACCTCCGATCAGTCGGTCTGGGCACCCGCCATGCGCAGCGCCAGTTCCACGTAGCGGGCCTGGAGCTCGGCGGCGCCGGGCCGCCGCCGGTCGCGGAACCACTCGCTGATGTGCACGCACATGTCGAGGATCGGGACCGCGGTGAGGACGGCGGCGGCCCGGCCGTCGCCGCCGACCAGCCGGAACACGCCCTTCTCGTGCCCGGCGAGCAGGACGTCGACGACGCGGTCGCGCAACCGCCGGCGGATGGTCACGATCTCGTCGTACCACGCGCCGCCGAGCAGCCGGTACTCCCGGTTGGCGACCCGCGCCGTCTCCCGGTGGTCCGCGTGCCGCCGGACGTACACCGCGACGATCGCCCGCAGCTCTTCGAGGGGGTCCCCCGCGACGGCCTCCAGCGCCGCGGTCACCTCGTCCTCCAGCCGCAGGTGGATGTCGCGGACGAGGACGTACAGCAGCTCGTCCTTCGATCCGAAGTGGTTGTAGAGCGCGCCGGGCGTCAGGTCGCACGCCTCGGTGATCTGCCGTACCGGGGTCGCGAGCGCGCCCTGGCGGTAGAACAGCTCGACCGCGGCCGCGGCGAGCCGGCGCTGGACACGCGACCCTCCGAGCGGCAGGTCCGATTCGGTCACCGGCTTCGCTCCTCCTCTTGACTGCCGCCCGACCCGAGCGTACTAATGGGTTCCATTCTGTGAATGAACGCTCATTCACTGCGCTTATACGGCCAGGATGACACAGGTCGTCCGGGTCCTCGGGGGCGGGGTGCCACGTGCGCTCCGGAGCGTCCGCCCACATCGAACCCCGCAGGAAACGAGGTGGCGATGGCCCCCACCGACCCGACGACGTCCCCGTCCGACGGCCTCTCGCTCGACCGGCTGTGGAGACGCGGCCTGGACCGCTATCCGGACACCGCGGCGCGCTACCGCTATCTGGCCGTGGCGGTGTTCGTCACGATCGTCCTGTACTACGAGCTGTACGTCGCGGGCGGCGTCGCGCCGCTGATGCTCGCGCACTTCAAGATGTCGTTCATCTACTACGTGAACATCCTCGTGGTGTCCAACCTGGTCGGCGCGTTCGGGTCGCTGGCCGCGGGCATCGCCGACCGGTGGGGCCGCGCCAACCTCGTGACGTACGGGCTGCTGGCCACGGGCGTCCTCGCGATCCTGACGCCGGCCGCCCCGAACAAGGCGACCTTCGCCGTCTTCGCCGTCCTGTCCGGGCTGGTCGAGGGGATGTGCCTGGTGGCCACGCCCGCCCTCGTCCGCGACTTCTCCCCGCAGATCGGCCGCGCCTCGGCGATGGGCTTCTGGACCCTGGGCCCGGTGATCGGCAGCCTGGTCGTCAGCTTCGTGGCCAACCGCACCCTGCCGCACTTCGACGAGTCCTGGTCCAGCCAGTACTACATCGTCGGTGTCGTCGGGCTCGTGGCGTTCGCCGTCGCCCTGGTCGGGCTGCGGGAGCTGCGGCCGGGGCTCCGTGACCAGGTCATGGTGAGCATGGCGGACCGCGCGCTGGTCGAGGCCCGGGCCGAGACCGCCGAGCGCGAGGCCGACCTCCGCAACCCCTGGCGGCAGATGCTGCGGCTGAACATCCTCGCCCCGGCCCTCGGCGTCAGCGTGTTCCTGCTGATCTACTACACCGCGGTCGCGTTCTTCACCATCTACCTGACCTCGAACTTCGGCCTCACCACCGCGAAGGCCAACGGCGTCAACAGCTGGTACTGGGCGATGAACGCGATCTCCCTCGTCATCGTCGGCGTGGTGTCGGACCGGCTGCGGGTGCGCAAGCCCTTCATGGTGGGCGGCACGATCCTCGCGGTCGTGATGACGTACGTGTTCCTGACGCGCACGACCCATCCGCACACGAGCGCGTCCACCCTGATCTGGATCATCAGCCTGCTCGCCGTCGGCCTCGGAGTGGCGTACACGCCCTGGATGGCGGCGTTCACCGAGACGGTCGAGCGGCGGAACCCGGCGCTGACCGCCACCGGCCTGGCCGTCTGGGGCTGGATCCTGCGGATCGTCGTCTGCGTCGCCTACTTCACCCTCCCGTACGTGGTGGGCGCCATGGACACGCTGACCCGGGCGCCCGAGGTGCTCGCCGCGGCGAAGAAGGTGCCGCCCGGCACGCCCCCGCCGCCCGCGCTGCTGCAGGAGCTCGGCAAGATCAAGAAGGCGGCGGCCGACGCGCCGCACCAGTGGCAGCACTGGTGGTGGGTCTGCATCGCCGCCGAAGTGGCCTTCGTCTTCCTCATGCTGCCGCTGGCGGGCCGGTGGAGCCCGAAGGCGGCCCGTGCCGACGCCGAGGCGCACGAGCGGGAGGTGGCCAGGCTCACCGGCTCCGCGGAATGACCGACGGAACCATCGAGGCCGCCGGCACGTCCGTACTCCTGATGCTCAACAACGATCAGCGAGACCGGGCGGCCGGCGTGCTCCTCGGCGCGGCCTGCGGGGACGCGCTCGGCGTGCCGTACGAGTTCGCCGAGCCCCTGCCGGAGACCGCCGTGCCCGAGATGGTCGGCGGCGGGCTGGGCCCCTACGCGCCCGGTGAGTACAGCGACGACACCCAGATGCAGGTCTGCGTGGCCGAGGTCGCCGCGACAGCGGGCGACCTGCGCTCGGAGGAGGCGCTCGACGGCATCGCCGAGCGCTTCCTGCGGTGGTCCCACGAGGGCGCGAGCGACGTGGGCCTGCAGACCTCCGGGGTGCTGGCGGCCACCGCGCGCGCCGGCGGCCTGGCGCGGTCGATGCGGGAGGCGTCGGCCGACCTGCACCGCAAGACGGGGCGCACGGCCGGGAACGGCTCGCTCATGCGGACCGGGATCGTGGCCCTCCCCTACCTGGCCGACCCGGCGGGGATGGCGGAGGCCGCGCGGCTGGTCAGCTCGCTCACCCACTTCGACGACCTGGCGGGGGACGCCTGCGTGCTGTGGTGCTCGGGCGTACGGCGCGCGGTGCTGGACGCGACGTTCGACGGCGTCCGGGAGGGACTGGACCTGCTGCCCGCCGAGCGGCGGCACCACTGGGCGGCCTGGCTCCGGGACGCCGAGACCGGCCCGCCGGGGCGGTTCAGCCCGAACGGCTTCGTCGTGCCCGCGCTGCAGGCCGCCTGGTCGGCGATCACCCACACCGCGAACCTCACCGGCGGCCTCGTCGCCGCCGTCCGCGTGGGCAACGACACCGACACGGTCGCGGCGATCGCCGGGGCGCTGCTGGGCGCGCGCTACGGCCTGTCCGCCGTGCCGGACGAATGGCGCGCGCGGGTGCACGGCTGGCCGGGTCTGCGCGCCGACGACCTGGTGAGCCTGGCCCGCCGCGCGGCCGAACCGACCGCGGGCCGGGTCCGCTAGCCCGCCGCGTCCTCCCCCGGCTCGCCCGCGCCGCCAGGACGCGCGCGCCGTGGTCCGTTCTGGTGCGACTCGTCATGGCGGCGGGCGAGGCGCAGGGCGTACTCGCGCGGCGACACCCCGAGCCGCCAGGTGCACACCGCGCAGGACAGATGGTCATTGGTGGTCTGTTCGTCGTGGACGATGTCGACCACGCCGATCCGCAGGTTCTCCACGGCCCGCACCGTACACGGAGCGTGATAGGACGCTCCACTTCCGTGATGCGCGTGTCAGCGGGCCGGCGGCGGGTCAGCGGACGAGGACGCGCACCTCCACGCAGTTGCCCTCGGGGGTGCTCTTGGAGCTCTTTCGCCACAGGTCGTCGGTGCGCATCACAGGCCCTCCAGGATCGTGCCGATGAGATCGATGGACTCGTCGGGGGTGGCGCTGACGACGCTGAGGCGGTCCATTGCGAGGGTGTAGCGGTCGACGTCCTCACGTTTGTCGAGGTAGAGCGCGTTGCCGAGCTGCTCGACGTAGACCACGTCGGTCAGCTGCGGGTCGGCGAACCGCAGGATGGTGAACCCGCCGGGCGCGGCGTGCAGCGCGCCGGCCTCGAAGGGCGTGACCTGGAGCGTGAGGCCCGGCTGCTTCGCCACGGTCATGAGGTACTCCAGCTGCCCGCGCAGCACCTCGGGACCGCCGACGGGACGGCGCAGCGCCACCTCGTCGATCACCGCCCACAGCCGCAGCACACCGTCACGGAAGCGCCGCTGCCGCGTGGCTCGCAGCGAGACCCGGCGCTCCACGTCCTCCGGCGGGAAGTCGCCGAGGGAGATGACGGCCGCGGCATACTCCTCGGTCTGCAGCAGGCCGGGGATGAACTGCGGCTCGTAGGTGCGGATGCGGGCCGCCGCCTGCTCCAGCCCGACGTAGGGCTGGAACCAGGAGGGCAGGATGTCGCCGTAGCTGTGCCACCAACCGGGCTGGTTGGCCCGGCGGGCGAGGGTCAGCAGCTGGTCGCGCTCCTCCTCGGCGGTGATGCCGTACAGCGACAGCAGGATCGCGACGTCCGCCTGCTTGAAGCCGCTGCGGCCGAGCTCCATCCGGCTGATCTTCGACTCGGATCCGCCGATGGCCCTGGCGGCCTCGGCCGAAGCGACCCCGGCCTTGTCCCGGAGCCGGCGCAACTCGGATCCGAGAAGGATGCGGAGCGCGGTGGGGCCGCTCGCTCCCGCGTTCGCCATGACCTCGACCTCCTTCGCGGCGGGCCTCCGAGTCTTCCACGACCGGCCGGAGACCGCCGCGATGCAATCCCACTTCACGATGGGCTTGCATCGTCAGCGTCGTGGCGCAATGCTATCCCATAGCTGGATGCAATCCCATTGTCAGCCGTGGCCAGGCATGTGATGGTGATGTGGGCGATCCTGTGGCCGCCCAGCGATCGTTCGTGTCCGGCGGCAGGTTCCCGGATCCAGCCGCCGGACACGGGCGTTCGTGGAAGAATCGACCGCCTCCGACATCCCGGCGATGAGGCTTCTCGTGACGGACTACGACCGGCAGAACGAGTTCCGGCCTGAAATCCCCAGCCCGGCGCGGGTGTACAACTACATCCTCGGCGGCAAGGACCACTATCCCGCCGACCGCGTCGTGGCGGAGAACACCATGGCGGCCCTGCCGAGCGCGCGCGACGCCGCCCAGGAGAACCGCGGGTTCCTGCGCCGCGCGGCCCGGTTCCTCGCGGCCGAGGCGGGCGTCCGGCAGTTCCTCGACATCGGCACCGGCCTGCCGTCGTACGGGCAGGTCCACGAGGTCGTCCAGGAGATCGCCCCGGAGTCCCGGGTCGTGTACGTCGACAACGACCCGGTCGTGCTCGCCCACGGGCGGGACATGCTGCACGGGATCGACGGGACGGCGATCGTGCGCCACGACCTGCGCGACCCCGAGGGCATCCTGGCCGATCCCGCGCTGCGCCGGCTGCTGGACCTCGACCGGCCCATCGGCCTCATGCTGGTCGCGGTCCTGCACTTCATCTCCGCCGCCGAGGACCCGTACGAGCTGGTCCGCCGCCTCCTGAAGCCGCTCCCGGCGGGCAGCCACCTGGTGATCTCCCACGCCACCGACGACGGGGACGACGACGTGGAGGCCGCCCTGGAGGAGAACTACAAGACCTCCAGCTCCGCCCATGTCCGGACACGCGCGCAGGTCGAGGCGTTCTTCGCCGGCCTCGACCTGATCGACCCCGGCGTGGTGTGGACTCCGCTGTGGCGCCCCGACGAGGCGTCGAGCCCGCTCAGCGACGCCCCCTCCCGGAGCGTCTGCTGGGCGGGAGTCGCCCGAAAACCGTGAGACGGGCCTGCCTGAGGGGCTTTTCTAGAACGGCATTCGGCTCGTAGGCTCCGGACCGGAGGTGCCGATGAAGAGTCTGGATGAGGTCAGGGCCGAGCTGACCGCCCCGGGGCAGCTGTTCGAGATGGACGAGGTCGACATCCGCGGCGTGCGGACACGCGTCTGGAAGTACGCTTCGCCGTCGCTGCGGGCCGTCCTCGAGAACAGCCGGGGGCACGGCGACAAGCCGTACATCGTCTACGAGGACGAGCGCCTGACCTTCGAGGAGCACTTCCGGCACGCCGCCACGTTCGCGCGCCGGCTGACCGAACGGTACGGCGTGCGGAAGGGCGACCGGGTCGCCATCGCGATGCGCAACCGCCCCGAATGGTTCGTCGCGTTCTGGGGCGCCGCGGCCGTCGGCGCCGTCGTCGTCCCGCTGAACGCCTGGTGGACGGGTCCCGAGCTGGAGTACGGGCTGCGGGACAGCGGCGCGAAGGTCCTGGTGGCCGACGAGCAGCGCCTCGACCGGCTCACCGGCGTCCTGCCCGGACTCGGCGTCGCCACGATCGTCGTACGGGCCCAGGGGACGCCGCCGCCGGGCGCGGAGGCGTACGAGTCGGTGCTCGGCGACGTCACCGAGACCACCCTTCCGGACGCCGACATCGAGCCGGAGGACGACGCGACGATCTTCTATACCTCCGGTACGACGGGCCGGCCGAAGGGCGCGCTCGGGACGCAGCGCAACATCACCGGCAACACCCTGAGCCTGGCGTACGCCATGCTGGGCGCCGGCCTGCAGGCGGGCAATCCGATCGAGGAGCTGGCCGACCCGGGGCGGCGCATCACGCTGACGAGCCTGCCGCTCTTCCACGCGACCGGCTGCCATACGGTCCTCGTGGCCAGCGCGGTCCTGGGCGGCTGCATCGTCCTGATGCACAAGTGGGACGCCGAACGCGCGCTCCAGCTCATCGAACGCGAACGGGTCACGGCGTTCGGCGGGGTGCCGACGATGGCCTGGCAGCTGCTGACCTCCCCCGAGTTCGACAAGTACGACACCTCGAGCCTCGCGTCGGTGTCGTACGGGGGCTCGCCCGCTCCGCCCGCCCTGCTGGAGAGGATCAAGGAGGTGCTCCCGGAGCGGGTCCCGAGCAACGGGTACGGCCTGACCGAGACGTCGGCGGTGACCACGTACAACAGTGGGATCAACTACCTGACCCATCCCGACAGCATCGGCCCGGCGGTCCCGGTGTGCGACGTGAAGGTCGTCGACCCTGCGGGCGCGGACCTGCCCACCGATGAGATCGGCGAGCTCCTCGTCCGGGGACCGAACGTCATCAAGGGGTACTGGAACAACCCCGAGGCGACCGCGCAGGCGTTCCGCGACGGCTGGTTCCACACAGGGGACCTGGCGCGCATCGACGCGGACGGCTTCGTCTACATCGTCGACCGGGCCAAGGACATGCTGATCCGCGGCGGGGAGAACGTCTACTGCGCCGAGGTCGAGTCGGCGATGTACGACCATCCCGCGATCGCCGAGGCCGCCGTGATCGGGGTGCCGCACGAGGCGCTGGGCGAGGAGGTCGGCGCGGTCGTCTGCCTCCGCCCGGGACTGACGGTGACGCCGGAGGAGCTGCAGGAGTTCCTCCGCGAACGCATCGCCGCGTTCAAGGTCCCGGCCCACATCTGGTTCCGCGAGGGCGAACTGCCCCGCAACCCGGCCGGCAAGATCCTGAAGACGCGGCTCCGCACGGAGCTGATCGGCTGAGACGGGTCCGCGCCGCCCGGAGGATCCGGACGGCGCGCCCCGGCG
Source organism: Actinoallomurus sp. NPDC052308 (assembly GCF_040679195.1). Taxonomy (NCBI): domain Bacteria; kingdom Bacillati; phylum Actinomycetota; class Actinomycetes; order Streptosporangiales; family Thermomonosporaceae; genus Actinoallomurus; species Actinoallomurus sp. NPDC052308. The sequence goes on along the minus strand of NZ_JBFAUM010000011.1, from coordinate 80,605 downwards.
GCGGTGGGGTCAGTGACGGCAGTGCGCGGTCCGCGGCGCGCGCGGCTGGAACGGCAGGAAGCGGTCGGCGCGGTGCGGGCGCGCCGGGATCTCGGTCGCCTCGAGGGCCAGCATCCGGTCGAAGCGGAAGGCACGGATGTGTCGGCGCAGCCGGCACCAGCCGACGAGATACCAGTGGTCGCGGTGGACGAGGCAGGTCACCGGCTCCACCTCGCGAACCGTGACATTGCCCCGGGCGTCGGCGTAGTGGAGGCGGACGACGAGCCGCGCGGTGATCGCGCCCGCCGCGGTCCGGGCCCGGTGCGCCGTCGCCGGGTCGAGCGGGCGGGCCAGGGTGTCGAGGGTCGTACCGGCGGTCTCGGCCGGGTCGAGATCGTCGAAGAGGCGGCGCAGGGCCCGGCGGGCCGTGGCGGACTGCGGACCGGCGCCCAGGTGGGCGAGCGAGAGGGCGAGGGCCGCCACCTCGGGGGCCGGAAGTGGAGGACGGGTACGGCTTGCGAGCGTCGCGTTCTCGGCCATGGTTCGATCATACGTTCGAACACTGACATTTTCGAGGGCCGTTCCCCGCTTCTCCCCCGCTCCGGGAAAGGGGCGACTAAGATCACCAACTGCCCGGCGCCGGCGAAACGCGGCATCGGCGGCAGGTCCGTTCGTCAACGAGTACGTCCCCTCCAGCCAAGGGCGTGAGGCCGGTGTTCAACGCCAGCACCCATCTCGTCGACCGGCATGTCGAGGCCGGCGACGGCGACCGGATCGCCGTCACCGGGCCGGGCGGCACGCTCACCTACACGGACCTGCTGGGCCGGATCCGGCGTACCGCCGCCGGGCTGCGCGAACTCGGCGTACGGCCCGAAGAACGGGTCATGCTCTCCATGGCCGACGGCCCGGACCTGCTCACGCTGATCCTCGCGACGATGCGCGTCGGCGCCGTGCCGGTCCCGGTGTCCACGATGCTGACCGCCAAGGACCTCGCCGGGCTCCTGCGCGACTCGCGGGCGCGGGTGCTGGCCGCCAGCCCGGAGTTCGCCGCGGCCGCCGAGGAGGCCGCGCAGTCCGCGCCCGAACTGGCCGCGTTCCTGCTGAGCGGGCCCGCCGCGCCGGCGCCGCCCGCCTGGGCGGAGGGTCACCGGCTGGACTCCGTCGTCGGCGACGAGGGGAACGGCGACCCGTACGACACCCACCCCGACGCCGGCGCCCTCTGGCTCTACACCTCCGGGACGACCGGCCTGCCGAAGGCCGCCGTGCACCGGCACGCCTCGATCCGGTCGGTCGCCGAGACGTACGGCGCCCAGGTGCTCGGGATCGGGCCGGAGGACCGGTGCCTGTCGGTGCCGAAGCTCTTCTTCGCGTACGGCATCGGCAACTCCTGCTTCTTCCCGCTCTCGGCCGGCGCGTCCACCGTGCTCGAGCCGGGCCGCCCGACGCCGGCGCTGATCGCCGAGCGCGTCCGGCGGGACCGGCCGACGCTGTTCTTCGCCGTGCCGACCTTCTATGCCGCGCTGCTCGCCGCGGAGCTGCCCGCGGAGACGTTCGCGCCGGTCCGTACGGCGGTGTCGGCGGGCGAGCCGCTGCCGGCGCCCATCTTCCGGCGGTTCGCCGAGCGGTACGGCGTGGAGATCCTGGACGGCATCGGCGCCACCGAGGCGCTGCACATCTTCATCTCCAACCGCGCGGGCCAGGTGCGGCCGGGCACCAGCGGCGTGCCGGTCCCCGGGTACGACCTGCGCGTCGTCGACGACGCCGGCGCCGACGTGCCGCGCGGCACGCCCGGGCACCTGATGGTGCGCGGCGACTCGATCGCCACCGGCTACTGGTGCCGTACGGCGGTGACCCGGAAGGTGTTCCAGGGCGAGTGGCTGCGCACCGGCGACACGTACGTCGTCGAGGAGGACGGGGCCTACCGGTTCCTCGGCCGCTCCGACGACATGATCAAGGCCGGGGGGATCTGGGTGTCCCCGAGCGAGGTCGAGGCCCGGCTGCTGGAGCACCCCGGCGTCGCCCAGGCGGCGGTGGTGGCGCTGCCGGACGGCGACGGCCTGGACAAGCCCGTCGCCGCCGTCGTCCGCGCGCCGGGGTCCGCCGTCACCGCCGAGGAGATCGTCGCGTTCTGCCGGGACGGGCTCGCGTCCTTCAAGCGGCCGCGCGCGGTGCACTTCGTCGCGTCGCTGCCGACGACGGCGACCGGGAAGGTCCAGCGCTATCTCGTCCGCCAACGCCTCGGCCGAGCCGACCGCACCCCGGCGGCTCCGGGCGGCGGCGGGCACGATCTCCTGGACGAGACCCGGTCCTGACCCGCACGCCCGGCCGGCCGTTGACGCACGCCGGGGCCTGTCCCGAAGTCCGCGCCGCACAGTAGGGCGGCGGGGCTCTGAAACAGGCCCTAAGTGGCGGTGACGTAGACCTCGACCACGCCGCGCGCCTCGCGGACGGCGAGCCGGGGCAGCGCGGGGATCGGCGCGGCGAGCCGGTGGTGGAGGACCTTGCCGTCGAGGGCGAAGAGCGCCCGATGGCAGGGGCAGCGCAGCCGCGCGCCGCCCTCGACGTGCAGGCGGCACCCCTGGTGCGTGCACACGCCGGAGACCGCCCGCAACCGGCCGGCCCGGCGGGCCACGAAGCCGGTGACGCTGCCGGCGTCGAAGGGGACCACCGCGCCCTCCGTGAGCTCGGCCGCCGCCGCCACCGTATGCCACCTGCCGTTGAGGGGCTGCAATGTTCCGTCGCCCGCGAACGTCGGACCGCGGGTGAGGCCGCGGTCGATCGTCACCCCCGCGACGGCACCGGCCCCCGCCAGCGCGCCGCCCAGGACCAGCCGGCGGCGGACCGGCAGCGGCGGTCGGGCGGGCTCCGGCTCCGCCAGTCGACGGTGCAGGTCGGCGACGAACTCCTCGCGCGGCGCGTCCGATCCCGGACGGGCGGCCCGCAGCTCGATGGCCAGGCGGAGCGCGTCCGCGTCCGCCTCGTCGACCGGGAAGGGATGCGGGCGGCGGCCCTTGATCAGATCCTCGACGTATCGCCGTAGGCCCTTCATCGTCACCTCCCCCTCCTGTCTTCCGGGGGTTCTTCCCGGACGATCTCTGCGGCTAGCCTGAGCGCCCGATGCTGGAGGACCTTGACGTTCCCGGCGCTGGTCCGCAGTTCGCGGGCCGCGTCGCGAATCGAGTAGGACCGCAGGAAGCGCAGTTCCAGGACGCGCCGGTACCGGTCGGGCAGCGCCGCCAGGATCCGCTCGACGCGTTCCGGCGCACGACCGGTCTCGGGCGGCCGGCCGAAGTCGGCCGCCACGCGCTCCAGGTCGATGCCGGTGATCTCACGCCCCAGCGTGCGCCGCCAGTGCGCCGCCAGCACCGTACGGGCGGTGACGAGCAGGTACGCGCGGACCTCACCCACGCTCGCGGAGGTGCGCAGCGGTCGCAGCGCGGTGAGGAAGACCTCGGCGGTGAGGTCCTCGGCGTCGGGCCGGTTGCCGACCTTGGCGAACATCAACCGGTAGATCCGCTGCACATTGTCGAGGTAGATGGCCTCCCAGCCGGTGTAGGCCTCCCCCTCCACCAGACGCAGCGGCGGGCGGTGCTCAGCGGGAATCTCGGCGTCCGGCCCCGGGCGTTCGCGTCGGCCCGGGATCCAGCGGTCCATGACCAGTCCCCTTCACCATGGTCGCACGGTGGCGAGGCCGGGGACTCAACCGAGCCTCTTGTCCCGGATCGCCAGGGCGTGCCGGCCGCGCACGTAGCCGACCTCGCGGATGCCGAGCGCGTGCCGCAACCGTCCGGCCGGCAGGGTGACCGGGGCGGGTGCCGGGCCGTCGCCCGGATGTGGCAGCGGATACGCGGTGGTCGTGGCGCTGTGGAACGTGACGTTGCCCTCCGTCTTGGTGAAGAGCTGGTGGATGTGGCCGTTGAGGCAGGTCACCGAGGCGAACCGCCGCAGGAGGGAGAGGGCCCGTACGGAGTCGTCGGTCGCCCACCCCCACTTGGGATACAGCGCGAACATCGGGATGTGGCTGAGCACGACGATCGGCGTATCGCTGGACAGCCCGGCCACGTCCTTGCGGATGAAGTCGAGCTGCTCGGTGCCCAGATGCCCGAGCTTGTTCATGTGCAGCGTGTTCACCAGCGCGATGAAGTGCACGCCGTGCAGGTCGAAGCTGTACCAGCCGTCGCCGCGCGTCCCGGCGCCGAAGGCCCGGCGGTACTTCTGGCCTGCGTCGTCGATGGAGTCGTGCTCGCCCGGAACCGTGAAGACGTGTCCCGTCTTCAGCGTCGTCATCATCTGCTTGACCTGGTCGAACTGCCCTGGCGCGGCCAGGTGGGTCAGGTCTCCGGTGTGGAAGACGAAGTCCGGCCGGTGCGGCAGCGCGTTGACCTGGTGCAGCGCGTCGGCGAACGAGTCGGTCACATCCGTGTTCGCCGGTCCGTGGAAGCCGATGTGGCTGTCGCTGATCTGCACGAACCGCAGCGCGGCGTTCGCGGGCAGGACGTCGCCCCCTCCGGCGACGTGGCTGACCACCTCGCCGCCGGCGACCGCGAGGACGACCACGCCCCCGAACCACGCGCTGTGCCGCAGCAACTGGCGGCGTGTCATGCCGGTGGGATCATTCTCGGCGGTCACGGCGTCACCACCACCGTTCCGCGCATGAACGGGTGGATCGAGCAGACGTACGGGTAGCTTCCGGGCTTGGTGAACCGGTAGCGGAACACGCCGCCCGGCGTCAGCGCTGCGGAGTGGAACGCTCCGCCGTTCGCCACCACCGTGTGCGGCTCCTCGTCCTTGTTCGTCCAGGTCACCGTGGTGCCGGCCTTGACGGACACCGACGCCGGCGCGAACGCGAAGCCCTTGATCGACACAGAGTTCGCGGCGACCGGTGCGGCGGCGGGCGCGGCGCCGGAGCCGGAGCCGCCGTGCATCCGCATTCCCGGCATGGCCCCTGCCGGGGCGTTGGCCCGGGGCGCGGATCGGGCCGCCGGTGAGCTCGGGGTGTCCTGCCCCCAACCGCAGGCGGCCGGCAGGAGCATCCCGCCGACGGCGATGAGCGCCGCGGGCCATGGCCGCCCACGAGCGAGAGATATGCGGTTCATCGGTATTCCCCCCGTTCCGCGTGGGCGGCGGTGATCTCCGCCCTGCGGACGTCGTCGTATATCCGCACTTCGCGGACCTTCCCCCTGAGATAGGCCGGGGGGTTACACCGAGCGTCCGAGCCGCCTCCGCGGCGGATCTACCGGCTGTAACCCGTGCGCCTATCTCTTGTCGAAGGCGCTCTCTTGGAAAGGCGCTCACCAGCTTGGAGGTATGCCATGTGCCGCCACCGACCGCACTGCCCACCGGCCTACGCCACCGACCGGGACGCCGCGCACACCGTCGCCTCCCACCCCGAGCAGGGATGGAGCCTGCTGTGCAACGGCGTCGTCGTCTTCGACGACACCGGAGAGCTCCTGCCGGACGGCGAAGTGATCGCACCGCACCGGCACACGGACGCTCACTGTGGCTCCGTACCGGACCCCAAGTCGCCGCGGGCCCGTCCGAGACGGTCGTCCGGACGCCGCGCCCGCCGGTGAGGAGGCGCGGCATGAGCACCCGGCCGATCAGCGATCACGGTCTCCTGTCGGACTGCCGCTCGGCCGCCCTGGTCACCTCGGACGGCTCGGTGGACTGGCTGTGCTCACCTCGCTTCGACAGTCCGGCGATCTTCGCCAGGCTGCTGGACGAGCAGGCCGGGCACTGGTCCATCCGCCCGTCCGCTCCCGCGCGGGTCGCTCGCCGGTACCTCGACGACACCCTCGTCCTGGAGACGACCTTCCGTACCCGGGGCGGCACGGTCGTCCTGGTCGACGCGCTCGCCTTGGGAGGCCGCGAGCGCGGGCACGGGCTGGGCGCGTCCTCGCCCGGCGTCCTGCTCCGCGAGGCGACCTGCGTCCAGGGGCGGGTCGACCTCGAGGTCTGCTACGCGCCCCGCCCCGAGTTCGGGCTGATCCATCCCCGCCTGGAGCATTCGCGCGGGGTGCTGATCGCCCGCGGCGGCGCGCAGGTGCTCACCCTGTCGACGCCCGTCGACCTCCGGGTGAGCGGCTCGACGGCGCACGCCACGGTCACGCTGAGAGCCGGGGAACGTCTCTCGATGGCCCTGCACGCCGCCCCCTGCTGGCAGGCCGAACCGGTGTGCTGGACTCCCCGGCTCATCCACCGCCGTATCAAGGACACGATCGCCGGCTGGCGCTCCTGGTCCCGGGCGCACACGAGCTACGAGGGACCGTGGCAGGACGAGGTGGGGCACAGCGGGCGGGTGCTGCGCGCACTGACGTTCGCCCCCACGGGGGCGATCGTCGCCGCCGCCACCACGTCCCTGCCCGAATGCGTCGGCGGAGGGCGCAACTGGGACTACCGCTACACGTGGATCCGGGACGCCAGCCTCACCGTGCAGGCCCTCACCACCTCCTCGTCGTGCGAGCGAGAACAGGCGGCGTTCTTCAGCTTCCTCGCCCGCGCCGCCGCCACCCAGCTCGACCGTGGCGTCGACCTGCAGATCATGTACGGCATCGGCGGCGAATGCGACCTGTCGGAGCGGCCGCTGCCCCACCTGACCGGGTGGCGTGACAGCGCCCCCGTGCGCATCGGCAACGACGCCTGGCGCCAACGCCAGCTCGACGTCTACGGCGAGATGCTCGACGCGGCGCACCACCTGCCCGGCGACACGGCGGAGAACGGCCTTGATCCGATCACCCGCGGCTTCCTGCGCGACGCGGCCGAGACCGCCGCCCGGCGTTGGCGGGAACCGGACCGCGGGATCTGGGAGGTCCGGGGGCCGAACCGGCACTTCCTGCATTCCAAGCTCATGTGCTGGGTCGCGCTGGACCGCGCCATCGCCCTGGCGCCCGTCCTGCGGGCGACGGGCCGCGTCGAGGACTGGAGACGGGTCCGCGCGCAGATCCGGAGCGCGATCCTGACGGAGGGCTGGGATCCGCGGACCGGCACGTTCACCCAGGCGTTCGGCGGCACCGAACTCGACGCGTCCGCGCTGACCATCCCGATCGTCGGATTCCTCCCTGGCGACGACCCGCGGGTCCGGTCCACCGTGGCGGCGATCGCCGGACGCCTCACCGACGAACGGGGCCTGGTCCGCCGCTACAGCGGACCCGACGGGATGCCCGGCGGAGAAGGCTCATTCCTCCTGTGCACGTTCTGGCTCGCGCAGGCACTCGCCCTCACCGGGCAGCGCGCGCCCGCCGAGCGCGTCTTCCGGACCGCCGCGTCGCAGGCCAACGACGTCGGCCTCCTCGCCGAAGAGGTGGACACCTCGACGGGAGAGCCGCTCGGCAACTTCCCCCAGGCCTTCAGCCACGTCGGCCTGATCAACGCCGCACGCGCCATCCGCGACGCCGGTGGTGGGCGACTTCACGGTCACCGCGGGCCCGCGTACCGGTGGCCGTGCCGCCTCGCGGCCGCACGCCGCGGGCTCCACGGCGGGGACGGGCGGGACGACGCGCCGGCGATGTCCGAGCGTTCGAGCCGGCGCGAGAGGCCGCCGTCGCGGGAACGCGTCCGGTCAGGCGGCGGCGAGCTCGCGCCAGCGCCGCTGGGCGACGGGGTGCCACTCGGCGTACCGGGCCGCGAACAGCTCGCGGGCCTGGGCTCCGATCCAGCCGGCCGGCAGCAGGGCCGAGGGCAGCCGCGGGTCCAGGAAGGGGAAGCGCCGCCACTCGTGCACGAGCCGCGCCTGCGCCAGCATGATCGCCTCAGGTGAGGCGGGACGCAGCGCGTCGAACTCGTCGATGAACGCCCCGTACTCGGCGGCGACCCCGTCCAGATCCCAGGCCCGCTCGACCATCGCGTGCTCGCTGCCGACCCCGGCGAACCGCGCGGTGAACGACATCGCGCCGGCCTGCAGCCCGAGGCCCTCGATGACCGACCGCGCCTCGGTCTCCCGCGCCGACGACGGCGCGATCCACATCCCCGGTCCGGGCGATCCGAAGCCGGCCCAGCTCAGTTTCGTACGGAGCTGGTGACGGAGGCGGCGCTTGGACTCGGGGACGGAGACGTAGACGATGAGCCAGACGCCGTCCCAGGCGGCGGCTTCGGCGCCGAAGCCATAGATGCGCTCCCCGCCCTCCGTGAGCAGTCGCCGCCCGGGCGGGGTGAGGGACCACCGGACGCTCCGCCCGACCCGCTCGGAGGTGAGCCAGCCGTCGGCGGCCGTACGGGCCAGCGCCTGCCGGGCGGACTTCTCCTCCACGCCGAACTCGTCGAGGACCTCCACCAGGGCCGAGGTCCAGACCGGCTCCTCGTACCGCAGGACGAACTCCCCGAGTAGGGTCAACAGCAGCGAACGGGCGCTCGTCTCGCTCAGGGCGTGCCGTCGGGTCAGCGTGGGTCTCGGGGCGGTCACCCATAAATTCTACATAAATCAACGTCAAAATCGGTGTTTCGTCGAACATGAACCACCCCGACTAGCCGTGGACATCGGCGCCCGGCCGGCGCGGTGTTCCTCGTTGCCCTCGCCGCTCCTCGTCACCGTTCGCGCGGCCGCACCGGTGCCTCCGTGAGGAGGCGGGCGGGGTCGGTCATGACGCGTTCGATGACGAGCGCGGCGGCGCCCAGGGCGGCGGCGTCGCCGCCCAGCCGGGAGACGGTCAGGCGGGGAGGCGCGTGCCGTACGACGCCGGTGCCGCCGCCGAGCGCCTCCTCGACGGCGGGGGACGCCCACGGGGCGAGCGCGGAGAAGATCCCGCCGAGCACGATGCCGTCCGGGTCGAACAGGTTGACCGCGGCGGAGAGGGCCTGCCCCAGGGCCTCCCCCGCCCGGCGCACCGCGGCCAGCGCCGGTTCGTCACCGTCGCGCAGGAGGGTGATCAGCGCGGCGAGCGGGCCGTCGGGCCCGGCGGTCGACGTCCCGGTGACGTCGGGGATGCCCGCCGCGCGCAGGATCGCCTCCTGGCCCGCGACCTGTTCCAGGCAGCCCCGGCCGCCGCACGCGCACGGCGGGCCGGCGGGGTCGACGACGACGTGGCCGAGTTCGCCGGCGAACCCGTGGGCGCCGCGGAACACCCGGCCGTCGACGACGATGCCCGCACCGACCCCGATCTCGCCGGAGACGTGGACGTACGAGCCGAGCTCCGGGCCGTCGCCGAACCACAGCTCGCCGAGGGCGGCGAGGTTCGCCTCGTTGTCCTGGTCGGCGGGCAGCGCGAGCGGCGGCAGGCCGGCGGCGAGGAGGTCCCCGGCCGCGACGTCGCGCCAGCCGAGGTTGGGGGCGGTCCGCACGCGGCCGCCGGCCCGGTCCAGCGTGCCCGGCAGCGCGACGACCGCGCCGGCGACCGTCAGGCCCTGGTCCGCCGCCGCGGCGATCGCCCGCTCGGCCAGATCCGTCAGCGCGCCGATGACCTGCTCGGGCGCGCGCCCCCGGTTGTCGGCGGCGACGATGTGCCGGTGCCGGATCCGCCGTCCGAGGTCGAGCACGCAGGCGGCCAGGTAGTCGACGTTGACCTCCAGGCCGAGCCCGGCGACGCGGTCGCCGTTGATCGACACGGCCGTCGCGGGGCGTCCGCGCTCGCCGTCGCGTACGGGTCCGTCCTCGCGGATCAGGCCGGCGTCCTTCAACGCCGCGACGAGACTGGATACGGTGGTCTTGGTGAAGCCGGTGACGTCGGCGAGACGGGCGCGGCTGACCGGCTGCCGACGGGAGATCTCGCCCAGCACCACGGCCAGGTTGCGGGCCCGCATGGTGCCGTGCCGTACGGGCGTGATCTCATTTCGCATGGTCACAGACTAATCCTGCACCCTCTCCCCTGTTGACACCTGGCACCTGCGGGTTTTAATTAGTCCAGAGCGTGAACGAAATGAGGAGACGAGATGTTCGAACCCACCCCTGAGGACAAGTTCACCTTCGGGCTCTGGACCGTCGGCTGGCAGGCCCGCGACCCGTTCGGCGACGCGACCCGGCCCCCGCTCGACCCGGTGGAGTCGGTGCACCGGCTCGCGGAGCTCGGCGCCTACGGGGTGACGTTCCACGACGACGACCTCCTCGCCGTCGAGCCGGACCGGGACAAGGCGGTCGCGGCGTTCCGCAAGGCGCTCGACGAGACGGGCCTCAAGGTCCCGATGGCGACGACGAACCTGTTCAACCACCCGGTCTTCAAGGACGGCGCGTTCACCTCCAACGACCGCGACATCCGCCGGTACGCCCTCCGCAAGGTGATGCGCAACCTCGACCTGGCCGCCGAGCTGGGCGCGCACACGTACGTCTTCTGGGGCGGCCGCGAGGGCGCCGAGTCCGACGCCGCCAAGGACGTGCGGGTCGCGCTGGACCGGTTCCGCGAGGCCATCGACACCCTCGCCTCGTACGTCACCGACAAGGGCTACGGCATCCGGTTCGCGCTCGAGCCGAAGCCGAACGAGCCGCGCGGCGACATCCTGCTGCCCACGATCGGCCACGCGCTCGCGTTCATCGGCTCGCTCGAGCACGCCGACATGGTCGGCCTCAACCCCGAGGTCGGGCACGAGCAGATGGCCGGGATGAACTTCGTCCACGGCATCGCCCAGGCGCTGTGGCACGGCAAGCTCTTCCACATCGACCTGAACGGTCAGCACGGCCCGAAGTACGACCAGGACCTGGTCTTCGGCCACGGCGACCTGAAGAGCGCGTTCTTCCTCGTCGACCTGCTGGAGAACGGCGGGTACGACGGGCCGCGCCACTTCGACTACAAGCCGACCCGCACCGAGGACATCTCCGGCGTGTGGGCCTCGGCCGCCGCGAACATGCGCACCTACCTCATCCTCAAGGAGCGCGCGCGGGCGTTCCGCGCCGACCCGGAGGTGCAGGAGGCCCTCGCCGCCTCGCGCACCGACCAGCTTGCGGTGCCGACGCTCGCGGACGACGAGACGTACGACTCGCTGGCCCAGGACGACTTCGACCTCGAGGCCGCCGCCGAGCGGGGCTACCACTACGAGCGTCTCGACCAGCTCGCCGTCGAGCACATCCTCGGCGCCCGGTGACGCTCGTCGCGGGGGTCGACTCGTCGACCCAGTCCTGCAAGGTCGTCGTCGCCGACGCCGAGACCGGCGCGGTCGTCCGCGCCGGTCAGGCGCCGCACCCGGACGGCACCGAGGCCGACCCCGCCGCCTGGTGGGACGCCCTCGGCCGTGCCATCGAGTCGGCGGGCGGCCTGGACGACGTCGCCGCGATCGGCGTCGCGGCCCAGCAGCACGGCATGGTCTGCCTGTCGGAGGCCGGCGAGGTCGTCCGGCCGGCGCTGCTGTGGAACGACACCCGCTCGGCCGACGCCGCCCGCGACCTCGTCGAGGAGTTCGGCGGCCCCGCGAAGTGGGCCGACGCGGTCGGCAGCGTGCCGGTCGCGTCGTTCACGGTGACCAAGCTGCGCTGGCTGGCCCGGCACGAGCCGGACGCCGCCGCCCGTACGGCGTCGGTGTGCCTGCCGCACGACTACCTGACGTGGCGGCTGACCGGCGGGTTCGTCACCGACCGGGGCGACGCGTCCGGCACCGGCTACTGGTCCCCCGCCACCGGGGAGTACCGGCCGGACCTGCTGAAACTGGCGTTCGGGCGGGTCCCGGAACTGCCGCGCGTCCTCGGCCCGGCCGAGGCCGCCGGCCGTACGCCCTCCGGCGCGCTGGTGTCGGCGGGGACCGGCGACAACATGGGCGCGGCGCTCGGGCTGGGCCTGCGGCCCGGCGACGTCGTGGTGTCCCTCGGCACCTCCGGGACGGTGTTCACCGCGGCGGAGGGGTCGTCCGCCGACCCGGCCGGGGACGTCGCCGGTTTCGCCGACGCGACGGGCCGGTTCCTGCCGCTCGTCTGCACGCTGAACGCCGCCCGGGTGCTCGACGCCGCCGCGGCCCTGCTCGGCGTCGACCACCAGGAGGTCTCCCGGCTGGCGCTGTCCGCACCGCCCGGCGCGGACGGTCTCGTCCTCGTGCCGTACCTCGAGGGCGAGCGCACGCCGAACCGGCCGGACGCCACCGGCTCGGTGCACGGCCTGCGCCTGGCCACGTCGACGCCGGCGCACCTGGCCCGCGCGGCGATCGAGGGCATGCTGTGCGGCCTCGCCGACGGGCTGGACGCGCTCCTGGCCCAGGGGGCGCGGGCCGACCGGGTGCTGCTGATCGGCGGCGCCGCCCGCTCGGAGGCCGTCCGCCGCATCGCGCCGACCGTCTTCGGCCGGCCGGTGCTGGTGCCGCCCACCGGCGAGTACGTCGCCGAGGGCGCGGCCGCCCAGGCCGCCTGGGCGCTGTCCGGCGCGGCCGAGCCGCCGCGCTGGGAGCGGGAAGGCCTGGTGACGTACGAGGCCGACGCGGTCCCGGCCATCCGCGAGCGGTACGCCGAGGCCCGCGACCACATCCTGTCCCGCTGAACCACTACGACGGCGGTCCCGCTCCGGTGGGGCCGCCGCCCTACCCGCCGGGCGGGATCAGGCCCGCGTCGCGGGCGAGGATGGCGGCCTGGACGCGGTTGTCCAGGCCGAGGCGGGTGAGGATGCGGTTGACGCGGCTCTTCACGTTGGCCTGCGTCAGGCCGAGCGCGTCCGCGATCTGAAGGTTCGCCAGCCCGCGGGCGATCAGGATGAGCACCTCCCGCTCGCGTTCGGTGAGCGCGTCGATGAGCTCCCGGCGGTCCGGCGCGGGATCGGACGGGACCAGGCCGACGGGCAGGGCGGCGAACGCGCTGATCAGCCGGTTCGTGACGCTCGGGGCCAGCATCGCCTCACCGCCGGCGACGACGCGGATCGCGTGCGCGAGCTGGTCGGGCGGGCTGTTCTTCAGGAGGAAGCCGGAGGCGCCGGCGCGCAGGGCCGCGTGCACGTACTCGTCCAGGTCGAAGGTCGTGAGCACGAGGACCCGCGGCGGCGCGTCCTCGTGCGGCCATTCGGCGCGGATGCGGCCGGTGGCCTCCACCCCGGTCGTCCCGGGCATGCGGACGTCCATGACCACGACGTCGGGCCGCAGCCGGGACGCGGCGTCGACCGCCTGGTCCCCATCGGCGGCCTCCCCGACGACGCACAGGTCCTCGCGGCGGTCGATGACGGCCCGCAGCGCCGCCCGGACCATCTCCTGATCGTCGGCGAGCAGCACCCGGATCGTCATCGAACCCCCTGGAGTGGAAGCGCGGCGTGAACCCGCCACCCGCCGTGCGGGCGCGGACCGGCGTGAAGGGTCCCGTCGAACGCCGTGACGCGCTCGCGAATGCCCAGCAGCCCGCGGCCGGACCCCGGGACGGACCGGTGGTCCGCCGCGGCCGGGCCGTTCTCCACCTCGATCGTCAGGCCGCCGTCGGCGAGGCGCACGGCGACCCGGACGTCGACGGGACCGGCGTGCCGGAAGACGTTCGTCAGCGCCTCCTGCAGGATCCGGTACGCCGAGACCTGGATCGCGGCCGGCAGCGCGTCGGTCGGGGCGTCGAGCGCCGCCGTGACGCGGCAGCCGGTCGCCTCCGCCGCCTCGATAAGGCGGTCGACGTGGCGGAGGGACGGCTCGGGACCGGCGTCCTCGGGTCCGGCGGCGAGCAGGCCGAGGATGCGGCGCATCTCGACCAGCGCGGTGTCGGCCGTCTCGGCGATGCGCGCCACGCCCCGCCTGCCGAGCCGCGGGTCGTCCTGGAGGACCTCCTCCGTCGAGCGCGCCTGCACGGCGATCGCGCTGACGTGGTGCGCGACGACGTCGTGCAGGTCACGGGCGATGCGCGCCCGCTCCGTGACGACGGCCTGACGCGCGTTGATCTCCTGCTGGGCGCGAAGCCGGTCGTTGAGGTCCCGGAGCCGGCGGGCGTCGAGGTCGATCCGCCGCGCGCCGTACCCCAGAAGCCAGGCGACGAGGAAGTACGCGACGAAGGCCGTCGCGGTGGTCGGTTCGAGGGAGTCGAGGCGGGGCGGCCCGGACCGGCCGCTGAGGGCGTCCGTCGCCACCGCGACGGCGAGGGACGGCAGCACCCACGCCAGGCTGGCCCGCGCCGAGGTCCGGCGGGCGAGCGCGAACACGCCGAAAATCAGGAAGTACGGGCCCGGCGTCTTCCCCGGCACGGGATCGGCCACCTCGAAGATCGCGAAGGCGACCGTCATCACCGTCAGCACCAGGCGCGGACGGCGCCGTCGCCAGAACAGCGGAACGGTCTGCAGCCCCCACAACACCAGGCCCGCCGCGCTCGGCGTCGGCGTCCGGGCCGACAACGTCACCACGTCGAAGGCGGTGAGCCCGCCGCCCAGCGCCAGGTCGGTCAGCCACGGCCTGCCGGTGAGCCATCCGCGTGCCGCGCGCAGGCCGGCCGTCACATAGGTCGTCATCTCTGCCGGCAACGGTATGCCGTTCACGAGCTCACGTGCTCGTCCTCGCGGCCGCATCCAAAGTTGCGCGGACCCGCGAGGAATCGGCGAAGAGGACGAGGCGGCACGCGGACCGGCGCTCATAGCGTTCTCAGCGCGGCCGGAGAACGGCGCTCCCGCACCCGTGCGGACGATCCCTCCCGAGAACAGGAAACGAGAAATGGACGATGCCCGGCGTACGACGCCGACCTGGGCGCGGTACGCGCTCTTGGTCCTCGGAACCGCGGCGATGCTGTTCGCGGTCGGCGGCCGGTGGGACATCCCCGTCGCGGCGTGGATCTCCCCGGTACTCCTGCTGCGCTTCACCCGCACCGGCCGCGCGTGGTCGGCGGCCCTGTGGATCCTGCTCGCGAACATCGCCGCGGCCATCTTCTGGGTCTACGAGTCGGCGATGGGCTTCAACGTCGTCATCATCGCCGGAGCGGTCGGCCTGAGCGCGCTGCAGACGCTGCCGTTCCTGCTGGACCGGCTGCTCGTCGGGCGGCTGCGCCCGTGGATGTCGGTGCTGACGTTCCCCGCGGCGGTCGCCGGATCGGAGTTCCTCATCACGCTGCTGTCGCCGTTCGGCACCGCGTACGGTTCGCTCACCGTCACCCAGTACGGCGACCTGCCGCTGCTGCAGGTCACCTCGCTCACCGGGTCGTACGGCGTCGGCTTCCTGATCGCGTGGTCCGCGAGTGTCATCGCCCGGTTCTGGGAACGGCCCTCGTGGCGGTCGGCCCGCAGCGGCGTCGTGTACGTGGCCGTGCTGACCGCCGTCGTCCTCGGCGGCGGCGCGCGGCTCGCGTTCTCGCCCGCCGCCGGGAAGACGGTCCGGATCGCCGGGGTCAGTCCCGGCCGCGAGGTGACCGAGGCCCTGCGGGCGGCGCTCGGCCGGGTCCCCGGTGGCCGCCGCGACGTCGCCGCCGCCCCGCCCTCGGCACTCCGGCCCGCGATGACCGCGGTGGAGGACGACCTGCTGGCGACCACCCGCCGCGAGGCCGACGCGGGAGCCAAGATCGTGGTCTGGCCCGAAGAAGGCGTCAAGACGCTGGAGGCGGACGAGCCCGCCGCCATCACGCGGGCGAGGCAGGAGGCGCGAAGGTCGGGCGTCTACCTGGAGATCGGCCTCGGCGTGTACAGCACGACCGCCCCCGCCTACGGGCGCGACGAGACCGTCTTCATCGGCCCGGACGGGCGGGTGCTGTGGACGTACCAGAAGGCCCATCCCATTCCCGGCTCGGAGACGTTCACCCCGGGAGACGGACGCGTCCCGGTCGTCGACACGCCGTACGGCCGGATCGCGAACGTCATCTGCTACGACGCGGACTTCCCCGCCCTGATGCGGGTACGGGCCGACATCATGCTCGTTCCCGCGCACGACTGGCGGGAGTACGGACGGGCGCACACCGAGAAGGCCGCGCTGCGCGCGATCGAAGGCGGCTACGCGCTGGTGCGCCAGGACTCCGAGGGCCTGTCCGCCGTCTTCGACGACCAGGGCCGCGTCCTCGCCGCCACCGACTACTTCACGACCGACCGGCAGACCATGGTGGCCTACGTGCCGACGCGCGGTGTCACGACCGTGTACGACCTGGTCGGCGACGCCTTCGCCTGGCTCTGTCTCCTCGCCGTCGCCGCGCTGACGGTCCTCGGGCTGGTCCGCCCGGCAAAGCGGAGGTAACCATCTGCACCAAGAGTCGGCGCAGCGCTATCCCCGGCCGATCAACGGGTATGTAGCAGAGCGCACCGGATGTCCGGACACGAAGCGTTCTGCCGTGCACAACGGCTGACTCCGCAGCGGCGTTCTGTCTCAGCGTGTCTGCGAAAGGAAGGGATTATGAGAGCGAAGACCGCATGCCGCCCCCTTGTCCTTCTCGGCCTCGGCCTCTTCGCAGCTCTGGGCACGTCGATGAACACTGATGCGGAAGCGGAAAGAATCTACCGTAGCGCGCCGGCCTTCGCCCCGCTCGGCGACGACAACCATATTGCGAACGGTCACCATAACCTCAGCTCCATTACCATCCGAAGCCCTACGCACCTCCGCGGGATACAGCAGGTCGCCGACGCGAACATCCATTCGAAGATTGCCCGCAACAATGCCATCTGCAGGAAGAAGCGTTTCTGTAAGATCCATCAGCGAGCGTTCGTCATCGCCCACTGAACCGGGCCTCGGAGAGCACTGGCGTCGCCGGAGCATCTGAGAGGCGTCACCTCACTCCCCCGGGCGTATCGGCGAAGCGGTCCGTGGCCGCCACGATGGCGTCGGTCATGCCGCCCCCGCCGTGTCCCGCGTCGTCGACGACGATCAGTTCGCCGTCCGGCCAGGCGCGGGACAGTTCCCAGGCCGTCTGGAGCGGGCTGCTGGCGTCGAGGCGGCCGTGGATCAGCGCGCCGCGGATTCCGGCGAGGCGCCGCGCGTCGCGGAGCAGGACATCGTCGTCGAGGAACGCGGCATGCCGCCAATAGTGGGTCACCAGCCGGGCGAAGCACATCCGGAAGGCCGGGTCCTCGTACCGTGGGTCGGGGCGGTGATCCGGCCGGACGGCCACGTGCGAGTCCTCCCACGCGCACCAGTCACGCGCGGCCCGCTCACGGACGGCGGGGTCGGGATCGTGCAGCAGCCGACCGTACGCCTCGACGAGGCTGCCGTCCCGGTCGGCGGCCGGCACCCCCTCGCGGAACCGCGCCCACTGCTCCGGGAAGAGCCGGCCGACGTCGCGGGTGATCCACTCGACCTCCCAGCGCCGCGTCATGACCACCGCGAACAGGACGAGTTCGCTGACCCGGCCGGGATGCCGTTCGGCGTAGGCGAGCCCGAGGGTGGACCCCCAGGAGCCGCCGAGCACCAGCCACCGGTCGATCGCCAGGTGCCGGCGCAGGAGTTCGATGTCGGCGATCAGATGGTCGGTCGTGTTGGTGCTCAGGTCGACGACCGGGGCGCTCGCGTGGGGCGTGCTGCGACCGCAGCCACGCTGGTCGAACAGCACGACCCGGTAGACGTCGGGATCGAAGCACCTCCGCCACCACGGCCCGCACCCCGAGCCCGGCCCGCCGTGCAGCGCGACGGCCGGCCTGCCGTCCGGATTGCCGCAGACCTCCCAGTGGACGCGCTGCCCGTCGCCGACGTCCAGCATGCCGTGGTCGTACGGCTCGATCTCCGGATAGAGCACGCGTCGTCCTCTCAGTTCGCGGCGGCGCTCGGGACGTCCGCCTTCGCCGCGGTGACGAGCCGGGTGCCCATCCAGGGACCGCCCCACCACATCCGCCAGCCGAGCGGACGCGTCTCGACGTCGGCCGCGCCCAGCTCCGTGAGCCGTCGCCGGTAGTCGGCGGCCGCGACGATGTCCGCGATGAAGAGCCTGCCGCCCGGGCGGAGAACCCGTACCGCCTCGTCGATCGCCCGCGCGCGGCCCTCGGCGGACTTGATGTTGTGCACGGCGACGTTCGAGACGACCACGTCGAACTCGCCGTCGCCGAACGGCAGCTCCGTCATGTCCCCGGTGCGCAGCTCGATCCGGTCACGGACGCCCTCCGCGACGCTGTTGCGCTCGGTCACGTCCATGGCGTTGCCCGACTGGTCGACCGTACGCCACAGGTCGACGCCGACCGCCCGGCCGGTCGTGAGCCGCTCCGCGGCCATGAGCAGGACGGCGCCCCGCCCGCAGCCGAGGTCGAGCAGCCGCTCGTCGCCGCGCAGCGCGACCTCGTCGAGGATCTCCGACCACACCTGGAACTTGCCGCGCCGCGTCGCGTTCAGGTACAGCGCGAAGCCGACGGCCATCACGGCCGCGAGGACATAGCACACCGCGGCGGGCAGCGCGCCGAACCCGATGCCCACGCCGATGCCGGCGAACACGAGGCCCACCGCGCCGCACGCCAGACCGAAGAGGACGTACGGCGCGTCCACGCCGTAAGAGCCCCGCCGGGCGGCTCTGGTCACGCCCCCTCCTCCACACGATGCCGCCCCGACTGTAACCGATCGACTCAGCAAATGATCAAGAACGGCCGAGCCGCCCGACGACCGAGCCGACCACGATCCCGATGAGGCCGGGCTCCTTCGCGCACGGCCGGGACCGGCGCGGCGGCGCCGGGTACCGACCTGCGCGGCGGGGACCTGGGCAGTGGCCGCGCGGCTGTAGCACAATGCCGGTCATGCCGAATTGAAGAGGGCCGGATCCGCAGCGTTGGCTCAAGGTCGACCTGTCGAATCTCGTCCAGAACGGCGACCGCTGGGTCTGCGCCGCCTGCCGCACGGCCGTGCGTTCGTACGTGTACCGCTGCCACCCGCCCGAGTCGACGAGCCGCGAACGCTGCATCTCCCTGTCCTGGTGCTCCGGCTGCCGGATCTACACCGGAACGATGGTCCACGTCCCACGCAAGGAGGCCCTCCCCGACGCCCTGGCGGCTCTTCCCCTGGATGAGCAGGACCGGCTGCGACGAAGCGAGGTCCGCCTGATCTCCTACCTGGAGCGCCGTACGGGCGACGAAACGCCGTGATCACTGGCGGCCGCCGCCTATGGAAGGCAGTGAACGCCAATGATCATCGGTCGGCTCAGTGCTTCGCCGCGTCGCAGGTCTGCGTCTTGCTCCCGGAGGTCACGGTGACCTGCGGGTAACCGGCGTGCGTAATCGCCGGGAACCGCAGATCCTTCGTCTGCGTGCCCCGGGCCATGGTGAACTGCTTGTGCGCCTCGGGCGGCGGCTCGGACTTGTCCGTCATCGACAGGTCGACGCTGATGTTCGCCGGTCCGGGGTACTCCACGTGGACGCGCGTGCCGGATCTCGCCGGGGTGTACCAGGATTTCAGGCACGTACCGAACACGTGGGTGACACCGCTGGACGAGTCGACCGGCCCGGAGAAACCAGGGATGTTGGCCTTGGTCGCCGATTCGGCCGCGGCGGTCGATTTCGGCGACTTCGTTCCCGCGGCACCGGTCGAGGTCGCCGGGTGAGAACCGCTCGAACAGGCCGACGTCACCGCGAGCGCGGCGACGGTCATGATCATAAAACGACGCATGCAGGTAATCATCGTGCAGACGGACCCCCGAACGATCCCGAACGACCCGATGGAGGGTCCCCCTTTGCGAAACCGCGCTCATCGCGACCCTCCACAGACCGTCGATCGACCTCGGCCTCAGACCACGCCGGGATCGCTGGCGGTCGCTGCGCATAGACCGCAGTGAACGCCAGCGATCACCGCGGGGCCACCCCGCAACGGGACATTGTTCTCCTCCATCAGGGTCGTTAGGGTCGACGGCGTGACTGCCGGGTCGGCCATGGGCCACACACGAGTGAGGCGCCCGGCCTCCGCGTGACCGCACGGCGGGCACGCGGCCCGCCCAACCCTCTCCCCCGCCCTGACCTGCGGCGCCCACGCGTCGCCGATTCCAGCGAAAGAGGAGAGGCATCACCCATGACCCAACAGCACGTCACCACGGTTCAGCTGAACCACACCGCGATCTACGCCACGGACAAGCGAACATCGGCGGAGTTCATCGCCGAGATCCTCGGGCTGGAGGTCGGCGCGCCGTTCGGGCCGTTCCTGCCCGTCGACCTCGGCAACGGCGTCACGCTCGACTATCTCGACAAGCGGGACGAGCCGGTCCAGTCACAGCACTACGCGTTCCTCGTCCCCGACGAGCGATTCGACGACATGATCGCCCGCCTCGAGGCCGCCCGCGTCACCTACTATGCCGACCCCCACCACACCGAACCGGGGAAGACCAACGATCTCTTCGGCGGTCGCGGCGCCTACTTCGAAGACCCGGACGGCCACAACATGGAGATCCTGACCCGCCCCTACGTACGTCCTTAGGACTCCTCGACCGTCCACGGGACGGCTACCCGGCCTCGTTGCAAGCCGGGTAGCCGTTCACGCACGCTTTGAGGGCTCGCCCCGACTACGCCGCCTTGTAGGCCACGGTGACCTCGACGCAGGCACCGCCGTTCTCCGCGCTACGCTGCGACTTCCGCCAGTCAGTGATCAGGTCCATGGCTTCTCCTCTGGCGCTTCGCTTGGTTATTTGGCTGCCTTCTCCGCCAAGGCGACCTCTACGCAGGCACCACCGTTCTCTCCGCTGCGCCGGGACTTACGCCAGTCAGTGATCAGACCCATCGTTCCTCCGCCGTTCTGCGAATGAAATCGATCGACTCGTGCTGTGGCATGGCGAACGACCGCACGGACTCCCACGCACGTGAAAGGATCGAGACATCCTCCCGAGCGGAGGTCACCAGTCCGCGCACCGCCGTCTCCAGATACGCCACGTCGCGCCCGTCCACGGTCGCGAGAATGTACGCCCCCAGCGATCGGGGATTCACGTCCGAGCGTACAACTTGGATCGTGAGACGAGAGCCTGCGGAGTCGGCAAGATGCATTAACTGGTCATGCATGACCTTGGGCCCTCCGCGCCCTCGATATAGCACTGTTTCATCAAGGACGAAGTGCAGCATTGGAGGCTCCGGAGAATCCCTGGTCAGGAGCTCTTGACGTTCCATCCGCGCGGCCACCGCGGCCTGGTCTCCCCCCAGCAGGACGGCGGCGTAGTCCTCGGTCTGAAGTAGCCCCGGAATGATCGACAGCTCGACCCAGCGGAGGACGTCCGCTGTCGTCTCGACGTCGCGCCACTCTCGGAACCACTGGGGTGTCGGGTCGATGTCGAGTTGGCGGCAGACCTCCAGGAGGACGCCCGAAGGGATGTGCAGTGCCTTCTCGATGGCGGCGACCTGGTCGGCCTTCGGGAGGAGCCGCCCGGTCTCCAGGGCGCTCACCCAGGGTTCGCTGTAGCCGAGGAGCTCGCCCAACTCCCGCTGGCGGAGTCCGGCGGCGTCGCGGTACCGCCGCATCTGGCGCCCGAGAGTGATCAATGCCGGGCTCGGCATCCTGCCCATTTTTGTCCCCTTTCGCCGGACCATAACGCGCAATATCTTGCGCGGCCCCCTCGTGGCCTGGCCGTTACAAGCGCTTCAAGGTGTTCCGATCATAAGTGGCCGATGGCGATTCTGGACGCGATTCGAGAAAGGGGAACGCGAATGGAAGAGCACACGGCGGAGCAGATATACGCCTACGCGAAGTGGCTGACGCAGGCCTGCCAGCTGGCCGGCCTCAACGCGGAACTGTACGGGCACACGGTTCTGATCATCGCGGCCGATCACCACCTGTCCGAGCAGGTCACGTGTCGGCCGGACGAGGACGGCGCCCTCCGGTGGTACTGGTCATGGGGCAAGCCGATCTCCCATCTCCGTGACGGGAATCGGATTCTCACCGCCGACGAGGTCGACGATCTCGTCACGGCGATCAAGAACGTCGTCTCCATTCAGGTCCGTCGGCGATGACGCCCGAAGAAGAGCTTCTACGCTCCCTCTCCCGACTACGTACGTCGATCGACTCATTGACCGATCTAACGCCTTCGACGTCCGCCGAGTTGTTGCAACTCGACCGACTCATCCGCAAGTATCCGGCCGCCGCCGCCATGAGCCTGAGATTCGCGCAGCGAATACCCGTCGAGCTACCGGCGCCGCCCGGCTGGTCGGCGGCCTCGAACCTCAACGGCATCCCGCTGTGGGAGTGGCACGGCGGCGGCCCTGTCCAAGTGGCGACCGCCGACCTCGACCAACTGCGTTTCCTCGGCGCGATGCTCTCTCGATTCGACCGGATGACAGCCGAAGAACTGCACGCGCACCTCGGAGAATGACCTACACCTGTCCGGTGGATCATGCGCTCGGCGACTTGGAGCCATCGTCATCGGCGGTACGGCCGCCCGGATCACCGTGGGTAGCGGCCGACCACCCGGGGTAGGTTCGCCGACGAGAGCGATCTGTCCGCGACCGGGGGCGCGCATGGATTTCGGGCTCAACCTTCCCTCGTACGGGTCGGGGGCGTCGCCCGAGGCGGTGGTCCGGGTGGCGGAGCAGGCCGAGCGGATCGGGCTGGGCGCGGTCTGGACGTTCGAGCGGCTGCTGCGCCCCGTGGAGCCGGTGTCGTACGGCGGGTTCGCGCCGCCGGCGCCGCTGCCGGAGGCGTACGCGGTCGTCTATGACCCGCTGGAGACGCTGAGCCACGTCGCGGCGCGGACGAGCCGGATCCGGCTGGGCACCAGCGTGATCGCCGCCCCGTTGCATCCGCCGGTCGTGCTGGCGCGGCGGCTGGCGACCCTGGACGTGCTGAGCGGCGGGCGGCTGGTCGTCGGTCTCGGGCAAGGGTGGATGGCGCACGAGTTCGCGGTGGCCGGCGTGCCGCGGGAGCGGCGCGGCGCGCGGTTCGCGGAGCACCTCGCGGCGATGCGGGCGGTGTGGGGACCGGACCCCGTACGGTTCGAGGGAGAGTTCTACGAGATCCCCGAGTCGCAGATCGGTCCGAAGCCCGTGCGGCCGGGCGGACCGGCGCTCCTCGCCGGCGCCGTCGCCCGAGCCGCGGTCGAACGCGCCGCGCGGCTGGGGCTCGGGCTCAATCCGGTGGTCATGGCGTGGGAGCAGCTCGAGGAGACGGTGTCGGTGTTCCGGCGGGCGGCGGAGCGTGCCGGGCGGGATCCGGAGTCCCTGCCCATCGTCGTCCGGGTCAACGGCTCCATCACCGCGAAGCCGCGCGCGGGGCGGACGCCGCTGACCGGGTCGGTGGAGCAGGTGCTCGACGACCTCCCGCGCGTACGGGCGCTGGGCGCCGCGCACGTGCTGTGGGCGATGCGGACGCCTCCGGACGAGCAGCTCGCGGTGCTGGAGGAGCTGACGGCCCGGGCGCCGGTGTGAGGACCGGCGCCCGGACCTCGGCGTCAACGCGGGCCGGCGCCGACCGCGGCGGCCATCGCCTCGACCGCCCGCGCGGCCTGTTCGACGGTGTGGCGGCCCAGACCGCAGGCCGTGGCGACCGCGTACGCCTCGCGGCCGGCGGCGGCCTCGATCAGCCGCAGGCTCTCGGCGCTGCCCTCCGGGTCGGTCGCGGCGGCGATGCCGGCGATGATCCGCCACTCCGGATCGAGCCGCCGCAGCGGCCGGTAGAACTCCTCGGTGCGCGGCGAGGGATGCGCGCCGTACGCCGCGGGGATGTGCACCGGCGGCAGCGGCCGGCCGGCGCGGCGCAGGGCGGGGGCCAGGAAGTTCAAGTACTTCACGGCCGGGCCGAGGTCGCGCGGCGCGACGAGCTCGGTGTTCGCCAGGTTGCCGTAGCACAGGTGCAGGATCACGTCCGCGTCGGCGGGGAGGCGGCCGAGCAGTCCGGCGACCTGGCGGGCGAGCAGCCGCGCGGCGAAGGACCGGCCGCCGGGCAGCCGTTTCGCCATGTCCATACCGACCAGGACGGAGGGCGTCTCCAGTTGCCAGACGACGTCCTGGCCCGTCACCGCGTTGAACGCGGTCACCTCGTCGACGACCGCCTGGGTGAACACCGAGAGGTACCGCAGGGACAGCCACGGCCGGCCCTCGAACACGAAGATCGCCAGGTCGAGCGGATTGGGCAGACTGAGCTGCAGGCGGACGTCGGCGAGTTCGGGGCGTTCGGCGCGCAGCGCGCGGAACTCCTCCAGCATCTCGCGCAGCGCGTCCTCCCGGTCCATCGCCACGTCCGCGGGCTGGAGTTTGTGGCCGCGCCGGACGCCGTACCGGCGCATGTCCTTGTAGCCGGTGTACTCACCGGGCCGGTCGACCTCGAACGCCGGACGCTCGGCGAGGGTGCGCAGGTAGGCGACGATCCAGTTGGGGTCGAGGTCGCAGGGCAGCGTGGTCAGCCGGTGGTCGCCGACCTGACGAGTGATCCACTCCATGGCCTGACGAGGGGTGCCGCACACGTCCGGCGGCAGACTTCCAACAAAGTGCATGTGACGCGACATAGCGTCACATTTACCTCCAAGATCACTTCTTGGCAATTACCGGCCATGACCGGATCGTGACACTAAGGTGCATTAGGTGAGCGTTCCCTCAGGGAACTCGGTTAGGGTCGTCCTGTGACCCGGATCCGGCTCTCCGATATGGCCTGCTCCATCGCACGCGCCACCGACCTGTTCGGTGACGCGTGGACCACGCTGATCATGCGCGACGTCATCACCGGCGTAACCCGTTTCGAGGACCTCACGAACGACCTCGGCATCTCCCGCAAGGTCCTGGCCGCCCGGCTGACCCGTCTCGTCGAGGAGGGAGTCCTCGTCCGCGAGCGCTACCAGGACCACCCGCCGCGCGACGACTACCGTGCGACGCAGAAGGGCGAGGAGCTGTACCCCGTGCTGCTCGCCCTGATGAACTGGGGCGACCGCTGGTACGCCGGTCCGACCGGGCCGCCCGCCCGCATCCGCCACCTCGACTGCGGCCGGGACACCCACGCGGTGACCGCCTGCGCGCACTGCGGCGGGCCGCTCACGGTGCACAACACGACGCAGCTTCCCGGACCGGGTGAATGCGTCGGCCCCGGCACGCGGGTGATCGGCCCGCTCATCGCCGGCCGGGAGGCCGACGACGCCGTCAGCCCGCGGCCGGAGTGACCGGGCCGGGGGCCGGCGGCTGTGGCGTCGGCGCGAGCTGAAGGCCGCCGGATCTCGACGCCACGAGCGTCGCCGTGTACGCGTCTTCGCAGGGGCCCGGGTGGGACGGATCTCGCCTGAGGCGGACCCGGCGGGCGCCGGCGAA
This sequence comes from Actinoallomurus sp. NPDC052308, assembly GCF_040679195.1. Classification (NCBI taxonomy): domain Bacteria; kingdom Bacillati; phylum Actinomycetota; class Actinomycetes; order Streptosporangiales; family Thermomonosporaceae; genus Actinoallomurus; species Actinoallomurus sp. NPDC052308. The sequence continues at coordinate 55,697 of NZ_JBFAUM010000011.1, read as the reverse complement.
GATGAGGCGGTTCCCGGTGCGGTAGACGCGCAGTGCGACGGGCACGGTGACGGGTCTCGTCAGGTCCGGGGCCGCCACGACCACCCTCATGTCGCCGGTCACGGGCAGGTCGAAGAACGTCCGGCACCTCTTGTCGACGCACGCCCACACGCTCACCGTGCCGCCGGTCCCCGCCGGCAGATCCGCCTTGACGATGAAGACGACGGTCGAGGGGCGGAGGATCGCGGCGCAGTTCGTGCCCGTGCCGCAGCCGGTCGCCGCGAGCATGAGGCACCAGACGAGCGTCGTGAGCCGCATACCGGGAGGACGCCCCGCGTGGCGGATCCGGTTTCCCGATGGCCGGGAATGGACACCGCCGGGTCCCCTCTGAAGAAGCTCTGAGATTCGCGAGCCCATCCTTGCCGCGTCCGACCCCTGATCGAACGGCTGAGGTGCGTGGTGAAGGACTACCTGGTGATCGGAGCGGGACCGGCCGGGCTGCAGCTCGGATACCTGCTGGAGCGGGCGGGCCGTGACTATCTCATCCTCGAGGCCGGGCCGACTCCCGGCCAGTTCTTCAGGACGTTCCCCCGGCACCGGACGCTGATCTCGAACAACAAGCGGCACACCGGGTGGACCGACCCGGAGCTGAACCTGCGGATGGACTGGAACTCGCTGCTGTCCGACGACCCGGAGCTGCTGTTCACCCGGTACAGCGAGCGGTACTTCCCGCCCGCCGACGAGATGGTGCGCTACCTGAGTGACTTCGCCGAGGCGACGAAGCTGAAGATCGCCTGCGACAGCCGGGTCGTCCACGTCACCCGCGACGACGAGGGTTTCGAGGTGCGGACCGAGGGCGGTGACGTGCACCGCGCCCGGCGGGTGGTCGCGGCGACCGGCCCCTCGCAGCCGTACGTCCCGCCGATCCCCGGCGTCGAGACCGCCGAGCTCTACACGGAGGTGTCGGTGGACCCGGCGGACTTCACCGACCAGCGGGTGCTGATCATCGGGAAGGGCAACTCGGCGTTCGAGACCGCGGACAACCTCATCGAGAAGGCCGCGGTGATCCACGTCGCGGGGCCGAGCTCCGTACGGCTGGCGTGGCAGACGCACTTCGTCGGGCACCTGCGCGCGGTCAACAACAACTTCCTCGACACGTACCAGCTCAAGGCGCAGAACGCGATCCTCGACGGGAGCGTCAAGAAGATCGAGAAGCGGGACGACGGCTACCTCGTCACCGTGAGCTTCACCCGCGTGAACGAGGTCACCAAGGACGTGCCGTACGACCGCGTCATCGTGTGCACCGGCTTCCGCTTCGACGCCTCCATCTTCGATGAGTCGTGCCGGCCGGAGCTGACGATCCGCGACCGGTTCCCCGCCCTGACGACGGCGTGGGAGTCGGTGAACGTCCCCGGCCTGTACTTCGGCGGGACGATCACCCAGTCCCGGGACTTCAAGAAGGGGACGAGCGGGTTCATCCACGGGTTCCGGTACGGCGTGCGCGCCCTGCACCGGATCCTGGAGAGCAGGTACGAAGGCGTGGAGTGGCCGCAGCGGGACCTGCCCGGCACGCCCGAGGCGCTCGCCGACGCGGTGCTCGAACGGGTCAACCGCACGTCGGCGCTGTGGCAGCAGTTCGGGTTCCTGGCCGACGTGATCGCGATCGACGGCGAGGGCGCGCGGTACCTGGAGGAGATGCCGTTCGACCACGTCGACCTGCCCGACCACTACCGGATCACGCTGGACTACGGGCCGGACCACGACAAGCACGACCCGTTCGACATCTCGGTGCGCCGCATCGCGCAGAGCGACTCCGGCCGGGCGGACGAGGGCCACTACCTGCACCCGATCGTGCGGCACTACCGGGGCGGGGAGCTCGTCGCCACGCACCACATCACCGAGAACCTCGAGAACGAGTGGAACTCCCCGGACACGCACCGGGAACCGCTGCGGGCCTTCTTCGCGGCTCAGGCCGCGGCCGTGCCGGCCTGAGGGAGGACCCGGTGCGGACCCTGCGCGAGTACGAGGCGGTGGCGCGCGAGCGCCTCGACCCCGTGCACTACGACTACTTCGCGGGCGGCGCGGGCGACGAGGTCACCCTGCGGGCGAACGAGGAGGCGCTGGCCCGCCTGGCGCTCGTCCCCCGCGTCCTGCGCGGCGGCGCGCGGCGGGAGCTCGACGTGACCCTGCTCGGCACGGCCGCGTCGATGCCGGTGCTGGTGGCGCCGACGGCCTTCCACCGCCTCGCCGCTCCCGACGGCGAGCGCGCCACGGTACGGGCGGTGGCCGCCGCCGACACGATCATGATCGTCAGCATGGCCTCGACCGTGGCGGTGGAGGCCATCGCGGCCGAGGCGCCGGGCGCGAAGCTGTGGTTCCAGCTCTACCTCCAGCCCGACCTCGGCTTCACGGAGGCGATCGTCCGGCGGGCGGAGGCGGCGGGGTGCGGGGCCCTCGTCGTGACCGTCGACTCCCCCGTCCTGGGGCGGCGCGAACGCGACGACCGCAACGGCTTCCACGACCTGCCGGACGGCCTGTACTGCGAGAACCTCCGGTTCGGCGACTCCCCCGGCCACGTCCGGCAGATCGCGATGTCACCGGAGATCTCCTGGGACCACGTCGCGTGGCTGCGGGACGTCACCGACCTGCCGATCGTGCTCAAAGGCGTCCTGCACCCCGAAGACGCCCGGCTCGCCGGCGACGCCGGCGTCGCCGGGCTCGTGGTGTCCAACCACGGCGGCCGCCAGCTCGACACGGTGCCCGCCACGATCGACGTCCTCCCGGACGTCGTGGCCGCCGCGGGCGGCCTGCCCGTGCTGATGGACGGCGGGATCCGGCGCGGCACCGACGTGCTGAAGGCCCTCGCCCTCGGCGCGAGCGCGGTGGCGATCGGCCGCCCGGTCGTCTGGGGCCTGGCCGCCGAGGGCGAGCAGGGCGTCAAGGGCGTGCTGGAGCGGATCCGCGACGAGGTCGACCACGCCCTCGTCCAGTGCGGGTGCGCGTCGGTCCGTGACCTCGACCGGACGTTCGTCCGATGACGGCCGTGGTCCTGGCCGTGGGCGCGGCCGCCCTCCTGCTGAGCCTGCCGTACTGGCTGCCCGGCCGGGTCGTCGCGCTCCGCGTGTGGATCTTCAACCGGGTCAACGGCGACGAGGGCATCCCGGTGCCCGGCCCGCTGGTGGACGTGGCCCGGTTCAAGCAGGTGTACGCCGATCCGGCGGCGGACGGCCGCAGCAGGGGCGCGGCCCTGTCCGACCTGTTCTGGTACTGGCTGGCGCCCGGCCCGCACATCCACCAGGAGCACCTCGAACCCGGGCCGCGCTACGACGAGGTCGCCCGGACGACGCGCGCGATCCTGGCCATGCCGACCGCGCGGGCGGAGGAGCTCACCGCCCGGTGCGTCGAGCGGGGGCTGCGCGGGATCGACGGCACGACGACCGTACGGCTCCGTGACCTGATGATGCCGATCTGGGCGGAGTTCTACTACGAGGTGGTCTTCGGCGAGCCGTGCCCGCCGGAGGCGCGCGACCTCATCGTCGCCAACGCCGACGACGTGGTGACCGCGCTGAAGTGCTGCGGGCTGCGGCACATGGACCGGCGGGTCCGGCTCACCGACCACCTGGAACGCCGCCTCGCCGACGTACGGCATCCGCTGCCGGTGGGGCTGTCGGCACGGGAGCGGGCGCTGTACCTGCAGGGCACCTTCTTCAACACCGCGGTCGTGCAGACGTCGGAGGCCATGACCCACCTGCTGATGGTGCTGGCGGGCCACCCGGACGTGCAGGACCGGCTGCGCGACGCCGACGACCGGTACGTCCAGCGGGTGATCGACGAGACGCTCCGGCTGTACCCGCTGTTCGGCGTCGCGCACCGCGTCACCTCGGGCGAGATCCGGGTCGACGACCGCACGACGATTCCGGCGGGGTCGGTGCTTCTCTTCTCCTATCCGGAGTTCCATCGCGCCCGGTTCGAGGACCCCGGCGAGTTCCGTCCCGAGCGCTGGGAGACGCTGGCGGCGCGGGACGCCGACCACATCCCGTTCGGGATCGCCGCGAACCGCCCCTGCCCGGCCTGGCACCTGACCCCGATCACGATGCGGGTCGCGGCGCGCGAGGTGGTCCGGCGGTTCGCGCTGCGGACGTCCGCCGCGCACACCCGGTCCGCGCCGAACCGGGGCCCCTGCCTGCTGATCCCCCGCGACGCGGCCGTCTCCGGCGCACGGCCCGCGGCGCGGCTGGCGGTCATGCGCGTCCGGGACCGCTGGGAGGACGTCTGGCGCAGCGTCGTCCAGCTCGTCCTCGGCGGCTACATGGTGTGGGACGCCCGCCGGCAACGGCTGTGCGAGCGCCATTTCGCGGCCGTCGAGGCGGCCTGTCCCGGCACCGGGAGGTCACGGTGAAACGACACGCGTTCTGGATCGGCGCCCTGCTGGTCACGGCCGGGGTGCTCATGCACGTCCCCGACTACGTGATGGCCCGGCACGACCACTACATGATGGCCGGGATGCCGATGGGCCGGACGATGTCGCTCGGCATGACGCTGATCGTGATCGGCCTCGCCCTGTGCACGTGGTGCCTGCTGCCTGGGCGGGAGGAGCGGGCCGCCCGGGCGCGGCGCGCCTCGGCCGTGCCGTACGCCGCGCTCGACGAGGCGCCGCTGTCGCGCGCGCACTGGCTGCTCGTGGTCGTGCTCACGGTCGGCCTGGTCGTCGACACGATGAAGCCGGCCTCGCTCGGCTTCGTGGTGCCCGGCATGTCGATGGAGTACGGGATCAGCACGCGGGAGGCGGCGACGCTGCCCTTCGTCGCCATCATCGGGACCGTCATCGGGTCCGTGCTGTGGGGGTTCCTCGCCGACGTCTTCGGCCGCCGGTCGACGATCCTGCTGTCCTCGATCATCTACATCGCCACCTCGATCTGCGGCTTCATGCCCAGCCTCGGCTGGAACCTCGTCATGTGCTTCTTCATGGGGGCGGCGGCGGGCGGCATGCTGCCCACCGTGTACTCGCTGATGGCGGAGTCGATCCCGGCCCGGCGGCGCGGCGGGCTGATCGTGCTGCAGAGCGGGCTGGGCGCGGCGCTGGGATACCTCGTGGCCAGCGGCGCGTCCACCCTGCTGATCCCGCACTTCGGCTGGCGGATCCTGTGGGTGCTGAACGCGCCGACCGGCGCGCTGCTGCTCCTGCTGAGCCACTGGATCCCCGAGTCGCCGCGGTTCCTGCTGACGATGGGCCGGGAGGAGGAGGCGGCCCGGGTGATGGCGCGATACGGGATCACGACCCGCGCGTCCGGTCCCGCGCCCGTGACCCCGCCCGCCTGGTCGTCGTTCCGGTCCCGGCTGCGCGCGCTCGTGGTGCCGCCGTTCCGCCGCCGCACGGCCACCATCACCCTGTACGGCCTGGGCTGGGGCATCGTGAACTGGGGCTTCATCACATTCCTGCCGACGTTCCTGGGCGACGGCGGCAAGCACTCGGCGGGCGGGCTGTTGTTCTTCTCCTCCCTGTTCGCGGTGCCGAACACCGCGCTGGCCGCCTACCTGTACGGGCGGTGGGGCAGCCGCCGGACCATGTTCTGCTACGCCGCGATCACCGGCGGGGTGCTCGTGCTGTTCCCGGTGCTCGGCGTGGACGCGGACCGGGGCCGGGCGCTCCTCCTCGTCCTGCTGGTCACGCTGCTGGCCGGGGCCGGCGGCATGATCGCGCTGCTGTCGCCGTACTCCACCGAGGTCTATCCGACCGCCCTGCGCGCGGGCGGCAGCGGCCTGGCCGCGGCGGCGGGCAAGATCGGCGGCATGCTCGGCCCGCTGCTGCTCACCTCGGCGCCCGAGCTGCCCACGATGGCGCTCGTCGTCGCGGTTCCCGTCAGCGCGGCGGCGCTGGTGCTGCGGCTCACCGGGATGGAGACCGCGGGGCGGCCACTGGTGGAGGCGGAGACGGGTTGACCTCGGCATGCTCGACGCGGGGGAACGCGGGCTCTGCGCGGGGGGCCGCGGGCAGGCGTACGGTGAAGGCCGCGCCCGCGCCGGGCCGTCCGTCCACCTCGATCGTGCCGCCGTGGCCGTCGACGACCTCGCGGACGAGGGCCAGCCCGAGGCCGAACCTGCGGCCCGTGCCGTGCTCCCCGCGGGCGAACCGGGTGAACAGCCGCTCGGCGTCTCCGGGGTCGAGTCCGACTCCGTCGTCGCGGACCTCCAGCGCGACCATGCTCTCGCTCCGGGTCAGCGTCACCGTGATCCGCCCGCCCGGGGCGATGTGGCCGAAGGCGTTGTCTATCAGCGAGGTGACCACTCGCCGCAGCGCCGGCTCCACGCCACGGACGGCGTACGGCCCCGCGTCCCGGCGCCGGACCTCGACGGTGGCCCGGCGGGCCTCGGCGCGGGCGCTCTCGGCGGTGACCAGGTCGTCGGCGAGGACTCCGAGGTCCACCACGCCGAACGGCCGCCGGCTCTGCCGGAGCTGCGCCGACAGGAGCAGGTCGTCGATGACCTCGCCGAGCTGGCGGGTGCCGGTGACCATCCGCCGCAGCTCGGTGGCCAGGTCCGCCGGGTCGCCGCCGGGGCGCAGCCGGCGCTCCATGAGCTGCGCGCGCGTGTGCAGCTGGGTCAGCGGCGTGCGCAGCTCATGGCTCGCGTCGGCGACGAACCGGCGCTGGCGGGCGAGGGCCTCGCCCAGCGGCGCGATCGCCCGGCGGGAGAGCAGCTGGCCCACGAGCAGCGCCGCCGCCAGCCCGGCGGCCTCGGCCGCGGCGAGCGCGCCGTAGAGCCGGCGGCGCTCCTCCACCTGGTAGCGCAGGTCGATGGCCGCCTGCCGGACCACGCCGCCGCGGACCGCCGACCGTACGACATAGGCCCGGCCGCCGACCGTGACCCGTCCGACCCTGGTGCGGTGGTCGGCCGCGACCCGGCGCAGCACCGAGCGCACGGGCAGGTCCGCGGGCGCGCCGGGCGAGGTGGTCAGGGCGTTCCCGCGCAGCTCGAACAGCCAGATGCAGGGCGGCGGGTGGGCGATGTCGGCCTGGGCGACCGCGAGGGCGAGGTCACGCCGCGCGGAGGACTCCTGGCCCTCGATCGTCACGCAGTAGACGAGCATGCCGACGAGCGCCACGACGAGGGTCACGGCCCCGGCCACCTGCGCGGTGATGACGGCGCGGGCCCGGACCAGCAGTCGCCGTTCGAGGTCCGCGGATCTGGTCACGGCGCCGCTCCCGGTCGTACGGTCAAAGCTCGCCCGCCCGATAGCCCACGCCTCGTACGGTGCGGACGACCGTCCGGCCGAGCTTGGTGCGCAGGTAGTACACGTAGGTGTCGACGATGGACTCGGCCGGCGCCGCGTCGAAGACGCGCTCGCGCAGCGCGGCGCGGGTGTGCACCTGGTCGGGGCGGCTCGTCAGCACGCGCAGCAGCTCGTACTCCCTCCCCGACAGCGTCACCTGCGCGCCGTCCGGGAGGGTCACCACTCTGGTCGCGAGGTCGAACCGGCCGGCGCCCAGCGGCAGGACCTGGGCGGCGTCCCGGTTGCGGCGGCGCAGCGCGCGTACCCGTGCCAGCAGCTCGTCGACCTCGAACGGCTTGACGAGGTAGTCCTCGGCGCCCGCGTCGAGCCCGGCGACCCGGTCGGCGACGGCGCCGAGCGCGGTGAGCACGAGCACCGGGGTGACGACCGCCCGGCGGCGAAGCCGGACCAGCAGGTCCAGGCCGTCGATCGCGGGCAGGCCCCGGTCGATGATCATCGCGTCGTACGGCCGGCTCAGGCCGAGGTGCAGGCCCCGCTGGCCGTCGCGGGCGACGTCGACGGAGTAGCCCTCCTCGGCGAACAGCCGGCCCAGCATCTCGCTGAGCTCGTCGTCGTCCTCGACGAGCAGGAGGCGGGCCCGTGACGCGGCGCGCGGCTCGGCCTCGGCGATCACTGACAGCATTTGTCATCCCAGAGAGGATCTTGGTCAGGGCTCGGGAGAACCGTAGATCCTGCCGGGTCACCGCCACAAGGGACGGGCTCGCCCATCTCGGACTTCACCGCAAAGGCGCCTGCCATCGCCCGGCCTCCCCGCGCACAGCGTGAAACCGTCATTTCCGTGTGAGTAACCATGAGCGTTGCCGGATCGTGCCCTTTCATCGCATTGACGAGTCCTTTACCCGCGCTTTAAGCTCCGCCACAATTTGCCCCCATACCCCAAAGGCGGTGTGCCGTGCGCACGTGGCGCAGACACGCAAGAGCCAATCGGCTGATCGCGGTGATGTCGGCAGGAGCGCTGTTCGCACTCGGAGAGGGCGCGGTCGCGGCCGCCCAGCCGGCGGCCGCCCGCTCCGGCGAGCCGCGCGTCCAGACGGAACACCACGGAGTCGGCGACCGTGACGCCCGTCCGGGCGGCCGTGCCCCGTCCGGCGCGCAGCGCGACCTGGCCCTGCGGCAGCACGTCGCCGCCCGCTGGAACCGGCTGGGCACGCCCGCCGGCCTGGCCCCGCAGGGGACCTCGGCCCTGGCGGCCGGCCTGCCCGCCGACCCGGTGACGGCCGCGCGGACCTATCTGACGCAGCACCGTGACCTGCTCGGCCTGTCGCAGCGGGCGGTCGACTCCCTCGAGGTCGTGGCGAAGAACCCGATCGGCTCCGGTGCCGCCGTGCTGTTCCGCCAGCGGTTCGGCGACCTGCCGGCCGGTCATGACGGTCTCGCCGTGGTCGGCGTCGCCGACGGCAGGGTCTACCAGGTGAGCTCGACGCTCGCGCCGGACGTCCCGGTGCCGGCGCCGGCGACGCTCACCGAGAAGGACGCCGTGCGGACCGCGGCCCGCGACGTGCGCCTCGACGCCGGGACCGTGACCGCCCGGGGAACCGCCGGCGCCTGGCGGCGGTACGCGGCCGCCGGGCTGAAGGGCACGCAGAGCGTCAAGCTCGTCGCGGTGCCGATGCCGGCCGGCGGCGCGCGCGCCGCCTACGAGGTCTCGGTCAACGACGACGCGCCCGACGGCGTACGGTCCTACACCAGCTACGTCGACGCCCGTACCGGCGAGGTCCTCATCCGTCAGGACAACGTGGACGACGAGACCGACGACCCGCGCTGGAACGCCTTCCCGGCGAATCCGCCGGCCGACTACCGCACGAAGGACACCCGCGAGACGTGGTGCCTGACGAAGGCGGCCGGCTGTGACCGCGTCGTCGGGAACCCCGCCTCCCCACTCGCCTGGGACGTCGACCCGGGAGCCGGCGGCACCGCCTCCACCCAGACGACGCGCGGCAACAACGAGTGGGCCGCCGAGGCGTGGAACAACGCCACCGGCACCGGGTTCAACCCGAACGGCTTCGCCACGCCGCGCCCGGACCGGCGGTACACCTACCCCTGGACCAACCAGTGGTACGCCCAGAAGTGCGCACCCGGCGTGTTCGACAGCCCGCAGCGGAATGACATCGACGCCGCGGACACCAACCTGCTGTCGATGCACAACCGCATGCACGACTTCTCCTACAACCTCGGCTTCACCGAGAACGCCTGGAACCTGCAGGACGACAACTTCGGCAAGGGCGGCCTCGGCGGCGACCCCGAGCACGGCAACGCCCAGTCCGGCGCGCGGGTCGCCACCAGCCTCATCCGGGACAACGCCAACCAGGCCACGCCGCCCGACGGCACCCCGCCGACCACGAACATGTACCTGTGGCAGTCGATCGCCGGCTCGTTCTACTCCCCCTGCGTCGACGGCGACTACGACATGTCGGTCATCGGCCACGAGTACACCCACGCGATCTCCAACCGGATGGTGGCCGGCCCGGACAACCGCCTCAGCGGCTACCAGGCCAACTCGATGGGCGAGTCCTGGTCCGACCTGGTCGCGATGGAGTACCTCGCCGCGAACGGCCTGGTGCCCGCCGGCCAGAAGGAGTCCGTCACCGGCCAGTACGTGACCGGCAACCCGGTGCGCGGCATCCGCGACTACGACCTGGCGAAGAACCCGCTCAACTACGGCGACCTCGGCTTCGACCTGACCGGTCCCGAGGTCCACGCCGACGGTGAGATCTGGAACGCCGTCAACTACGACATCCGGCAGGCGTTCATCGACCGCTACGGCAAGGGCACCAGCGCTTCACGCAGGGCCTGCGCCGAGGGACGGACCCCGGTCACCGCCTGCCCGGGCGACCGGCGCTGGATCCAGCTCGTCTTCGACGCGTGGCTGCTGATGGCCCGGGGCGACGTCACGATGCTCGACGCCCGTGACGCGATGCTCGCCGCCGACCAGATGCGGTTCGGCGGCGCGAACCAGACCCTGCTCTGGAACGCCTTCGCGGCGCGCGGCATGGGCTCCGGCGCCGCCAGCGACACCAACGCCGACGCGGACGCGACGCCGGGCTTCGCCTCGCCCAGCGCGCGCAACGCCACCGTGCGGTTCGAGGCCGTCGACGAGACCGGCAGGCCGGTGCCGGACGCCCGCTTCTTCGTCGGCGACTACCAGGCCCGCGCGGTCCCGGTCGCCGACACGGACACCGCCACCGACCGGCCGGACACCGCGGCCATGGTGGCGGGCCGGTACCACCTCATCGCCCAGGCGCCCGGCCACGGCATGGCGCGGATCACCGAGCGGGTGACGCCGGGCTCGCACCGCACCGTACGGGTACGGCTGCCGCGCAACCTCGCCTCGGCGGCGAACGGCGCCACGGCGACCGGCGACGGCGTCGACCTCGGCGCCCTCATCGACGACGACGAGGGCACCACGTGGGCCTCGCTCGCCGCGGCCGGAACCCCGGTGGCGGGCCGCTCGGTCACCGTGCGCCTCGCCGGCGACAAGCCGCAGCAGGTACGGCGCGTGCAGGTCAGCGCGCTGCTACGGCCGGCCGACGCCAAGGACCCGGGCGGCGACACCGGCACCCAGAACCGGTTCACCGCGCTGCGGTCGTTCAAGGTCCTGGCCTGCACGGCGTCGGCGACCGTCGACTGCTCGAACACCGCCGGCTACCGCACCGTCTACACGAGCGCGAAGGACGCCTTCCCGTCCGTACGGCCCCGCCCGGTCGCGCCCGACCTGACCATGCGGTCCTTCACCATCCCGCGGACCACCGCCACGCACCTGCGCCTCGAGGTCGCCGCCTCTCAGTGCACCGGTGGACCGGACTACGCGGGACAGCAGACGAACGACCCGAACGTCCCGACCGACTGCACGACCGGAAGCGCGATCTCCGGTCAGGTCAGGGCGGCCGACTTCCAGGTCTTCGCCCGCTGACCCGGCCGCCGGCGGGCCCGCCCTCGGTGGTGGGCCCGCCGGCCCGCGTTATCGCCGGTGGGCCCGCCGCCGTCAGGCCGGGAGATCCGCCGAGGGCGCGGGGTCCGCGTCCAGGGTCGCCAGCGCCTGCCGGACCCGCCCGCCGGACATCGCCAGCGCGGCCCGGCACTCATCCGGCGTCACCGCCGTGCGCCGCCGCGCGAGCAGGTAGACCAGCGCGGTCTTCAGGTCGCCGCAGAGATCGATCGCGGCCGCGCATTCGGCGTCGTCCGCCCCGGTGGCCTGCACGAGCAACTCCATCGACCGGCCGCGGAGCTTGGCGTTCGTCGCCCGCATGTCGACCATGAGGTTGCCGTAGGTGTGCCCCAGCCGCACCATCAGCGCGGTCGAGAACGTGTTCAGGATGAGCTTCTGCGCGGTGCCCGCCTTGAGCCGGGTGGAGCCCGTGATCGCCTCCGGGCCGGTGTCCGCGACGAGCAGGTAGTCCGCGAGCTCCCCCAGTGGGGCGTTCGGGTTCGAGGTGATGAGCGCCGTGGCCGCCCCCACGGCGCGAGCCGCCGTCAGCGCCGCGCCGACGTAGGGGGTACGGCCGGAGGCGGCCAGGCCGATCACCACGTCCGCCCCGGTGACCTCGGTGGCGTCGGCTCCGTCGTCGTTGTCCTCGGCGTTCTCGACGGCGCGTACCAACGCAGTGGCGCCGCCGGCCTGATGGGCGATGACCACGTCGTCGGGCAGCCCGAACGTCGGGAGCAGTTCGGCCGCGTCGAGCACGCCGAGCCGTCCGGACGTCCCCGCGCCGAAGTAGTGCACCCGGCCGCCGCCGGCGACCCGCGCCGCGGCGTCGTCCACCAGCGCGGCCAGCCGGGGCAGCACCACGGCGACCGCGTCGGGTACGGTGCGGTCCTCCTCGTGGAGCAGGCGGACGAGCTCAAGCGTCGGCACGGCGTCGAGTTCGGCGGTCCGGGCGTTGACCTGCTCGGTCGGGGACACGACCCGGATTCCGGAGTGGTTCACGAACGGCCTTCCTGTCTGGGACTCTTTCAGCGGGCCTCGCTACCGTGCGGTCGGGGCGTTGCCCGAAGTGGAACGGCGGGTGACAACGGCCTCCCGTGTCGCCTCGAGCGCGGCGATGGCCTGGTCGTAGCGGCGCTGGGCGACCGCGGTGAACAGCACGTCGACCACGCACAAGGCGGCGATTCGGGACGCTGTCGCGCCCGAGCGGAAGGTCGTCTCTCGATCCACCGTGGTCAATAAAACGTCCGCCGCGGCGGCGAGCGGTGAGTTCGGCACGCCGGTCAGCGCGACCGTCATGGCGCCGCGTGCGCTCGCCTCGCGGATGACATCGACGACGTCCGGGGTCGTACCGGTGTGCGACACGCCGATCGCGACATCGGCCGGACCGAGCAGCGCGGCGGCGGTCAGGGCCGCGTGGGTGTCGTGCCAGACGTACGCGATGAGCCCGATCCGGTGCAGTTTCTGCTGCAGGTCGAGTGCGACGACGGCGCTCGCGCCCACGCCGACGATGTCGACCCGGCGCGCGCCCGCGGTGAGCGCGACCGCCTCGGCGAGTGCCGCGCGGTCGAGGTTACGCGCCGTGTCGGCGATCGCCTGCTGGTCGGTGAAGGTGACGGTGTCGATGATCGAGTCGAGGTCGTCGTCGCGGCTGATGTCGCTTCCGATACGGCGGTTCGCCGCCCGCTCCTGCTCGCGTCCCGACTCCGCCGCGAGGGCGATCCGGAGCTCGCGGTACCCGCGCAGCCCGAGCTCCTGGCACAGTCGCAGCACCGTGCTCTCCGACGTCTGCGCGGCCCGCGCGAGTTCGGAGATGGTCTGGGTGGCGGCGTGCGCCGGCGCTTGCAGGATGTAGGCGGCGACCCGCCGTTTCGACGGCACCAGCGTCGGCTGGAGTCCTCGCAGTCTGGTCAGGACGTCCTGCTGGTGATCCTGAAGGTGGTCGGCGGCCGCGTTCACCGGTCCGTCCCCTCCGCCGTCGCCTCGCTGCTCGTGACGTGGCAGGCCAGCCGATGCCATCCGGATTCCGGCAGCATGAGCGGTTCGACACTGCGGCAGCGGTCCTCGACCAGCGGGCATCGCGGGTGGAAGCGGCATCCCGATGGCGGGTTCGCGGCGTCCGGGACCTCCCCGGTCACGACCATGTCGGCCGGCGGAGCGTCGAGCCGCGGGTCGGCGATCGGCACCGCCGCCTGCAGCGCACGCGTGTACGGGTGTCCGGGGGTGTCGGAGACGGCGTCCCACGGCCCGTACTCGACGATCTTGCCGAGGTACATCACCGCGACCTGGTCGGCGAGATGGCGCACCATGCCGAGGTCGTGAGAGATGAACACGAAGGTCAGTCCCAGCTCGGTACGCAGCCGGGCCAGCAGATTGATGATCTCCGCGCGGACCGACACGTCCAGCGCCGACACGGGTTCGTCCAGCACGAGGACCTGCGGATCGACGGCGAGCGCGCGGGCGATGCCGATGCGTTGCCGCTGCCCACCGGAGAGCTGGTGGGGGTACCGGTCCGCGGTCGCCGGCGACAACCCGACCGTCTCGAGGAGTTCGCCGACCCGCGCCGTACCGGACGGCAGCCGGTGCACCGTCAGGACCTCGGCCAGCGCGGCGCCGATCCGCTGCCGCGGATCGAGGGAGGCGTACGGGTCCTGGAAGACGAGCTGGATGACGCGCCGCAGTTCCCGCAGTTCCCGCCGCTTGGCGAGGTCGATCCGGTGGCCCAGGATCTCGACGCTTCCGGAGTCCGGCCGTTCGAGTCGGGTCAGCAGCCGCGCGAGCGTCGACTTCCCGCAGCCGCTCTCCCCGACGACGCCGAGCACTTGACCGCGCTCGACGCGCACACTCACGTTGTCGAGCGCGTGGACCTCGCCGCGCCCCGGGGTCCGGTAGCGCTTGACGACGTCGCGGACCTCGATCGCGATCTCGCCGGAGGAGTTCCCTCCACCGGGCGTCGGCTTGTCAGGCACGGGTGGTCACCCCCGCGGACGGTGCGCGCCATTCCCCGCGCGGCACCCAGCATGCGGCTCGGGAGCCGGCACGGTCGATCAATGGAGGTTCCTCCGTGTCGCAACGGTCCTGTCGCTCCGGGCAGCGCGGCGCGAACGGGCAGCCCGGCGGGAGCGCGGACAGCGCGATCGGGCTGCCGCCGATCTGCGGCAACGGCGCCTGGTGCGGGTCTTCCGGTGTCGGCAGCGAGCGCAGGAGACCGTCGGTGTAGGGGTGGTGAGGGGTGGCGAACAACGCGCGCGTACGGGCCAGTTCGGCGACCCGGCCGGCGTACACGACGGCGACCCGGTCGGCGGTCCGCGCCACCACGCCGAGGTCGTGGGTGATCCAGACGACGGCGAGCCCGTACTCGTCCCGGAGCCTGGCGACCAGTTGGAGGATCTGCTGCTGGATCGTCACGTCCAGCGCCGTGGTCGGCTCGTCGGCGATGAGCACCTTGGGCCGGGGCGCGATCGCGCACGCGATCAGCACCCGCTGCCGCATGCCGCCGGAGAGCTGGTGCGGGTAGAGCCGCATCAGCGCCCGCGGCGACGGCAGGCCGACCTCGCCGAGCACGGTCACCGCCCGGTCGTGGGCGGCCTCCTTCGACCAGCCGTGCGCCCGCAGCCCCTCGGTCACCTGCTTGCCGATGCGCATCATCGGGTTCAAGGACGTCATCGGGTCCTGGTAGACCATGCCGATCTCGGCGCCGCGAACGGCACGGCGCTCGGCCTCGTGCAGCGCCACCAGGTCCCGGCCCTCGAGGAGCACTTGGCCGCTGGTGACGGAGGCACCGGTCGGCAGCAGGCCGGCGATGCTCAGGGCGGTGAAGGACTTGCCCGAACCGGACTCGCCCACGACCGCCAGGGTCTCGCCGCGGTCGACTTCGAGGTCGACGCCCCGCAGGATCTCCAGCGGCCCGGACGGAGTGCGGATCGCGGTGTGCAGACCGCGTACCGCCAGCATCGGTTCGCTCATGAGCGGGAGTCCCTTCGCGGGTCGAGAGCGCTGCGCAGGCCGTCGCCGAGGAGATTGAGCGCGATGACCGCGACGACGATCGCGAGCGCCGGGAAGGTCAGCGTCCACCACGCGTCCGCGACGGTGTTGCGGGCCTCGGAGACCATCAGGCCGAGGCTGGGCGTCGGCGGCCGGGTTCCCAGACCGAGGAACGACAGCGCGGACTCGGTGAGGATCGCCCAGGACAGCGCCAGCGTCACCTGCACGATGATCGGCGCGCTGACGTTCGGCAGTACGTGGCGGAGGAGGATCCGCGGCAGTGGCGTGCCGAGCACCCGCTGCGCCTTGACGTACTCCGAGGCGCCGACGGCGAGCGTCGGCCCCCGCGACACGCGGGCGAAGATCGGCGTGTAGACGACGGCGATCGCGATCGCGGTGTTCTGCCACCCGCTGCCCAGGGCGCTGACGACCGCGAGCGCCAGCAGGATCGCGGGGAACGCGAAGAGGATGTCGACGAAGCGGCTGACGACCTGGTCCACCCAGCCGCGGAAGAACCCGGCGCTGATGCCGAGGATCGAGCCGAGCACGGCCGCCACCGCCACCGAGACGACCGCGACCCGCAGTGACGTCCAGATCCCGACGGCGGCCCGTGCGGCGATGTCCCGGCCGAACTGGTCCGTACCGAACCAGTACCGGCCTGAGGGGCCCTGGAGCCGGGCGGCAGGGTGCTGCGCGATCGGGTCGTTCGGCAGCACCCCGAACGCGCCGAGCACGGCGATGACGACGAGCAGCAGGATGACGGCGAGGCCGATCCGCCCGTTGCGGTCCCGCCAGACCCGGGCGAGCAGCCGGGACCGTCCGGGCGCTGCGGGGGCGGAGCCGACGGGCTCGGCCACCGTGGGAAGGACACTCATGCGGCACGCGTCCGTGGGTCGATGATCCGGTAGAGCAGGTCCACGAGCAGGTTGACGAGGACGAACAGCACCGCGATGACCAGCACCGTGCCCTGCACCACCGGGTAGTCCCGGTTGGAGATGGCGGTGAACAGCAGGCGTCCCATGCCGGGCAGCGCGAAGATCTGTTCGATGATCACGGTTCCGCCGAGCAGGTAGCCGAACTGGATGCCGGTCAGCGTGACGATCGGGATCGTGGCGTTACGCAGGATGTGCGAGTTCCGGACCCGGCCCGGCGACAGCCCCTTGCCCCGTGCGGTGCGCACGTAGTCGGCCTCGGCCATCTCGACGTACTCCGATCGGGTCGTGCGCATCACGTTGGCCGCAAACGCGACCGCGAGCACGAGCGACGGGTAGAGGACCTGGCTCATGTTCCCCCCGACGGAGCGGGTCAGCGGCACGAACGTGCCCGTGTCGGGGAAGTAGTGGAAGGCCTGAGCCAGGAACGTCACCATGGCGGTGCCGAGCACGAACTCGGGGATGGCCAGGCCGACCAGCGACGCGCCCTGGGTGAGCGAGTCGGAGGCCCGTCCCGGCCTGCTGCCGGCGAGCACGCCGAGCACCACGCCGAAGGCGGTGCCGATCAGCGCCGACAGCACGGCGAGCTCGACCGTCACCGGCAGCGCCGAGGCCACCAGGCCGGTGACGGACCGGCCGCTGGTCAGCGACAGGCCCAGGTCACCGCGCGCGACGCCCGAGATCCACGTCCAGAGCTGGGAGAACCAGGACTGGTCGATCCCGTAGAAGTGCTCGAGCGAGGCACGCTGCGCGGGGGTCAGCGTGCCCGACTCGATGCCGAGGGAGGCGGTGATCGCGTTTCCCGGGATGGTGCGCAGGACGACGAAGACGACCACCGTCACCCCCAGCAGGGTGATCAGCGCGCCCAGGAGCCGGGCCCCCAGCCATCGCAGGTTCAGCATCGGCTCGCCGCTCTCAGGACGCGCCGGTCAGCGAGCTGAGCAACTCATCCGGCCGCGGCGTGAACCCGTGGACGCCCGAGCCGACCAGGTAGTAGTCGTCCGAGCGGAACATCCAGACCCACGGGGACTCGGCCAGCAGCTCCTTCTGGAGGTTGCGGAAGGTCTCCTGCCGCTTGCCGTCGTCGCTGGTGGAGTTGCCCTGGTTGAGCAGGTCGGACAGCGTCGAGGAGTCCAGGCCCGCCGGCTTGGCGAGGCTGCCGCCGGAGGTGTAGTAGCGCCCGTACATCAGGAACGGATCGTACGAGCCGCCGTTCAGCGCGACGGCGGCGTCATAGTCCGCCGCGAGCCACGCCGACACGTACGGCCCGGTGGACAGCTGCTTCAGCTGGAGGTTCACGCCGATCTTGGAGAGCTGCGACTGGACGTTCTGGGCCTCGGCGTTGGCGGTGGCGTACTCGCCGGTCTCGACGATGGTGGTGAGGGTGAAGCCCTTCGCGTAACCGGCCGCGGCCAGCATCGAGCGCGCCTTGGCCACGTCACCCGGCGTACAGGGCAGGCCGTCCGTCGCCGAGTAGGAGAACGCCGGGCTCGTGATGGGGCCGGTCACGGTGCCGTCGCCGTAGGCGGCCGTCTGCACCACCTGGTTGCGGTCGATGGCGCAGCTGATCGCCTGCCGCACCTGCTGGTTCTTCAGCGGGCCCTTCCGGCCGTTGAGCATCAGCACGTGGTACGCCAGGGCCGGCTGCTTGGCGAGCGCGTACTTGTCGGACTTGCCGGCCTGGCGGGCGACGCCGGGGTCGGAGAGCAGGCCGAGCTGAAACGCGCCGGCCTTCATGCCGGACAGGATCGACGACTCGTCCGGGATGACCCGGAACTCGAGTTTCTTGATCTTCGGCGCGCCGCCGTAGTACTTCGCGTTGCCGGTGAGGACCACCTGCTGGCCGGGGTTCCAGGTGTTCCAGGCGAACGCGCCCGTGCCGTTGGGCTTCTTGCCGACCGTCCCGGCGGAGATGTCCTTGGCCGACTCGATCGAGGAGTTCACCGACGCCAGCGAGTAGAGGAGCGACGCCGACGGCTTGGACAGGTGCAGCACCACCGTGGCGGCGTCCGGGGCGTCCACCTTCTCGATGGCGGTCAGGTTCGAGCGGGCGACCGCGCCGGTGCTCTGGTTCAGGATCCGCTCGATCGACGCCTTGACGTCGCCGGAGGTGAACGGCGAGCCGTCCTGCCAGGTCACGCCCGTGCGAAGGGTGAAGGTGACGGTCCGCCCGTCGGGCGAGATCTTCCACTGGGTCGCCAGGTCCGGCTGGATCTGACCGGTGGGGCTGGTCGCGACCAACCTGGAGTAGACGAGGCCCAGGGTCTGCTGCGTCTGGAACGCCGTCGCCAGGTGCGGGTCGAGCTTGTCGATGTCGCCCGTTCGCGCGACGACGAACGTCGAGGCGCCCGATGAGGACGAGGAGTTCTGCGAACCGCTGGGCGAGCAGGCGGCCAGTGCCGCGACGGCGGTCGCGGCGGCGGCGGTGACGGCGACGGAGGTGATCCGGTTCCGGATACCGCCGCGACCGGGAGAGTTGGGGGGTGTCATACGAGCTCCTCCGAGCAACGGGTTGCCGCAGAGGTTAACGGTTGACCTTGATGACAGACAATAGGTGAACCATTAACCTGTGCCCGTGTCCGAAATCACCCGCCTCACCGCGGACCCGCTGGTCACCGCCGTCACCGACCTGCTGAGCGAGTCTTCCGACGAGGGCGCCGCGCCGCCCGGGGCGCTCGTCGCCGTCGCCGAAGACGGCCGGATCCGCTACGCCGCCGGCGGTGTCGCACGGCACGACGCGACCGGCCCGCCGGTCGAGATGGGCTGGGACACGAGGACGGACGCCGGGTCGGTCAGCAAAATCGTCGGCACGACGGCCGCGCTGATGGCGCTGGTGGACGCCGGCGAGATCACCTTGGACGCGCCGGTCGCGCGTCACCTCCCGGGACTCGACCGGCACGGCACCGTCCGCGACCTGCTCGAACACCGGGCCGGCCTGTGGGAATGGTGGCCGCTGTACCTGAAGGGCGCCCGCGGCGACGACGCCGTCTCACTCGCCGCCGGCCTGCCGCTCCGCTACCGGCCGGGCGAGGGACGGCACTACTCGGACCTCGGGTTCATCCTGCTCGGCGCGCTGGTCGCGCGCGTCGGCGGCGACCTCGCGGCGACCGTGGACGAACTGGTGTTGCGACCTTTCGGGCTGACCGAAACGCGCTACGCCGCGCCCGCGCCCGGCGGACCGGTGGCCGCGAGCTCGACCGGCGACACGATCGAACAAGGCATGATCACCTCCGGTGTCCCGTACCCGGTCGACGGCGCCGTCACCGACTTCGCCGGCTGGCGTGACCATGTGCTGGTCGGGGAGGTGAACGACGGCAACGCCTTCCACGCGTTCGGCGGAGTCGCCGGGCACGCCGGGCTGTTCACGACGGCCGCCGACCTCCTGCGGTTCGCGACGGGCCTGCTGAGCCGGCTGGACGGTGACGGGCCGATCCGGCGTGACACGGTCGCCGGGTTCCTCACCGCCGGCGCCGACCCTCATCAGGCGCTGGGATTCCGGGTCTGGGACCTTCCGTCGGGTCCCGCCTTCGGGCACACCGGCTTCCCCGGAGTCGCGTTCGCGGTCCTGCCCGAACGCCGGGCCGCCGTCGCGATGATCACCAACCGGCTGCACGCGAGCGGCCCGTCCCGAGCGACCGAACCGATGTGGCTGCGGGTGCTCGCCGCGGCCGAGGCCCACCTGAGGAGGCCCTGATGGACCTGACCGTCATCGGCATGATGTGTGGCACGTCCTATGACGCGATCGACGCCGCCGCCGCCGACTTCTCGCTGACCGGCGAGGAGATCGTCTGCCGTCCGCGCGGGCTGTACAGCGAACCCGTTCCGGACGGGCTTCGGGCCCGGATCGCGGCCGCCCTGCCGCCGCACCCCACCACCATGGAAGAGGTGTGCCGGCTCGACACCGAGCTGGGCCGGCTGTTCGGCTCGGTCGCGGCGACGGCCAACGAACGCCTCACCGGCGGTGGCGCCGACCTGATCGTCTCCCACGGGCAGACCGTCTTCCACTGGGTCGAGGGCACGCACGCGCTCGGCACGCTGCAACTGGGGGCCGCCGCCTGGATCGCCGAGGCGACCGGTGTGACCACCGTCTCCGACCTGCGTACCCGCGACCTGACGCGGGGCGGCCACGGCGCGCCGCTCGCCTCGACGCTGGACGCGCTGCTCGTGCTGTCGGACGAGGTACGGCGCGGCTCCCTCAACCTCGGCGGCATCGCCAACATCACCGTGCGCGACGCGGGCGGAAACGTGATCGCGTACGACCTCGGCCCCGCGAACGCGCTGATGGACAGCGCCGTCACCGACGCCACGGCGGGCGCCGAGCGAATGGACGCCGGGGGCGCACGGGCGGCACGGGGCACGGTGCACGCCGAGCTCCTCGACCGGTTGCTCGCCGAGCCGTACTACCGCGCCGAACCGCCCAAGTCGACCGGCAAGGAGCTCTTCCACGCCGACTACGTCCGTGACGCGGTCGGCGGGCTCGACATCGGAACCGACGACCTGCTCGCGACGCTCACGGAACTGACCGCACGACTCGTGGCCGACGCCTGCCGGACGTACGCGCTCGCCGAACTCGTCGTCGCGGGCGGTGGGGTGCGCAACCCGACCCTGATGCGGCGGATCACCGAGCTCTCGGCGCCGGCGCGCGTTCGGCCGATCGAGGACTTCGGCCTGTCGGCGCAGGCGAAGGAGGCGTACCTGTTCGGCCTGCTGGGCTACCTCTCCGTGCACGGGCTCGAGGGCACCATCGCGTCCGCGACCGGCGCGCGTACCGGCTCGATCCTGGGATCCCTGACACCGGGCGCGACGCCACTGCGGCTGCCGGAGCCCGCGACCGTGCGGCCGCGCCGGATGTGCGTCAAATGATCTCCTATCGGCAGGCGGTCACCGGCGACCTGTCCGGGATGGCCGAGGTGTTCGTGGCAGCGTGGCGGGCCGGGTACCGGGGCGTCGTGCCGGACGAGGTGATCGACGCCCTCGACGCCGGCACCGTCGCGACCGACCTGGCCACGGGGCTCAGCGCCTCCGGTCTGACGACCGTGCTCGCCGTCGACGCCGGCGGGCGGCCGGTGGGATTCGCCCGCTACGGCGACGACGCCGATCACCCCGGCGGGGGTTATCTGGCCGCCCTCTACGTCCATCCGGCCGCCTCGGGGGCGGGCGTGGGGCGCGGCCTGCTCGAGCACGCGATCGACGCGATGCCCGGCGTGGACGTCCGGCTGTGGGTGTTCGAGGACAACGACCGGGCGCGCACGCTCTACGAACGCGCCGGATTCCGTCCCGAGGGCGCGCGGCTGGTCGATCCGCGCTGGCGGGCGCCCCAGGTGAGGTATCTCCGCCCGGCCCGGCCGGGCGCCGCCGTGCGCCGGTAGCCCGCCACCGCGATCGGCGATCACGGGTTCCCTTCCCGGACCCGCGGCCCTATCGTTTCGTGAAACAACTCAGTGCTGCCGGAGGCGTCGATGGCCGAGACGACCGCGTACCGGATCTGTCCCCTGTGCGAGGCCACCTGCGGCCTCGAGCTGACGATCGCGGACGGCCGGGTCACCGGCGCCCGCGGCGACCGCGCCGACGTCTTCAGCCACGGCTTCGTCTGCCCCAAGGGCGCGACCATCGGCGAGCTCGAGGACGACCCCGACCGGCTGCGCTCCCCCATGGTCCGCGACGGCGACGACTGGCGCGAGGTGGGCTGGGAGGAGGCGTTCGCGGCGGTACGTCGCGGCCTCGGCGAGGTCACCGGGCGCCACGGCCGGCAGGCGCTCGCCCTCTACCTCGGCAACCCGAACGTCCACACCCTGGCGGGCGGCCTGTACGCCGGTCCGCTCGCCCGCGCGCTGGGCAGCACGAACCTCTACACGGCCAGCACGGTCGACCAGATGCCCAAGCACGTCTCCAGCGGCCTGCTGTTCGGCGACCCCCTGTCCATCCCGGTGCCGGACCTGGACCGCACCTCGTACCTGCTGGTCCTCGGCGCCAACCCGCTGGAGTCCAACGGCAGCCTGTGCACCGCCGCGGACTTCCCCGGAAAACTGAAGGCGCTGCGCCGGCGCGGCGGCACCCTCGTCGTCGTCGACCCGCGCCGCACCCGGACCGCGCGCCTCGCCGACCGGCACCTGCCGATCCGGCCGGGCGCCGACGCGTACCTGCTCTTCGGCGTCGTGCGCACCCTGTTCACCGAGGGCCTGGTCGCCGACACCCCCGGGGTCGACGGCGTGGCGGACGTGGAACGGCTGAGCCGCGACTTCGCCCCCGAGGACGTCGCGGACGTCTGTGGGATCCCGGCCGAGGAGATCCGGCGGATCGCCCGCGAACTGGCCGCCGCCCCGAGCGCCGCCGTGTACGCCCGCATCGGCACCTGCACCGCCGAGTTCGGCACGCTCACCAACTGGCTGGTCGATGTCGTCAACGTCCTGACCGGCAACCTGGACCGGCCCGGCGGCGCGATGTTCCCCCTCGCCCCGCACCGCCGCCCCGGCACGGGCAGCGGGCGCGGGTTCCGGACCGGCCGCTGGCACAGCCGCGTCCGCGGCCTCCCCGAGGTGCGCGGCGAGCTGCCCGCCACCACCCTGGCCGACGAGATCCACACGCCCGGCGAGGGGCGGGTGCGCGCCCTGATCACGGTGGCCGGCAACCCGGTGCTGTCCCTGCCCGGCGGCGAGCGCCTCGGCGACGCGCTCGACGACCTGGAGTTCATGGTCAGCGTCGACCCGTACCTGAACGAGACGACGCGGCACGCGCACGTGATCCTGCCGCCGCCCCCGCCGAGCCGGTCACCGCACTACGACCTGGCGTTCGGGGACCTCGCGGTGCGCAACACCGCGCGGTACTCCCCGCCCGCGGTCCCGCTCCGGGACGGCGAGCTCGAGGAGTGCGCGATCCTGTCCCGCCTCATCGGCATCGTGTCCGGGCAGGACACCGACGTCGACGAGTCGGTCATCGCCCACCTGCTCGGCAAGGCGATCGCCGACCCGTCCTCGCCCGTGCACGGCCGGGACCCGGCGGAGCTGCTGCCGCTGCTCACCGGCGAGACCCCGGCGCTGCGCCGCCTCGACCTTATGCTGCGCCTCGGCGCGTACGGCGACGGGTTCGGCGCGGTGCCGGACGGCCTGTCCCTGCGCGCGCTGCGGAACGCGCCGCACGGCGTCGACCTCGGCCCGCTGCGGCCCCGGCTGCCCGAGGTGCTGCGGACGCCGTCCGGCCGGGTCGAGCTGTGCCCGTCGCCGCTCGCCGAGGACGCCGTACGGCTCCGCGACGGCCTGGCCCGGCGGCGTACCGGCCTGGTCCTCATCGGCCGCCGCCACCTGCGGTCCAACAACAGCTGGCTGCACAACGTGCCGGGCCTGGTCCGGGGCTCGAACCGCTGCACGCTACAGGTCCACCCCGAGGACGCCGGCCGCCTCGGGCTGACGGACGCGGGAACGGCGAAGGTGACGGGCGCCGGCGGCACGATCGAGGCGGAGGTGGAGGTCACCGCCGAGATCATGCCCGGCGTCGTCAGCCTCCCCCACGGCTGGGGTCACGGCCGGCCCGGCACGCGGATGGCCGTCGCCGCCGCGCACCCCGGCGTCAACGCCAACGCCCTCACCGACCCGCTCGCCCTCGACCCGCTGTCCGGCAACGCCGTGCTCAACGGAGTGCCGGTGGAGGTCCAGCCCGCCTGACGAGGCGGGGACCAGGGTGCGCCCGCCAGGCGAGGCGCCGGGCGGGGTCGACCCCGCCCGATGGCCGGGCGCGCGGCTCAGGCGACGAGCTCGGACTCCTCGTCCGCGGGGGCCGCGACCGGCCCGACGCCCGCCGAGGAGGCGGAGCCGGCCGTCTTCTCGTGCGGGAAGACCCACTTCTTCATCGCCCACCAGCGGAAGGCCATGCCGAGCAGCGTTCCGATGATCATGCCGCTGACGAAGTCGGAGACCTCCTGGCCGACGTGGCTGACGTTCGGGTACTGCAGGTTGAACGCGTAACGCGCCAGGTAGAGCGGGATGTCGTTGACGATGATGCCCAGGCCGCTCACGACGAAGAACAGCACCGCCTCGACGTGCCGCCTGCGGCCGCCACGGGCCCGGAACGACCAGCCGCTGTTCATCAGGTACGACGCGATCGTCGCGACGATGATCGCGATGGTGAGCGCCGTCACCGGCTTGGTCCGCATGACCGTCAGCTTGAGCCCGTAGTTCACCCCGGCGGTCAGCAGGAAGCAGACACCGCCGGTGAAGGCGAACTTCACCAGCTCACGGTGCTTGACCAGCAGCGGGCGAAGTGGCGCGGGGACGCGGGAGAGCGTGATCCGGGTGAGCGACACCCGGGCAGTCTACGGGCCGGAGGACACTGGAGGGGCCCGACCCCGACATGTCCGATGGGTCACGCGGTATCCCCCATCCGGCCCGCGCGTTGTCATCGACCAGCTCACCGGACGCCGCCGACGAGCGCGCGGATCGCCACTAATTCGATGGATTCGCCGACCCGCCTCCCCTAGGGTCGTCGCGGCCCCGAGGTCGTCAGGTCGCCGGTAGGAGTGGATCATGCGAGTGCACTATCCCCGCACTCCCCACCTGCCCTGGTCTCCGGGAGTCGGGGCGGACGACGTGCGCGCCGCCGGCCTGTCCGGGCTCGCCGGCCGGGAGGTCGTGGTCACCGAGAAGCTCGACGGGGAGAACACCACGATGTACCCCGATGGGCTGCACGCCCGCTCGCTGGACAGCGCGCATCACCCGGCCCGCGCCTGGATCAAGGCACTGCACGGCCGGATCGCACGCCGGATCCCGGCGGGCGTGCGGGTCTGCGGGGAGAACCTCTACGCCCGCCATTCGATCGCCTACCAGGACCTGGAGAGCTGGTTCTACCTCTTCTCCGTGTGGGACGGCGACCACTGCCTGGACTGGGACCGCACCGTGCGCTTCGCCCGGCGGCTGGGCGTACCCGTACCGGCCGTGCTGTGGCGCGGCGTCTTCGACGAGCGCCGCCTGCGGGCGCTCCGCCTCGACACGCGGCGGCAGGAGGGCTACGTCGTACGGACCGTCGACGGCTTCCCCCGCGACGAGTTCGGCCACCGGGTCGCCAAGTGGGTACGGCCGGCGCACGTACGCACGGACGAGCACTGGATGCTCGGCCCCGTCGTCGAGAACGGCCTGAGCCCGGCCGCCGCGCTGTGGCAGGCGCGGTCCGGCGCGCTCCCCGGCGCGGCGGCCCTCCTCGACGCCGTGGGGATGACCGGCAGCCGGTGCGAGCAGGCGGCCGTCGAGCGCGCCGAGGCGATCGTCGCCGAGGTCTCCGCCCGTCTCGACCTGCTGGGGCGCTCCGGCGACGAACGGCTGACGGGCCTGCTGGCGGCCCTTCTTCACGGCGCCGACCGGGCCCGGCTGATGCCCCGGCTGGTGGCGCCCCTCGGCGTGCCGCAGGCCCGCCGGGTCGCGGACCTGGTCGGCCTGTACCCCGGCCTGCACCGTCCCTTCCCGGACGAGGCGCGGCGCGTCGGTCTCACCCGGCTCGCGGCCATGGCCGACGTCGGTGTACTGCACGCCGTCGCCGCCGCGGTCCTGACCGGGCGCGACGACGCCGAGGCCGCCGAGGCCCGCGAGCAGGTCGGCTGGTCCGAACTGCACGCCGACGAGGCCGGGCTCCTCACCGAGTCGCCGCTGGAACCACTGCGGGCCGGTCTGCGCCAGGCCCTCGCCGACGTCGCGGGGACGGGCGCCGGCCGGGACGTCGCGGACCGCTGCTGGGCGGAGGCACGGGAGGCGTACGCGCTCGGCCGGATCGCCACGCCGGAGGAGGCCGTGGCGCTCACCTGGCGGTGGCGGTCGGGTGACTTTCCCCGGCTCGTCGTCATGACGGGGCCCGCGGGCAGCGGGAAGAGCACCTTCACTCGCGCCCTTCCCGGCGTCGACGCGGTGGTCTCCCTCGACGACCTGCGCGAGGCCCGTGGCTCGCGCGCGGACCAGCGGGCCAACCCGCAGGTCCTCCGGGACGGTCTGCACCGGCTCGGCGCGCTCCTGGCGGACGGCGCGACCGTCGTCTGGGACGCCACCGCGCTGAACCGGCACCAGCGTTCGCTGGTGCGCGCCGTGGCCGACCGGTACGACGCGCTGACCACTCACGCGGTCCTGCTCGTCCCCGGCGACCTGCTGGCCCGGCGCAACGCGGAGCGCGCGAATCCGGTCCCACCGGCCGTGCTCTCCGCGCAGCTCCGCCGCTTCTCTCCGCCCTATCCGGGTGAGGCGCACCGCACGTGGTACGCCGGCCCGGACGGACAGGTGGGCGACGTCGCCGGGGCCATCGACGACGAGATCCCGGCGGACACGAGGAGCGGCCATGCGGACCAGTGAGGAGATCTACCACCGGATCCGCTGGGATCCGCGGTTCGACGCCGCACGGTTCCTGCTGGGGATCAATGTCCGCGGGGCTCCGCCCAAGCGTGTTCCGCTGCCCGCGTTCGTCCCCGGCGGCGACATCCCGTGGCACCGGATCCTGTTCGTCGAGGCCGAGGGCGAGGTCGTCTGGGACCGCCGGTCGGGCGTGGACCGCGTCGACTCGTCACCGGCGGGGCGGGTGCGGGAGGCGCGCGGGCTCCGGGCTCCGTTCTTCACCGCCAGGACGCCGGTGGCGTGGGATCCCGGCGCGGGCTGGCGTCCCGCCGAGGCACCCGCCCCCGTCGCCGGCCGGGAAGCGTCGGCGCGGCCGTCGACAGCCGCGAGCGGCCCCACGGCCTCCGTCGGTCCCGCAGCCGCCGTGAGTCGCGCAGCCGTCGCCGGTCACGCAGGCAGCGCCGGTCGCGCGGCCGACGTCGGTCGCGCAGGCAGCGCCGGTCGCGCGGCCGACGTCGGTCGCGCAACCGCCTTGGGGCGCGCAGCCAGCGCCGGTGTCGGTGTCGGTGTCGGTGTCGGGGGTGTCGCGGCCGGCGGGTCCGCGCCGGCCCGTCTCCGAGTGTTGACGTGGAACACCCTGTGGGACCGCTACGACGCCGACCGCATCGAGACCGCCCGCCGAAGGCCACTGCTGCTGGCGGCCCTCGAGCGGGCCGACGCGGACGTCATCGCGTTGCAGGAGGTCGAGGCCGCGCTGCTCGACCTGCTGCTTCGTGCCCCGTGGGTGCGCGCCGGCTACACGCTGAGCACCGACCCGTCGGGGCCCGACGTCGACGAGATCGGGCTCCTCCTGCTCAGTCGCCTGCCCGTACGCGAGGCGGGCCTGCACGTCCTCGGCCCGCACAAGGGGGTCGCGGCCGTCACCGTGGAGTCCGCCGTGGGCCCGGTCGTCGTGGCCGCGACCCATCTGACCAGCGACCACACCGAGAACGGCGCCGCCCGGCGGGAGGCCGAGCTGACGCGGCTCGCCGAACTGCCGGCGCATGTGGAGGGGGAGGTCATCCTCCTCGGCGACTTCAACGACGGCGACGGAGGGCTGGCCGGCGTACTCGGGGTGCGGGACGCCTGGACCGAGGTGCACGGCCCCGGCGATCAGACCGCGACCTTCGACCCGGTGGCCAATCCGCTGGCCGCCGTGTCGTCGCTGTCCGGCCGCGCGTCCCGGCTCGACCGGGTCTTCCTGGGCGGCTCCGCCCTCCGCGCCACCGCCGCGCGCCTCACCGGTGACTCCCCGATGACGCCGGACGGCCTGTTCGCGTCCGACCACTACGGCGTGACCGTCGACATCTCCGCCGGTGTTCCGGGTGAGCCGGCGACGGAGTCCGGGCGGCATGCCGAGGAGATGGACACGACGGCGCGGCGTGCCAAGGAGGACGACGCGACGGCGCGGATGGTCGTCGAACGGCTCCGCGCGTGCCTGGCGGAGGGCGTCGTCGAGGTCGTCGGGTCCCGGCGCATGGAGTGCGCACCGGCCGGCGCGGACCTGGACGTGGTGGCGGTGCTGCCGGGAACCCCCGATCCGGCGGAGGTGCGGGCGAGGGTGACGGCGGCGCTGCCGGACGCGGCGGGCGTACGCCAGGTGACCGGCGCGCGGGTGCCCGGCCTCCGGTTCCGGAACTCCGGGCTCGCCGTCGATCTCATGGTGGTCGGCACGAAGGACGTCGCGCCGGCCGAGGCCGTTGTGCGCCGTACGGAGCTGGGCGAGGCGCCCGCGATCGCGCTGAGCGCCGTCAGCGACGCCGACGCCGTCCTGGCCGCGGTCGACGGCTGCCGCGACCGGTTCGCCCGTCTCGCCCGGCAGGTCAAGGAATGGGCGGGGGCACGCGGCCTGGACTCGGCCCCGTTCGGCGGCCTGCCCGGCCTCGCCTGGGCGATCCTGGCGGCGCGTGCGGTGCACGAGGCCAGGGATCGGCCACCCGGCGACCTGCTCCGCCACTTCTTCGGCACGTGGGCCGCCTGGGACTGGCGGCGGCCGGTCGTGCTCCGGCCGGAGGGCTCCACATCCGGCGTCTCCGCACCAGAGCGCCACGCCTCCGGCGTCTCCGCACCGGAGCTCTCCGCACTAGAGCTCTCCGCCTCCGGCGGCGCCGCGCTCGATCCGGCGACGCCGCCGCCGGCCGTTCGCATCATGACCCCGACCGCCCCGGTGCGGTCCTGCTCCGATCAGGTCGGGCCCGGCGTACGGGACCTCCTCACGCAGGAGCTCTACCGCGCGTGGGAGGCCCTGGAGGAGACCGGGACCGACGGCGACCCTGTGGTCGGGCTCCTGTCGCCCCCGCCGATGCACCGGCGGCACGCCGCGTGGGCCGTCATCACGGTGCGGGAGACGCCGGTGGAGGAGTTCGGCATGACCCTCGGCCGGGTCCGCGGCCGGGTTCGGGCCCTGCTGTCCGGGCTGGAGGAGGCCGGGATCGCGGACGCGCACGCCTGGCCCCGTCCGTTCGAGACGGGACCGGCGGCGACGCGCTTCGCGGTGGGGCTGGGCCGCACGCCGCCGGACGCCGTCCGGCTCGCCGCGATCGCCGAGCCCTGGGCCTCGACGCTGCGCGGCGTCACCGTCGCGTGGGCACCCTGCGGTGCGGTGCCGCCGCTGCGCTGACCCGCCCGCCCGCTCGGGGACGGCCCACCTCGATCGCGGACGCGCCCCGCGCCGTTCGGCGGATTCGCCGACGCGAGACGCAGGGACTGGGTGAACAGGTCGGCGAGCGCGTCGAGGTGGCAACGACGGAACCGGGCGATCGAGCGGAAGTCGGGGGCCTGGTCGGCGGTCAGGAACCGGAAGCCGACATCGTCGGCGCAACGACGCTCGATCGCCCGGGAGGATCGCACGCCGGTGGTGTAGCCATAGATCAGCAGGCGCACCATCAGCCGCGGGTGGTAGGGCGGGCAGCCGCGCTTTTCGGTCTAATCGGCCAGGATCGGCGAGAGGTCGAGCGCCTGGTCGACCAGGTCCGCGACGAACCGGGCCAGGTGGTCCTCGGGCAGCCAGTCCTCCAGCGACGGCGGCAGCAGCAGAACCTGGTGCGGGTCGAACGCCCGGAAGGTCTTGTCCACCGCCGCCGCACGTGCCTGCGGCCGCGTCGGCTCGACCGGCTCAGCCTCGAACAACCCACCCTGATCAGCCATACCGGGATCATCTCGGGTCCAGGACCACAAGATACGGGCGGGTTGCCCCGGGGCCGTGTCACTCCTCGCCGGAGAACCGCTCCCATGCGGACTGGCGGGTGATCCCGAGAGCTTCGCCGATCCTGCTCCAGGTGACGCCGCGTCGGCGCAGTTCCTGCACCCACGAGCGGAGGTCAGCCTCGGCCTGGTCGATGTGCGCGGCAACGCGCGGAATGTGGCTCAGCATCTCTGCGTCTGCCAGCGATTCCCAGACGGGCACGCGCGCTCCCGCTGGGCTACCGGTGCTCCCGTCGATGATCGACACGGCCAGAGCCACGCACTCGTTACAGATGTGCACTCCAGCGCCAGCGACCAGCTTGTCGACCTCGGTGTCCGGCTTGCTGCAGAAGGAACACCGAGCGAGTTCGGTCAGGATGTCAGACGATGCCACAGCACACTCCCTAAGGCGTCAGGATATCCCTGACACCTTAGATCGTCAGGGATATCCTGACAACTGCAGGCGATTGTCATTACTGAGACACGCTCCTAGGGGTGCTGTCCGGTGGATCACGTGCTGGTCGATCTGTGAGCGTGAGGGATGCGTGCGGCGCCGGCCGGTCCGCCCGCTGGGTGGGGCGTCGTTTCTGGTGGTGTCTACTCAGCGGAGAAAATTCTCCGCTGAGTAGACGCCGGCGGAAGAGGACGGGCGACCCGGGTGTGCGACCTGTGGAGATTGCCCTTTATCTCCTCGGGGTGGTCGTGCGGGGTCGTACCGGATGCTCGGAAAAGCCTCGCCCGTGGTGTCGATATGGGGGCTTTTGCCCTTGTCCTGGGCTGCGGTCGCCGAGCATTCGGTACACCGTGGGTGGCGGACCGGAGTCGTCCCGGGTGTCGGCTCGGCCGGCCGCGGGTGACGAACCCGCCGCTATCGGGCAGTGATCAGACTGGTCTCCGTACTGCCACAAGATCCACCGGACAGGTCCTAGGGGCGGCCGGCCGGGACGGGGTTCGGTACCGGTTCCGGTGGGAGCCGGGCGGGACGGACCCGCAACGCCCAGGCCGCCCAGCGGGGCAGCCACCAGTTCCAGCGGCCGAACAACGACACGAGGGCCGGCACCAGCAGCGCGCGGATGACCGTCGCGTCCAGGAGCACGCCGAGGCCGAGACCGGTCGCGAACACCTTCAGCTCCGTGATCGGCGCGGACGCCAGCGAGGCGAACGCCAGGAACAGGATGAGCGCCGCGCTCGTGACGAGGCGGCCGGTGCGGCCGATGCCCTCGACGACGGCGGTCCGCGTCGACCCGGTCCGGTCGTACTCCTCGCGCATCCGCGCCAAAATGAAGACCTCGTAGTCCATGGACAGTCCGTACAGGAACGCGAACACCATCACGGGGACGAACTCCGTGATCGAGCCGGTGGCGGCGATCCCCCAGATCGGCTTGGACCCGTAGCCGTCCTGCCAGACCAGGACCATGGCGCCGAGGATCGCGGCCAGCGACAGCAGGTTCAGCAGCACCGCCTTCAGGGGCAGCAGCAGCGACCGGAACGCCCGGGCGAGCAGCAGGAACGTCGCCACCGCGATCAGCGTCAGCATCAGCGGGAACGCCCCGTACACGGCCTTGGCGAAGTCGACGCCGACGGCCGCGGAGCCGCCGACCCCGACCCCGGCGGGCACGGCGGCGCGGACGCGCCGGACCGTGTCCTTCCCCGCGGCGGAGCCTCCCTCGGCGGCGGGCAGTACCGCGACCAGCGCGGTGCCGTCGCGACGCCAGGCGGACGTGTCCGGAGCGACGGCGGTGACGACGCCGGGCAGCCGGGTGAGGCGCGCGGCCGTCGCCGCCGGGTCGCCGCCCCGGGGCACGAGGACGTCGATCGGGGTGAGGACGCCGGTCGGCACGCCGGAGTCGACGAGGGCGGCCCGGCCCTCGTACGCGGGCCCGGACGAGGCGAGGGCGTCGCTCTCCGGGTCGCCCAGGTGCAGGCCGAGGGCCGCGACCGCCAGGGCGACGAGGACCGCGCCGGAGGCGACGACCGCGGCCCACCGGAACCGTACGACGCCCCGCGCCCAGGCGGACCAGCCGCGCCCGGCGCCGCCGCCCCTGCGCAGCCGGGGCCGGTCGATCCGCGATCCGAACCTCGCCAGCAGCACCGGCAGCAGGGTGAGCACGGCGACCACGCTGACGATCGGGATGATGATGCCGCCGTAGCCGACGCTGCGCAGGAACGGGACCGGGAGGACGACCATCGCGACCAGTCCGATGGCGACCGCCCCGCCGCTGAAGACGATCGCGCGCCCGGCGGTGCCCATCGCGCGGCGTACCGCCTCGTCGCCCTCGTGCCCGGCGGCCTGCTCCTCGCGCCATCGGGTCACCAGCAGCAGCGAGTAGTCGATCGCCACGCCCAGGCCGATCAGCGCGACGATGAACTGCACGATCACGCTCACGTCGGTGACCGTCGTGAGCCCGTACACCACGAGGAACGATGTGAGGATCGAGCACGCCGCGATCAGCAGCGGGACGAGGGCGAGCAGCGATCCGAAGACGAACGCCAGGACGGTCAGCGCGCCGAGTCCGCCGACCAGTGTCTCGGACAGGACGTCGGGGCCGTGGCCCGATCCGCCGCCGCCGGACTGCAGCGGTTCCATCCCGGTGACGCGCAGCGTCGCGCCCGGTGGGAGCGCCGCGCGCATCGCCGCCGTGACGGGCCCGGACAGGTCCGGGGCGCCCATCACGCCGCGCTGTCCGGCCGGCCCGTAGACGAGGCCGAAGGTCGTACGGGCGTCGCGGCCCACGAGGCGGCGGTCGCCGGTGTCGGCGTAGGAGACGGCGCGGCCGTGCACGGCCGTGGCGGCCGCCGCGAACGCCCGGCCGATCCCCGCGCGGACGCCGGGCGAGTCGACGGTCCGCCCCGCGGGCAGGGTGATCACCGGGACGAGCGGATCGCCGCGTCCGCCGGTGCCGTACGTCCTCGCGATGGCCGCGTTCGTCTCGTACGAGGGCTGTCCGGGAATGGCGTTCTGCGCGGTGAGCCGCCCGCCGATCTGCGACGTCGCGAGCACCCCCGCGACCGTGAGCGCGAGCCAGGCCAGCGTCACGGCGAGCTTGTGCCGCAGTACGAATCGGGAGAATCCTTCCATGCGGGCCAGCACAGCAGCCCGCTCTTCCAGCGCCGTGTGCCTGTTCTGGGAGTTCTCTGTCACAGAGTTCTCACAGCGTTCTCACAGGGCGACGCGGGACACTGGCCCCGTGACCGACCGCCCCATCCGGGTCCTCGTCGTCGACGACGAGCCCTACCTCGCCGACCTGGTCGCGACCGCGCTGCGCTACGAGGGATTCGAGTCCACCGTGGCGGCCACGGGCGCCGAGGCCCTCGCCCGGGTCACGGCGCTCCGGCCGGACCTCATCGTGCTGGACGTGATGCTGCCGGACGGGTCCGGGCTCGACACCTGCCGGAGGCTGCGCCGCGAGGGATGCGAGGCGCCGGTCGTCTTCCTGACGGCCCGCGACGCCACCGAGGACAAGATCGCCGGGCTGACGGTCGGCGGTGACGACTACGTGACCAAGCCGTTCAGCCTGGAGGAGCTCATCGCGCGGATCCGCGCCGTACTGCGCCGGACGAGCCGCCCCGGCGGAACCGACGCCGCACGGCTCGGCTTCGCCGACCTGGAGATCGACGAGGACGCCTACGAGGTGTCCCGTGGCGGCGCGCCGCTGGAGCTCACGCCGACCGAGTTCAAGCTGCTGCGGTACCTCGTCGTCAACGCCGGTCGGGTGCTGTCCAAGCGGCAGATCCTCGACCACGTCTGGGACTACGACTTCGGCGGCAACGACGGCGTCGTCCAGACCTACATCAGCTATCTGCGCCGCAAGGTCGACGCCGTGGACCCGCCGCTGATCCACACGGTGCCCCGCGTCGGATACGTCCTGCGCCTGCCCCGGCCGTCATGATGTCCCTGCGCAGACGCCTCGTTCTGACCCTGCTGGGCCTGCTCGCCGCCGGTCTGGCGGTCGCCGCGGCGGGCAGCTTCGCGACGCTGCGGGCGGACATCGTCCGCCGGACCGACCGACAGCTGAACGCGGTCGGCCGGGCGATGGAGACGGCGATCGGCGACCGCGCCGGCCCCGGCGGCGCCCTCCCGGTCGGCCCGCACGGCGCGTGGCTGGCTCAGGCGCTGGCCGAAAGCGGCGCCATCCCGTCCCTGATGCAGGTTCGCACGGCGGACGGCCGAATCGTCCAGACGTTCGCCGCGCAGGACGCGCCACCGCTACCGTCCCATCCCGCTCCCTCGGCCGTCACGGCGCAGAACCCCGACGGCGCGCGGATCCTCAAGATCGGCGACATTCACCCGTGGCGGGTCCGCGTCTCCCGGCTGTCGAACGGGCAGATCCTGCTGATCGGCATCCCGACCCGGAGCGCCGACAGCGCCATCCATCACCTGGCACGGGTCGAGGTCGTCGTCTCGATCATCGCGCTGGCCGCCGTCGGGCTCCTCACACACCGGTCGATCCGCCGCGGCCTGCGCCCGCTGGAGGAGATCAGCGGCACGGCACGCGCGATCGGCGCCGGCGACCTGTCCCGCCGTGTCGAACCCGCCGAACCGCGCACCGAGGTCGGACGCCTCGGCCAGGCGCTGAACGACATGCTCGGCCAGATCGAGACGGCCTTCCGCGAACGCGAGGCGTCCGAGGAGCGGCTCCGGCGGTTCATCGCCGACGCCTCCCACGAGCTGCGCACGCCGGTGGCGACGGTCCGTGGGTACGCGGAGCTGTTCCGCCGGGGCGCGGCCGACCGCCCGGCCGACCTGGCCAAGACGATGGCCCGCATCGAGGCGGAGGCCGAACGGATGGGGGCGCTCGTCGACGAACTGCTCCTCCTGGCCCGGATCGACCAGGGGCGCCCGCTCGAGCGGGAACCGGTGGACCTGGCCCGGATCGCGGCGGAGGCCGTGGCCGGCACCCGCGCCGTCGAGCCGGACCGGCCCATCGACCTGGAGGCGGCGGAGGGGGCCGTGGTGCTCGGCGACGCGATGCGCCTGCGCCAGGTCCTCGACAACCTGCTCGCCAACGTACGACGGCACACGCCCGCGGGCGCCCCCGCCGCCGTGCGGATCGACGTCGCCGGCGGCCATGTGGAGGTCTCCGTGACCGACCACGGACCCGGGCTCGCCGAGGACCAGTGCCGGCGGGTCTTCGAACGCTTCTACCGGACCGACCACTCCCGTTCCCGCGAACACGGCGGGGCCGGCCTGGGCCTGTCCATCGTCGCCGCCGTCACCGAGGCCCACGACGGCGTCGTCGGCGTCATCTCCGCGCCGGGCGAGGGCGCGACCTTCGTCGTCCGCCTCCCCCACGCCCCGAGCACCGCTCCCCGCGCGCCGGAGCCACAGCAGCCGCCCTCGCCCGCCGGGCCCGCGACGCCGACCAGATGATGTACTGCGCCGTCTGCGTGTGACGCCCAGCGCCCCACCCCGGCGCGGGCCGCCGAGCGCGGAGCGGTCGGAATGCTCGGTGAACACGACCGCAGCGACGCCGCATAGGCGGCGAATCGGGACGAAAGCCCGTCGCACGGCGGCCTTTACCGAGCGTTTCGTACGGCCGCCCGCCACCCACGGACGCCTCACCCTACGCAGCCTCGCCGCACCACCCGCGAGCCCCCGGGAGGCGGGATCCGGAACCACAAGATCGTGGTCACGACACCTGACGTATCCCTCGTGACCATGGCATCTAGGGCACTGGAACGTTCCGATCATGAGACCGGAACCGCCGTTGCACGTGACGATCGACTTGATTTCAGTCGAATGAATGTTCGATGATTAACGAGTGAGCGAGCTATCGTCGCAGGTCACAGCAGGCTTCCCGCCTCTGGCGGGCATGGGCCTGATCCCTGTCCTGCCTGCGCTGCGCGCGGTGATCCCCGGCGGCGGGCTGCGCCCCGGCACGGTCACCGGCGTGGACGGCTCGACCGCGCTGGCCCTCGCGCTGGCCGCCGGGCTCGGGGACCGCTGGTGCGCGGTCGTCGGCCTCCCGGAGGCGTACGTCCCGGCCGCCGCGTCGTTCGGCGGCGCGGACGGCGGCCTCGACCCGATGCGGGTCCTGCTCGCCGACGACCCGGGCCGGCGGTGGGCCGACGTGGTCGCCGCGCTGACCGACGGGTGCGCGATGGTGATCGTACGGCCGCCGGAGGAGCCTCCCGCGCCGGTCGCCCGGCGGCTGACCACGATCGCGCGCCGGAACGGCTGCGCGCTGATCGCGACCGGTCCGTGGGCGGGCGCGGCCCTGCGGCTGCGCGTCGAGGCGAACCAGTGGTCCGGCGTCGGGGACGGCACCGGTCACCTGCGCGGACGCCGCGCGCTCGTGGCGCTCTCCGGGCGCGGCGCGGCCGCCCCCGGCCGCCGGGTCTGGCTGTGGCTACCGGGACCGGACGGCGCCGTGACCGTCGCCGAGCACGAGGGACCGGCGCGTCTGGAGGCCGTCGCGGGATGAGGCACACGCCACTCCCCGATGCACCGGCCCCGGCGGTGGATCGATGAGCGCGCCGCGGGTGCTCGTCGTGTGGTGCCCGGACTGGCCGGTCACCGCGGTGGGTCTGGACGCGAGCACGCCCGCGGCGGTGGTCGCCTCGGCCCGGGTCGAGGCGTGCTCGGCGGCGGCGCGCGCCGCCGGCGTACGCCGGGGGCAGCGGCTCCGCGACGCGCAGCGGCACTGCCCTGGCCTGGTGGTCCGCGACCGCGACCCCGACGCCGAGGGGCGACTCTTCGAGACGGTCGCCGCCGCCGTCTCGACGATCACTCCCTGGGTCGAGGTCGTACGCCCCGGCGTCTGCGCCATCCCGGTGCGCGGCGCGGCCCGCTACCACGGCGGCACCGACCGGGAGGCGGCGGAGGAGTCGCTGCGGATCCACGTTCAGGACACGGTGGTCGAGCGCGGCTTCGACTGCGGTGTGGGCGTCGCGGACGGCCTGTTCGCCGCCGAACTCGCCGCGCGCACCTCGGACGGCGGCACGGTCGTGCCGCCGGGCGGGACACCGGACTTCCTCGCGCCGTACCCGGTGACCGTCCTGGGCCGGCCGGAGCTCGCCGACCTGCTGCCCCGGCTCGGCATCCACACGCTGGGCGCGTTCGCGGCACTCCCGGCCCGGCACGTCACGAGCCGCTTCGGCGCGGACGAGGTACGCGCGCACCGGCTGGCGCGGGGGCTGGACGCCCGGCCGACCGCGCCCCGCCCGCCGCACACGGACCTGACGGTGACGACGGAGTTCGACCCGCCCGCCGCGGCGGCCGAACAGGTCGTCTTCGCCGCCAAGACACTCGCCGAGCGTCTGCACGAGGCGCTCGCCGCCGAGGCCCTGGCCTGCGTACGGATCGGCGTCGAGGTGACGGATGCCCGCGGCCGTACGCAGTCCCGGCTGTGGCGGTACGACGGGGCACTGTCCGCCCTCGCCGTCGCCGAACGGGTCCGCTGGCAGCTGTCGTCCTGGGAGGCCCCGCCCGATGAGGAGGGGGTCGGCGGCATCGTCCTCCTGCGGCTCCTGCCCGACCAGCTCGTCCCGGACGAGGGACGGCAGGAGGCGCTGTGGGGACAGGTCACGGTCTCCGACCGCATCATGCGGGCGGCCGCGCGGGTCCAGGCCATGCTCGGCCACCAGGGGATCACCCGTCCGTACCCCGTGGGCGGCCGCGGGCCCGGCGAGCGCGTCGTCCGGGTACCCGTCGGCGACCTCCCGCCCGAACCCGCCGCCTCGGAGGGGCGGTGGCCCGGGCGGATCCCCGACCCGGCGCCGGCGGTGGTCCATCCCGACCCGCTGCCCGTCCGCGTGACCGGCGCCGACGGCGCGCCGGTCACGGTCAGCGCCCGCTGCGTGGTCTCCGCGCCGCCCCACCAGATCGAGGTCGACGGGCGCGTCCTGCCGGTGACCGCGTGGGCGGGTCCGTGGCCGGCCCGGGAGCGCTGGTGGGACCCGGCGCGGTTCCGCCGACGGGCGCGGTTCCAGGTCGTCACCGCCGACGGCGGCGCGCGCCTGCTCGTCGTCGAAGGCGGCCGCTGGTACATCGAGGCCGACTATGCCTGACCGACCGAGGCCAAGAGGTCCAGGCGCCACGGGCGGCGTGCGCACCTCGAGACCGACCATGCCCGGCCCGTCGGAGCGAGGCTCAGGGGCGGTGCCCACGTGGGCCGCCGGGAACGCGGGGAGCCGTCATGGGGTTCGATAATCCGCGGATCCCGTGGCGGGAGTTCGAGCGGCGGCTGTCCTGGGGCGTGTCCTCGCCCGCGGGCGAGTATAAAGCGCCCGCGGATCGGCCCCCGCCGCCCCGACCGAGGCCCCCGCC
>NZ_JBFAUM010000011.1:0-17790 GCF_040679195.1 Actinoallomurus sp. NPDC052308 | reverse complement strand
TGTGGGGCCCCCACCCGCGGCGCCCGGGGGGGGGTGCGGCGGGGGGGCGGGGCGGGGGGGGGGCGCCCCCCCGCGCCCCCCCCCCCCCGGCGCCGGCGGAGCGGCCCGCGCCGCCCGTACGGCTGCCGCCGCGCGGAGGCGGCTGGGTGGAGCTGCACTGCCACTCGTCGTACAGCTTCCTCGACGGCGCCTCCGGCCCGGACGAGCTGGTCGAGGAGGCGGTCCGGCTCGGCGTCGAGGCCCTGGCGGTCACCGACCACGACGGCATGTACGGGGCCGTACGCCTCAAGGAGGCCGCCAAGGGGACCGGCGTGGGCACGATCTTCGGCGCGGAGCTGAGCCTGGACCTGCCCGCCGCCGCGGCGGGCGAGCCCGACCCTGGCGGCCGGCACCTGCTGGTGCTCGCCCGCGACGTCGAGGGGTACGGGCGGCTGAGCGCCGCGATCAGCCGCGCGCAGCTCGCCGGAGGTGAGAAGGGCCGTCCCGTCTACGACCTGGATGACCTGGCCGCCGCGCACGGCGGGCACTGGGTGATCCTCACCGGCTGCCGCAAGGGCGCGGTGCACGCGGGCACGGACCCCGAGGCGGAGCTGCGCGCGCTGACCGAGATGTTCGGGCGGGAGAACGTCTTCGCCGAGCTGATCGACCACGACCAGCCCCTCGACGACGCGCGCAACGACGCGCTGTACGACCTCGCCCGGCGGGTCGGCGTCGGCGTCGTGGCCTCGAACAACGTCCACTACGCCGCGCCGAGGGACGCCCCGCTCGCCGAGGCGCTCGCCGCCGTACGGGCCCGGCGCGGCCTGGACGACATGGACTCCTGGCTGCCCGCGACCGGCACCGCGCACCTGCGGTCGGCGGCGGAGATGGCGGCCCGGCTGGCCCGCTTCCCCGGCGTGCTGGAGCGGACGGTGGAGCTGGGCCGCTCGTGCGTCTTCGACCTGGAGCTGGTCGCGCCGAACCTGCCGGACTGGCTCGTGCCTCCCGGCCATACCGAGGCGACCTGGCTGCGGCACCTCGTCGAGGAGGGGGCGCGCGAGCGGTACGGGACGCGGCGACGGGCGCCGCGGGCGTACCGGCAGATCGCGCGGGAGCTGAACGTCATCGAGCAGCTCGGCTTCCCCGGCTACTTCCTGATCGTGCACGAGATCGTGGAGTTCTGCCGGGACAACGACATCCTGTGCCAGGGCCGGGGGTCGGCGGTGAACTCCGCGGTCTGCTACGCGCTGGGCATCACCGGTGTCGACCCCGTACGGCACAACCTGCTGTTCGAACGGTTCCTGTCGCCCGGCCGCGACGGGCCGCCCG
This sequence comes from Actinoallomurus sp. NPDC052308, assembly GCF_040679195.1. Taxonomy (NCBI): domain Bacteria; kingdom Bacillati; phylum Actinomycetota; class Actinomycetes; order Streptosporangiales; family Thermomonosporaceae; genus Actinoallomurus; species Actinoallomurus sp. NPDC052308. Next base: position 16,482 of record NZ_JBFAUM010000011.1, on the reverse strand, counting down.
ACATCGACCTGGACATCGAGAACCGCCGGCGTGAGGAGGTCATCCAGCACGTCTACGACAGGTACGGCCGCGACCGGGCCGCCCAGGTCGCCAACGTGATCACCTACCGGCCGCGGATGGCCGTCCGGGACGCCGCCCGCGCGCTCGGCTTCTCCCCCGGCCAGCAGGACGCCTGGTCCCGGCAGCTCTCCCCGCTTTCCACCCCCGTGGCTGCGCCCCACCACCCCCCGCACGAGCCTCTCCCTCCGGACGGCATCCCGGAGGCGGTGACCGCGCTGGCCGATCGGATGCAGCGGCTCCCCCGGCATCTGGGCATCCACTCGGGCGGCATGGTCATCTGTGACCGGCCGATCGGCGAGGTGTGCCCGGTCGAGTGGGCGCGGATGCCGGGGCGCAGCGTGCTGCAGTGGGACAAGGACGACTGTGCCGCCGTCGGCCTGGTCAAGTTCGACCTGCTCGGCCTGGGCATGCTGGCGGCGCTGCACGACACGTTCGACCTGGTGGGCGAGTTCCACGAGCGGCGCTATGACCTGCACACGATCCCGCCGGACGACCTGGACGTGTACGCGATGCTGTGCGACGCCGACACGGTCGGGGTGTTCCAGGTCGAGTCCCGCGCGCAGATGGCGACGCTCCCCCGGCTCAAGCCCCGGACGTTCTACGACCTGGTGGTGGAGGTCGCGCTGATCCGGCCCGGCCCGATCCAGGGCGGTTCGGTCCACCCGTACCTGCGCCGCCGGAACGGGCACGAGCCGCCGGACCTGCCGCACCCGCTGATGCGCAACGCGCTGGAGCGCACGATGGGCGTGCCGCTGTTCCAGGAGCAGATGATGCAACTGGCCGTGGACTGCGCGGGGTTCACCCCGGCGGAGTCCGACGCGCTGCGGCAGGCGATGAGCGCCAAGCGCGCGCCCGAGCGCGTCGAGCGGCTCCGCGACCGGCTGCTGAGCGGCATGGCCGAACGCGGCATCCCCGCCGAGATCGCCGAGGAGGTGTACGACAAGATCCTCGGCTTCGCCAGTTTCGGGTTCCCCGAGTCGCACGCGCAGAGCTTCGCGCACATCGTGTACGCCAGCGCGTACCTGAAGCGGCACTACCCGGCGGCGTTCACCACCGGGCTGCTGCGCAACCAGCCGATGGGGTTCTACAGCCCGCAGACCCTGCTCGGCGACGCCCGCCGGCACGGTGTGCGGGTCCTCGGCGTGGACGTGAACGCCAGCTCCGACCAGGCGACGCTGGAGACCCCGTACACGCCGGCCGGGGACCTCCCGCACGCGCCCGCGCAGCCGCAGCCCGCGATCCGCCTGGGCCTGTCGTCCGTACGGACCCTCGGCGAGGACGTCGCGAAGCGGATCGCCGCCGGCCGGCCGTACGCGGATCTGGAGGACCTGGTGCGCCGGGTGCCGCTGTCGACGGCGGCGCTGGAGGCCCTGGCCACGGCCGGCGCGTTCGGCTGCTTCGGGCTCGGCCGCCGCGAGGCGCTGTGGGCGGCGGGCGCGCTGGCCCACACCCGCCCCGGCCACCTGCCCGGCACCGCGCCGGGCACCGCCGCCCCCGAGCTGCCGCTGATGACCGTGGTCGAGCAGACCATCGCCGACCTGTGGGCCACCGGAACGGCCGAGCACCACCCGATGGCCCATGTCAGGACCGCCCTCGACGAGCGCGGGGCCGTTCCCCTGTACGCGGTCAAGGACGTGCCCGGCGACACGAACATCCTGGTCGCCGGCGTCGTCACGCACCGGCAGCGCCCGGGGACCGCGAACGGCGTGATCTTCTTCAACCTCGAGGACGAGACCGGCATGCTCAACGTCCTGTGCCGACCCCAGATCTGGGAGCGCCACCGCAACGTCGCCTTCCAGGCGCAGGCGCTGCTCGTCCACGGCCGCCTCGAACGCCAGGACGGCGCCACCAACCTCGTCGCCACCCGGTTGCAGCGGCTGCCCGTCGCCACGATGGCCCGCAGCCGCGACTTCCGGTGACCGCACCGGCCGACGGCCTTTACGTTGTAGATCAAGAACGTTGGCCGGGAGGCCGCGCGAGCGGATCCGTCAGCGGCCCGGCGACCCCTCCTCCGCGGGGCAGAGCGGCAGGTCGGCGACCTTGCCGCCGCCGTTCATCCGACCGCAGACCGGCTTGTACCTCGGGGTGCCCCCGGCGTCGACGGTGACCTGGACGAGGGTCAGTCCCCGGTTCCCCGGACCGTTCAGGTCGTGATCGTCCTTGGTGAAGTCGACGGCGCCGCTCGCCGCGTTGTCCCACCGGCGGGACCTCAGCTCCAGCAGGACGCTGCCCGACGTGATCGTCCGGCTGCCGGGGATCAGTGATCCGCTCTTCGCCGGGATGGCCAGGGCGGTGAACGCCTGCTGCGCGGCCTGCGCCAGCACGGATGTCGCGTCATAGGTCAGCGCCATCTGGCCGTCCGCCAGGAGTGCCTGGTTCTCCGGGCGCACGCCGAGGTTGTTGCGGGCCAGGGTGAAGAACGGGGTGAAACGGTCCCTGCCGCCGGCGGTGAGATTGCTGGGGTAGGTGGCGCTGGTGAAGTACACCTTGATGCCCGGTGGCAGGATCACGTCGTGCTGCCCGCTGCCGAACCGCGCTCGCGCGACCTCGTCGCCGCCCAGCAGCGTCAGCGGTCGTTTCGCGCAACCGCCGTCGCCGAGGTTGTTGATCAGGTTGTAGATGTCCTCCGCACGACCGGCGAAATAGATCAGATCGAAAGGATCGCCGGCCGCCGCGGCGCAGGCGGTCCTGATCTGGCCGCCGATGTCGTCCGCGCCGCTGTAGCGGACGGTCGAGACACGGGCCGAGTGCAACTGCCGCTCGACGTCGGCGGCCAGTTCGACGCTGTACTGGTCCTTCGTCGCGCCGGGCTCCCGCGAGACGATCATCGCGTGCAGGGAGGACCGGCCGCCGAGCGCCTGGTGAGCCGCGTAGGACGCGAGGGCCGCCTCGTCATGGTCCGTGGAGGCGAGCCCGTAGTAGTGGGGCAGTTGCGGGAGCCGGTCCGAGGAGTTGACGGTGCCGAGCACCGCCAGCCCGGCATCGTTCAGCCGGGTGATCGCGGCCTGTGAGGCGTCGGTGTTGCGCTCCATGCCGACGACCCCGACCACCGTCGGGTCGCGTCGCGCCACCGCGAGGATGGCGTCGCTCGCCTGCCGCGAGAAGTTCATGTTCTCACCGACGTTGACCGGCAGCAGCCGGATCTTCAGCCGGTTCCCGACCGCGCCGGGCTGACCGGTCCGGTTGTTGCCCACCTGGGCGAGGTACGCGCCGGCCAGCGCGCGGATGCCGCTCACCACGCTCTGGTCGTGGCCCTCGGCCGCGGTGAGGATCCCGGCGTACAGCACCGTCACATACGGCTGGTGCAACCGCGTGATGGTCCGGTTCTCGCCGTCGATTCGGCTCTCCAGGTCGGCGAGGGTGAACCGGCCCTGGGAGAGGGCCAGATCCGCGGTCTCCCGCGGCGGCATGCGGTTGCCGTCCACACCGATGCTGGTCACCCCGCGTTCGAATCGGACTCCCCTGGTCGCGATGCCGACGCACTCCCGGCTGCCGTCCGGGTCGAGGAGCAGCCGCGAGTCGGTGTTCGCGGCGAAGGGGAACCCGACCTCGCAGTACCTCGCCGCCAGTCGATGGTGGAGATACGGCACGCCGATCACCGTCACCAGGACGGCCACCAGCAGGGATCGCGCGGACCACGCCCACGTCCAGCGGGGCCGGTGCCGCACCGGCAGCGGAGCGGGCGGGTTACGGCCCGGCCGCCTGGCCGGGATCGGCAGCCGCAGCACCCAGGGCAGCGCGACCTGCTGGCTGGGCGCCTGCGCGATTCCCAGGGACGCCTCCCAGTCGTCGTAACGGTCGTCGATGGAGACGTCGATGTCGTGCTGCGGGGGCGCCAGATCGTCGAGTTCGTGGCGGTGCACGTGGTCGACCGAGGCGATCACCAGCAGCGGGTGCAGTTCGCTGCGCCGGCTGCGGATGTCGCTCATCGCCGACAACAGCTCGATCCCGCCGTTGTCCTTCGTGATGCCCTTGAGGAAGACGACGGGAGGCACCGGGCGTTTGAACCCCCGCAGGTTCGGCGACAGCCTCTTGTGCGCCGCCCGTACGTCCTCCAGGAACGCGAAGCACTTCAGTTGCAGCCGGAACTCGTCGGCTCCGCGCTTGGCGGTCATCCGGCCGAGCACGCGTTTGAGCCGGCCGTCGAACCCCTCCCCGCCGAGCACGCTGAAGAAGGACGAGGTGGCGAACCACCGGTACCGGCCGCCGAATCCCACCCGCGTGAGGATCGCCAGCCAGGACCGCGGCCGCAGCACCACGACGAGGAGTGCCAGCAGGACCACCAGCAGGGCCCCGCCGGTGAGCAGGGCCGGCAGGGTGACCTTGTCGGCCAGCCCCTGCGCGAAACCGCTGAGCAGCGCCGTGGCGGTGACGCCGACCACCGACCACCAGACCGGCGCCCGGCCCGGTCGTAAGGCAGAGGAGAAAGACGCCGCGGCGGCGTTCCACTCGTCGGCGGGGCTGGTGTCGTTCGCGTCGGCGCGCGCGATGGCCTGTTCGAGTGATTTGACGAGATCCGAACGAGGGAACCTGAGCCGCCCGAAGTCACGGCGGAGCGACCGCCAGGCGGCGGGTTCGGACATTTTGTCGAGAAGGCGAAGGTCGGCGTCTTCCGCGGCGGGTTCGAGTCCGGGACTGATATGCGGAATCCGCGCCTCGAAGGCCGCCTGTTCCAGCGCGTCGAGGTAGGCGCCGACGTCGGCCTGCGGGTTCGCGGACTCGAGGGCGACCACCGGAAACGGCCGGCCGGTCAGCCGCCAGGGATTCAAAGTCGTCAATGAGTCGAACAGGGCGAGAAGCCGGCGTCCCTCCTCGGTGTTGAGCACATATCCTTCCGTGGCGTCGATGCCCATAGGGCGGCCCTGCGGCGGAACCATGCGCCCAAGCCTAGGCAGTGAAACCCCACCAGGAACTCCTAGTGGCCTTTCCTGGCCCTTTATCCGAAGAAAGCGGGGCCCGCAGGGCGATGATCTCGATTGCTCACACCGGTCGGCGCCTTTACAAAGTAGATCGAATATTCGTTCCGGACCCGGTCCGCCGCCCTCAGCGGCCGGGCGGGATCTCGCCCGAGCCGCGGGCGATGTAGGTCGTCGGCACGACGACGTGCCGGGCGGGCCGGCGGCCGGGGTCGACGATGCGGCCGAGGAGGAGCCGCGCGGCGATGAGACCGATCTCGGCGGGGTCCTGGGCGACGACCGAGACGCCGGGGCACAGCATGTCGGCGAGCGGGAAGTCGTCGAAGCCGATCAGCGCGACGCGGTCCTGCAGGCCGAGGCGCTGCAGGGCCCGGACGGCGCCGATGGTCAGGAGGTTCTGCGCGGCGAAGACGGCCGTCGGCGGTTCGTCCGCGCCGAGGATCTCGCGCATCGCGCGCTCGGCGGCGTCGGCGCTGCGGATCTCGCGGCGGACGAACCGCTCGTCGACCGCCGCCCCCGTGCCGGCGTGCGCCTCGAGGTAGCCCGCGTGGCGTTCCCGCGCGGTCCGGATCGACGCCATGTCACCGAGGAACGCGACGCGCCGGTGACCGAGGTCGAGCAGGCGCCGGACGGCGGCGCGGGCGCCCTCCCGGTTGTCGACGGTGACGGTGTCGACCTGGTCGAGCTCGACGAGGCGGTCCACGCAGACGATGGGCGTGCCCTGCCGCCGGACGGCCGCCAGCTCGGCGTCGGCGCCTCCGGTGGGGACCACGATCAGGCCGTCGACCTGGCGCAGGGTGAACGTGTCGATGAGCTCCCGCTCGCGCTCGGGCTGCTCGTCGCTGCTGCCGGTCAGCACGAGCACGCTCTCCGCGCGGGCCGCGTCCTCGACGGCGCGGTGCAGGAGGGAGGAGAACGGGTTGGCGACGTCCTCGAGGACCAGGGCGATCGTCCCGGTCCGCCGGTCGGCGCGGCGCAGGCTGCTGGCCGTGACGTCGTGCCGGTAACCGAGGTCGCGGGCCGCGCCGTTGACGCGTTCGACCAGGTCGGCCGCCACCCCGGGCTTGCCGTTGATCACGCGTGAGACGGTCGCGAGCCCGACGCCCGCCCGGTCGGCGACGTCGCGCATCGTGACCCTGCCGCGCCGCCGCTCATCGCCCGGAAGCCGCTGCTCATCGCCCGGAATCGGTGCCACCGGTCCTCCCCCTCACGCCCCGGTCGATTGTGCCCGCAGCTCTGGACAGACCGTACGCCCGGGTCTTACATTCGCGGAAACGTTTCCTGGAAACGTTTCCGGACCTCGGGGGGCAACCGCTCGGTCGCCTGCCGTGGCGCGTCCACGGCGGGGTTGGAGGAAGCATGAAACGTGACGTCTGGGCATCGAACCGCCGCCGTACCGCCGCGATCGTCGCCGTCGCGGCTCTGTCCCTGGCGGCGGCCGGCTGCGGCAAGGGCGCGAAGGGCTCCGGCTCCGGCGGTGAGGTCACCGTCGGCCTCATCACCAAGACCGATACCAACCCGTTCTTCGTCAAGATGAAAGAGGGCGCGCAGAAGGAGGCCCAGGCCAAGGGCGTCAAGCTGATGACCGCGGCCGGGAAGTTCGACGGCGACAACGCCAGCCAGGTCACGGCCATGGAGAACATGGTCGCGGCGGGCGTCAAGGGCATCCTGATCGTCCCCAGCGACACCAAGGCCATCGTGCCCAGCATCCAGAAGGCACGCGCGAAGGGCATCGAGGTGATCGCGCTCGACACGCCCACCGACCCGAAGAACGCGTCCGACGCGCTGTTCGCCACCAACAATCTCAACGCCGGCATCCTGATCGGCAGGTACGCCAAGGCGGCCTTCGGCGCCAAGCCGGCGAAGATCGCCATGCTCGACCTGAACCCGGGCATCACGGTCGGCGTCCTGCGGCACAACGGGTTCCTGCAGGGCTTCGGCGTCAAGGACGGCGGCCCGAGCGTCGTCTGCGCGCAGAACACCCAGGGCGACCAGGCCAAGGGGCAGACCGCGATGGAGAACTGCCTGCAGAAGGCCCCCGACATCAACCTCGTCTACACGATCAACGAGCCGGCGGCGCTCGGCGCGTACACCGCCCTCAAGGCGGCCGGTAAGGAGAAGAACGTCATGATCGTGTCGGTCGACGGCGGCTGCACCGGCGTCAGGGCCGTGCAGTCCGGGCAGATCGCGGCCACCTCGCAGCAGTACCCGCTGAAGATGGCCACGCAGGGCGTCGACGCGATCGTCGGCTTCGCCGAGAACGGCAAGAAGGCGAGCGGCTACACCGACACCGGCGTCAACCTGATCACGAACAAGGCGCAGCCGGGCGTGGACTCCAAGGACGTCCAGTTCGGCCTGGCCAACTGCTGGGGCTGAGCCGATGTCGACCGTCACCGCGACCGACCGCGCCGAGGCCGAGGGCGGACGCGGCCTGCCGGCCCGCGCCGCGCGGCTCCTCACCCTCCCGGCGGTGGGCCCGCTCGTCGCCCTCCTGCTGGCCTGCGGCTACTTCTCCATCCGCACCGACCGGTTCCTCACCGGCGCGAACCTCTCGCTGATCGTCCAGCAGGTCATGGTGGTCGGCGCGCTCGCCGTCGGCCAGACGATCGTCATCCTGACCGCCGGCATCGACCTGTCCAACGGTGCCGTGATGGCGCTCGGCACGATCTTCATGACCAAGCTCGCCGTCGGCGGCGGAGTGCCGGGCGGCTGGGCGATCCTCATCGGCGTCGCCGTGTGCACGGCGTTCGGCGCGCTGAACGGCACGCTGGTCACGATGGCGAAGCTGCCACCGTTCATCGTGACGCTCGGCACCTGGAACATCGCCTTCGCCCTCACCCACGTCTACTCGAACGAGCAGACGATCACCGGGCTGCCCACGTCGCTGACCTTCCTCGGCCGGACGTTCCCCCTCGGGAACACCGACGTCACGTACGGCTCGGTCGTCATGCTGGCGCTGTTCGCGGTCGCCTGGTACGTCCTGCGCCAGACGGCGGCCGGCCGGCACGTGTACGCGGTCGGCGACAACCGCGAGGCCGCCCGCCTGACCGGCATCCCGGACCGCCGCCTGCTGCTCACCGTCTACACCGTCGCCGGGGCGATCTACGGCCTCGCCGGGCTCCTGCTGATCGGGCGTACGTCCGTCGGCGACCCGCAGGCCGGGCAGACGGACAACCTCGACAGCATCACCGCGGTGGTGCTGGGCGGCGTCAGCCTGTTCGGCGGACGGGGCAGCATCATCGGCGCGCTGTGCGGCGCGCTGATCGTCGGTGTGATCCGCAACGGCCTGCAGCTGACCGGGGTCCCGTCCATCTACCAGGTCCTCATCACCGGCATCCTGGTCATCCTCGCGGTGAGCGTCGACCAGCTGGCCCGAAGGAGGCGCACATGAGCGAGCGCAGCGAGCGAGTCATGAGCACAGCAACTCTGGTCACTCCCCCGACGGAGGAGGGCACGTGAACGAGAACGCAGAGGGCGTGCGGCCGGTGCTGGAGGCACACGGTCTGGTCAAGCGGTACGGCCACGTCACCGCGCTGGCGGGCGCGGACTTCGAGCTCCGGCCCGGCGAGATCCTGGCCGTGATCGGCGACAACGGCGCGGGGAAGTCCAGCCTGATCAAGGCGCTGTCCGGCGCGCTCGTCCCGGACGAGGGCCGGATCCTGCTCGACGGCCGGCCGGTGCGCTTCCACAGCCCGGCGGACGCCCGGCGGGCCGGGATCGAGACGGTGTACCAGGACCTGGCGGTGGCGCCGGCGCTGGACATCGCGAGCAACATGTTCCTCGGGCGGGAGGTGCGGCGTAAGGGCGTTCTCGGCCGGGTGTTCCGGCTGCTGGACCACAAGGCGATGCAGGCCGAGGCGGGCGGCCACATGCAGGACCTGAAGATCGGCATCACGTCGACGAAGCAGGCGGTGGAGACGTTGTCGGGCGGGCAGCGGCAGGGCGTCGCGGTCGCGCGCAGCGCGGCGTTCGCGCGGCACGTCGTCATCATGGACGAGCCGACGGCCGCGCTCGGCGTCAAGGAGTCGGGCATGGTGCTGGAGCTGATCCGACAGGTCCGTGACCGCGGCCTGCCGGTGATCCTGATCAGCCACGACATGCCCGCGGTCTTCGAGGTCGCCGACCGGATCCACATCCAGCGCCTGGGCCGGCGGGTGGCCGTCGTACGCCCCGCGGAGACGGACATGGCCGAGGCGGTTGCCATCATGACGGGAGCGGCGCCGGGCAACCTGGCCGTCGCCGCGAACGATAACGAAACGACCTGACCGGCCCGCGGCTCGGCAGAATGTCCAACCGGCCCGTCCGGGCGGACGAGCCGACCGGCCCGCCGGTCCGAACCAAGGAGAGTGTGTGCGGATCCCTGACGCCCGCGTCGTCGCGGTCGCCGGTGAAGCGATCATCGATCTCGTCGCCGAGAAGCCCGGCGGCCCGTACCTCGCGCTGCCCGGCGGCAGTCCGGCGAACGTGGCCGTCGGGCTCGCCCGGCTGGGCGCGCCGACCCGGATGATCGCCCGGATCGGCGCGGATCCGTTCGGCCGGTCCCTCCGGGACCACCTCGTACGGAACGGCGTCGGCACCGGCGCGGTGGCGCCCGCCGCGGAGCCCTCATCGGTGGCGTTCGTGCACCACGAGGGGGGCGGGCCGCCGTCGTACGATCTGCGGCTCGCGGGGACCGCCGACTGGCAGTGGACCGCCGGGGAGCTGGCCGGCGTACCGCTCGGCGACGTCGCCGCCCTCCACGTCGGCTCCCTCGCCATGGTGCTGCCGCCGGGGGCCGAGGCGCTGGCCGGTCTCGTCCGCCGGGCGCGGGAGACGGCGACGATCAGCTACGACCCGAACTGCCGCCCGGACGTCATGTCCGCCGTACCGGACGCCCGGTCCCGCGTCGAGGCGCTCCTCCGTACGGCGGACATCGTCAAGATCAGCGACGCGGACCTGGAGTGGCTGCGGCCCGGCGCCGACCCGCGGCGCTTCGCGGCCGAGCTGGTCGAGGGGACCGGCGCCGTGGTGATCGTGACCCTGGGCGCGGCGGGCGCGCTGGTCGCCGCGCCCCGCCTGGCGCCGCTCCAGCTGCCGGCGCGCACGGTGGAGGTCGTCGACACGGTCGGCGCGGGCGACTCGTACATGAGCGCCGCCCTCGCCGGCCTGTACGACCGCGGGCTGCTCGGCGCCGAGCGCCGCGCCGCCCTCCGGGCCGCTCCGGGGTCGGTGTTCACCGAGGTGTGCGCCGAGGCGGCGCGGGCCGCCGCGATCACGTGCGGGCGGCGGGGCGCCGACCCGCCCACGCGCGCGGAGCTCATGGCGTCTCCCGAGATCTGACCCTCCGCTCCGTCACAGATGTCACAGCCGAATATGTGGACAAACGGGGCCACCACTGTCGCGACTGGTGCAAGCTAGAATCCATGCCCCGCACCCCCCAACGCCCGGCGGGTTCACGCGCGCTGCGGATCCTCCGGCGTACGCTCGGCAGTACCGGCGTGATCATGACGCTCGTCGTCGTGGTCGCGGTCGTCGTCGTCGCCAACTTCGACTTCGGCAAGGGCAAGCCGCCCGGCGGCGCCGCGGCGGACGTCTCCACCAACGACCTCGCGCGGTCCCTCGAGGGCTACACGATGGACCCGATGATGGCCCAGGCCCAGGCGACCGCGCGGGAGCGCGCCTACAAGGCGCAGCTCGCCGCCGAGCGCGACGCGAAGAAGCGCGCGGCGGCGGAGCGGAAGCGCCGGGAGTGGGAGGCGTTCGTCAAGAAGATGAGCCACGACCCCAGCGCCGCGGACAACCAGAAGTACGCCAAGAAGATGAACGCCCTGAAGGGCTGGAGCCGGTGCTGGCCGTCGCTGCTCACGATGTGGAACCACGAGAGCGGCTGGAACGAGCACGCCGAGAACCCGAGCAGCGGTGCCTACGGCATCGCGCAGGCGCTGCCCGGTTCGAAGATGGGCTCGGTCGCGCCGGACTGGCGGACCAACGCGATCACCCAGATCACCTGGGGCCTGACCTACATCGGCTCCCGCTACGGCGACCCCTGCCGGGCCTGGGGCTGGTGGCAGGCCCACCACTGGTACTGACGGCCCGGCCGAGGCCGTCCCTCACCTGCGGAACAGCCGGACCAGTCCGGCCAGCACGCCGACGCCCACGACGAGCGCGCAGGCGAGGATGAGCAGTTCCGAGGTACCGAAGTCCGTCATCGATCCAGTCCTTTCTCGAGGTCCTGCATCGGACGTGCGGGAGGAACCGCCGGTTCCGTCTCGCCTCCGGGAGGCTCGGGCGGCCCTCACCTGCCGCCGGGTTTGATCCAGTCGAAGGTGCGCTCGACGGCCCGCCGCCAGTTGTCGTACTCGGTCTCGCGGCGGTCGTCGTCCATGCTCGGCAGCCACTGCGCGGCCCGGTGCCAGTTGCGGCGCAGCCCCTCCAGATCCGCCCAGTAGCCGACGGCGAGCCCGGCGGCGTACGCGGCGCCGAGGGAGACCGTCTCGGCGGCCATCGGGCGGATGACCGGGACGTCGAGGACGTCCGAGATGAACTGCATGAGCAGGTTGTCGGCGGTCATGCCGCCATCGACCTTCAGCGCCTTCAGCGCGAGCCCGGAGTCGGCGTTCATCGCGTCGACGACCTCGCGGGTCTGCCAGCCGGTCGCCTCCAGGACGGCGCGGGCCAGGTGCCCCTTGGTGATGTAGGACGTGAGCCCGACGATGATGCCGCGCGCCTCGCTGCGCCAGTACGGCGCGAACAGCCCGGAGAACGCGGGCACGATGTAGCAGCCGCCGTTGTCGTCGACGGTGCGGGCGAGGGTCTCGATCTCCGGGGCGCTGGCGATCAGCCCGAGCCCGTCGCGGAACCACTGGACGAGCGCGCCGGTGATGGCGATCGAGCCTTCGAGGGCGTACACCGCCGGCTCGTCGGCGATCTGGTAGCCGACGGTCGTGAGCAGCCCGTGCTCGGAGCGGACGGGTTCGGTACCGGTGTTGAGGAGCAGGAAGCTGCCCGTGCCGTACGTGCACTTGGCCTCGCCGGGTGCGAAGCAGGTCTGGCCGAACAGCGCGGCCTGCTGGTCGCCGAGCGCGGCGGCGATGCGCACGCCGGGCAGCACGCGCGTCGCGCGGCCGTACGTCTCGGTGGAGGGGCGGATCTCCGGCAGCATCGCGCGTGGCACGTCGAAGAACGCCAGCAGGTCGTCGTCCCAGGCCAGCGTGGTGAGGTTCATCAGGAGCGTGCGGCTGGCGTTGGTGACGTCCGTGACGTGCAGGCCGCCGGCCGGACCGCCGGTGAGGTTCCAGATCAGCCAGCTCTCGATCGTGCCGAACAGCACGTCGCCGCGTTCGGCCCGCTCGCGAAGGCCCGGCGTGTTGTCGAGGAGCCAGCGGACCCGGGGCGCGGAGAAGTAGTTGGCCAGGGGCAGGCCGCACCGCTCGCGGATCATGTCGGCCTCCGGGCGGGCGTTCAGCTCGCCGACGAGGGAGTCGGTGCGGGTGTCCTGCCAGACGACGGCGCGGCCGACGGGCCGGCCGGTGTGCCGGTCCCACAGCACGGAGGTCTCGCGCTGGTTGGCGATCCCGAGGGCGGCGACCTGATCCGAGGTGACCCCGGCCTGGGCGAGGGCCTCGGGCGCGATCCGCTCGAGGTTCCGCCAGATCTCCATCGCGTCGTGCTCGACCCAGCCGGGACGCGGGAAGTGCTGCTTGTGCTCCCGCTGGGTGACCGAGACCAGCCGCCCCCCCATGGTCGAACAGGATGCAGCGCGTCGACGTCGTGCCCTGATCAACGGACATCACATAGCGCTCTACCATCGTGTCCTGCCGTTCCGGGCCCCGCGGGCGGTGCTCACCAGCGGGAGGCCCCAAGATCTCGGGAGACGGCGCGCGCGGCGTCGCGCACGTACGTCACCAGCGGCGGTTTGGGTCGGCCCCTCGGATCGCACAGCCGCTCGACGGCCCCCGAGATGCCCATCGCGCCGACGACCAGGCCCCCCTGACCGCGAATCGGCGCGGCCACGGCGGCCTCCCCCACCGTGAACTCCTCCACCTCGGACGCCCACCCCATCTCCCGGATCTGGGCCAGCGCCCGGCCGAGCTCACGGGGTTGGGTGATCGTCCGCCGGCAGAAGGGCTCAAGGCCGGTCTCCTGCGCCGCCGCGGCGGCGCCGGCGTCGAAGGCGAGCAGCACCTTGCCCAGCGCGGTGGCGTGCGCCGGGAGGAGTGCGCCGACGTCGAGGGCCTGCAGGGTGTCGTCGGGCCGGAAAACATGGTGCACGACGAGGACCCTGCCGTCCAGAGGGGTGCCGATCCGAACCGCCTCGCCGCTGCGGGCGGCGAGGGCGTCGGCCCAGTTGATCGCGCGCGACCGCAGCTCGTTGACGTCCAGATAGCTCGTGCCGAGGTGGAGCAGTGCCGCGCCGAGCTGGTACTTGCCGGTCTCCTCGTCCTGCTCGATGAAGCCGACCCCCTGCAGGGTCCGGAGGATCCCGTGCGCGGTGGCGCGGGCCAGCCCCAGAGAGGCGGCGATCTCACTCACTCCGAGGCGGCCGGAACCGCGGGCGAGCAGCCGGAGGATGGCGGCGGCTCGCTCGATCGACTGGACCGGACCTGGCACCCCGCCATGCTAGTCCAAGTCGGCACCTATTCGACAATGTCGGCACCTGTGACGCTCATGAGGGCGGGGTTGACCGTGATACACCCGTGATCCGGAGTGTTCTGTGAGGTAGATCACCACTTCAGGCCCCTTATTAGAATTAGCGGGTGGCCGGTGTTCGACAATGTCGGCAGGTGTCTGTTGACCGGGTCTACCGTGCGACTTAGCGTCCCCCCAGTCGTGAGGGGGCTCACAGTCTCCTCACGGACGGTGTCTCACGGTGTCCCCGAGCCGGGACATCGCCCCCTAGGAGGAGACGTGGCAGAGCGACTCAAGCTCCCCGGACTGGCCGGTGAACTGGCCGCCGAATTCGCGGGAACCCTGGTGCTCATCCTGTTCGGCGTGGGCGTGGTGGCCCAGGTCGTGGCCGGCGGGATCGGCAACCACGACAGCATCGCCTGGGCCTGGGGCCTCGGCGTCACGCTCGGCGTGTACGTCGCGGGCCGGATCAGCGGCGCGCACCTGAATCCCGCCGTGACCGTCGCGCTGGCGGTGTTCAAGGGATTCTCCTGGCGCAAGGTCCTGCCGTACTCGCTGGCCCAGCTGGTCGGCGCGTTCGTCGCGGCGCTGATCGTGCGCTGGAACTACAGCGAGGTGCTGGCCAAGATCGACCCCGGCCACACCATCAAGACCCAGGGCGTCTTCTCGACCCTGCCCGGCAATGGCGCGCTGCCCGTGCACACGGGCGGAGCGCTCCGCGACCAGATCATCGGCACCGCCATCCTCCTCTTCCTGATCCTCGCCGTCACCGACCTGCGCAACTCCTCCCCCGCCGCCAACCTCGCGCCGTTCATCGTCGGCCTGATCGTCGTGGCGATCGGCATGGCGTGGGGCACCGACGCGGGGTACGCGATCAACCCGGCGCGTGACCTCGGACCGCGGCTGGCCTCGTTCTTCACCGGATACGGCACCGCCTTCCGCGACCAGTACGGCGGGCTGTACTTCTGGGTTCCCATCGTCGGCCCGGTCATCGGCGGGGTCCTCGGCGCGGGCCTCTACCAGGTGTGCATCGGGCGGTTCCTGCCGGCCGAAGAGCAGGAGCCCGGCCGCGTCCCCACCGAATCCGAGCTCGAGAAGCTCTGACCGGGCCCGGCAAGGCCTGATCGGTTTCCCCCCGCGCGGAACGATTCCGCGTGACCCGTCCGGCCGGACGCCCCCACGTCCGGCCGGACGGCCTGAGACGAACGTCTAGAAAGGCGAGACATGGCCGATTTCGTCGGAGCGGTTGACCAGGGTACGACGAGCACCCGCTTCATGATCTTCGACCACAGCGGCAACGAGGTGGCGAAGCACCAGCTCGAGCACGAGCAGATCCTGCCGAACCCCGGGTGGGTGGAGCACAACCCGACCGAGATCTGGGAGCGCACCCGGGCGGTCATCGAGACCGCCATGGGCAAGGCGAACCTCGAGGCGAGCGACCTGGCCGCGCTCGGCATCACCAACCAGCGCGAGACGACGGTCGTGTGGAACCGCCGCACCGGGCGCCCGTACTACAACGCGATCGTCTGGCAGGACACCCGGACCGACCGCATCGCCTCGGCGCTCGACCGCGACGGGCGCGGCGACGTCATCCGGAAGAAGGCCGGGCTGCCGCCCGCCACGTACTTCTCCGGCGGCAAGATCCAGTGGATCCTGGAGAACGTCGACGGCGTGCGCGAGGCCGCCGAGGCCGGAGACGCCATCTTCGGCAACACCGACACCTGGCTGCTGTGGAACCTCACCGGCGGCGTCGACGGCGGCGTGCACGTCACCGACCCGACCAACGCCAGCCGCACCATGCTGATGAACCTGGAGACGCTGGACTGGGACGACGAGCTGCTGTCCTTCTTCAAGATCCCGCGCCAGATGCTGCCGCAGATCCGGCCCTCCTCCAACCCGGACTTCTACGGCATGACGCGCGCGTCCGGCCCGCTCGGCGGTGAGATCCCGCTGTCCGGCGACCTCGGCGACCAGCAGGCCGCCACGGTGGGCCAGGTCTGCTTCGCCCCCGGCGAGGCCAAGAACACCTACGGCACCGGCAACTTCCTCCTCCTCAACACCGGCACCGAGGTGGTCCGGTCCAAGAACGGCCTGCTCACCACGGTCTGCTACCAGCTCGGCGACGAGCGGCCGGTGTACGCGCTCGAGGGGTCGATCGCGGTGACCGGATCGGCCGTGCAGTGGCTGCGCGACCAGCTCGGCATCATCTCCGGCGCCTCGGAGAGCGAGTCGCTGGCCCGGCAGGTCGAGGACAACGGCGGCGTCTACTTCGTCCCCGCCTTCTCCGGGCTGTTCGCGCCGTACTGGCGGTCCGACGCGCGCGGCGCCATCGTCGGCCTGTCCCGGTACAACACGAACGCGCACCTGGCCCGCGCCACCCTGGAGTCGATCTGCTACCAGACCCGCGACGTCGTCGAGGCGATGCGGCAGGACTCCGGCGTCGCGCTCGACGTGCTGCGCGTCGACGGTGGCATCACCGCGAACCGCCTGTGCATGGAGCTGCAGGCCGACATCCTCGGCGTGCCGGTCTCCAAGCCGGTCGTCGCGGAGACCACGGCGCTCGGCGCCGCGTACGCCGCCGGCCTCGCGGTCGGGTTCTGGGGCTCGACCGACGAACTGCGGCAGAACTGGAACGAGGACGAGCGCTGGGAGCCCCGCTGGGACGACGAGCAGCGCGAGAAGGGTTACGCCGGCTGGAAGAAGGCCGTCTCCCGGACCCTCGACTGGGTCGACGTCGACTAGCCCCCTTCCCCCTGCGGCGGGCGGAGCGGTGCGCCGTTCCCCTGAGGCACCGCCCGCCGAGGCACACGCAGGGCAGGTCCGCGCGGATCACGGTCGGTCCGCCGCGCGGGCTGTTCACCGTCAGGATGCCGTCGATCCCGGCCGCGCGGTCCGCCAG
>NZ_JBFAUM010000010.1:0-230026 GCF_040679195.1 Actinoallomurus sp. NPDC052308 | reverse complement strand
TCGGATACCCGATCGTCAAGCTGCGGGAGCCCGTCGACGTCGTCGCGTACGTCCGCACGATCGGGTACCCCTGAGGTACCGGCCCGACGTGCTTCTTAGTCTCAGTTGGGGGCCAGACGCGGTACCCGCTCACTCGACGATGCCGCGAAGCAGCGTCGCGAGCGCCACGCCAGTTGAGTGAGTCGGCGCGTCCGCAAGGCGCCTTGCGACCCCCCGGCTCGTGGCGGTGATCTAGGGCCTGTTTCAACGGTCGTATCTGGCCGCACGAACGGCAGGACTGGGCTGGCCACGTCCTCCGTACAGCCAGCGCCGGTACGCATCGATGCGGCCCAGCTTCTCCCGATACGCGACGTCAGAGCGTCGCCCCGCAATGACGGGAAGACAGTATCGCTAGCGATAGTATCTGCGTCGATACCATCGCCAGTAGGAGGCTCACCATGCGGCGTTTCATCGGACGGAACCGTGAGCTGAACGTGCTCGGCGCCGCCTTGCAGTCGGTTCGCGATGCCGTCGGGTCGACGAAGCCGGGGCAGTGCCTCCTCATGCGTGGGCGGAGGCGAGTCGGAAAGTCCAGCCTCGTCGAGGAGTTTCTCCGGCGCACTGAGGTGCCGTACCTGTTCTTCACCGCGGCGGGCGGAACGACGGAGGACGAGCTGGCAGAGTTGCTCGACGCCGTCGCCAGATCCACACTGCCGGAGCGGGAACTGTTCTTGGAGGAGACCCCAGCGCAGTGGAACGCGGCACTCAGGCTGCTCGCGGAGATCCTTCCCGATGACAGACCGAGCGTCGTCGTCATCGACGAGGTTCCGTACCTCATGGACCGCATCGACGCCTTCGAGGGCATGCTCCAGCGCGCGTGGGACCGTCTGCTCACCCGCAAACCCGTACTACTGCTCCTGGTCGGATCCGACCTGTCGATGATGGAGGCCCTGAACAGCTACGACCGCCCCTTCCACCAGCGGGGCCGGGAAATGGTCGTGGGGCCGCTGAACCCGGCCGACATCGGCGAGATGCTCGAGCTTGAGCCGGCAGCCGCCTTCGACGCCGCCTTGATCACCGGCGGCCTCCCGCTGATCTGCGCGGAGTGGCGGCCCGGAGCTGACGTCTGGGAGTTCCTCCGCGACTCGCTGGACAACCCCATCTCGGCGCTGCTGGTCTCCGCCGAGCGGTCACTGGCCGCGGAGTTTCCACCGCAGGCGATGAGCAGGGAAGTCCTGCGGGCCATCGGAAGCGGGGAGAGAACCTTCACCAACATCGCACGCGCGGCGGGCGGCATCGCCCACACCACTCTCACCCGAGCCACTGACGTCCTGACTGAGAAGCGGGTGGTGGCAGCCGAATTGCCCCTCTCGACGAGACCGTCGAAGGAACGCCGTTACCGCGTGGCCGATCCCTACCTCCGCTTCTGGCTCGCCTTCCTGGATCCGCACATGGCAGAGATCGAACGGATGCGGGGAGACCTCACGCTGAGCCGGATCAAGGAGCAGTGGACGAGCTGGCGAGGGCGCGCGATCGAACCCCTCGTCCGGGAATCCCTCGCCCGCCTCCTGCCAGACGGGCTGCTGCCAGCCGCCCCGGCGATCGGCGGGTACTGGACCCGCAGCAACGACATCGAAATCGATCTGGTGGGTGCCGACCGGCAGCCAGTGGCCAAGGAACTGATCTTCCTCGGCTCGGTCAAGTGGCTGGAGAACTCCGCGTTCGGCGCTCACGACCTGGCCGCACTGCAGAAGCACCGAGCCACGATCACCGACGAGCCGGTACCGCTCGTGGCGGTCTCCCGTAACGGGGTCAACTGTTCCGGCCTCCAGGCTGCGTATGGGCCCGAGCAACTGCTCAGCGCCTGGCGCAGAGCGTGAGCGGGACACCGTCTGGTTGCAGTTTTGGTTGCATTCACCTCCGTCCCGCGTCGTTGACACTAGCGAGCGGCGATGCCTCGCCACGCCTTCAGCTTGCCGCTCGTCGATGTTCCTTGCGTTATGAAGCTCAGCGTCGCGGCTGACGGACCGACCACCCTTGCTGCCCTTCTTCTGCGGTTGGCAGCCTGTTCCATCTGGCGAAGGTTTCGCTCGGCGCGCAGCGTGATCACTCGGCCCTGCCGTGCAGCAGCGTCGCGAACGCAACGCAAGCTGGGTGAGTCGAAGCTCCGTAAGGCGCCTTACGGAGCTTCGACTCGCGGCGTGATCTCCTCGTCAAGGTCGTTCGGGCGCTAGGCCCGCGCCGCAACGATCGGCACGCACAGCTAGAACGCCTCGGCCGCGCCAACGTGGCCGGCCGACTCGCCGCTGAAAGCTTCCCGCTTGAACGCGACGACCTGGCCACCGTCGGCCCCTTATATCCAGCACACCATCCGCCGCATGGGCGACCTCGTACTCAACCTCGCCCTACCCGAGGAGGCTCCAGCGACCCGGCTGGGTCTGGAGCCACGAGTGCTGTTCGCCCCAACGTCTGACCCAGCACGGCAGCTCGCCGTCCTTTCTCAGGCAGCGGTCACCGCACAACGACGGTTTCCACCAGAGCGGCGGGCGTTGAACCCTCAAGTTCTCGCTGTCCGCTCGTGGGATCGGCACCGCAAGCCATGGGCCGCGAACACTGTCGGGTGCATCGGCGAACAAGAGATGATCCCCACCCGAGAGAGGTTCGACATGCGTAAATGGAGCCGCGCGTGGCGGCCGTGATGCGAATCGCCGGCGAACCCGGCACCGAAGCGACGGATGCCGAAGTCATCCGTCTTTCGACACTGAAACCGGAACTGTTCGCCGAAATCTTCGATCGTTACTACGCCGAGATTTACGGGTACGCCGCGCGGCGGCTCGGGCCCGGCCTCGCGGACGACGTGGCGGCGGAGACCTTTCTCATCGCCTTCGACCGGCGGGACCAGTACGACGTGGCGCACCCGCTCGCCCGGCCCTGGCTGTACGGAATCGCCTCCAACCTCCTCTCCCGCCACCACCGGGCCGAGATCCGCCGGTACAAGGCCCTCGCCCGAGTCGCTGTCCACGAGGCCACCGACGGGCACGCGGATCAGATCGAGGGACGCGTCGACGCCGAATCCACCCGAGGGGTGCTGGCGGCGGCGCTGGCGGCGATCCCCGCCAAAGACCGGGACGTGCTTTTGCTCGTCGCCTGGGCCGGGTTGAGCGGCGAGGAGGCAGCGCGGGCGCTTCGTGTCCCGGCCGGCACGGCGCGGTCGCGGCTGCACCGAGCCCGCAAGAAGGTGCGCGCCGCGCTGGGCGGCTTCGACCCCACGACCGTTGGAGAGGACGCGTGATGGACGATCTGAAGACCCTTCGGGACGCATGGGGAGAGGCCGACGCGCCCTCCCAGAGCGCCCATGCGCAGGCGCGGGCGGCCCTGCTGGCCAGAGCAGCAGGACAAGGACATGCGCCGAGGGCGGCGCGCCGCCGCCTGCGACTGCCCAAGATCGGCGTTCGGCTCGTCGCGATCGGCGCGCTGGCCGCAGCCATCACCGCCGGAGTGACCGTGGTGCAGACCTCCGGCGGAACCGACAAGGCCGGGCGGCCGCGCTCGGCGCTGCCCGGCATACCCGCTGGGCCGGTCGCCAACGCGGAACAGGCGCTGGACCGGGCCGCCACGGCCGCCGACGCCCGCCCGTTCACTCCCCCCCGGCCCGACCAGTGGATATACACCGAGCTCCGCATCCGCACGTCCGCCAAGCCGGCCGGTGGGGTGACCGGCGGCCCGTACAAGACCTACATCCGGCGCCACTGGGAGCGGGCGGACGGCAAGAAGAGCGCAGAGATCGTGAACGGTCAGGTGAAGGTCCTCGACGGGTTCAGCGACACGATTCCGCCGAGCGACTATCCGTCGCTGGCGGCACTGCCTACCGACCCGGACGCGCTGCTCCGATGGGTCTACGCACAGAACGGCGGGAAGCCGGGCACGCAGGGGCAGTACGAGGTGGCCTTCCAGACGTTGAACGTGATCCTCAGGGAGAACCTCCTGCCCCCGCGGACGGAAGGGGCGATCTTCCGGGCCATGAAGAAAATCCCGGGCGTGACTCTGGTGGACAAGGCCGCCGACGCCGCAGGCCGGCCGGCCATCGCGCTCGGCCGGACAACCGAGGGCTGGCTCCACGAGGAGGTACTGCTCGACCCGAAGTCCTACGCCTACCTGGGGGAAAGAGCAATCTCGATCAAGAGCCACACATTCCGGGGGGCCGGCGATAACCCCAACCTGGACGCCGGATACATCAAGAAGGGCGTCCTGCAGAACCTCACGATTCGCACCGCCGCCGAGATCGTCAGCGAACCGGGACAGCGCACTTCCTAACCAGTCTCAGTTTCCGTCTCGTTCGCCGACGTTCACGGCTGTTCAGCAGGGCCTCGCGAGTTCGAATCTCACAACCTCCGCCAGCCTAAGCAGGCAAGGCGTCGGGCCGGTACCCCTGGGGTACCGGCCCGACCGTGCTTTCGTCCGCGATCATCTCCTCTTGCGCCCCCTCCCGCGCTCGAAGGGGCCGAGCATCCTGCGGGCGGTATCGACGGTGTCCCTGCCCGAGCTGCGGGGCGTTGTGCGGGGTTCGGCGGCTTCAGGCGCCGGGTCGGTTCGCGGTGGGGAGGGTGATGGGGGTCTGTGTTGCCGACGTGCCGTTGTTGAGGTACAGCATGGCGACGCCGCGTATGAATGAGTCGAACAGGGAGTAGCCGCTGGGGGCGGTGCTCGACGTGCCTTCGCGGAAAGCGACGTAGAGCGGCCAGCCGGCCTGGATCAGGGCGCGTGAGACGAGGTCGTGCGGCAGCTTGAGCCAGTCCGAGTAGGTGTCGCCGATGAGGTAGCGGACCATCTCGCTGACGAAGCCGGTGTCCACGCCCAGAGTTGGCTGCTCGATGTAGCCGAGCAGCGTATGGGCCAGGTTGATGCCCTCGGTCGTGGAGGCGAGGTCGGGCCACAGCATCTGCTGCGCCTGCGCCTGAGCGTCGGCCCAGCTCTGTGGGATGAACTGGTCCTGGACGCCGAGCAGGTGGAGGGCGACCTGCCAGGCGTGGAGGTCCGCGGCCTGCTCTGCGGCCGACAGCCTGACGCCCCACTTCTGCATGTTGTTGTGCGCGACGGTGGCCACCGAGTGGAAGGTGCGCAGGATGTCGCCGTTGCTGATCGGCTTCGACTCGTCCGCGGTCGCCTCGTAGTGCGTCGAGGTCGGAAGCAGGTTGCGCACCATGGAGTGCACCAGGCGCGTCTTGTTGGCGCTGACGATGAAGTGACCGGTTGGATGCCAGGCACTCCCGCTGTGCAGGTCGTACCCGAAGGTGAAGGTCTTGGCCGCGCGGGCCTTCATGTCGGCGCCGCCTGCGGACCAGTAGACCGCACGGGCCTCCCGGGGGATCACGGTGCTCAGGATCCCGCTACCGAGGCTTTCGGACACGAACAGGTAGCTGCTCAGGCGCGTGTAGAGCTTCTCGGACGCGGCGAGCATGCTGGAGTCCGCCCACGAGGGCAGCTGGTTGACCTGCTGCAGGTAAGAGACCAGGTAGCTCGGCATTCCGGACGGAAGCGGATCGCTGTTGTTGACCCACGACTGCCAGGCGGTGTTGACCGCCGAGATCTTGCCGTCGGCGAGTAGCTGAGCCGCGACCTGGTCCGGCACGGGGTCCCACACCGAGAACGGGTCGGTGACCGTGTCGGCCTTGGCGATCGAGCCTGCTGACGACCACGACCACGACCACGGCTTGGGTGCCTCAAGCGCCGCGGTCGTGAGACCGAGGGCGGCGCCAAGCGTCAGGACGCGCCTTCTGCTGAGACTTTCCATTCACTTACCTACTTCCGCGCGGGGCCGGATGCATCGCGTTGCACCTGCACCTAGGAGGATGAAGCGGAGTCGGAGAAGAGAGAATTTCCATTAACATAACCAGGTGGGTCGAGGACGGCAAGGATCCGTTTCAGGCGAGTTTCTCTGGTGCCGCGATGGCGATGCCCCGGCCGATCGGTGGAGACGCCCTCCATCGGCTCGTCCAGCAGATCGTGCTTCCACCCGGTTGGCGGACCGCCTCCGCACCCGGGGCTGATCCATCGCACTGTGATTGACTTGCGCGTGTGGCCATGGTCGTCCGTACGTCCGACCGAGTGTTGCCGTGACGTCAGGGACGGGCGCGGCCACCCGCCCGCGCAACCGCAAGCAGTTGATCATCGAATCCGCCAGCCAGGTGTTCAGCGACCGGGGTTACCACGCGGCGTCCATGGAGGAGATCGCCGCCAGAGTGGGCATCACCGCGGCGGCCTTGTATCGGCACTTTCCGAACAAGTACGCACTGTTCGCCGAATGCGCGGACGGGATGGTGGAGAGGCTCGTCGGGGCGCTCGACGGCGTGCCCCCCGAGGCTTCGCTGGCGGAGGTGCTCAGCCCGCTCATCCGGGTGACGGTGGCGTACCGGACGTCGGGAGGCCTGTACCGGTGGGAGGCTCGGTACCTGAACGACGCCGACCGCCGGCGGGTCGGGGGCAAGTTCGCGCGGGTCGTCGAGCGGGTGACGGTGGCGGTGCGCCGAGAACACGCGCTGCCTTTGGAGGGGCTGCGTACTGTCGCGGCCCTCGGCGTCATCGGATCCATCACGACGCATCACACCTCCATCGCTCAGCGTCGGCTCGAAGATCTGCTCCTTTCCGCCGCGCTCCGGGCGGCGGCGACCGATCCGGCTTCGGGCGGGCGCGTGCGTTCCGCCGACCTGCCCGCCCAGCCCGTACCACGTACGCGACGGGCGGAGATCCTCGCGGCGGCCATCCCGCTGTTCGCTCGGGACGGATTCGCCAATGTCACGAACGGGCAGATCGCGAAGGCGGTCGGGCTGGCCCCTTCCGCGCTCTATCGGCACTATTCCGGCATGGTCGACATCTTGGTCGCAGCTTGCCTGCAGGCCGCCGGAATCCTGGCCCAGGCCGTCGACCAGAACCTGCACGACGTGGCCGACCCCCACGAAGCGGTGCTCGCGCTGGCGGCGACCTATGTGGCCTACAGCTTCGAGTACACCGCGTTGACCAGCGTCGCCAGCGCCGAGATCCCTGGCCTGCCGCCGGACGTACGCGAGCCACTTGCCCTCGCCCAGCGCGAACACATCACCGTCTGGGAACAGCAACTCCGCCTGGCCCGCCCCGACCTGGACCGGCGCCAGGCCCGAGTCCTGGTCCACGCAGGCCTCGGCGTAGTAGCCGAAGCCGGCCGTGCCCTCCGCTGGGAGGACACCCCCGACCACCGAAACGCCGTCACCGCCCTGGTCGTAGGAGTCCTGGGCCTGTAATGGGACCCGCTGTCGGCCGACTGGGGCCGCCCGCTACCAGGCCACGTCGTCGGCGATTCTCGGCTCCCCCGTCATGCCCAAATGATCGACGATCGGGACTGGGAGGACGAGGTCCTCGGCGGCCTCTGCCCGCTGACCTGATCACCGGCGCCTACGGCCGCCCATGTGGCTGGCAGGCCGGACCCGGGTGGGGTTAACCCCATCGGCACACGCCTTGGTACCGCAAATGACAGGGAGCCGGGGTCACGCCTTCGTACGGGTGCGTCCCAGGCGGAGGGCGGAGACGAGGAAGAAGACGCCGCCGAGGAAGGCGTAGCCGGCCAGGTTGCTCAGAGAGGCGCCGTCCTCGCCCGCCTGGGCGACGAACGAGGCGCCGGCGAGGACGGAGATGGAGCCGCTGGCGATCATCGCCCACTGACCGCCGAGTCGGCGTCGGACGGCGCCGAGGATGAGCTGGACGATGCCCGCGGTGACGGCCCAGGCACCCCAGACCCGCAGGACGGCGGGGATGCCGGAGGTGGCGGCGATGGCGAGGCCGATGCCGGTGAGGGCGCTGAGCGCGATGTTCACGTACAGGCCGCGCACCGGTCGGCCGTTCACCTGGGCGGACCTGATATCGATGACCGCGCACGCCACGTCGAACAGGGGGTAGATCACCAGCAGCGTGGCAGTGAGCGGGCCCAGTGTGTCGGCGGTTGCGAACAGAAGGACCGCCCACACAGCGGCGAACGCGAAGCGCAGGAGGTACAGCTTGCGCAGGGCTGCGGGAACGCTGGTGGGAGCGGTACCGGCGAGAGTGTCCACGGAAGTTCCTTTCAGTGACAGCGTGTTGGTGCCAGTCGGCTGGGTCATCGAGTGCTCCTCCATGGAGGTGGCCCCGACGTTTGAAGGAGAAAGAACGTTCGGTCTCGCTGTGTATCCAAGAGGGCGGAGGCGGCGCCTGTCAAGACCGAACGTTCTCCCTCACTGGCGGGATAGTCTGGCCGCATGAGTGAGGGCACAGGAGGCGGTGGCACGTCGGCGGCGCGAGCACGACTGCTCCGCACGGCGACCAAAATCTTCTACGCGGAGGGGATCCACTCCGTCGGCATCGACCGGATCATCGCGGAGGCGCAGGTGACCCGCGCCACGCTGTACCGGCATTTCGCGGGCAAGGAAGAGCTCGTCCTCGCCTACCTCGACCAGGCCGACCGGGGAATCCGGGCGGGGATCGAGGCCGCTCAGGCGGGCGAGCAGTCGGCAGCCGACACGGTACGGGCGGTCGGCCGGTTCATCACTGAAAGCATCCAGGGTCCCGGGTTCCGCGGCTGCGCCTTCCTCAACGCGGCAGCCGAATACCCTGACCCGGCCCACCCGATCCACCAAGCCGTCCTGGCCCACCGCCAGTGGTTCCTGGACACCGTCACCGAGGCGCTGGCGCAGGTCGGCGACGCTCCCGCCGACGAGGCCGGCCGGCATCTCGTCATGCTCCGGGATGGCGCCATGGCCGCCGGCTGCCTCTTCGACCCGAAACTGATCTCCGAGACCTTCCTGCTGGGCGTCGAAGGAGTTCTGCGGGCACGCGGCGCCTGAGCGGCCTTATACGTCTTAGCGGACTCGGCGCCCCCTCAGCCCTCCCCGATCCCGCTCTGAAAGCGAAGCGGCCCCCGGTGAAGGGGGCCGCCCGTTTGGCTCATGACCGTCGCCACGGCAATGCCGACTTAAGAGCGTCCGGAGCGCGGTCCGGTCGGCAAGGTCAGGGGCCGCCATTCCAGGCATCAGTCATCGTCGGTGACGGTCCAGCGTGTCTGGCGGGCGGAGGGCCGCGGAAGTGTGCCGTGGGCGAGGATCTGCTCGTGGATCTGGTCGAGGGCCAGGTGCAGCGGTGCGAGCAGGCCGGGGTCGAGTCCGTCGAAGAACATCTGCTTCACCAGGGCGGCGTGGCCCGGCGTGGCCCGGCGAAGCGCGTCCCCGCCCTGCGAGGTGAGCACGGCGTCGGTCGCCCGGGCGTCGGTGCTCGACGGGCATCGTTCGACCAGGCCGCGTGCTTCCATGCGCAGCACCTGGTGGGAGACCCGGCTCCGCTCCCAGCCGATGCGGATCGCCAGGGCGCTGAGCTGCAGCCGCCGGCCGGGGGAGTCGGCCAGCGCATTGAGGACGTGGAAGTCCTGAAGGGAGACGTCGCCGTCGGCCTGTAGCTCGCGGTTGATCTCGTAGTTGAGCCACAGCGCCACCCGCATGTAGGCGAACCAGGTCGCTTCCTGCTCGGCGGTCAGCCCGCTCCGAGCCGGCCGCGTCACCGACCCGTCCGCGCTGTCCGGCAGGTCCTTCGGCA
Organism: Actinoallomurus sp. NPDC052308; assembly: GCF_040679195.1. Classification (NCBI taxonomy): domain Bacteria; kingdom Bacillati; phylum Actinomycetota; class Actinomycetes; order Streptosporangiales; family Thermomonosporaceae; genus Actinoallomurus; species Actinoallomurus sp. NPDC052308. The sequence continues at coordinate 220,459 of NZ_JBFAUM010000010.1, read as the reverse complement.
TGCGGGCTCCTTCACATGGCGTCGCCGGGGGCCGGCGCTCAGGCCGACCATCCCCGATGCGCGGGCGTCGGACTGGGAACATTTTACGTGATACGTCACGTTACGGAAAAGCGTGACACATCACGCAAGAACGACCCGTGAATCGAGGCAGAAGTGACGAAGGCGGTAGTGCTCAGCGACTACGGAACCCCGGACGTGCTGGTCCCGGGCGAGGTCGAGGTCGGTCTGCCAGGGCCGGGGCAGATCCGGGTGAACGTCCAGTTCGCCGGGGTGGGACCGACGGACCTGGCGATCAGGTCGGGCCGTCTGAAGGGCGCGTTCGGCGCCCGACCGGGGTCTGTCCTCGGCTTCGAGGCGGCCGGTGTGGTGGACGCGGTCGGCCCCTCGGTGAGCGACGTGCGGCCAGGCGACACGGTCGCGGTCTTCCTCCCCGAACTCGGTGGTTACGCTGGTCAGGTGCTGGCCCGCTACTGGGTGCGGGTGGCGCAGTCAGTCAGCACCCAGGACGCCGCGGCGCTGCCGGCCTCTGGTGAGGCGGCGGCGCGGGTCGTCGACGAGGTCGGCGTCGCCGCAGGGGAGACCGTGCTGATCGCCGGAGCGGCCGGATCGGTCGGGTTGATCGCCAGCCGGCTCGCCGTCGCCTGCGGCGCCCAGGTGCTCGCCGCGGTCCGCCCCGGTGACTTCGACCTTCTGACGGAGGCGGGCGCCACCCCGGTCGCCTACGGTCCCGAGATGGCGGCGAACGTCCGGGCGGTCGTCCCGTCGGTGGACGCGGTCATCGACGCCTCCGGCGCCGGGGTCCTCGGCGCCGCGGTCGAGCTGGCCGGCGGACCCGGCCGAGTGGTCACGCTGTCGGACCCGCACGCCGCCGACTTCGCGGTCCGGCTGTCCGGACCGGACGGCCCCCGCATCGCGGAACGGCTGCAGGCCGTCATGGCGCTGCTGGCCGCCGGGAAGCTGACACTGCGCTCGCAGACCGTCGCCCCGTTGGCGGACGCCGCGCAGGTCCACCGCGACCTGGAGAACGGCGGGCTGCGGACCAAGGTCCTGCTGTCCGCCCAGGCCTGAGACCTTCGGCCCTTCTTCCACACACAGATTCCAAGGAGAATGATCATGACCGACCAGGTCAAGCCCGTGCTCGAGCCCGTCGCCCAAGCGTTCGCCGATGCGAACTCCACGCCGCCGTTCCTGTTCCAGCTGCCGCCCGAGGAAGGGCGGAAGATCGCGGTGAAGGTGCAGACCGACCCCGTACCCACGGTGGCGCCCGCCGATGTCGAGGACATCGAGGTCGACGGGGGCCCGACCGGCAGCGTCCGGGTGCGCATCGTCCGCCCGGCCGGCGCAAGCGGCGTCCTGCCCGTCATCGTGTACGTGCACGGCCTGGGCTGGGTGTTCGGCGGCCCGGTGACCCACGACCGGCTCATCCGGGAGTTGGCCGCCGGGACCGGTGCCGCCGTGGTGTTCCCCGACTACGACCTCGCGCCGGAGGCGAAGTACCCGACCCAGATCGAGCAGGTCTACGCCGTCGCCGAGTGGGTCGCGGCCAACGGCGCGGACTACCGGCTCGACAGCTCGCGGATCGCCATCGCCGGGGATTCCGTCGGCGGCAACATGGCCACCGTCGCCACCATCCTGGCCAAGCAGCGCGGTGGCGTGCAGTTCGCCGGGCAACTGCTGTACTACCCGGTCACCAACGCCGACTTCGAGACCGGCTCCTACCATCAGTTCGCCGGCGGCTACTTCCTCGCCCGCGAGGGCATGCAGTGGTTCTGGGACCAGTACACCACCGACCCCGCTCAGCGGGCCGAGATCACCGCCTCGCCGCTCCGCGCCACCGGTGACGACCTCGCCGGTCTGCCCCAGGCCATGGTGATCGTGGCCGAGGCCGACGTACTGCGGGATGAGGGGGAGGCCTACGCGGCCAAGCTCCGCGCGGCCGGCGTGCCCGTCACCGCGGTCCGGTACGGCGGAATCATCCACGACTTCGTCGGCCTCAACCCGCTGCGGCACACCTTCGCCGCCCAGGAGGCGATCCAGCAGGGCATCGCCTTTCTCTCCCGCGTGCTCGGCACCGACTGAGCCCGGCACCGGGCAGAACGCCAGGGCCGGTGTCCCACGGACACCGGCCCTTCGTGATGTTCGGACTTGATAGCCGACCCTCCTGCCCCGCGGGGGCAGGCCCTGACGGCTCGGCCGTGATCAGAGCAGGTCGGCCAGCGCGGGCCTGAGCGCCGGGAAGGCGAACGTGAAACCCGCGTCGCTCAGGCGGGCGGGTACACAGCGTCGGCCGAGCAGCGCCAGCGCCGGGTCGGTTCGCAGCACCAGTGCGCCCAGCCGCAGCAGGGGCGTCGGGGTCGGTGGGGCCGGCGGGCGGTGCTGGAGCAGCCGCAGCGTCGCCATGAGCTCGTCGTTGCGGACCGGATGGGGGCTGGTCGCGTGGACGACGCCGGTCATCGACGGATCGTCCAGGCACCGGCGCACGATGGCGAGCAGGTCCGTGATGTGCAGCCAGCTGATCCACTGGCGGCCGGAGGCGATCCGGCCGCCGAGTCCCCAGCGCACCAGGCCGGTCAGGCGATCGAGCGCCGGGGTGTCGCGGTCGAAGACCACCGCCGTGCGCAGGATGACCTGACGGTCGGCGGCCGCGTCGGCGGCGGCCGCCTCCCAGTCCCGCGCCACGCCGGCCATCTGCGGCGGCTCGTCGGCGGGCGGATGGTCTTCGGTGATCACCTGTTCACCACCGTCGCCGTAGATCGCCAGCGTGCTCATCTGAACCCAGGCGATGGGCGGCTCGTCCATGCGGGACGCCGCTTCGGCGAGGGCCCGGGTCGGCTGAACACGTGATCTGGTGAGCAGTTCGATGTTGGCCGGGGTGGGCCGGCGGTCCACGAGTTCACCCGCCAGGTTCACGACGGCCGCGCCCGCCAGCTCCGCCGCCCACGAACCCGTGTTCGCGCCGTCCCAGCCGACCTGCCGACCGGTGCGACCCGGGTCGTCCGGGCGCGGCGAACGCGTCAGCACGACGACCTCATCACCGCGCGCGGTCAGGTCGGCGGCGATCCGCCGCCCCAGCGCGCCGGATCCCCCGGCGAGTACGACCTTCATGAGAGCCCCCATTCGACGCGGCGACAGTCGCCACCGCGTGAGGAACCAAGCTAAGCGGTCGTGGACGCAGGTGCCGGTCCCCGGCCGGTCCCGGCCGGGGACCGGCCGCTTATCACTGGTGATCGGTGCTCTTAGGGAACAGTAGGTGCCAGTGATCAGCGGTGCCGTGGCGTATGCCATCGGCTCTCGTGTGTCCACAGGCTGTGGACACCCAGCTCGTCAGTCGCCCTGAGAACACAGGTTTCCGAGACTCACGGATCACTGGCGTTCGGTGCCCGTAGAGCGCAGTGAACGCCAGTGATCACCGGCTGCTGACGCCCAGCACCGAGCGGACCACCCTCTCCGTGTCGCTCAAATTCTCCAGGACCAGTTCGGCGCCGGCGGCGCGGAGGGTGGCCTCGTCGCTGGCGCCGGTCGCCACGGCGACGACGCGGGCGCCGCCCTGGTGGCCGGCGAGCACGTCGTGCGGCGTGTCGCCGATGACGACCGTGTGCGCGGGGTCGAACGAGTCGCCGTATTTGTCGGTGGCGCGTTTGCGGGCGATCCCGACCATCGGCGGGCGCCGGAGGTCGTCGAAGCCGAACGCCCCGACCTCGAGGTCCACGAAGGTGTGCAGGTCGAAGGCGCTGAGCTTGCCGAGGGCGATCGGCGGCAGGTTGCCCGTGAGGACGGACTGTACGACCTCGGGCCGGGCCGCGAGCGCGGACAGCGCCTCGCGGGCGCCCGGCAGGGGCGCTCCCCTGCGTCCGATCTCGTCCGCGCGGTCGGCGAAGGCCGCCACGAGCGCGTCGTGGAAGGCCATGAGCAGGCTCTCGGTCGGCGTGATCCGGTGCAGGCGCAGCGTCTCGGTGATGATCGCGCGGTCGGTCTTGCCCGCCAGGTCCGCGAGGCGTTCCATGGCACGGCCGGTGACCTGGCGGAACACCGTCGCGTAGATCTCCGCGCTCAGTCCGCGGATCCGGACCAACGTGTGATCGACGTCCCACAGGACCAGAGTGCGCACGCCGGAATCGTAGATGCTCAGGTCGCCGCGCGGCGCTCGGCGCGGAGGCGGAGGAGGTCGGCGGTGGCCTGGTCGGCGGGCAGGAACGCCTCCAGGTGAAGCTCGGCGAGCGTGACGTCCGTGGCGGTGGCGAACGACGTCAGCGTGGTGATCAGGCGCAGCTCGCCGTCCACCGAGGCCAGGCGCATCGGTACGGCGAAGCCGAGGTGGTCCGGGCCGACCGGGGCGTCGGGCACGTATCCGGCCAGTTCGGCGACGAACTCGTCGAGGCGTGGGTCGGGGCTGCGGTGCGCCCGGGCGTTGAGGCCCTGGATGACGTGCCGCCCCCACTCGGCGAAGTTCCGCACCCTGGGCGCCATCCCGTCCGGATGCAGCATGAGCCGGAACATGTTCACCGGAGGCGTGAGCAGCTCGGGCGAGGCGCCCTCGGTGAACACCTCGACGGCGTCGTTGGCCGCGACCACCCGGCCGTGCGGTCCGACGACGAACGCCGGATACGGCAGGTGGCCGTACAGGATCTGCTCCAGCGCCGTACGGACCGGGCGCAGGGCCTCCTCGTCGAAGCCGGACTCGCTGAAGACCGGTGCGTAGCCGGCCGCGGCGAGCAGGCCGTTGCGTTCCCGCAGCGACAGGCGGAGCGACTCGGCCAGCCGGATCACGATCGCGCGGCCCGGCTGGGATCGGCCGCTCTCGATGAAGCTCAGATGGCGTTGCGTCGTGCCCGCCAGCACGGCGAGCTCCAGCTGGCTGATCCGGCGGACGCGTCGCCAGCGCCGCAGCTCCGCCCCGACGCCGGTCCGCTCGGTCGTAATGGTCACGAGGCAGTTCTATCGGGCGTTCCGCGCGTCGGCGATTCCCCGGGAGGAATTGCCGCGCGTCATGGCCGCTCCGCAGGATCACCCGACGGGCGGTGCTGAGCGAGGCCGGCGTGGTCCTCATTCCGGAGCACCTGTCGTTCGAGGAGGCCGCGGAAGGCCGAGCGGCTACGGGCGCTCGGGGCCGATGAGGTGATCGACCACCGGCGGAACCCCGAGTGGTCGGAGGAGGTACGGAGCCTGACCGGCGGCCGGGGCCGATCGCGTCGTCGACGCGACGGGCCCGCTGGAGCAGTCACTGACGTCGACGGCGGGCCGGGCGATCAGTCGTCGCCGGGGCAGCCTTCGTCGTCGGCGCCGGGCCTGACGCGCGCGAGGAGACGCTGCAGGGTGGCGAGCTCGCCGGCGGTCAGGTCGGCGAAGAGCTCCGCCTCGACGGCGGCGACGGCGGTGTGGACATCGCCGACCAGCTCGGTGCCCCGGTCGCGGATCTCCACGATGTGGCGGCGCCGGTCGGCGGGGTCGCGGCGGCGTTCGGCGAGGCCGTCCTTCTCCAGGTCGTTGAGGATGGCGACGAGCACGCTGGGGTCGACGCCGAGCTCCTCGACGAGGGCCTGCTGTCCCCTCGGCCCCTCGTCGGAGAGCAGCATGAGGACGTGGGCGTGCGCGGGCTTGAGGCCGTGCGCCGCCAGCGCCTCCTTGATCCGACCGCCGGCGATCTGGCCTGAGTAGGCCAGGACCATGCCGGGGCGGTTCGGAATCACAGCCCGATCATACAAGCGTTGAACGATCCATCACTCTAGATAGTTGAATGTTTTCAATCATCTGCTAGCGTCCATGCTCTCGTGCCCTCAACCGTTGGGAGCTTTCATGTTCGTCGCCTATGCCATCGTCGGGGTGCTGCTGGCGATCATGTTGCTGGCGTCCGCGGCGGCTAAGCTCACCAAGAACAAGCAGATCGTCGAGGGCCTCACCGGCATCGGCGTGCCGCTCGGCATGTTCCCGTTCCTGGCCGCCTGCGAGATCGCCGGCGCGGCGGGGCTTGTGATCGGACTCTGGTACGGCCCGCTGGGCGTCGCCGCCGCGATCGGCGTCGTTCTCTACTTCATCGGCGCCGTGGGCGCCCACCTGCGCAAGAGCGACTTCAAGGGCCTGCCCAACGCGCTGGTGATGCTGATCGCCGCGGCCGCGGTCCTCGTGCTGCGGGTGCTCTCGCTCTGACCGGGCGGCGTTCGCGCTAACCGCGGCGTTCGGTGCACCAGCCGAGGAGGGCGAGGATGGGGAGGGCCGCGCCGAAGGCGGTCAGGGCGCCCCAGCCCCAGTCGTGGTAGGCGAACGACCCGAGCTGCGACCCCGCCGCCCCGCCGACGAAGAACGTCGCGATGTAAGCGCTGTTCAGCCTGGCGCGGGCGGTGGCGTCCAGCGCGTAGACGGTGTGCTGGCCGAGGACCAGGGTCGTCTGCACGGCCATGTCGATGAGGACCGCCGCGAGGCCGAGCAGGATCACGTTGTGCCGGCCCAGCGCCGCGACGCCGAAGGACACGGCCGCGCCCGCCAGGCCGACGGCCGTCATCGGCCGGGTCAGCCCCCGGTCGGCCCAGCGCCCGGCCCAGGGTGCGATCAGCGCGCCGCCCGCGCCGACCAGGGCGAACAGTCCGACGCCGAGCTGGGAGTAGTGGAACGGCGGGCCGGTGAGGACGAAGGCGATCGTCGTCCAGAAGGCGCTGAACGCGCCGAACATCGCGGCCTGGTAGAGCGCCCGCCGCCGCAGCGCCGGGTGGACGCGCACCAACTGGACGGTCGTGCGCAGCAGGCGGCCGTACGACAGACCCGTCTTCGCGGGGTGCGGCGGCAGGGTCGTACGGAGGACGAGCCCCAGCACGGCCATGAGAACGGCGGACGCGAAGTAGATGACGCGCCAGCCCGCGAGGTCGGCCAGCACGCTGCTCAGCGCGCGGGAGAGCAGGATGCCGGCGAGGAGCCCGCTCACCACCCGGCCGACGATGCGGCCGCGCGTGGCGTCCGGCGCCAGGTCGGCGGCGAACGGGATGAGGATCTGGACGACGACCGAGGTAGCCCCGCTGACGAGCGAGGCGACGAGGAGGACGGGGAACGCCGGGGCCGTCGCGGCGACGAGCAGGGCCGCACAGGTGATCCCCAGCAGCGTCGCGACGAGCCGCCGGTTCTCCAGGCGGTCGCCGAGGGGGACGAGGAAGAGCATTCCGGCCGCGTAACCGAGCTGGGTCACCGTGATCAGCGCCCCGGCGGCGACGCCGCCGATGTGGAACGAGCCGGTGAGCTCGGCCAGGAGGGGCTGGGCGTAGTACAGGTTGGCGACGGTCAGTCCGCACGACACCGCGAGCAGCAGCACCAGCCAGCCCGGCGGGCCGGACTCCGGCGTGGAGCGGGCGGGAGACGCCTCGGTGTCGGGAGAGGGGCGGAGAGACACGGAACCTCACATGCGGGGGACGGTCCGGGAGTTCCTGCAAAAGGTACCAGTTAAACCGGTTCCCCCCGTTAGGGTGGGTCCATGACGACGACGAGCGTCCGGTTCCGCGAAGGAGCGGGCCGGCTGTGCCTGGACTTCATCCGCACCCTGCGGTACCGCGGGACGCCGACGGCGTCGGAGGAACTGCCCGACGGCCCGGCCCTGGCCGCCTGGGTCCGGCAGTGCGGGCCCTGCTCTCTCGACGTCGTGGCCGACTCGGCGCAGGCGGCCCGCGCCCGCGAGCTGCGCGAGGCGGTCCATGCGCTCGTCATCGCCGCCGTCCGTACGGGCGACCCGGCGGCCTGCGGCGACGACGCGCGGCAGCACCTCAACCGGGCCGCCGCCGCGCCCGTTCCCGTACCCGTCCTGGACGCGTCCGGGGAGATCCGGTGGCGGGCGGACGACCCGGTCACGGCCACGCTCGCCCTGATCGCACGGGACGCGCTGGACCTCGTCACCTCGCCCGCCGTCACGCGCGTCCGCGAGTGCGCCGGCCCACGCTGCGGGGCGCTGTTCCTGGACGGCTCGCGGCCCGGCACCCGCCGCTGGTGCTCGATGGGGACGTGCGGCAACCGCGCGAAGAAGACGACTCGGCGCGCGCGGCGGAGGGGATCCGAAACCGAGGTTTGACCTCCTTCCTCCGGGAGATCACTTGGGCGTCTCGGGGGACGCGGATCAACCTCAGGAGGCACTCATCATGTTGGCCATCGTCGCGGCGATCTGCTTCGCGGTCGCTCTCATCGCCGACTGGCTCGGGGCCAGTTCGGATTTCTTCAACTACCCCACGCTGGACACGCTCGGGCTGCTGCTCCTCGCGCTGCACTTCGCCGGGTTCGGCGCCGGGTACGACTGGCGGGCGCGCGGCCGGTCCTGGCGGGGCAGGCGCCGCTGAGTCCGATCCTCCTTCCGGCACGGCGTCCCTGACGCCGTGCCGGGCCCGTCCCACGGGGCCCGTACGGCGCGGATCGCCCACCGCGCCCCACCAAAAAAGGCAAAGGTCGGCCGGTGCGGCACTAAACTGCATAGGGTGATCTTCAAGGCAGTGGGCGAAGGGCGCCCCTACCCGGAGCACCGGTTCAGCTCCCGGGACTGGGCGAACGTTCCCCCGCGCCAGGTCCGCCTCGACCAGTTGATCACCACCAAGGCCATCCTCGACCTGAACTCCCTGCTGGCCGAGGACTCCACCTTCTACGGCGACCTGTTCCCCCACGTCGTCCAGTGGCGCGGCCAGCTCTACCTCGAGGACGGCCTGCACCGGGCGCTGCGGGCGGCCCTGCACCAGCGTCTCGTCCTCCACGCCCGCGTCCTGGACATGGACGGGGGAACGGCTCAGTAGCAGGTCGCGCGGCCGGGGGTCCGCGTACACGGCACCGCGCTCCACAGCCGCGGCGTCGCCCACATGAACATCTTCGGGAACGCCTCCCGCCACGCCCCGTAGTTGTGCTGGCCCCCCTTGACGATCAGGAACGGCGCGTCCGGCTGATACCGCTTCACCAGGTCGACGAACGCCTGCGCCTGCACCAGGTCGACCTGCACCCCGCTGCCGGTCATCACCCAGAAGTGCGGCAGCCGGCGGTCGACCCCGGGCTTGGCCAGCACCTTCAGCGGGGAGTTCGCGTCGCGCAGCGCCTTGTCACCGCCGAACGGGTCCACCGGCTGCGGCAGCCGGTTGTGCCGCAGCGGCTCGTAGTAGCCGCTCAGTGAGGCCGCGATCCCGTACCGGTCGGGATGGCGCAGCGCGAGGTTGGCCGCGCAGTACCCGCCTTCGGAGAGCCCGGCGATCTCCCACGCGGGACCGGGCGGCTGCACGCGCAGCCGGGCGGCGACGAGATCGGGGACGTCATAGGCGGTGTACGTCTCGTCCTGCTCGCCGCGCACCGTGTCCAGGCACTGCGTGGCCCGGTCCCGGCCGCCGCCGACGTCGGGGATGACGAGCACCGCGGGCTTGGCCTTCCCAGCCGCGATCAGCCCGCGGAACATGCCGGAGATCTTCAACCGGCCCTCGTAGTCACCCGGGTTGCCGGGGGCGCCGTGGATCAGCTCGATGACGGGGAACCGCTCCGCGGCGTACTGCCGCTGGAAGTACTGGGGCGGCAGGTAGATCATGCCCTGGCGGACGATGTGACTCTTCGCGCCGGTCAGCACGGTCTCCATGGCGAAGCCGTTCTTACGCGCCTGCCGCTTCTTCACCGCCTCGCCGAGCACCTGGTCCAGGCGGTCACCGAGGTCGGGCACCCGCGCGACGCTCGCCGGAGCCTGGTTGGTCAGGTCCCGCCACGCGTCGTCCCAGCTCTGGTAGTAGCCGTAGAACTTGTTCACCAGCGCCACGCCGAACAGCATCGCCGGGGCGAACGCGACCACTCCGGCGACCGCCTTCAGGGCGAGCATCCTCGTCTTGACCAGCCAGTAGAGCGCACCCATGAAGCCGATCACGAGCACGGTGAAGGTCAGGAAGCCTTGCGGACCGAACACGCCCCTCCCTACCCGTGGCCACCTCGCCAGGCCGGATGTCTCCGGTCAGTAAGCATGACGTCTGCGGCAACGCGATAGATCCCGCTGGAGGCGGGCCGAACACCAAGTTTCCTTTACCCGCTCGCCGTCGGCTCAGCCGCGCGTGGCCGATCTCCGCCACGCCTCCGGGACGCGGGCGGTCCCGCCCTCAGGACGTCACCCGGGCGGCGAGCAGGCCCAGCACGCCCTTGACGGCGTCCTCGAACGGCTCGACGGAGGCGGCCGCCCGGGCGAGCACATAGCCGCCCTGCAGCGTGGCGACGATCGCCGCCGCCGTGGCCACGGGGTCGAGGTCGCTCGCCAGCTCGCCCCGCTCCCGCCCCTCCGCGAGGACCCGGCCCAGCCGTCGCCGCAGCCAGTCGAAGGTCTCCTCCAGCGGCTGCCGGAGCACCGCATCGGTGATCACGTCCGGGTCCTGGGTCAGGCGCCCGACCGGGCACCCGCGCAGCACCGCCCGTTCGCGGAGCAGGTAGGCCTCGATGCGCTCGTACGCGGTGCCGGGCCCGGACAGCTCGCCCTCCGCCTTGGCCCGCATGTCCTCGGCGGTACGGCGCACGGCCGCCAGCGCGAGGTCCGGCTTGCCGGTGAAGTGGTGATACATACTGCCCTGACCGACCCCGGCCCGCTGCTGGATCGCCCGCGGGCTCGTCCCGACATACCCGCGCTCCCACAGCAGCTCGCGCGTGCTCTCGATCAGACGTTCCCTGGTGTCCATGCGACCATCGTACAAACCAGTAGGTACAGCGGCTTCCGATCGAGCCTCACGGCTGATAGATCTGCTCCAGGTAGGTGATCCGCCCGTCCGCACCGACCCGGATCTGAAAGCCGATGCCCGGTAGTTGGCTCTTGTTCCGCGCCAGAGCGGCCACGAAGGCCGCCGGGGTCACCGAATCGGCGGTCGGGTCCAGCCCGTGCAGCGGGACCCGCAGCAGAATCCGGGCGTCAGGCCGCAACTCGAGGGTCGTCTGCGGGCCGGTGACCGTGACCTTGAGGTACTCGGAGTAATCGTCCACGACATGCCTGATCTTGGCCGGCCGATACGTCACCCGCGTACGCCCGGCCACACCGTCCGCCCCCACCATCACCCCGGTAAGGCTCCTCGGCGAGGATCGTGTCACCGAGGTGGGCGAGGTCCGGGTGACCGACGGACCGACCGCGGACCGATGACCGGACCGATCGTGGCCGCAACCACCGCACAGGACACCAGCGACCGCCACCAACGCCGCGAACCGGATACGGATGACGCGCACGGTCCCCCTCGATCGTCCGGATGGTCCCCGGTGAGACCCTCCTGAGGGACCCACCGATTCCCCAACCTGGATCACGATCGAATCACGCAAGCGACTCGGGCTGCCAGCCCCCGAAGGAATCCAGAAGACGAGAGGGTGCCCTTCGTAAAGGGGCCACCGAACCCCACGGAGCGCGCGGCGAAGCCGCGCACCGGGGGGTCCGGGGGGTCGTCCCCCCGGAAGGAAGCGGAGAAACGGGAAGGTGGCCCCCCGAAGGGGGGCCACCGAACAGAGCGGTGGAGGTGGGATTTGAACCCACGGATGAGTTGCCCCATCACACGCTTTCGAGGCGTGCGCCCTCGGCCGCTAGGCGACTCCACCAAGAGGGCAGCCTACCGGAACTCGGACGGTCCTCGGTCACGTCGGGCGGTGAAGAACTCGGTGAGCAGTGCGGCGCACTCGTCGGCGAGGACGCCGGAGACGACCTCGGGGCGGTGGTTGAGCCGCCGGTCGCGTACGACGTCCCAAAGTGAGCCGACGGCGCCGGCCTTGGGATCGTGGGCGCCGAAGACGATCCGGTCCAATCTGGCGAGGACGGCGGCTCCGGCGCACATGGTGCAGGGCTCGAGGGTGACGACGAGGGTGCAGCCGGACAGGCGCCACTCGCCTCGGCGCGCGGCGGCCTGGCGGATGGCGACGATCTCCGCGTGCGCGGTGGGGTCGCCGGCGCGCTCCCGCTCGTTGTGGCCGGCGCCGATGACCTGGCCGTCGGGCGCGAGCACGACGGCGCCGACGGGCACGTCGGCGGCGGCCCGTCTCGCCTCCTTGAGCGCGAGCCTCATGGCCTCGGCCTCGTCCATCGTCGGACCTCCGGCGTCCGTCCCGGCCGTTGTCACCGCAGCCGGTCGTACTCCTCGGCGAACCCGGCCCCTTCGGCGATGACCGAGAGCGCGTCGCCGGGGAGGGTGCGCTCGCCGAGTGCGGTCAGGGCCTCGCGACTGGTTCCGAAGTCGGCGATGAGCTCCGGGTCGCCGATCGGCTCCTCGCTCGTCGTCTCCGCGGGGGCGTCGAGTTGCTCGCTGAGCATCTCGGCCAGCTCGCTGCCCTGGGGTGCCCTGCCGTCGGAGAGGAAGACGCGGGGGTCCTCGCCGTCGTCGAGGCGGACGACGGCGAACCACTCGTCCTCCTGCTCGACGAGGAGGAGGACCGTGTCGGCCGCCGTCTCGACGACGGTCTCCCGCATGATGTCGGCGATGTCGTCAAGGCCGGTGACCTCGGTGAGGTCCGGCTCGGTCGCGATCCATCCGGCGTCGCTGCGCGCGAACACCCCGCAGAAGTACGGCACGGTTCCATTCTCTCCCGAAACCGGCGCTACTCGATCGCGCGCTCGAAGGCCGCGGCGAAGCCGAGTCGTTTGGCGATGCTCGACAGCATCTCGTCGGGATACAGGTCGAGGTCGCCGGAGAGGGCGCCGAGCTCCATCTCGTCCAGGCCCAGGTCCGCGAAGATCGACATGTCGCCCGCCGGGAGGACCTGGTCGAGCTCCTCGTCGTCGGGGATGTCGAGCTCGAGGAACTCGACGATCTGCCTCGCCAGCTCCCAGTCCACGGACGCGGTGACGTCGGAGAGGAAGACGATCACCTCGTCGCCGAGCACCCGTAGTGCCGCGAAGAAGTCGTCGCCGACCGCGACCAGCCCGACGGTGCCGCCCAGACTGGGCTGTTGCCGGAGGGCATGGATCAGCCCCTCGAGGTCTTCCGTCAGTGCGATGGGAAGCTGTTCCACCTCCCACGCGTCGTCCTCGCGATAGACCACGACAGCGAAGTCCGCCGTGTCCAGTTCAGTCATCTTCACCCCACCCGCGCGCGTCCTGCTCGGGCATCTTGGCAGATGCGGGGGCCGAAGGATCGCGGCACGGGAAAACCCGGGTCCTGTCAGTTGGCTCGGAAGGTGCGCATGCGGACCGCCTCGCGGACGCGTTCATGGCGTGCTCGACGTGGGGTCACGCGCTTGCGGAGCTCCCGCGCCTCGGCCAGCTCGCGGAGGAAGACCGCCCTACGGCGCAGTCGGTCACGGATCTCCTCGGGGCTCATTCGGTCGTCGGGGTTCGTCCCTTCGCTCATGGCCGGGTACGTTCCCAATGCTCAGACATCCATTCAGATACCGTTTCGGACATGAAGACCCTCGTCGTCGATCACCCCCTCGTCGCGCACAAGCTCACGACGCTCCGCGACGCGACCACCGACTCCCCCACCTTCCGCCGGCTCGCCGACGAGCTCGTCACCCTGCTCGCCTACGAGGCGACTCGCGACGTCCGCGTCGCCGATGTGACAGTCACCACACCCGTCGCCCAGGCCGAGGGCGTACGGCTGACGCGCCCCCAGCCTCTGGTCGTGCCGATCCTGCGCGCCGGCCTCGGGATGCTGGACGGGATGACGCGGCTGCTGCCGACCGCCGAGGTCGGCTTCCTGGGCATGGTCCGGAACGAGGGCACGCTCCAGGCGACGACGTACGCCACGCGATTGCCGGACGACCTGTCGGGCCGGCAGTGCTACGTCCTGGACCCGATGCTGGCCACCGGCGGCACGCTGGCGGCGGCGATCCGGCTCCTCATGGGCCGGGGCGCCGACGACGTCACCGCGATCTGTCTGCTGGCGGCCCCGGAGGGCATCGCGCACATGGAGGAGAAGCTCGCGGACTGCCCGGTCCCGGTCCGTGTCGTCACCGCCGCGGTCGACTCTCACCTGAACGAGAAGGGCTTCATCGTGCCGGGCCTCGGCGACGCGGGGGACCGCCTGTACGGCGTGGTGTGAGCTCTCGACGCGCTCTCGACGCGCGGCTCTTTGCTACTGGATCGCTGCGTGGTGTACAAATTTAATGGGTCAGTGTGTCGGCCTTCGGGAGGCGGGGTTTCCTTGAAGAAGTACCTCACTCGGACGGGCGGGGCCTTGACGGGCCCGTGCTCGCCGAAGTCCCATGATGCGCCGCACTTCCCCCGGAGCGCACGCGGCGGCTCCGCGTCGACGAGCGTTTCGGTGGCCGAATTCGTGACCGCGCCATGAGACTGGTGACGCCGGGCGATTCGGCGCCCGCATCCATCCACCGCTACCTCCTGCCGCACGAGCATCAAGTGATCACCGTTCGGCGCCATCCCGCGGTGCTGATGACCCCGATCGGCTTCGTGCTCGGCGGCCTCATCATCGCCGGCGTCCTCAGCAACCTGCTGGCGAAGCAGGGCGGGGCCGTCGTCAGCTGGATCTGGTGGGCCTGGCTCCTGCTGCTCGCCTGGTTCGTCCTGAAGGTCGCCGAGTGGTCGGTCGACTACTTCGTGATAACGAACCAGCGCATGCTCCTGACCACGGGCCTGGTGACGCGTAAGGTGGCGATGATGCCGCTGTCCAAGGTCACCGACATGAGCTTCCAGCGGTCCATCACCGGGCGGATGCTCGGCTACGGGGAGTTCGTCCTGGAGTCCGCGGGGCAGGACCAGGCGTTCCGCGTCGTCAGCTTCCTCCCGTACCCCGAACAGCTCTACCTCGAGGTCTGCAGCATGATCTTTCCGAGCAAGGACGACGCTGACGACTGATTCGACCAACGACTTGACCAAAACTTATCCATGTTGTCCTTGTTGTTTGGGTTACTCTCCATGTGTGAGGTAGTGCACCCCACAAACAAGACGTAACCCATTACGGGTGAAGCCCTTCGGTAAGTGAGTCGAGATGCCGGGTCAAGGAAGCGTCGGTGAGCGGGTCCGTAACCTACGCCTGAGTAAACATCTATCTCAGGCGCAGCTTGCCGGGACGGAGCTGTCCGACAGTTACATCTCATTGATCGAGTCGGGGAAGCGCACCCCGACGCCCGCCGTGGTCCGGCTGCTCGCGAGCCGACTGGGCTGTCTCCCCGAGTACCTCTCCGAGGGCATCGAGCCGGAGGAGCGCCTCCACCTGCAGGTGCGCGTACGCCACGCGGAGCTCGCCCTGCTGGCCGGAGACGCCGACCAGGCGCTCAGGTTGTTCACGGACATCCTCTCCGCCATCGACAACGACCCCGACCTGGCCAAGCGCGCCCGCTGGGGACAGGCTCGCGCGCTGGAGGCCCGGGGCGACGGCGAAGACGCGATCAAGGCGCTGGAGGAGCTTCGCGAGGAGGCCGCGCGCGACCGCGGCCGGGCGGGCTGGCTGCCGGTGATCGTGGTCCTCGCCCGGTGCTACCGCGCCGCCGGCGACCTCGGCCGTACGATCGCGCTCGGCGAGTCCGCGCTCGAGCGTCTCGCGGAGCTGGGCCTGTTCGGCGGCGAGGAGGCCGCCGAGGTCGGGCGCACGCTCATCGCCACCTACCTCGACCGCGGTGACACGGCGCAGGCGCGGACGCTCGCCGATCGCCTGCTCGCCGCGTCCGAGTCGGACCCCAGCGTCATGATCACCGCGTACCGCAAGGCCAGCCAGCGCGCGCTGGATGAAGGCGCGGGCGGCGAATCCCTCTACCTCGCCGACCAGGCCCTCGCGCTGCACGCGGGCGAGACCCTGGCCAGGGCGCAGGCCCGGCTCCGGGTGGCGTCGGCGCGCAGCCTGCTGCCGGATGACGCCTCGGCGGAGTCCGCGGCCAAGGCGCTGGAGCTCCTGCGCGCGGCCGAGGAGTCCCTGAGCGGTGTCGACGCCGCCGAGTGCCTCATCGAGACCGCCCGGTCGAAGATGGTGCTCGGCGAGCCCGGTGCGGCGGTCACGATCGCCCAGCGGGTCCTGACCGAGCTGAGCGCCCACCCCGGCGGCTCGGTGACCGGCATCCGGGCCCGGCTCATGCTCGCCCAGGCGTTCGTGGCCACCGGGGACCGCGCGGAGGCGCTGACCGCGCTGCGCGCCACCGGGGACCAGCTCCGCATGCTCACCCCGTCGCGCGCGACCGCACGGGTGTGGCGCGAACTGGGCGACCTGTTCGGCGCCGCCGGCGACAGCGAGGCGATGATGGACGCCTACCGGACGGCGCTCGAGTCCGCCGGTCTGCGCTCCAGCCCGCAGCACTCCAGCGTCGTCGCCAACCTCGGCAGCCACTGACCCGGCGGGCCGGCCGATCCGAGCGGCCGGCCCTGGGGTCTGCCTCGTCAAAGTCCCCGTCCGTAGCGAGCGGCGCGCAGTAGGACAGCGGGGCTTTGAGGCAGACCCTAGGGTCAGCCGGTGGTGACGAGGCCGACGCCGACGACCGCGATGACCAGGCCGACGCGCTGGACGCGCCGCAGCCGCTCCCCGTACACCACGCGGGCGAGCAGCACGGTGCTGGCCGGGTAGAGGGAGCTGAGGACGCCGGCCACGCTGAGCGTTCCGGGCCCGGGCGGCGAGGACGTACAGCGTGTTGCCGAGCATGTCGAGGCAGCCGGCCAGCAGGGCGATGCCGAACGTCGGGCGGTCCCGGAGCAGCGCGCGCGGGCCGCGCCGGTTCACGGCGGCGACGATGACGACGACCAGCAGGCCCGACACCTTGGAAGCCGCCAGCGGCCAGAGGGTGCCGTCGTCGCCCAGCTTGAGGATCACGAAGAACAGGCCGAAGCTCGCCCCCGCGAGGGCGGCGAGGACCGGACCGCCGGTCAGCCGGACCGGACCGGAACCGCGCTCGACGCTGACGAAGCAGATGGCCACGAGGCACAGGACGATCCCGGCGATCGTCGTGAGGCTGAGCCGGTCGCCGCGGGCCACGCCGACGACCGCGGGGAGGACCGCGGCCATCAGCCCGGACACCGGCGCGACGACGCTCATCGGCCCCATCGCCAGCGCCCGGTAGAAGACCAGCAGTCCGCCGCCGCCGGCGACTCCGGCGGCCGCGCCCCAGGCGAGCGGCACGGCGTGCCAGTGCCCCGAGAAGACGGCCACGGGCAGCAGCAGGCACAGTCCGGCCGGGAGGCTGGCCAGCAGGACCCTCAGGTCGTCGGAACGACGTGTCGCCGCGCCTCCGCAGAAGTCACCGGCGCCGAACGCGATCGCGGAGGCGAGGGCCAGAAGGATGGTCACGGTTCGAGCAGGCGCGTGCGGATGACGACGTCGGGGGAGATCTCGGCGAGCATGCCGCTCAGCGCCTCACCGGCCGCGCGCAGCCGGTCCAGTGGGTACGGCTCCAGCCGCTCCAGGATGAACAGGGCGTTCTTCGTGTCCTCGGTGATGCGGGTGCGGGTGCACTGGCGCCAGTTCCAGCGGCGGCAGGTCACGCCCGTGTCGTCCCGCCAGATGACCTCGCCGGGCTCGGGGTGCTCGACGACGGGCTCGCCGTTCTTCACCGTGGCGAAGGGCTCGTCCCCGGTGGCGCGTACGAGCCGGGCCGGCCCGTCGTACGCGTCGAGGTCCTCGCCGCCGATGGGCAGCTCGAACCGGACGCTGACCACGTTGTAGGCGTCCACGACCCGGTTGATCTCCGGCAGGTCGCCCCGGCGCAGCAGGGCGTCCACCGACGGCCGCGCCCGCTTGGGATTCACGCCGAACCCGCGGTAGGCCTCGCGCCAGGCCTCCACGTGGCCGCCGGCCACGCCGTCGGCCGGCGTGACGTCACCGGTAGGGCCGTCCGAGGGCCCGTTGGCGAGCCCCTCCGCGGTCATCAGCAGGACCGCGAAGTCGGGACGCAGAGCCTGAACCGCCTCATCGATGACGATCTGGTCGAGCATCGGACAACTCCCTCTCCTTATCGGTCGGTTCAGCATACCGTGCGGTGCAATAGAATGACCCTCTAGGGTGTCCTCCGTGACGGACAAGGTCGGCGACGCGGTCGCCCGCACCGTACGCTCCCTCCGCGCGGCCCACGGCTGGAGCCTCGATCAGCTCGCCGCACGGGCGGGGGTGAGCAAGGGTGTCCTCGTCGCGCTCGAACAGGCCCGCGGCAACCCCAACCTCGGCACGCTCATCCGCGTGTCCGAGGCGCTCGGCGTCCCCCTCACCAGAATCGTGCAGGTGGAGGAGGAGCCACCGATCCAGTTCTTCCCCGCCGACCGTCAGGTCGTCCTGTGGCAGGGGCCGTCCGGCGGCACCGGCACGCTCCTCGCCGGCAGCGACCCACGTCCCTCGGTCGAGCTCTGGCGCTGGGTGCTGCGCCCGGGCGAGTGCCGCGACAGCGAACCGCACACCCCCGGCACCCGCGAGATCGTGACGGTGGACTCCGGGCGGCTCGCCCTGACCGTCGACGCCAGCCGTACGGAGATCGGGGCGGGCGACACGGCCGTCTTCCACGGCGACCGGCCGCACTCGTACGCCAACGAGGGCGACGACGACGTGCGCTTCGTCCTCGCCGTCATGGACCTGTGAGAGTGGCGGACGCTCAGCAGCGGCCGCCGACCGGCGGGGGCGCGGCGTCGAGCTCGGCCAGGTCCTCCTCGGTGAGGTCCACGCCCGCCGCCCGGGTGTTCTCGTACAGGTAGCGCTGCCGCCTGGTCCCCGGGATGGGGATGACGTGGCCGCCCTGGGCGAGCGTCCAGGCGATCGCGACCTGCGCCGGCGTGACCCCGTGCCGCGCGGCGACCTTCCGTACGACGTCGACGATCCGCAGGTTCTGCCGGAACGCGGTCGGCTGGAAGCGCGGGAGCCTCCGGCGCAGGTCGCTCTCCTCGAACTCGGCCGTCGCGACGGCGCCGGTGAGGAAGCCCCGGCCGAGCGGCGCGAACGGCACGAACGCCGCGCCGTTGGCGGCGCACCAGCCGACGACGTTCCCCTGACCGTCCGCGCCGAGCGCGTCCCGGGTCCACAGCGACAGCTCCGACTGGATCGCCGCCACGGGGTGGAGGCGGTGCGCCTCCTCGGCCTGCGCGACGGTCACCTCCGACAGGCCCAGGTACCGGACCTTGCCCTCGGCGACCAGGCCGGCCATGGCGCCCCACGTCTCGGCCAGCGGCACGTCCGGGTCGACGCGGTGCAGGTAGTACAGGTCGATGGCGTCGACGTTCAGGCGCCGCAGGCTCGCCGCGGCGCCGGCGCGGACGTGCTCCGGCGTGCCGTCACGGGTCGCCCGGCGCGTCTCCGGGTCCACGACCAGGCCCACTTTGGTGCCCACCACGACGAGGTCCCGGATCCCGCGCAGGGCCCGGCCGACGAGCGTCTCGTTGTGCCCGGCGCCGTAGACGTCGGCGGTGTCCAGGAACGTCACGCCCAGGTCCACGGCCTCCCTGACCAGCGCGACCGATCGGCGATCGTCCCGCTCGGACTCGGTGTACGCCCAGCTCATCCCCATGCAGCCGAGTCCGACCGCGCCCACCTTGCGGTCCGCGAATCTCCTCATCCCGGGTCCCTCCTGGGGTCAGGCCACGGCCTCCCGCGCGGGCACGGCCGCGTCGGGCGCAGGGAGTCTCGGTATACCCGGGGCGCGCGGATCCGACGCCGAGAGCCGCGCCCGGGCGGGAGGCCCGGCCGTTACCTCCCACGTAATCGATCTTCCGCCGGCGCACCGGCATTGTTAGGGCCATCGGATCCGACGGGGGTCGGATCCACAGGGAGAGGAAACGCCATGAGCGACATCAACGAGCTGGTCGGCCGCTACATCGACACCTGGAACGAGAAGGACCCCGCCGCCCGCCGCGCCGCGGTCGAGGGCCTCTGGACGGAGGACGGCACCTACGTGGACCCGCTGGCCGACGTGGCGGGCCACGACGGCATCGACGCGGTCATCGGCGCGGTGCAGGGACAGTTCCCCGACTTCGTCTTCCGGCTCGGCCCGACGGTCGACGCCCACCACAACCTGGCGCGCTTCACCTGGGAGCTCGGCCCGGAGGGCGCCGAGGCGGTCGTGATCGGCTTCGACGTGGCGGTCATCGCCGAGGACGGCCGGATTCAGCACGTCCACGGCTTCCTGGACAAGGTCCCCGCCGTCTGACCACCGCCCACGCCGCCACGCCCCGACGCACGATCAGGGGCGAACCTCTTCTGTCGTAGGCGAGTGCTGTAATCAGTCCATGACCCAACGTGTTTATCCTGCTGCTCCCCGGGCGGTGATGCGCACCGCCCGGGTTGGGCTGCGCGTCACCACGGCGCAGCGGCGGCGTTGCTTCAAGTTGCTGGTGGCGGCCGGGGACGTGTGGGCATGTGTGCTGGATATGAAGCGGTGGGGGCGCCAGCGCGTGCTGCCGTCCATCGTGAACTTCCCGCATCTGTGTCGGGAACTGCAGGCCGGACCCGGGCTCTTCGGAGAGTTGAGTTCCACCTGCGCCGAGGGAGTGCTTCGCCGCTTCAGCGATGCCTGGTTAGCCGCCGCCGAACGCCGCACCGGCGGTGATACTTCGGCGCGGTTCCCGCGCCGTAAACGCCGCCTGATGCCGGTGCGGTTCCGATACGGCAGCTTCACCCTCGAGGAAAAGCGAGTACGGCTGGCGACCGCCCAGGGCTGCCCGCCGCTGTGGGTGCGTCTGGACCGGAAGATTCCCTATCCGGTCGACCAGGTCCGGTCGATCACACTTCTGGCTGAGGGCGCTCGGCTGTTCATAAAGGTGACCGCCGAGGTGCCCGTCGCGACCTACCCACCCGGAGCCGAACCCGACCCCGACCGCACGGCACTACGCTCTTCGAACATGCGCATTCTCGTGACCGGCGGCGCCGGGTTCATCGGCTCTCATCTGACGGACGCCTTCGTCGCGGGCGGCGACGAGGTCACCGTTCTCGACGACCTGTCCCGGGGCCGGCCGGGGCGTCTCGACCCGTCGATCGCCCTCCACAAGGTGAGCATCACGGACGCTCCGGCGCTGCGGGCCGTCGTCGAGAGCGTACGGCCCGAGCTGATCTGCCATCTCGCCGCGCAGATCGACGTACGGGTCTCGGTGGACGCCCCGGCCGACGACGCGGTCGTCAACGTCGTCGGCACCGTCAACGTGCTGGAGGCCGCCCGCGCGGTCGGCGCCCGGGTGCTGTTCGCCAGCACCGGCGGCGCGATCTACGGCGTGGACGCGCCGGTGCCGACGTCCGAAGACGTCCTGCCAGGCCCGGAGGCGCCGTACGGCACCGCGAAGTACTGCGCCGAGCAGTACCTCGGCCTGTACAACCGGCTGTACGGCACCCGGCATGCGGCGCTGCGGCTCGCCAACGTCTACGGGCCCCGGCAGGACCCAGCGGGCGAGGCGGGAGTCGTCGGCATCTTCTGCGGGCGCGCGTTCCGCGGCGAGCGGCCGACGGTCTTCGGCGACGGCCACCAGACCCGCGACTACGTGTACGTCGGTGACGTCGCCGACGCGTTCGTCGCGGCCGCGCGTACGGACCGGCCGGGCGTCTGGAACGTCGGGACGGGCCACGAGACCAGCGTCCGCGAGCTGATCGACCTGCTCGGCCACGCCTCGGGCCGGGACCTGGACCCGGAGTACGTGCCGGCCCGCCCCGGCGAGCTGCAGCGCAGCGCGCTGGCGAACGACAGCGCGGCGCGCGACCTGGGCTGGACGCCCCGCACGACGGTCGCCGACGGCCTCGCGGCCGTCTACGCCTGGGTGGCGGACGGCTCCCCCGACCGCGCCGGCCGCTGACCGGTCAGGGGGGTGCCGCCAGGACGAAGGTCCACCGGGCGCCCCCCTATGGCGCGATCCGGTAGTGGTAGCCGTACGACCGGGTGAAGCCGACCTTCTCGTAGAGCCGCCAGGCCGCGTCGTTGTCCATCTCGACCTGGAGATACATCCGGTGCGCGCCCTGGCGGGCGGCCCAGCGGGCGCCCGCCCCGAGGACGGCGGCGCCGAGGCCCTGGCGCCGCCGCTCCGGATGGACGGCCATGCAGAAGGCACCCGCCCAGCCGGTGTCGGCCACGAACAGGCCCATGCCGGCGGGCCTTCCGTCCTGTACCGCGGCCGCGAACCCGGCCGGTGTGGCGATGCGCGAGATCACCTGCCGGCCGACCGCCACCGAGTCGGCGTGGCCGTCGAGTTCGGTGAAGACCGGCAGCCACGCCTCGGGGCTCTCGCCGATGCGGACCCGTGCCGCGGCGTCCTCCGTCGCGGCGACCACGTCCTCGGTGAACGCCGTGAGCACGGCCACCGGCGCCTCGAGCCGGTACCCGCGGTGCTCGAGCAGGGCGTCGACGTTCTCGAAGCCGGTGGGGATCTGCACGATGACCGGCCGGGAACGTTCCCGGTAGAAGCGCTCGACGTCGCGGACGGCCGGCTCCGCGCCGGTCGGCGGCGGCACGGCCGAGTTCGAGCGGCGGCGCCGGACATCCGAGGTGTGCCGTAGCAGCCAGCCCGCGCGTTCCTCGACGAACTCGGCCGGCCAGGCCGCGCGGGCCCGGCGTTCGACCAGGTCGACGACGGATGAGCGGCAGGCGTCCGCGATCGGCCCGACCAGGTCGGCGAGGAGGTCCTGATCCTCCGGCCGCGCGGGCTCGTACTCGGTGATGCCGAGACCGGCCATCTCGAACCGCCGGGCGAGGGCGCGCACCATCGCGAGCAGCCGGTCGGGGGTCAGCCCCCCTGGGGCGGGCGAGCCGACGGAGCGGAAGACCGACGGGTCGAGGACGTCGAGGTCGATGTGCACGTACACGGCCGACGCGTCGCCGACCGCCTCGACGAGTGCCTCCGGGTCGCCGACGACGGGGATGCCGGCGGCGGTCGCGTACTCGTGTTCGGCCGGGTCGAGGTCCCGGACGCCGGCGAGCACGACCTGGCCCGGTTTCAGCGGGCGGTCGGGCACCAGGTCGGCGGGACCGTCGCCCAGCAGGGTGCGCAGGACCATGCCGTGGAAGGCGCCGGAGGGCGACGAGGCCGGCGTGTTGAGGTCGCCGTGCGCGTCGAACCAGACGACGGCGAGCCGGTCGCCGTACCGGCGTGCCGCCGCGGCGATCGGCTCGAGCTCGACGCCGCAGTCGCCGCCGAGTGTGACGGCGAACCGGCCGCCGGAACGCTCCAGGGCGGCGCGGATCCGCAGCGCGTTGCCGGTGAGTGCCGTCGCGCCCGCGCCGTCCGCGACGTCGACGCTCATCCGGTCGGCGGTGGGCAGGAGGTCGGCCAGCAGACGGGCCCCGGCGCGGAGCCGGTGCGCCGTCGCGGAGGACGACCCCTGCCACTGCGGCACCTCGATCACCGTCGTATCGGGCCGCGTCGGCTCATCGTTGTCCATCGGAGGCAATCCTAGGGAGCCGACCGGAGCCGGACCGAGCGAGTTCCAGGATTGGCCCAATCGATTCCCGCCCTATTGGTCCTTACGACCGGCCATTGCGCTCCCTACGCTGACGGCGTGATCGATGTTGAGATGTGGTTCGACCCCAAGTGCCCGTGGGCGTGGATCGCCTCCCGCTGGCTGCTCGAAGTGGAGAAGGTGCGCGACGTCCGCGTGCGCTTCCACGTCATGAGCCTGGCGATGCTCAACGACGGCCGCGAGGGCCTCGAGGAGTGGTACGCGGAGTGGCTGCGGGACACGTGGGGTCCGGTGCGCGTGGCGATCGCGGCCGAGCAGAAGTACGGCGGCGAGGTGCTGCGCGACCTGTACACCGCGCTCGGCACCCGGATCCACCACGACAAGACCCCGGTCGGCCGCCCGCTGTACCTCGACGCGCTGGCCGAGGTGGGCCTGCCCGCGGACCTCGCCGACGCGGCCGATGTCACCGACTACGACGAGGCCCTGCGGGAGAGCCAGCACGCGGGCCTGGGCCCGGTCGGGGAGGACCTCGGCACGCCGGCGATCCACGTACCCGGACCGAACGGCGAGCGGATCGCCTTCTTCGGGCCGGTCGTCAGCCCCATCCCCCGCGGTGAGGAGGCCGGGCGGCTGTGGGACGGCGTGCTCCTGGTGGCGGGGACCGACGGCTTCTTCGAGCTGAAGCGGGCGCGGACCCGCCGCCCGATCACCCGGTGACGGTGGCCGGACTCGCCCGGCGCGGAGGTGTCCCCACGACGCGGCGATGCCCGGCGAACTCCGACAGGAACACCCCCTCGCCCCGGGTCTGCCCCGGCAGCCGCCGCCCGAGCTCGTGCACCCGGCCGAGGGGGAGCACGCCGGTCACGTACGTGGTGTCGGATCGAACGGCCAGGTCGTGCGGGGCCCCGGCCAGCTCCGCGAGCGTGGCCAGCACCCCGCCGGCGACGTCGGACGGCACCTCCAGTTCGAAGCGGACGACCGGCTCGTACACGTGGGTCCCGGCGCGGCGCAGCGCCCGCTCCACCAGCCGGGACGTCAGCGTCCGGAAGTCACCGGCGGTGGTGACCGGGCTCGCGTAGCCCGAGTGCGTCAACGTGACCACGCAGTCCGTGACCTCCCAGCCGTACGGCCCGCGCAGCAGGGCGGCGCGCACGCTCTCCTCGATGGCGGCGTGGAACGCCGCGGGCAGCGATCCCGACTCGACCTCCAGGCGGTACCGCACCCCGGCGCCCGCCGCGGCGGGCTCGATCCGGAGGCCGGCGGTCGCCCACACCTCGTGGTCGCCGTGCCGGTCGATCTCGTGGACCGCCGCACCGACGCCGGCCGGTCGTTCGAGGTACACGATCCGCGTCTCCGCGAAGGCGACGGCGATGCCCTCCTGCTCCTCGAGCTGTGCCTTCAGCACCTCCTTCTGCACCTCCCCGTACAAGAGCACGGAGATCTCGCGGCTCCGGTCGTCGAAGCGGACGCCGACCAACGGGTCCTGCTCGGCGAGCCGCCGCAGCGCGGCGTGCAGCAGCGGACCGTCGGACGGGCGCACACTGCGGACGACGGTCTCGAGGGCCGGCGGCGCGAACTGCGCCTCGTCCGGCCCCTCTCCGGGCCCGCCGCACCGATCTCCGCCGTCCGCCTCGTGCCCGGAAGCGCCGAGCCGACCGCCGGGAACGCCGAGCCGGTCGCCGGAGGGGCCGAGCCGGTCGCCGATCCTGACGTCCTTCAGTCCCCAGAGCTTCACGATGTCGCCCGCGCCCGCCCGGTCCGCCGGCGCCGCCCCGCCCTGGTCGAAGACCTCCAGCGCGGTGATCTTCCCCGGCCGTTCCTCCCACCCGGCGGCGTCCGGCCGTCCGCCGACGCGGCGGTGCACGCCGACGTGCTCCCGGACGCCGACGGACCCGGTACGGAGCCGCGCGTACACGGTCTTCCGGCCGGAGGGGTCATGCTCGATCTTGAACACGGTGCCGGAGAGCGGTTCGTCCCGGCCGCCGCCGGCCGGCGGGAGGAACGCACGGATGCCGCGGACCAGGTCGGCGACGCCCACGCCCGTCACGGCCGAACCGAAGAACACCGGATGCGCCGCCGCCCGGCCGGTCCGCTCGACCAGCCGCCGCCGGCAGTCCGCCGCGTCGATCCGGCCGTCGGCGCGGACGTAGGCCGCCAGGAACGCATCGTCGCCGTCGGCCAGCACCTCCGCCACCCGTTCGAGGTGCGGCGGATCCGCCGGGGCGTACGGCCGTGCGGCGGCGTCCCGGGTACCCAGGCCGGTGACCGTGCTCATCGGCACGGCGCCGGGCGTCAGCCGCTGAGTGATCTCCGCCAGCAGGTCGTCGTACCTGGCGCCGGTCCGATCGACCTTGTTGACGAAGATCAGTGTGGGGATGCGCAGCCTGGTCAGCACGCGCATGAGGATCCTGGTCTGCACCTGAACGCCCTCGACGGCCGACAGGACCAGCACCGCGCCGTCCAGGACCCGTACCGCGCGTTCGACCTCGGAGACGAAGTCGGAGTGGCCGGGAGTGTCGATCAGGTTGACCTTCAGGTCGTCGATGGTGAACGAGACCACCGCCGACCGGATGGTGATGCCGCGCCGCCGCTCCAGCTCCATGGAGTCGGTCTGGGTCGTGCCGTGATCGACGCTGCCGGGCTCGTCGATTACCCCGGCGTCGAACAGCAGCCGCTCGGTGAGCGTCGTCTTGCCCGCGTCAACATGCGCGAGCACCCCCAGGTTCAGGGTCGTCATAGGGTGTCGTCCTCGATGCCGCCGAGTGATCTTCCGTCGTGATGACCTCTGACCACTGGCGCATCGCAAGCCCCCTGACTCGTACGGACGACGGCGTCCTCACCGACGCCGATGCGGCCGGAGACTAACAAGGGGGGCGGGAGACCGCAGCTCATTTTCCGGCGGCCGATCCGGCGCACCGCGTCCCGGAGGATCTGCAGCTCCTCCGGGCGACCGGCCTTCCCGGCCGGTCAGCTCAGCCGGGCGCGGGCGTACGCGGCCATCGCGTCACGCTGGAACTCGGCCAGCCCCTCGGTGATCTTCTCGTAGTTCTCGCGGAACCTCGGGTCGTTCACGTACATCTCCCCGAGCTTGGTGAACGCGCACGCGTCCGGCTGCCAGAACCGGCTGACCGCGCGGTAGTTCCAGTCCACCTCGTCCAGGACGACGGGGTCGTCGGGCGCCGCGCCCGCGACCTTCAGCTCGGCCATCCGGACCATCTGCGCGGTCAGGTCCCGCTGCCAGGCCTCCACCTCCTCCGGCGTGAACTCGTTCACGGCCTGCCGGCTCTGCTCGTACTGCTCCGGCCACCGCTCGCGAGCCTCGTCCTCGTGCTGAGCGGAGTCCAACCCGGCGAACAGGTTCTCCGGCCGGTTGATCTTCGGCGACACGATGTCACCTCCTTCTCCCTCGAGTTCGGCGATGGTGCGGGCCACGGTGTCGGCGAGCATGCCGAGCCGCTGACGCTCGGCCAGCAGGCGGGCGTGGTGGCGGCGCAGCGCCGCGACCGTGCTCGGCTCCGAGTCGATCGCCTCCGCGATCTCGGCCAACCCGACCCCCAGCTCCCGGAGCACGAGGATCTGCTGCAGCCGCAGCAACTGCTCCTGCTCGTAGTAGCGGTAGCCGTTGTCCCCGACGTACGCCGGGGTGAGCAGGGCGATCTCGTCGTAGTGCCGGAGGGTCCGCGAGGTGATCCCCGACATGCGGGCCACCTGAGCGATCGACCAGGCCATGACCGTCCCATCCACCGGTGCGGCCGGACGTTCCGGCCACGACTTCGACGATAGGAGTTGACGTAACGTCAAGGTCAACCGCGATCAGACCGAGGCCGTCTCCCAGATCATCCGGGCCGCGACCCGGCGGATCCGCCAACCGTCGGGCGTACGGGCGGCCTCGAGCCGGTACCGCTCGCCGAGGACGCGCCGGTCCGTCGAGGACGCGAAGACGACGAGCAGGTTGGCGTCGATGGTGGCGCGGTCGCCGTCCACCTCGATGAGGGGGTTGGTGATGAAGTGCTGGGTCGCCACGTCGGCCGGGTGGTTCCGCCGTGCCTGCGCGGCGAGCGCGTCGACGCCGCGCACCGAGCCGCCCAGCGTGTCGGCCGTCGCGTCCTCGGTGAAGACCGTACGCGCCTCGTCGAACCGTTTGTCGTCCAGCCACCGCCCCAGGCGAGTGACCAGGTCGATGAGCAGCGCGGGGTCGTTCTGGGCCATGACATACCTCATTCGTTGGCGACTCCAACATTGGCAGAGCCAACGATATCTCAAATCGTGGGCCTTGCCAACGGTTAGACTGCGGGCCATGACGGCGGACGACACGACGCCCACGCGCCTGAAGGGCACCCCCAGCTGGCTGCTCGGCCAGGCCGCGATGCACGGTCACCGGATCCTGACCGAGCGGTTCGCCGCCGCCGACGCCCGGGGCTACCACTACCGGCTACTCGCCGCGCTCCAGGAGTTCGGCCCGGCCAGCCAGGCCACGCTCGGCCGCTGCACGGGCATCGACCGCAGCGACGTCGTCGCGGCACTCAACGAGCTCGCCGCCAAGGGCCGGATCGAACGCTCACCCGACCCCGACGACCGCCGGCGCAACATCATCACGCTCACTCCGGCCGGCGCCGACCACCTCGACCACCTGGCCGGCGTGGTGGCCGAGATCCAGGACGCCCTGCTCGCCCCGCTCTCAGCCCCCGAACGCGAGCAACTGACGCGCCTCCTGGCCCGCGTCGTCGCCCACCACACCACCCGCCCCTGACCAGCCGCTACGCGCCGTCGAGCGAGACGGGGCGGCCGAATTTCCAGAGAACGCTCATCAGCTTTCAGAAGAGATCAGTTGCAGGGAACTGCATCCCGGCGACTGGTGGCTCTGCTGGTCATGGGGCGGCCAGATCGGGCGAGCCACGGACGTCCCCAGTGCCGTCGCGGCGATCCGGCGAGTTCTGAGAACCCGCGAATGAAGACCAGGCGCGGCGGGCGGGGAACGACCCTGGCACCCCCGGAGGCCAACGCCATTCAGATCGCCCGTGACCTGGAGCAGAGGTGCCATCGGACACGGGTACGGCAACTGGGAGGTCCGTTGCAGCGATCACCATGATCACCGAGTGCGTGTACCGACGCCGGGCGAGTCACGCTCAGCTGTCCCCCGCACGCGCTTCCGCCCAGATGTCCCGGCCGGCTCGGACCGGGACGCGAGGCCGCTGGTCACAGGAGGTAAGGGACCTGTGATCGGCGGCCTCGTCAGGCCGCGCCCGCTCCGGAGTGGCTTGTCTTCCACAGGTGTCTACTGAGGGGAGACGTTTTCTACTGCCAGTAGACGGCGCGGAACGCGGCGCCTTGCCCTGGAGCAGGACGCTCGGCTGAGCGAGATCCTCTCGCCCGACCCTCGGCCCGGGCGGCGTTACCGGCACCGGCCCGTGCGCGGAGTGCACGCGTTGCGACTCGGCGGCCTCCGTCATTCCCTCCGTGGCTGCGTGCCGCACGGAGTGAGACGGAGGCCGCCTTATCGTGACGCTGCTATCGCCCGGTGATCAGCTCGCCTTCGTGGCGGTCTTGGCCGTGGGCGGGCAGGACGGCGTTTCGAAGGTCACGCCGTCGATGAAGTTGCCGAGGTTCGGTTGTCCGCCTGCGGCCGAGACCGATTCGAAGGAGAACCGGGTGGTGGTCTGTCCTGCTGGGACGACGTAGACGCCGGTGTAGTGGCGCCAGGCGGTGTTGCCGTCGGAGATGTCCGGGGAGGAGGCCCCGGTCGGGGTCTGCGCCACGGTCGAGCCGGGAGTGCCGATGAGCACCCGCATCACGTCGGTGCCCAGGCGGCCTCGGTGGTACAGCGACCAGGTCAGCCGTGTTCCCGGCACGGTCGGCAGGTCCTGGTACAGCGTGGAGACCTGGTTGGCGTTGAGTTCGGCGAACTGCTGCCCATCGGCTGCCGGGACCCCCTGGAAGCCGCCGCGCCAGAACTCCAGCAGATGGTCGGTGGCGGTGGTGTGCCAGCCGATGGCCGGATTGGTCGAGGCGTCGGGGAGCATCTGGTATCCGGTCACGGGTGGTGCTTCGAAGCTGCCGTTGACCAGGTGGACCGGTGTGTCGGTGCACGGGACATCGACGGTGACCTTGGCGGTGCTGGTTCCGCAGTCGGTGGTGATGGTGTAGGTGAAGGTGTCGGTGCCGACGAAGCCCGGAGCGGGTGTGTAGACGATGTTGCCGCCGGAGATCGTCGCGGTGCCGGCTTTAGGCTGGGTGACGCCGGTGATCGTCGGTGCGCTCCCGGTGTCGTTGGCCAGGACGGGCACGCTGACGGGCTTGCCCGGTGTGGTGGCGGTGTCGTCGGCGGCGTTGGTGGGTGAGATGGACTGCCCGTTCACGATCTGGATCGGTGGAGCGGGCGTGCCGTTGCCGAGCTGGCCCGGAGCGGAGTTGTTGCTCCAGATCCCGACCGGCCGGATGGTCATACTGCGCCCGACGGTGCCTGGCTTGACCCGGAAGGTGATCACCTGCGGTGGCGCGTCGGCCTTGCCGCCCGGTGAGGGGATCGTCAGGGTGGTGCCGCTGATGGAGCCGGCCCCGGACTGGCCGACCACGTCGGCGTTGGCCAGCAGTGACGACACGTCCCACGTGGTGCGGTACTGGGAGACCACCAGCGGCCACTGGATCGTTTGGTGCCTCAGCGTGAGGGTGAAGGTGCTGCCCGGCGCGATCTGCCCGCCCCACAGGGACGGGGAGGTGGTGACCGAGATCGAGCCGCGGCCCAGCCGCATCCCGATGAAGTTCTTCCAGTAGTACTCGACGGGGTAGTTCGCCTGCCCCTGCCGGACACACGGCGCGTAGACGGTCCGGGTGGTCGCGTGCCGTGCCGTGGTGGCGGCGTGCGCGTCGACACCGGCCGCCGCCTGCGCGCCCGCGGCCAGCAGCGCCGACAGGGCGCAGGCCGACGCGGCGAACGCGGATCTGGATCGTTGTGACATCTGCTGTGAACTCCCGCTCTGCCGTGAGTGATGTCCTCGTAGATCGACTTCACGGGCGACACTACCCTCCGCACTCGAATAGTTGCGCTAAGTATCTGCGCGCTGATATCCGTGTCGTACGCCGGGCGTGTCGTCTGCCGGCCGTGTCCCTTGGGGCCCCGACCGGTCCCGCGTTCCAGACCGGCCGATGGGCCTGTCAGGCCGCGTTGAGGGTGGTGATCGCTCGGCCGAGTGCGGTCTGGTCCTCCTCGGGTAGCCAGCGGGCGGCGTGGACCATGTGCAGCGCCGTCGCGAGGCGGACCCGGTC
Organism: Actinoallomurus sp. NPDC052308; assembly: GCF_040679195.1. Taxonomy (NCBI): domain Bacteria; kingdom Bacillati; phylum Actinomycetota; class Actinomycetes; order Streptosporangiales; family Thermomonosporaceae; genus Actinoallomurus; species Actinoallomurus sp. NPDC052308. Next base: position 189,983 of record NZ_JBFAUM010000010.1, on the reverse strand, counting down.
ATCGTCCGTGCCGAGGTCGCCCAGGTAGGCGGGCAGGATGAGGCCGAGCGCCTTGAGGTCGCGGCGGGCGCAGAGCCGGGACAGCAGGTCCGCCAGGAGGTCGTCGGCGGGGCGACGCGCCGGGCCGCCGGTCGAGCGCAGACCCTCCGCGATCGCGAAGCGGTTCCAGTCGCCGTACTGACCGGCCGGGACGTCGTCGAGGCACGCGGCGGCGCGTTCGAAGTGGGCTCGCGCCTCCTCGAGCCGGTCGAGGTCGCGGTACGCCGTGGCCAGGTTGAGGTGCAGGGACGTGTAGAAGCCGCGGACGCGTTCGTCGCCGACCCGGTCGGCTCGGGCGAGGCACTCGCGGTTCCAGTGGAGCGCGTCCTCGGGAGTCGGCTGATGGCGGGCCAGGTAGTGCGCCGCGACGCAGGCCTCGTAGTCGTCGGTGGCCGTCTCCCATGCCTGCTGGAAGAGGTCGCGCGCGTCGGCCGGCCTGCCCTCGGCCTCGGCGCGCATGCCCTCGGAGCACAGCCGTACGACGGGGTTCGCGGGATCCATCTGTCTCCTTCAGCCGAGGACGGGCATGACGAGGGTGGTGAAACCGCCCTGGTCGGCGGAGCGGACGACGACCGGGCGCGTTGTTGAAGAGATCTCGAGCAGCACGTCGGGGCCCACGCTCGCCTCGACCGCCGGCAGCAGCACCTGAGGGGCGAAGGCGATCCGCACCGGCGGTCCCGTGTCGATCGCGGGGACCTCGGTCTCGGTCGTTCCATGGGAGACGACGAGCCGATGTCGCTCGTCGGTCCGGAGGATGACCGGTCCGCCCTCGTGGTCGGCGAGCACCGTACGAAGGGCGTCGCGGTCCACGATCAGCCGGTGCCGGACCGCCGGAAGGTCGTCCAGGACGATCCGATAGTCGGGGAACGTCCCGTCGACGGCGGGGAGCGACCGCTGCTCGCCGCCGCCGTGGACGCGGGCGCCCCGGTCGTCGACCTCGATGACGACCTCCGGCAGGCGTACGGCCCAGGACGCGATCTCCTTCATCGTGTCGGCGTCGACCAGCAGGTCACGCGGGACGCCGGTGATGTCGCCGGGGCGCAACCCTCGGACGGCGAGCCGGTAGCGGTCGGTCGCCACCAGCCGTACCTCCTGGTCGGTGAGCTCGACGAGCACGCACCCCAGCACGGGGAACTCCGCCCGTACGGCGTCGCGGGCGACCGACGGCGCCACCTGCCGGACCGCGCCGGCCACTTCCGCCCCGCCGACGCGGGCCGCCGCCCTCTCCCCGTCAGCGGAGAGATCACGTAGGAGGCCGTCGATCGCGGCCTGGGCCGCCGCGGCGGTGTCCCGGGTCCGGCGCGCGTGCGCCGCCAGCACCGCGCGAGCCTCCTCCGGATCGCCGTCGAGCACCACCGACGCGTCGACCAGCGGCAGCCCGGCCGCACGGAGCCGTCGTACGAGCGCGGCGCGCGGCTCCTGGTCCGGGGCGTAGTACCGGTAGCCGGTCGCGCCGTCCACGTGGGCGGGCCGAAGGATGCCGCAGTCGTCGTAGAACCGCAGGGCGCTCGGCGTCAGTCCCACGCGGCGGGCGAAGGTCCCGATGCCGGCCAGCGCTTCGGTGTCGTCCATGCCGGACATCGTGGGCCTTCGAGCGGCTCGAAGGTCAAATCCCCGGTCAGTCGGCGGAGCCGGTCAGGCGCTCGTACGTCTCGATGGTGCGGACGAACATCGCGCGCTCGTCCGGGGACAGCGGGTCGAACGCCGCGCGCCAGGCCTTGGCCCCGCCGGCGAGCCAGCTCTCGATCGCGGCACGGGTCTCCGCGTCCTCGGTGAGGTCGACGATCGTACGCCGGGCGTCGGCCGGGTCCGAGCGCCGGACCAGGACGCCCTGCTTGGTCAGGTCGCTGACCATCAGGCTGACGGTGGTCGGGGCGACCTGCAGGCGGGAGGCCAGCTCGCCGACCGCCATGGGCCCGTCGAACAGCAGGGACGACAGCAGGGACAGATGCCTGGGCGCCAGGTTGAAGGAGCGGAGCCGCTCGGGGATCGGTGTGCGCTTGAGCCTGGCGGCCAGCCGAGGCATCAGCAACAGCATGGCCCGTACCGCCTCGTCCGCGCGCAGGCCGGGCTCTGGGAGTTGCTCCGTTGACATCCCCGAGATCATTCCTATACGTTTGCGATCAAATTATTTTTGCTTTTAAAGCAAAGCTTTCTCTTCGTCGCTTCACCGTACCCGGAAGGGGTCGCCCGTGCCCGCTCCACGCCCCTCGCCCGACGAGTACGACCCGCGCCGGTGGGCGGCCCTGGTGGTGACCATGGCCGCCACGGTCATGGACCTCATCGACGGCACGGTGCTGCAGGTCGCGCTCCCGTCGCTGCGCGGCGAACTCCACGCGTCCTCCGCCCAGCTCGAGTGGACCATGGCGGGCTACACCCTCGCCTTCGCCGCCGGGATGATCACCTCCTCCCGGCTCGGTGACCGCTACGGCCGCCTGAGGGTCTTCCAGGGCGGACTGGCCGCCTTCGTCGTCACCTCACTGCTCACCGGCCTGGCCACCGGCCCGGCCATGCTGGTCGTCACCCGGATCGCCCAAGGCGCGTCCGCGTCGCTGATGGTGCCGCAGGTCCTGTCCATGCTCCGCGTGGAGTTCCCGCCGGAGGAGCAGCAGCGGGCGGCCACGGTGTACGGGCTGACGTTCTCCATCGGCGGCGTCGGTGCCCCGCTGCTCGGGGGCGTACTGCTGAACGCCGACCTGTTCGGCTGGGGCTGGCGGCCGATCTTCTTCGTCAACGTCCCCGTGGGCGTCGCCGCCTTCATCGGCACCGTGCTGCTGTGCCGTGACTCCCGATCCGAGCACGCCGCGGGCATCGACGTCCCCGGCACGCTGCTCGCCACGACCGGCCTGCTGGCGCTGCTCTATCCCTTGGTGGAGGGCCGCGCCCTGGGCTGGCCGTGGTGGGTCTTCGCGATGATGGCGGCCTGCCCGCCGACGCTCTGGCTCTTCGTCCGGTACGAGCGGACGGTCGTCGCACGGCGGGGCGGCGCGCTGATCGACCCGGCGATCCTGCGCGAGCGGTCGGTCGTCGGTGGGCTGACCGTCGCAGTGCTGTTCTTCGCGGGCGCCGCATACCCGGTGGTGCTCACCGTCCACCTGCAGAGCACCGTCGGGTTCTCTCCGCTGCACACCGCCGTGACGTTGGTTCCGGCCGCGGTCGGCGTGGGCCTGTTCTCCCCGTTCGCCACCAGGCTGCGGCGCCTCGGCCGGCCGCTGGCGATGACCGGGTGCCTGGTGCTGGCGACCGGAATGGGCCTGACCACCGCGACGGTCGTTCACTACGGTCGGGACCTGCACTCCTGGCAGCTCGTTCCGGGACTGCTGGTCGGTGGGCTCGGCATGTCGATGGCCTCCGGAGTGCTGATCGCCACGGTCGTGGCCAAGACGCCGGGCCGGCACGTGGGCGCGGCCGCAGGGCTGGTGAACACCGCACTGCAGATCGGTGCCGCCTCAGGCGTGGCGCTGATCGGGACCGTCTACTTCGGCCTGCTCGACGGCGGCCATCCACCCGTCCGGTCGGCCGCCATCGGCCTGCTGGTCGTCACCGGGCTCTACCTGCTCGCGGCGCCCACGACCCTGATCCTGCCCGCCGGACGTCTGCACTTCACCGCCGCTCGGCCGCAGCGGCCGTCGCCCTTGGAGGCATCCGATGCCGGCTCAGGCGACCCGGCACCCGGCCCCGCCGCGTGACGGCCTGACGGCGTTCACGACGGCGATCGATTTCTCTTCCCCCTATCGAACACTCACCGACGGAGGTCTCACTCCATGAACGCGACAGCCTCGAACACGAACCCGAACGTCCCGATCATCAGGGAGTTCCGCGCGAACAACGGGAAGGTCGGCGGGATGTTCGACGGCGTCCCCTCCTGCTGCTGACCACGGCCGGCCGGAAGACGGGCAGGCCGCACACCACCCCCGTCGTCCACCTGCGCGACGGCGACCGGTACCTCGTGTTCGGCTCGAACGCCGGCCGGCCGCAGCATTCCGACTGGTACGAGAACCTCCTGGTCAGCCCGCAGGCGACGATCGAGCTCGGCACCGAGCAGGGCCACGTCCGTCCCTTCGCCGCCCGCGCCGTGGTCCTCGACGGCGACGAGCGGGACCACTGGTACGAACGCCAGTGCGCCGTCAACCCGGCGTTCCGCCAGTACCAGGAGCAGACCACCCGGACGATCCCCGTGGTGGCCCTGCACCTCCTCGACCTGTCCGCCGACACGACGCGCGCCCGGCTGATCGGCGAGCAACTGGTGCGCCACCACGATGAACTCCGCGCCCAACTGCGCGACGTACGGGCACGGCTCGACGACCTCCTCACCGGCGAGCCGGGGTCCGCCGCCCCCGCCCCTCCGGCGGACCTGGCCGTCCAACTGCGCGGGCACTGCCTGACCTTCTGCCATGGCCTGCAGCTGCACCACACCCGCGAGAACGGCGCGTTCTCCGCCTTCGAGGACGAGTTCCCGCACCTGGCACCCGTCATCGAACGGCTGCGCGCCGAGCACCACGTGATGGAGAAGGCACTGGAGGACTTCGAGGCGCTGCTGCGGGAGGCGCCGTCCGGCGACGACGTCGCACGGTTCCGCGCCGAACTCGACCGCGTGGTCACCGGCCTGGAGGACCACTTCGCCTACGAGGAGGCGAACCTCCTTCCCGCAGTGGGCGCGACGCCTCCGCAGCGGTGAGCGCTCCCCCGCTGTGATCATTTTTCTCGGGGCTCCGAACAACCTTTGCTGACGCCGAGTCGTATAACCACTGACGGAGGATGATCTTGGGCTGATCTGTGAAGGAGCAGAACCCCTTTGGAGAACTCCGCGGTGCAGCGGGTCGGCCGGTATCGCCTGGGAGCAGCGCTCGGCAAGGGAGGAATGGGCGTCGTCTACCGGGCGACCGACGAGAACGGCCACGACTTCGCGCTGAAGCTGCTGAAACCCGAGCTGGCCGAGGACGCCGCCTTCCGCAGGCGGCTGGCCCGCGAGGTCGACGCCATGCGCCGCGTACGCGGTCCACGCGTCGCGGAGGTGATCGACGCGGACGTCGTGGGGGAACGCCCGTACATCGTGACCCGCTTCATCGACGGCCAGCCGCTCGACACCGTCGTCCAGGCGGTCGGGCCCCTGCACGGCGACCTGCTGGTGCGGCTGTCGGCAGGCCTGGCCGAAGCGCTCATCGCGATCCACGAGGCAGGGATCATCCACCGCGACGTCAAGCCGAACAACGTCATGCTCGTCGGCGGAGACCCGGTTCTGATCGACTTCGGTATCGCGCACGCGGCCGACTCCACTCGCCTCACCCAGACCGGCATGTTCATCGGCACGCCGGGCTACCTGGGACCCGAGGTCATCGACGGCGGACCTCCCGGCCCGGCGATGGACGTCTACGGCTGGGGTGCGACGGTCGCGTTCGCGGCGACCGGCCGGCCGCCGTTCGGCACCGGATCGCTGCAGGCCCTCCTCGCCCGCGCCGTCTCCGGCGAACCCGACGTCGATGGCGTGCCGCCGCACCTGAAGGCTCAGGTCAAAGCGGCTCTGGCCCGCGACCCGCAGGACCGCCCGTCGGCGACGCAGATCGCGAGTTGGGCGCGTCAGGTCCGCAGCGATCCACGGGTGCCTCCCATCCCGCCCGCTCCGGTCGGCCAGGAGAGCCCGGCGGCCCGGACGGCCGTCGCCGCGGACTCCGGCGTCGCGGACGACCGCTCCTCTGCGGACGGGCCGGTGCCCCAGTCGGGACGATCCCCATCGACGAATCCGAAGACGGCGACACGCCGGTCGTCAGGGGGACGGCGGCGCTCCCCGCCGGCACATCGCCCGGCAGCGGGCGCCGAGCGGACGGAGATGGCCGGCACGGCATCTGTGCCGGTCGAGGCGACGGCCCTCGAACAGCGGGGAACGGCGGCGCGTCGTAGACGGGCCAGGCACCGTGAATCGCCGCCTTGGTACTCCAGGAAGGCGGTGCGGGCCGTGCTGGTCGCACTCCTCTCCCTGGCGGCTTTCTGGCTCTTCTGGAGCCTCACTCCGGTGGCCTGGGACTACGTTCCGATCGATGGTCCGTCCGACTTCATGCACGCTCTGTGGTTCAAGCTCGGCTCTCTGTTCGGCGGCTGAGCGACGCGCGCTCAAGCGCTGAGATAGGTCAGGACGGCGCGTACCCGGCGGTGGCCGCTGCCATCGGGGGGCAGACCGAGCTTGTCGAAGATGTTGCCGATGTGCTTGTTCACCGAGCCATGGCTGATGGAGAGCTGCTCGGCGATCTCTGCGTTGGCGTGTCCTTCGGCCATGAGAGACAGCACCTCGCGTTCGCGTGGGGTGAGGGTGCGCAGCGGATCGTCGGCCTTTCGGCGGACCAGCAACTGGGCGATCACCTCGGGGTCCATGACGGTGCCACCATGGGCGACCCGGCGCAGCGCGTCGACGAACTCGGCGACCTTGCCGACCCGTTCCTTGAGGAGGTAGCCGACACCGGCGCCGCCGTCGGACAGGAGGTCGGCGGCATGACTGTCCTCGACGTGCGCGGACAGGACGAGCACCGGCAGGCCCGGGTGGATCCGGCGCGCCTCCACCGCTGCGCGCAGTCCTTCGTCGCGATGGTCCGGCGGCAGCCGAACGTCCATGACGAGCGCGTCGGGGCGGTCCCCGGCGATGATCGCCAGCAGGTCGTCGGCGTTGTCCACCGCGGCGGCCACGTCGATGCCCTCGGTCTCCAGCAGCAGGACCAGCCCTTCGCGCAGCAACGCGTCGTCCTCGGTGATCATGACCCGCATGGCAGCTCCACTCGTAGTGCGGTCGGCCCGCCGGGCGGGCTGATGAGTTCCGTACGGCCATCGAGGGCGGCGACCCGTCGGCGGATGCCGGCCAGCCCGCTGCCGACCCGCTCGTCGGCGCCGCCGCGGCCGTCGTCGGTCACCTCGATGACCAGTGTCCCGTCGCGTCCGGTCAGCCGGACGACGGCCTGCCGGGCTCCGCTGTGCTTGGCGACGTTCGTCAGCGCCTCCGCGATCGAGAAGTACGCCGCCGCTTCCACGGCGGCCGGGGCGCGTGGAACCTCGGCGCTCTCCAGAAGGCAGGGGATCGGGCAGTGCGCGGCCAGCGCCGCGACGGCGCCGTCCAGACCACGTTCGTCGAGGATGGGCGGGTAGATGGTGCGGACGACCCGGCGCATGTGCGTCAGCGCGTCATCGGCGGCCTGCTGGGCTCGTGCCGCGAGTGCGCGCTGGCTCTCCGGCGCGGACTCCAGTGCCCGATCCAGGATGCCCAGATGCATCACGACGGCCACCAGGCGGTTCTGTGTTCCATCGTGAAGGTCGCGTTCGAGACGCCGGAGTTCGGCCGCGTGCGCCTCGAGCGCCGCCGCCCGCGTGGCGGTGAGTTCGGTGACCCGTTCGCTCAGCCGTACCCGGTCGGTGGGCCGCAGCAGGGCCCGGCTCATCCGTGCGTCAAGGCGGGCGAGGCGAGGGAGCACGACCAGGCCGAGAGCCGCGTAGCCGACGGCGACGAACGGCGTGGTCAGCGCCGCCGGCCATGAGTCGACCGGGAGCCCGATGACGGACGGCGCGCTGCCCGGTACGGCCCACCACCACAGTGGCATCGTCGCGGCGTTGAGCGCGGCGAGCGGCAGCCCGAGCGCGAGATAGCCGCCCACCGTCCCGGTGAGGCCGTGGATCGCGAGCCAGGCCAGGTCACGGCCGGTCGCCGGATCGCCCAGCACGCTTCGCAGCCGTGCCGTGAAGCCCCCGTCCAGGCTCCGGTACTGATCGGGTACAGGGGCGTCCAGGAATGCGGAGGCGCGGCGCCGTTCGGTTCCGGCCAGACGCCGTACCCCGGCCACCGCTGCGGGCAGCGCGGGCAGGCCGATGCCGATCAGCGACAACGCACCGACCACCAGGAGGCCGATCAGGGCGAACAGCGCCAGCACGCCGGTCCCGAAACCGACGAACAGGTACCGCGTCGTGGATCGGAGGGACTTGGCGGTCACCGACCACCACGAGGCCGATCGCGACCCGTCGATGCTGATCACCGGTTCATTCTCGCCGCAGAGTCCAGGGTGGTGCCGACTCCACCATCGGTGCCCCCACGGGCCGTACCCCGAAGACACCCGCCCATCGGCTGTCCGGGCCCGTCCCCCGAACCGTACGTTGTCGCAGGTGATCGAGGTTTCAACGGGGAGGGCGGATGAGGGGCGACGTGTCGGCGACTCCGATGCACGAGGAGACCGCTGCCGCCGTGCGGATGCGAGACGTACGAAAGGTCTACGGCCGCGGCGACGGAGCGGTCACCGCCCTGGCGGGCGTCACGTACGCCGTCGCGCGCGGCGACTTCATCGCGATCATGGGACCGTCGGGCTCGGGCAAGAGCACGTTCCTCAACTGCGCCGCGGGCCTCGACCGTCCCACCGCCGGTGAGGTGCTGCTCGGAGAGACGGACCTGTCGGACCTGGATGAGACCGGGCTGACCGCGTTGCGCCGGGAACGGATCGGCTTCGTCTTTCAGGCCTACAACCTGATCGAGGCGCTCGACGTCACGGACAACATCACGCTTCCGCTGCGGCTGGCGGACCGGCCCACCGACCGGCGGTGGCTGGTGGAGATCCTCGAGCGGGTAGGGCTTGCCGACCGGCGACGCCATCGCCCCGCGGAGCTGTCCGGCGGTCAACGACAACGCGTCGCGGTCGCCCGGGCGCTGATCACGAGACCGGACGTGGTCTTCGCCGACGAGCCGACCGGCGCGCTGGACACACGGTCCGGACGCCAGGTCCTGACTCTCCTCCAGCACCTTGTGGACGCTCTCGGCCAGACCGTGGTGATGGTGACCCACGATCCGGTCGCCGCGTCCTACGCCCGGCGCGTCGTGTTCCTGGCCGACGGACGGCTGGCCGGGCACCTGGACGCGCCGACTCCCGAACGTGTGGCCGCCGCGATGACCCGCCTCGGGGAGTGGTGACCGTGCTGGACCTGGCCTGGAAGATGATCCGGGCGCACCGCGGCGGACTCATGGGCGCGTTCGTCGCCCTGCTCGGCGCTTCGGCCCTGATCACCGCCTGCGGGATCATCCTGCAGTCGGGGCTGAGCGCCGGTGTCGCGCCCCAGCGGTACGCGGGCGCGGCGGTCGTCGTCGGCGGACCGACGAACGTCGCGGTGACGCGGGGCGGCAAGACGAAGCACAAGCCGCTGACCGAGCGGGCCACGCTGCCCACCGCCCTCGTGGACCGGGTGGCGCACGTCCAAGGCGTGCGTGCGGCGATCGGGGACGTGAGCTTCCCCGCCGAGGTCATCGACCGGAAGGGCGAACCCGTCAACGCCGGGGACGGGTCACTCGGACACGGCTGGGCCTCGGCGGCCCTGACTCCCCTCACTCCGGCCATCGGGCGCCCGCCGGCCTCCGCCGGGGAGGTCGTGCTCGACGCGGTCCTCGCCCGCCGGGCACGCGTGACGGCCGGTGACCGGGTCAAGATCATGGCGGGCGGCGCACCGGCGACCTACCAGGTGAGCGGGGTCACGGCGCGACACGGCGCGGACCGGCACCCGGCCCTGTTCTTCTCCGACGCCGAGGCCGAACGGTTCGCCGGTCGCCCGGGAACCGTCGATGCCATCGGTGTGCTGACCGCCCCACATACCGACACCGGGGATCTCGCCGCACGCATCGGCAGAGCACTGCGCGGCACCCGCGCGAACGTCACCACGGGCGCGGCACGCAGCCGCGTCGAGTTCCCCGACGTACGGCGGGCCCGCAGCGACCTGCAAGAGATGGCCGGAGCGCTCACCGGCACGATCATCCTGGTCACGGTACTGGTCGTCGCCGGCACGCTCGCCCTCACCTTCCACCGCCGGCGGCGCGAGATCGCGTTGTTGCGCGCCATCGCGGCCACCCCACGCCAGATCAGCAAGATGATCGCGGCTGAAATGCTCGTCGTGTCGCTCGTGGCGGCGGCACTCGGCTGGCTCCCGGGTGTCGTCGTGGCGTTCGCGTTGAAGAGCGCTTTGGGCGCCGTCGGTCTGATCCCCGCCGACTACGCGTTCTCGGCCGGTCCGCTGCCCGCACTGGTCGCACTGGGGGCCTGCGTCGGCGTCGCCGAACTCGCCGCGTGGGCCGCGAGCCGCCGCGCCGTACGTGTCCGCCCCGTCGAGGCGCTCGGCGAAGCCGCGCTGGAACGCCGCGGCACCGGCGGTGCACGTGTCGCGGCCGGCCTGGGACTCCTGCTGATCGGCGGCGCCGCCTCCCTGCTGCCGCTGTTCTTCGGAAGCGTGTTCGCGGTGGCGGGGGCCGGATCGGGCGGGCTCATCATGATCATCGCTGTGGTCCTGCTCGGCCCGCCCGTCGTCAAGGCCATGACACGGCTGCTGGCCGTACCGCTGCGTCGCTCATTCGGCACTCCCGGATACCTCGCGGCGGCCGGCGCGCGGGCCTCGTCGCGACGGCTGGCGGCGGCGATCTCACCGATGATCCTCATCGTCGGCTTCGCGCTGATTCAGCTCGGCCTGCCCACGATCATGGCCGCCGCCGCCCACCGGGACGCGACCCGCGGGGTCCTCGCCGACCGGACACTCGCGCGTGACGGAGGGGTGCCTCCCGACGCCCTCGATGCGGCCCGGAACACTCCCGGCGTGCTGGCGGCGACACCGATCGTCCACTCCACCATCTACGCGGCGATCACCATGCTGGGCGACCCGGAGGTCTTCGAGTACCAGGCACAGGGCATCGATCCGCGTGGGCTCGACCGCACACTCGACCTCGGGGTGCAGTCCGGGAACATCGGTGACCTCGCCGGCGGAACGGTCGCGATCAGCCGAGCCGCCGCGGGCACTCTCGGCGCCCGCGTCGGTTCCACCGTCCGGCTCTACCTCGGCGACGGCACGCCCGTCACCCCACGCGTCATCGCCGTCTACCGCCGCGGAGCGGGCTTCGGCGACATCACACTGCCCCATCCGGACCTGCTGCCCCACACCACCCGCCGAATCGACGAGACGATCCTCGTCCGCGCCCGCCCCGGCACCTCACTCGGCGAACTCGAACGACGCTACCCCGGCCTCACCGTCCACGACCGCGACGGCATCGCGGCGGCGCAGCGATCACAACAGAACGGCGCCATCCTCACCAGCGCCCTGCCGCTCCTGATGATCTTCGGCTACATCGCCGTGGCCGTCGCGAACGCCCTCGTCCTGTCCGTCACCGAACGAACCCGCGAGTTCGCCCTACTCCGCCTCGTCGGCGCCACCCACCGCCAGATCATGCGAATGATGCGCGCCGAAGCCGTGCTGGTCGCCGTGATCGCCGTCGCCATCGGGACCGCCGTGCCACTGCTGCCCCTGGCCACGATCGGCTACGGCCTCACCGGCAACCCCATGCCCTACCTGCCGCCGTTGCTGTACGTGGCGATCACGGGCGGTGCGTCCCTGCTCGGAACCCTCTCCATCCTCGTCCCGGCCCGAATCGCCCTGCGATCCCACCCGAAGGAGTCACTGTGAACGAAGGAAAGCACACGGACGGCCGCTCCGACCGCACCGGGTGGACGCCGCCCAAGGAACGCCGGGTATGGCCCTGGATCCTGCTCATCGTCATCGTCATCGGGGTGATCATCAACGTCGCCCTCTCCGTCGGCTGACCACGGCCACGTCGGCCGAGGACGGATCGTTCCCGCTCCCCGGAGGGAGCGCAGGGGCCAGTCCACGACGCGGGCCACCCCGAGACCAGGCGGCTCCTGGACGCCACCGCCCTCACCGCGAAGTGGGCTTGGCACCACCCCCATTGACGTCCTGGCCCTACTGCCCGGCGGATGCCCCCGGCCCGAGCATTGATGGCATCAGCCGCCGGGAAGCGCCCGGCCCGGCCGCACGAAGGAGTGACACATGAGCGGGTCCAGGACTCGAACCACGGCGCTGTGCGCCGCGCTCGCCCTCGCCGGGACGTTGGCCCCCGCGATGCCGGCCCACGCCTTCGCCGGGCGCCGGCCCGCCGTGCAGAGGATCCGGTCCTCCGGGACCACGGAACTGACCTCCGGCTGGGCGATCCGGTCGTCCGCCGACACCCGCGACACCGGCGCCGAGATCTCCAAGCCGGACTATTCGACGAAGGGCTGGCTGCCGCTGTCCCGGCCCGAGACGCTGATGGCGGGCCTGCTGGAGAACGGCCGGTACCCGAACATCTTCCACAACGACAACATGGCGAAGGTCCCGGCCAAGCAGTTCGACGTGAACTGGTGGTACCGCGAGCAACTCACTGTCCACCCCCGGAAAGGCGGCCGCACGTTCCTGGTGTTGCACGGCGTCTCCGGGAAGGCCGACCTCTGGATCAACGGGAAGGAGATCGCCGGAGGCGCGCAGCTCCAGGGCTCGTACGCCCGGCTGGAATACGACATCACGCCCTACGTCCGGGACGGGGCGAACGCCATCGCGCTCGACGTCTCCCGCAACGACGCCGACATCACCAAGTTCGACACGCCCATGCGGTACCTGACCCAAAACCAGGTCGACTGGAACCCCATGGCACCTGACCAGAACACCGGGCTGCACTACGCGCCGCAGATCGTCCAGGAGGGCCCGGTCTCGGTCCGCAACGCGCACGTCCTGCAGGACGACGCCCCCGACCTGTCCAGCGCCGACCTGACCGTCAAGGCCGACGTGCGCAACAACACCGGGTCGGCGCAGCGGGTGGTCGTGTCCGGCACGGTGACGCACGGCTCCACCCGCGTCGCCTGCGAGGCCACGGTCACGGTGCCCGCGCACGCGACCCGCACCGTTGCCATCACCAAGGCGGACTGCCCCGGCCTGCACCTGGAGCACCCGGCCGTGTGGTGGCCCTACCAGATGGGCGACCAGCCGCTCTACCACCTCGCGCTGGACGCGTCCGTGGGCGGAACGGTGTCCAGCGCCGCCGCCGAGGACTTCGGCATCCGGACGGTTACGTCGCGGCTCACCAAGCCCGTCCCCGGCAAGACCCACGGCAAGGACGGCTACCGGCAGTTCATCGTCAACGGCAAGCCGCTGGTCATCCGCGGCGCCGGATGGTCGCCGGACCTGTTCCTGCGCTACTCCCCGTCCAACGTCTCCGACCAGATCTCCTACATCCGCAACATGGGTCTGAACGCGGTCCGGTTCGAGGGCAACTTCCCGCCCGACGACATGTTCGCCCAGCTCGACCGGGCGGGCGTCCTCGCCATGCCGGGCTGGCAGTGCTGCGCCCTCTGGGAGAGCAAGTCGTCGACCTGGTCGGACGACGTGAAGGCCAACGCGTCCAACCAGGCGGGCACGATGGCGGAGCGGCTCCGCGACCACCCGAGCGTCTTCACCTTCTTCCAGGGCAGCGACGACGCGCCCGACCCAGAGAAGGAGGCCCTCTTCCTGAAGGCGTTCGAGCAGGCCGACTTCCGCCTCCCACAGGTCGCCGCGGCGGAGTACAAGTCGTCGCCCAAGCTCGGGCCGGCCGGCACCAAGGAGGGCGGCTACAACTACTTCCCGCCGGGCGCCCTGTGGAACAACAGGCGGGAGACCGTCAACACCAACGACCCGACGCTCAGCATGACCGGCAGCGCCTGGGGGTTCGACACCGAGGTCAGCACGGGGAACACCATCCCGACGCAGGACTCGCTGAACCGCTTCCTCACCTCGGACGAGCAGAAGAAGATCTGGGACCCGGCGACCGCACAGGGCCAGACCGCCGGCCAGGACATGTACCACACCTTCTTCTACGCCGACTACACGCGCCTGTCCCGGATGGGCGTCTACAACACCCCGCTGTGGCACCGGTACGGCCCCTGGAAGGACGCCGGCTCGTACCAGAAGACCGTCCAGATCGGTGAGTACGAGGTCACCCGCGCGCAGTTCGAGTCGTACATCGGCAACTCCACCGACAAGGCGAACCCCAGCACCGGGATCATCTACTGGATGCTGAACAAGGCGTGGCCGTCGCTCCAGTGGAGCATGTACGGCTCCGACTTCGACCAGCCGGGCGTCTACTTCGGCGCGAAGAAGGCCAACGAGCCGGTGCACGTCATGTACTCCTACGACGACGGCTCCATCAAGGTCGCCAACCTGACCGGCGCCCGCCAGGACGGCCTGCGCGCCACCGCGCAGATCATCGACCTCGACGGCAAGGTCCGCGCCACCGCCACCGCGCCCGTCGGGGCGCTGGGCAGCCAGGACGTGCGGACCGTCCTGCACCCGAAGGTCCCGGCCGGGACCTCGAAGACCTACTTCGAGAAGCTCACCCTCACCCGCGGGTCCGAGGTCGTCAGCCGCAACGTGTACTGGCTGTCCACCAAGGCCGACCAGGTCGACTGGCCGAAGACGCACGCGCCCGGCCAGTACACCCCGTCCAACGGGTTCGCGGTCTTCCAGAAGGACGGCTACGCCGACCTGACCGGCCTGCGCGCCCTCAAGCCCGCCGACATCCGGGTCAGCGCGACGACCCGCCGCGAGGGCCGCGAGATGGTGACGAGCGTGACCGTCCGCAACGTCGGCCACGGCGGCACCCCGGCCCTGTTCACCCGGGCCGACCTGTTCGCCGGCGGCAAGCAGGTGCTGCCGATCCGTTGGAGCGACAACGACGTCACGCTCTGGCCCGGCGAGCAGCAGACCATCACCGCCCGCTACTCCGCCACGCCCGCCAAGCCCGACGTCCGCGTCAACGGCTTCAACGTCCCCGACCAGACCCGCCACACCGGCTGACCCCGCACGAAGGCCGGATGGGGGCCCGCCCCCATCCGGCCATTGCGGCTCTGGAGGAGGTCAGTCGCTGTGCAGGGCGGTGCGCAGGCCGTCCTGCAGGGGGCTCAGGCCAGGGCCGCGTAGAGCTCGGGTTTTGAAATTACGACACCAAAATTGAAACGCTACAACAGTCGCCCGGCTCAGTGGGCCATGTCGACGAAGCGGCTGTAGTGGCCCTGGAAGGCGACGGTCACGGTGGCGGTGGGGCCGTTACGGTGCTTGGCCACGATCAGGTCCGCCTCGCCGGCCCGTGGGGACTCCTTCTCGTAGGCGTCCTCACGGTGCAGCAGGATGACCATGTCCGCGTCCTGCTCGATCGACCCACTTTCGCGCAGGTCGGACACCATGGGCTTCTTGTCGGTTCGCTGCTCTGGGCCACGGTTGAGCTGGGAGAGCGCGATGACCGGAACCTCGAGCTCCTTGGCGAGAAGCTTGAGCGACCGGGAGAACTCCGAGACCTCGACCTGGCGGCTCTCCACCCGCTTGCCGGACTGCATGAGCTGGAGGTAGTCGATGATGACCAGACGCAGGTCGTGCTGCTGCTTCAGCCGCCGGCACTTGGCGCGGATCTCCATCATCGACATGTTCGGCGAGTCGTCGATGAACAGCGGCGCCTCGGCGACCTCGCTCATCCGCCGGGCCAGGCGCGTCCAGTCCTCGTCGTTCATGGAGCCGGACCGCATGGCGTGCAGCGCGACCCGCGCCTCGGCCGAGAGGAGACGCATCGTGATCTCGTTGCGCCCCATCTCCAGCGAGAACACCACGGTCGCCAATTGGTGCTTAATTGCCGCAGCTCGGGCCAAATCTAGAGCGAGCGTACTTTTGCCAATGGCTGGGCGAGCGGCGATGATAATCATTTGCCCGGAATGGAGGCCGTTGGTGAGGGCGTCGAGGTCGGTGAAGCCGGTGGGGACGCCGACCATCTGGCCGCCGCGGCTGCCGATCGCCTCGATCTCGTCCAGGGCGCCGGGCATGATGTCGCTGAGCGGCGCGTAGTCCTCGCCGGAACGCTTGTCGGCGATGGCGTAGACCTCGGCCTGGGCCCGGTCGAGGAGGGCGTCGGCGTCGGCGCCGTCGGTGCTGTAGCCGAGCTGGGCGATACGGGTGCCGACCTCGACGAGCCGCCGCAGGACGGCCTTCTCCTGCACGATCTTGGCGTAGTAGCCGGCGTTGGCCGCGGTGGGCACCGAGGCGACCAGGGTGTGGAGGTACGGCGCATCGCCGATGCGGCTGAGCTCGCCGCGCTTGAGCAGCTCGTCCTTGACGGTGATGGCGTCGACCGGGTCGCCCCGGCCGTACAGGTCGAGGATCCGATCGAAGACGGTCTGGTGCGCCGGCCGGTAGAAGTCGCGGCTCTGGACCATCTCGATGACCTCGGCGATCGCCGTCTGGGACAGCAGCATGCTGCCCAGGACGCACTGCTCGGCGGCCAGGTCGTGCGGCGGGGTGCGCTCGAACTCCTGCTCGTGTGAGGGCATATCGGTGACGCTCATTCCGACACCCCCAACGGTCTCAGTCGCTCACGTCTTCCACGTCTATCCCACAGGTCTGACAGTCTGCGGCCGGTCGGGGAGGGAAGGCAAAATGATCTGTGGAGGGCACTGTGGACCACCTGTGCATACACGCCGATCCGGCTGTGCACATCTCCTGTGGATAACTTGTGGATACTCGGATCGGCCATCCAAATCAGTGCGCTGACCTGGGGATACTTCGTCCACCACCTGTGGGC
Organism: Actinoallomurus sp. NPDC052308; assembly: GCF_040679195.1. Classification (NCBI taxonomy): domain Bacteria; kingdom Bacillati; phylum Actinomycetota; class Actinomycetes; order Streptosporangiales; family Thermomonosporaceae; genus Actinoallomurus; species Actinoallomurus sp. NPDC052308. The sequence goes on along the minus strand of NZ_JBFAUM010000010.1, from coordinate 173,527 downwards.
GCGAGAAAGTTCGGACGACGGTCATCCACAGGGTCGCCCACAGGAGCAGGTAAGCGTTAAGTCCCGTTTGCCGGTTACAGTGGCACATCATGACGTTCCGGCACCCCCATGACCGGGAGATCCTCCGCCTCGCGATCCCCGCGTTCGGCGCGCTCGTCGCCGAGCCGCTGTTCCTCCTCACCGACTCGGCGATCGTCGGTCATCTGGGGACGGTCTCCCTCGGCGCGCTCGGGGTCGCCGGGCAGATCCTCAACACGCTGGTGAACCTGTGCGTCTTCCTCGCGTACGGCACGACCGCGTCCGTCTCCCGCCAGGTGGGCGCCGGCAACCACCGCGCCGCCGTACGGCAGGGCGTCGACGGCATCTGGCTCGCCGCCCTCATCGGGATCGCCCTGATCGTCGTCGGGCGGCCCCTCGTCCCCGTGGTGGTCCGCGCGTTGGGCGCGTCGGCGGTCGTCGCGCCGCAGGCGGAGACGTACGTGCACATCAGCCTCCTCGGCGTCCCGGGCATGCTGATCGTGCTGGCCGGCACCGGGGTGCTGCGCGGGATGCAGGACACGAGGACGCCGCTGGTCGTCTCGGTGGGGATGTTCGTCGTCAACGCCGGGCTGAACGCGCTGTTCGTCCTGGTGCTCGGGGCGGGCATCGCGGGCTCGGCGTGGGGCACGGTCCTGGCGCAGACCGGCGGCGCCGCCGCCTATGTCGTCATGGTCCTGCGCGGCGCGCGGACGTACGGCGCGCCGCTCCGCCCGGACCTCGGCGGGCTGCGGGCGTCGGCGACGGCCGGTGTCGGCCTGCTGATCCGTACGCTCAGCCTGCGCGTCGTCCTCGTCGTCGCCACGATGGTCGCCGCCCGCCTCGGGGACCCGCAGATCGCCGCGCACCAGATCGCGGCGAACGTCTGGACGCTGACGGCGTTCGCCCTCGACGCCATCGCGATCGCCGGGCAGGCCATCACCGGGCGCCAGCTCGGCGCGGGCGACGTCGCGGCCGCGCGCGCCGCGACCCGCCGGATGGTCGCGTGGGGCGTCGCCTGCGGTGTGGTGTTCGCGCTCCTGCTGTTCGCGGTACGCCCCTGGCTGCCGGACGCGTTCACGGCCGACGCCGCCGTACGATCCCAGTTGCTCGGCGCGCTGGTGATCGTCGCTTTGTTGCAGCCGATCGCGGGGGTGGTCTTCGTGCTCGACGGCGTGCTCATCGGCGCGGGCGACATGGCGTACCTGGCGGTGGCGGGCGTGCTCCAGACCGCGGCGTTCCTGCCGGTGGCCTGGCTCGCGTACGCGCTGGGCGGCGGCCTGGTGTCGCTCTGGCTGGCGATGGGCGTGTGGATGGCCGCCCGGCTGGTCACGCTGGGCCTGCGGGCCCGTACCGACGCGTGGTCGGTCGCGGGCGCCGTACGCGGCTAGTCCTCCTGCCGGCCCCCGGCCCGCGTGTCGACGCGCTGCGCGACGTCTTCACCGCCCTCGCGTCGACCGAGGAGGCCAACCGCCTCCTCACCGACCTCATGGCCGATCTCGACCTGCGGTACGACGTGGCCGCCGACCACCCGCTCGCGGGCCGGTACTGCCCCGACCTGGCCCTGACCGTCTCCGGTACGGCGACGAGCGTGGCCCGGCTGGCGCGGAGCGGGCGCGCGCTGCTGCTCGATCTCGACGACCGGCCCGGCGTACGGGACGCGGTACGGCCGTGGGCCGGTCGCGTCGAGGCGGTGACGGCGCGGACGGACGACGCTCCGGCCGCCGCCGTGCTCGTACGCCCGGACGGGTACGTGGCCTGGGCCGGTGAGGATGTCGGTGGCCTGCGGGAGGCTTGCACCCGGTGGTTCGGCGCGCCGCGCGCGTGACGAAGTACGGCGGAAATCCGCTCCCGTGTCGGCCCGGGGCGCTAGACTTCGAACATGTGTTCTACACAAGGGGAGCGTCTGGCTCACCTCACCCGAGCGATCGACGACCTGGCCGCCGAAGGCCTCGGCGGCCTTCCGCCGGACGCCTGGGCGGAGCGGGTGGCCGGCATCTGGGCCCTCGTCGAGGGCCTCGATCCCGAACTCGCCCGCCGCCGCGCCTGCTACTCGACCCTGGAGTCCTGAACGACGCCCGCGTGCGGACGTCGCCCGTCCCGGCGTCCGCGCGCGGAGGCCTTACGCCGGGCGCCCCACACGGGGACGCCCACCATGGAAACCCCACCCGCAGACGCGTCACGCCGGCCCACACACGGAGGCCTCGCCCGGAGCACCCGCAGGCGGAGACACCGCCCCGGGCGTCCTGGCGCCGGTCGCCGGCGGCCGGAGGGTCTACTTCTCGTGGCCGTGCAGCCGGCGCTGGTGGCGGGACGTCAGGCGACGTCGTGCGTCGGACGGCGGGTCGGCGTGCGGTGGGTCGCCGTGCGGCGGGTCGCCGTGCGGCGGGTCGGCGTGCGACGCGGCGTCGTCCAGGGCCCGCGCCACCTCCGCGCGCAGGCGTGGCAGCCGGCGGTAGAGCACGTCCCCCGGGCAGTCCGTGTCGTTGTAGTCGCGGTGACCGATGATCGCCACGGACGGATCGAGCCGGTAGGCCGTGCACAGCCAGAAGCAGACGCCGACCAGCGCGTCCCACAACCGGCCGGGCACGTCCTCCTTCTCGTACGTGCCCTCGTTCTCGATGCCGATCGTGTGGTCGTTGTGGTGCAGCGACTGGGCGCCGACGACGAGCCGGCCCTGCTGGATGGTCGGCAGGGAGCCCGCCCGTCCCTCCATGACGTGACCGCCACGGCTGATCGTCAGCTGCTCTCCGATGTCGTCCCAGCCCTGGCTCTTCATGTGGTAGCGCTGGATCTGCCGGGAGAGCTCGAACGCGTGCGAACGGGACAGATCAGAAGCATTGGGCGAGGCGGTGTGGTGCACGATGATGTGGTCCGGCGCGCGGTCCAGCACCCGCGGTGGCCGCCTCGGCGGCACCGCCCCCCACTCTCTGCGCGTGTACACCTTCGGTGTCACGTCGGCGTTCGCCCACATCATCCCGCCGGCCATCATGACATCGGCGGCCACGATGCCCAGCATCCCCCGCAGCACATCCCGGCGCAGCGTCCCCTCACGCACGATCGCGGCCACCCCCCGTGGACGACTGATCGCTAAGCGTAGTGATCGCGACGCGGAATGCGAGGAGGCCGGATTGGGTGTTTCACGTGGAACGCCACCTGACACGCCCGGATACGGCGAAGGGCCGGGCCCCATCGGACCCGGCCCTTCACCTGCGCTGAAGCAACGTCAGCCGGCGAGAACCTCAAGGGAGATCTTGGCGCTCACCTCGGGGTGGAGGCGCACCGCCACCTCGTGAGAGCCGACCGTCTTGATCGGGTTCTTCACCTCGATGCGGCGCTTGTCCAGCTCCGGGCCACCGGACGCCTTGACGGCACCGGCGATGTCGGCCGGGGTCACAGCGCCGAACAGCCGACCGCTCTCACCGGCGCGCGTCCGCAGCCGGACCTTGAGCTTCTGCAGGTCGGTGCGGATGGCCTCCGCCTGGTCGACGCTGGCGATCTCACGGGCCGCGCGGGCCTTGCGGATCGAGTCGATCTGCTTCTCCGCGCCGCGCGTCCACTGGATCCCGAAGCCGCGCGGGATCAGGTAGTTACGGCCGTAGCCGTCCTTGACCTCGACGACCTCGCCGGGAGCGCCGAGACCGGCGACCTGCTGAGTCAGGATGAGCTTCATGACGAGTGACTCCTTTCTCAGCGGGCCGTGCTGGTGTACGGCAGCAGCGCCATCTCACGCGCGTTCTTGATCGCGGTGGCGACGTCACGCTGGTGCTGGGTGCAGTTGCCCGTCACCCGGCGCGCGCGGATCTTGCCGCGGTCGGAGATGAACTTGCGCAGCAGCGCCGTGTCCTTGTAGTCGACGTAGGAGAGCTTCTCCTGGCAGAACAGGCAAACCTTCTTCTTCGGCTTGCGTGGTGCCGGTTTCGCCATCGTGGTGCTCCTTAGAAGAGAGCCCCGCTCACGCGGGAATGGTCGGTCGGATGATGAGTGATGCCCGTACGGGCTTAGAACGGCGGGTCGTCGGAGAAGCCGCCGCCCCCGGTCGCCCAGGGGTCGTCGGCCGGCGCGTTGCCGCCGCCGAAGCCGCCGCCTCCGCCGCCCGATCCGCCCTGACCGCCACCGAAGCCGCCGCCGCCCTGGCCGCCGCCGTAGCCGCCCTGGCCACCGCCGCCACCGCCGCCGTAGCCGCCGCCTCCGCCACCGCCGAAGCCGCCGCCACCGCCGCCGCCGCCCTGGCGCTGCGACTTGTTCACCTTCGCGGTGGCGTTCTTCAGCGACGGGCCGACCTCGTCGGCCTCGAGCTCGAAGACGGTGCGCTTCTCACCCTCGCGGGTCTCGTACGACCGCTGCTTCAGGCGGCCCTGGACGATGACCCGCATGCCGCGCTGGAGGCTCTCGGCGACGTTCTCCGCCGCCTGCCGCCAGACGTTGCAGGTGAGGAAGAGGCTCTCGCCGTCCTTCCACTCGCCGGACTGCTGGTCACGGAAGCGGGGGGTGGAGGCCACGCGGAAGGTCGCGACCGGCTGCCCGTTCGGGGTGAAGCGCAGTTCGGGATCGGCGACCAGGTTGCCGACGATCGTGATCTGGGTGTCGCCTGCTGCCATGCGGCTCTCCGGTTACAGATCGGTGCGTGTCGTGGGCTGACCGGGGAACGGTCAGTGGGCCTCGGGGCGGATGACCTTGGTGCGCAGGATGGACTCCTGCAGGTTCAGCTGCCGGTCGAGCTCTTTGACCGTGGCGGGCGTGGCCGTCAGGTCGATGACCGCGTAGATGCCTTCGGACTTCTTGGCGATGTCGTACGACAGGCGCCGGCGGCCCCAGACGTCGACCTTCTCCACGCTGCCACCGCCGTCCTTCACCACGGTGAGGAACTGGTCGAGCGACGGCTGGACCGTGCGCTCCTCGGTGTTCGGGTCGAGGATGACCATCACTTCGTAACGACGCATGCTGGTCCCAACCTCCTTTGGACTGGTGCGGTCACGGTCTCTCCGTGACAGGAGGGCTCTTGCGTCGCCCCGCGTCTCGGATGCGCGGGACCGACAAAGGCTATCAACAACCGGCAGCTCAATCGGCCGGAAGCCGTGGACCGGGACCCGCGCTAGCGGCCCCGGCGCCGGTCCAGCTCGGACATGATGTCGGCCATCCGCGACCGCATGCGGGCCGTCTGGGTCGTCAGCATGGACAACTCCTCGATGAGCTCCGTGTCGTCGATGGCGGCCAGGTCACGAGTGATCATCGTCATGGCATCCTCCATTCGAAACCACGTTCGACAATACCCCTGGGGGCCGACAGAACGCTCGTCGCCCCGTACCCCCCGATCAGGGTCTTGACCTGCCCGGCGACAGGGAACGACTCTGGGAGGACACCACCCCGTGGAGGAGGTGACGAATCGTTATGTCACCACTGGCCATCCCGCGACGTCTGCTGGAACGGCAGGCCCACCCCTTGGAGAACTCCCTCGCGCTCGTCACCGTGGCGGCCGGCCTCGCGACCTTCGTCCTCGGGGCCGTCCACACGACGCACTTCGTCGCCGTGTGCCTGGGATTCGTGACGTTCCTCTTCGGCCTGTACTCCCAGTTGGTCTCCGCGACCACGGTCGAGCGCTGGCTGAACGTCCTGGGCATCGGCATGGCCTTCGTCGGCCTCGGCCTGGGTCTGTCGCATGGCGGCTTCACGGTCTGACCGGCCGAAGCGGTCGGAGGAACCGGAGCGGCCGATCCGTGGCGGTGGATTCTCGTCGGTCGCCGTTCTGGTCGGACCGCGCGCGTAGGCTCGTCGCCATGCTGCGAATCGGAGCCCACGTCGACCGAACGGACCCGCTCGCCGCCGCGGCCGCGAAGAAGGCCGAGGTGGTCCAGTTCTTCCTCGGAGACCCGCAGGGCTGGAAGGCCCCCGTCCTGCCCGAGGGGTACGAGGCGATCCGCGACTCCGACGTCGACGTGTTCATCCACGCGCCGTACATCGTGAACGTCGCGTCGTCCAACAACCGCATCCGGATCCCGAGCCGCAAGATCCTCACCCAGCAGCTCGAGGCCGCCGCGAAGATCGGCGCGAAGGGTCTGATCGTGCATGGCGGGCACGTGCTGAAGAACGACGACCCGCAGAGCGGCTTCGACAACTGGCGCAAGGTCTTCGAGCGGATGGAGGACCTCCCGATCCCCGTCCTCATCGAGAACACCGCGGGCGGGGACAACGCCATGGCCCGCAAGCTGGACCGGATCGCCCGGCTGTGGGAGGCCCTCGACGGCTTCGACGTCGGGTTCTGCCTGGACACCTGCCACGCGCACGCGGCGGGTGAGGACCTGGTCGACGTGGTCGAGCGCGTCAAGGCCATCACCGGCCGGATCGACCTGGTCCACTGCAACGACAGCCGTGACGCGTTCGGCTCCGGCGCCGACCGGCACGCCAACCTCGGCGACGGCCGGATCGACCCGGAGCTGATCCTGGCCGTCGTACGGGCGGCCGGGGCGCCGGTGGTCGTGGAGACGCCCGGCGACGGGCAGGCCGCCGACATCGCCTGGCTCCGCGAGCACCTCTGACCCGCATCCCGTCCTACCGGGCACGGGAGTTATCCACAGGCTGTGGACGACGTCGCGCCATGGTGGGCCCCTGATTCGCCGGACGCCGAGCGGCCGATTGTCCACAGGCTGTGGACAATCGGAGCGCGGCTCAGGCGTCGGGGAGCCCGACCGGGGCGCCTTCCCGGTCCTCCTCCGTCACCAGGATGAGGACCGCCAACGGCGTCGCGGTGTGCCGCCAGTGCTCGACGGCGGCGGTGAAGACCTCCAGTAGCGTCTGGTGGACCGCCGGGTCGGCGCCCGCCAGCTCCCGCCAGTGGTCGTACATCACCAGGTAGCCGCAGTTCGCCGGCGCCCAGGACAGGTCCCGTAGGCCGTCCTGGAGGGCATCCCAGTTGTGCCCGAAGTACGACGGCAGGAGGAACTCCTCGGCGCACCGCTCGAGGAGCGCCCGCTTGTCCCGCACATCGTGGACGTCGAGCCAGAAGACCCGCCGACCGGCGCGTTCGGCCTCGGCGGCGCCACGGGCGGCCTCCTTCCGGTCGACGGGCCAGGTGTACACGCCCGGTGGCCGGCGTCCGGTCAGGAGCTCCGCGATCATCACTCACCCGTTCGCAGCGTTCGAAGGTCCGGCGGTCTGCCGCTCGCTGTACCTACCTTCGATGGTCCTCCGTACACCCGTCCGGCGTCAGCCCGCCCAGCCTCCGGAGTTGTAGGTCACCACCTCGGCCGTCATCAGCGGCAGGAAGACGACGATCAGGATCACGTACGCCGGACGCCGGCACCGCCCGACCGCCAGCCACAGCGGCCACCACAGCAGCGTCGCCCGGCCGATCGACAGGTAGTACGCCGAGGTCAGCAGCGAGATCAGCGGCAGCCCGACGTACACGCTCTCCGCCCACTGCCGCCGCCACAACAGCCAGCAGGTCAGCGCGACGCCGACCGCGGCCGCGATCAGCTCCACCCGGAAGGCCGTCGTGAACTGGTCGTGCGTGCCGAAGGCCGCCTGCCACGTCGTCTCGAAGGAGGTCCACGGCCACACCGTCGAGCGTCCCCAGCCCGCCTCCTGCGCGTGCTGCCACGCCGACCAGTCGCCCGTACGACGCCAGAGATACGCGGCGTAGCCCAGCACCGGGAGGAACGGCACCGCCAACCACGGCGCCGACCGCCATCGCCGGTCGGCGGTCAGGAACTCCACGATCAGCGCCGCGGCGAGGAAGAGCCCGGTCACCCGCACGCAGGACGCGCCCGCGGCGCACAGGACCGCGGCCGGCCACCGCCGCTGCCTGGCCAGCAGCCAGGCCGGCAGCGCGAACGCCAGGAAGAGGGTCTCGGAGTAACCGGCGAACAGGAACACGGCGTACGGGCTGACGAGCAGCGCGAACACCGCGCGCGGCCCCGCGCCGCTCAGGGGCGATCCGGCGTGCGCGCCGAGCCTGGAGTGACCGGCGTGCGCCCCGCTCCCGCCGGCGTCTACCCCGCTCCCGTCGGCGCCCGTCACGGCCTGCTCGCCGAGCCGGGCCAGCGCGACCGACGCCACCGCGCCGGCGACGAGGCTGACCAGCAGCGCCGACAGTTCCCAGTTCGGGATCAGCGGATGGAGGATCCGCAGCACGAGCGGCAGGCCGGGGAAGAAGGCCGGCAGCCCGGCGTCCGGCGGGTGGGCGGGATTCCCCCGGTAGCCGTACTGGGCGATCTCCACGAAGTGGTCGACGTCCCACTGGGTCCACCGGCCGAGGAAGGAGTCGTGCAGGTCACCGTACGACCACAACGCCGAGGCGAGGAGCGAGATCCCCAGCACGGCCGCCCGCGTACCGAACCAGGCGCGCAGCGCGAGCCGGTCGCCGGTACGGAGCCGCGCCACGCCGACGCCGTCCGAGCGGCCTTCCTCGACCATGGCTCAGGCGGGCCGGGGAACCCGGCGGCGCATCAGGACGAAGCGGTCCTCGGCGTCGTCCAGGACGCCGCCGGCCGGGTCGTCGGCGCCGTCGGCCCGTACGGTGTCGAGCCGGGGCACAAGGATGTCGATCACGACGAGCACCGCCAGCAGCAGGACGGTCAGGAACCGGGCCAGCAGCGCGATGAAGTAGACGCCGTCGCTGATGCCCGCCGTCGGGGCGTGCCCGGACAGGACCGCGGACAGGGTGGCGGACAGCCCCACGCCGGGATGCTGCTTGGCGCCGGCCATGAGGTACCACCAGATGCCGAAGAAGTAGACGATCTCCCCCGCCTGCCACAGCAGGAAGGCCGGGAGCTTCGGCCGGGCCAGCGCCACCAGCGGCAGCAGCCACAGGACGTACTGCGGCGACCAGACCTTGTTGGTCAGCAGGAACGCCGCGAGCGTCAGGAACAGCACCTGCGGCAGCCGGGGCCGGCGCGGGGCGAGCAGCACGAGGAACGCGATGCCCAGGGCGAGGATCACGAAGCCGGCCTCGCCCATGAGGTTCAGCGTCGACACCTTGTCGACCGACGACAGGCCCTTGCGCTCGGTCAGGAAGAAGATCGAGCCCCAGTCGACCGGGCGTTCCTGGTTGAACGTGTAGAACCGGCCCCAGCTGTCCCACGCCGCCAGCATGATCGGCACGTTCACGACCAGCCAGGCGACGACCGTGCCGGCCAGCAGCCGGCCGAACTCCCGCCACCGGCCCGCGCGCAGGCACAGCAGGAACAGCGGGCCGAGGAAGACGAGGGGATAGAACTTCGCCGCGACCGCGAGGCCGAGCAGGACGCCCGCGACGCCGGGGCGCCGGCGCGCCCAGGCGGCCAGCGCCAGCGCGGACAGGACCACGGCGAGCAGGTCCCAGTTGATGTACGCGGTGAGGAGGAGCGCGGGCGACGCGGCGACCATGAGCCCGACCCTGCGGCTCTGCCCGCCGGCGACCAGCGCGGTCGCCAGCACGGTGACCACCGCGCACAGCACGAGCACCACCGCGGTCAGGTTGAAGAACCACATGCCGCGCGAGACGGCGTCATCCCCGCCGAACCAGCGCGCCGCCGTCGCGGCGACCTGCATGAACCCGCCGGTGAGCACGGGGTACTCCACCGGCTCGGGGATCTTGTCGAGGTACGGGACCTTCCCGTCGGCCAGGCCCCGCCCGAAGTACAGCGGATAGATGTCGGTGTAGCAGGCGTTGCGCACCGTCGGGATGAAGTCGAAGCCCACGTTCTTGCAGGGGACCTTCTGGAGATACCCCAGCACCGAGACGGCCGCGGTGGTGGACACGAGCAGCGGCAGCACCTGCCGGAGGCCCGTACGGACACCGGCGGGGCCGGGGGAGTTCGCGGCTCCCCCGGCCCCATCGATCAGCTGTGACTCCGGCATGCCAGCAGGTTAATCCTTGAGCGGCCGGGCGGCCTGGCCCTGGACGTCCTGGGCGGTGTTGCCGTGCTTACCGGGGCCACTTGGGTTTGTTGAGGGCGACGTGCAGTTCATGTCCCATGGCTTGCAGGTGCTGGTCGGATCCGGGCTCTGCGAGTGGTGCCTGCACTGCGGGAGCTGCGGGAACTGCGTGCACTGGTCCGTGCTGGTCGGATTCGGCGTCTTGCGCGGCTTGCAGTCGTCGGTCACCGGGTTCTGGCCCGGCTGGCAGGTCGGCGTCATCGTCGGCGTCGGCGTCGTCGACGGGCTCGCCGTCGCGTACGCCTTGGCCGGGGCGTAGTAGGCGGGCGGCGGGAACTGCTCGGTCGACTTGCCCTCCAGCGCCTTGGTCATGAAGTCGTGCCACATCTGCGCGGGCAGGTCCCCACCGTTGATGTGGGAGTAGTCGCCGATGTTCTGCAGCGGCAGGTACTCCGCCTTCTGGTGCTTCTTCGCCGCGTGGAAGCGCCACATGCCGACCGTCGTGACGTACTGCAGATCGTTGGCGCCGCTGACCTTGGGAGTGAAACCGGAGAACCAGACGGCCTTGTTCGCGCTGGTCGTACCGGTCTTGCCGGCCACCTCATGATTCAGCAGCTGAGCCCTGGTCCCCGTACCGGTCTTGACGACCTGCTGCATGGCGTACTGAACGTCATGCGCGATCTGCGCGTTGAAGGCCCGTCGGGTGGTGACGTTACTCGGCTTGTGGACCTTGTTGTCCTTGTCGATGACCTTCCGGATGCTGTGCGGGGTGACGTACTCGCCGTCGTTGGCGATCGTGGCGAACCCGGTGATCAGGTCGAGCGGGCGCATGTCCGACTGGCCCAGGAAGAAACCACCCTCACCCGGGTTACCGCGCTTGAGAGCCTCCTCCGGCAGGCCTGCGTCCTTCTCGAGTTGCACCACGTTCGGCGTTCCGGCCTTGTACCCCAGCGGCACGAAGATCGTGTTGTACGACTGCGCCAGGCTGGTGATCATGTTGACGACCGGTTGCCTGGGGTTGCCCTCGTCGTTGGTGAAAGGGTGGCCGCTCGGGTCGGAGGGGGACACGCGGTCGCCGTCCGTGTTGATGTACGCGGGGGCGGTCGCGTCCATCGTGCTCTTCAGCCCGATGCCCTCTTTCTCGGCGGCCGCGAGGACGAACGGCTTGATCGACGATCCCACCTGCGCCGTGGAGTAGAAGACGTCGTCCACCGCGCGCTTCAGGTAGTCACGACCGCCGTAGGCGGCGAGGATCTCCCCGTTGATCGGATTGACGGTGACCAGGCCGACGTTGGTGTCGCTCGGCATGCGATGGGCCCGCAGATCGGCCTCGACCGTCTTCTGCGCCTGCGTCTGGAGGTTCTTGTCCCAGGTCGTGTAGACCTTGAGGCCGCCGTTGTTGATCTGCTCGTCGGTGAAGTTCATCCCGTGCAGCGCGTTCTTGACCCGCTGGATCATGTAGCCGCGCTGTCCGCGGTACAGCTCGCTGTCCTTCTGCTTCACGGTCAGGGGCGGCTTGTCCTTGAACTTGGCGTAGTCCGCGTCGGACAGCTTGCCCATCCGGCGCATCGCGTCGAGCACGAGGTTGTAGCGGTTCACCGCGTCGGTGTGCTGCTGGCCCTTGCTCCGCGGGTCGTAGTACTGAGGCTGCTTGATGTTGGCCGCGAGCACCGCCGCCTGCGGGACGGTGAGGTCGCTGGCGTGCACCTTCGGACCGAAGTAAGTCTGCGCGGCGGCCTCCACGCCGTTCGCGCCGTAGCCGAAGTAGATCGTGTTGAGGTAGTGCTGCAGGATGGTCTTCTTGTCCTCCTGCTTACCGACCTTGATGGCGATGAAGATCTCTTTGAACTTACGGCTGAAGGTCCGCTGCTGGGTCAGGTAGGCGTTCTTGACGTACTGCTGGGTGATCGTCGAGCCGCCCTCGGTGCTGCCGCCCGAGACGTTGTTGTACACCGCGCGCGCGATGCCCTTCGGCGAGATCGCCGACTCGTTGTAGAAATTGTGGTCCTCGATCGCGATCGCGGCCCACTGCATGTTCGGACTGATCTTGTCGATCGGCTCGATGATCCGTGAACTGCCGATCTGCACCATCCGGCTGCCGTCGCGGTAGTACACGGTGGTGCCCTGCTTCATGACGTCCGCGTTGGGCGCCTTGGGGACCTTCACCATCGCGTACGCGACCCCGACCAGGCAGATGCTCGCGAGCGTGCCGATGCCGAAGACGGCGAGCCACAGCTTCCACGACAGAAGGCGGCGCCAGCCCTTCCGCTTCGCCTTCTTGCCGGAGCCGCGCCGCGTGCCGTCACCGTCGCCGGGACGCCGACGACCCGGGCCGCCGCCGCCACCTGAGCCTCCAGGGCCACCGGGACCGCCCGGACGACCGGGACCGCCTGGGCCGCCGGGGTGTGGCCGGGTGGGGACCGCGGGGAGGTTGGACCCGTCAACCTGCGGCTGCGGCCGGGTCGGGGCAGGTCCGGCAGACCCCGATCGACCGTACTCTGGCCCGTAATCGCTGCTGTAACTCACGCGACCTCGTTCACTGGGGTACGGCTTTTCAATCCGTCCGACAGTACTGTGTAGGCAAGTGAGCGGGGACCGCCTGCCGGGTGCACCACGCTGTCGCGCGGCTACTCTCGGACGCTCCGCCCCTGGTCAGGAGCGTTCTCTCCGTAGCCAAGGACGTACGACAGCGTCAGATGGTTCCAGGCACAACTTTGGCATACTTCAACCACATACACCCGGAATTCACCGAATTCCCGGGCCATCTCCTGGAGCTCGTCCGTCGCCTTGACCCGCCCGGCGTAGCGGCCCAGTTCGTCCCCGTACACGTAGGTGACATGGGTGAGCCGCTCCTTCCGGCAGACAGGGCAGGGCTGGTCGGTGGGCTCGCCGTGATACTTCGCGGCCCGCAGGAGGTACGGGTGTGCGTCGCAGGCGTCCGCGACGGTCAGGCCACCGGATGACAGCTCGGCCAACGTGGCCCGCCGGGCGAGCCCGTAGTCGACGACCAGTCGCTGGGACCACATGTCAGCAGACTACGACGACCCACAGTCCTACATTCGTGACATTTCGGACACTCTAGGTGCTTTCTTCCTGACCACGGCCGTAATTTCCGGGTCGGCGCGCGCTCCCGCTTGACCATGTTCGGAGGGGGACCGTATCTTCCTGATGTATCGAGTCGATACATTCGAGCGATACATCGAGTCGAGCGATGGAGTGGAGGGATCATGAGGAGCAAGGCCGGCGTACTGGAACTCGCCGTTCTCGGTCTGCTTCACGAGTCCCCCATGCACGGGTACGAGCTGCGCAAGCGGCTCAACACCCTGCTCGGCATGTTCCGCGCGTTCTCCTACGGCACGCTCTACCCCTGCCTCAAGGCGCTGCTCGAGCTGGGGTTGATCACGGAGGACGACGAGGAGCCCGCCGCGGTGCGTCCGGGTGGCACCCGGCGCTCGAAGATCGTCTACAAGCTCACGGCCGAGGGGAAGGAGCGCCTACAGGAGCTCCTCTCCGAGGCCGGGCCCGCGTCCTGGGAGGACGAGGGGTTCGGAGTACATTTCGCCTTCTTCGCCCATACCCGCGCCGACGTACGGCTGCGGATCCTCGAAGGCCGGCGCAGCCGGCTCGAGGAGCGGCTGGAGAGCGTGCGCGTCGCACTGGCCCGTACGCGGGAGCGTGTCGACAACTACACGCTCGAGCTCCAGCAGCACGGGTTGGAGTCGGTCGAGCGCGAGGTCCGGTGGCTCAACGAGCTCATCGGCCGCGAACGCGCGCAGCAAGCAGATGAGAACAACCGCTGAGGGCGCAAGGCGTCCCCCCGCACAAGAGAGCAAAGGAGCATCCGGATGGGTTCAGTGCGCGTAGCCATCGTCGGTGTCGGCAACTGCGCGAGCTCGCTCGTCCAGGGAGTCGAGTACTACAAGGACGCCTCGCCCGAGACTCGGGTCCCTGGTCTTATGCACGTCCAGTTCGGCGACTACCACGTCGGCGACCTGGAGTTCGTGGCCGCCTTCGACGTCGACGCCAAGAAGGTCGGCCGCGACCTCTCCGAGGCGATCGTCGCCAGCGAGAACAACACCATCAAGATCTGCGACGTGCCGCCGTCTGGCGTCACCGTGCAGCGCGGCCACACCTTCGACGGCCTCGGCGAGTACTACCGCGAGATCATCGAGGAGTCGGACGACCAGCCGGTCGACGTCATCCAGGTGCTCAAGGACACCCAGGCCGACGTTCTCGTGTCCTACCTGCCGGTGGGCTCGGAGGAGGCGGACCGCTTCTACGCGCAGTGCGCCATCGACGCCGGTGTGGCCTTCGTCAACGCGCTGCCGGTCTTCATCGCCAGCGACCCGGAGTGGGCGAAGAAGTTCACCGACGCCGGCGTCCCGATCGTCGGTGACGACATCAAGTCCCAGGTCGGCGCCACCATCACCCACCGCGTGATGGCGAAGCTGTTCGAGGACCGCGGGGTCGAGCTGCTGCGCACGTACCAGCTCAACTTCGGCGGCAACATGGACTTCATGAACATGCTGGAGCGCAAGCGCCTCCAGTCGAAGAAGATCTCCAAGACCCAGTCGGTCACCTCGCAGATCCCGCACGAGATGGCCAAGGCCGACGTGCACATCGGCCCGTCCGACCACGTGCCGTGGCTCGACGACCGCAAGTGGGCGTACGTCCGCCTCGAGGGCCGCTCCTTCGGCGACACCCCGCTGAACCTGGAGTACAAGCTCGAGGTCTGGGACTCCCCGAACTCCGCGGGCGTCATCATCGACGCGGTCCGCGCCGCCAAGATCGCCAAGGACCGTGGCATCGGCGGCCCGATCCTGTCGGCGAGCTCCTACTTCATGAAGTCCCCGCCGGTGCAGTACAGCGACGACCAGGCCCGCGAGGCCGTGGAGTCCTTCATCCGCGGTGAGGTCGAGCGCTGAGCCGACGAGCGCTGAGCGAGAACCACCGCCGGGCTCACGCGATGTAGTGAGCCGGGGGTGTCAGGTGAGGGGCCCGTGCGCCGTGGCGCACGGGCCCCTCACCTTTTCGCCTGCTCAGAGCCGGACCCCGGATTTCGTCGCGGTTACGGTAAGCACATACTGTTACGTCGGCTCGGTCAGATGCCGGGGACTGCTCCCCGGTGCGACGCTGGGCCGTGCAGGCGAACGACGGCCCCCGCCCAGGGCCGCTCGGGTCGCCTCCGGCGAAGGAGAAGGAAGAGGGTCACGAGCGCGGGAAGGTGACGCACAAGGGATACGTGCCGCAACGCCCGTATCACACCTAGTGAGGGTCCATCACGAGGTTGTCTCACCTACTGCACAGTTAAGTAACTCGTCCCAATCTTTACCGATCTGAGCTGGACAGCGACCGGGACACGAAGGTGTTCTCCCACGGGGACGTGTCGAGAACCCGGCATGCCTGCGAACAAAAGCATCACACCTAGCGCAACACGGCCGTAAGGCCGGATGGAGGGCGTTCATGACAGTCGAGAAGACGGGGTTGAAGGCAGCGGCCGCCATCGGCACGCTCGCCATCGCCCTCGCCGCCTGTGGCGGCGGGGGGAAGGGCAGCAGCTCCGATGAAGGAACGCCTCAAAAGGGCGGGACGCTGAAGATCGCAGGCTCGTCGGTGCCGGACCACATCGACCCCGCGAGCGCCTACAGCACGGTCAACCAGGGCTTCTCCCGCAACTGGGCGCTCACTCTCTTCACGAACAAGGCCTCGAACAACTTCAACGAGACCATCCCGAACTACCCGGACGCCGCGGCCGAGCTCCCCACCAAGGAGAACGGCGGCATCAGCGCGGACGGCAAGACCTACACGATCAAGCTGCGTGACGGTCTGAAGTGGAACTCCAACCCGGTTCGCCCGGTCACGGCCGCCGACTTCGTTCGTGGTCTGAAGCGGACGTGCAACCCGGCGAGCCCCGCCGGTGCGCCGTACTACACGGACCTCATCGTGGGCATGGCCGACTTCTGCAAGGGCTACGGCAAGGTCGACGCCAAGTCCGCCAAGGCGATGGGCGACTACCAGGAGAGCCACGACATCTCCGGCTACGTCGCCAAGGACGACAAGACCCTTGTCGTCACGCTGAAGCAGCCGGCCGGTGACTTCCTGAACATCATCGGCATGTCGTTCGCCTCGGCCGCGCCGAAGGAGTACGACAACTACGTCCCGGACAGCCCGGAGTTCCGGCAGCACACGATCTCCGACGGCCCGTACCAGATGACGTCGTACAGCGACAAGAAGTTCATCCTGGAGCGCAACGCCAACTGGGACGCCGCCTCCGACAAGCTCCGCAAGGCGTACGTCGACCGCATCGAGGTCGACCTCGGCCAGGACTCCCCGGACCAGGTGCAGCAGCAGCTGGAGCAGGGCACGGCGGACCTCGCGTGGGACCAGCCGGTGCCGACCTCCGCGATCCCGCGCCTGGCGCAGGCCAAGGACAAGCGGTTCAGCCTGCAGGACAACCCGGGCGTCAACCCGTACATCGTCTTCAACACCCTGAGCCCCAACAACAAGGGCGCGCTGGGCAAGAAGGAGGTGCGGCAGGCGATCGAGTACGCGATCGACAAGGTCGCGATCGCCAAGAACTACGGCGGCATCAACGTGGCCCAGCCGGTCCGCTCCGCGGTCGCCCCGGGCAACGTCGGCTACGACGCGAACTACAACCCGTACCCGACCAACAACGACTCGGGTGACCCCGCCAAGTGCAAGCAGATGCTCTCGGCGGCCGGCTACGCGAACGGCCTCACGCTGAAGTTCCCGTACCGGACCAACAGCAACCACCCGCGCAACGCGCAGTCGATCCAGGCGAACCTGCAGGCCTGCGGGATCACTGTCCAGATGTCGCCGGACACCAACGGCAACTTCTACGGCACCACCCTGGTCACGCCGGCGGACGCCAAGGCCGGTAAGTGGGACATCGCCGCTCCGGGCTGGGGTCCGGACTGGTACGGCAACAACGGCCGTTCCGGCCTGCAGCCGCTGTTCGACGGCCGCATGTACGGCCCGAACTCCCCGGACTACGGCGGTTACAACAACGACCAGGTCAACAAGCTGATCGACCAGGCCAACCAGGCGCAGACCCAGGCCGACGCCCAGACGGCGTGGGCGCAGGTCAACAAGCTGGTCATGGACGATGCCGCCATCGTTCCGCTGATCACGCAGAAGTACTCGACCTACACGTCGGCGCGGATCCACAACACGCTGTTCCTCCCCGCCTTCCAGACCTACGACTACAGCCTGGTCTGGCTGGCCAAGAAGTAACCCACACCCCAATGAGACGGCCGGGTGCGCCCCGCACGAGGCGTGCCCGGCCGTCATCATGCCGGGACGATGTCCCTATCACGCACTCACTCTGGGTAATCTTCGATGGAACTCGCCCTGGCGCGTAACCCCTAACTCAGTTCTCGAAGGGGAGGACATGAGCCTTCTCGAGGTCACAGACCTAAAGGTCTCCTTCAACACCTCGGACGGCGTCGTACAAGCGGTTCGCGGAATGACCTTCAGCATCGACCGCGGCAAGACGCTCGGCATCGTCGGTGAATCCGGCTCCGGCAAGAGCGTCAGCACCCAGACCCTCATGGGTCTCACGCCGGGTGCCAAGGTCAGCGGCCAGGCCCTGTTCGAAGGCCAGAACCTGCTCTCGATGACCCCCGACCAGCTTCGCCGGATCCGTGGTCCGCAGATCTCCATGATCTTCCAGGATCCGCTGTCCAGCCTGCACCCGCTGTACAAGGTGGGCTGGCAGATCATCGAGATGATCCGGACCCACGAGCCGGACGTCTCCAAGGCCGCCGCGCGCAAGCGCGCGATCGAACTGCTCGGCATGGTCGGCATCCCGCAGCCGGACCGGCGGGTGGACGACTTCCCCCACCAGTTCTCCGGCGGTATGCGCCAGCGTGCGATGATCGCCATGGCGCTCGCGCTGAACCCGAAGCTCATCATCGCCGATGAGCCGACGACCGCCCTCGACGCGACCGTGCAGGCCCAGATCCTGGACCTGATGCTGCGCCTGCAGCGCGAGTTCGACACGGCGCTCATCATGATCACTCACGACCTCGGTGTGATCGCCGACCTGGCCGACGACGTTCTCGTGATGTACGCCGGCAAGCCGGTCGAGCACACCGACCGGCGGTCGCTGTACTACCGGTCCCACCACCCGTACACCGCCGGTCTGCTCCGGTCGATCCCGAGCGGCGCCGGCGGCCGCGGCGGCCGGTTGATCCCCATCGCGGGGCAGCCGCCGAGCCTCATCAACCCGCCTTCGGGATGCGCGTTCCATCCTCGTTGCCCGTACGTCATGGACACGTGCCGGGTCGACGAGCCACCGTTGCGAGAGGTGGCCGCGGGCCACGGGTCCGCGTGCTGGCTCCCCAAGGACGCGCTCGGCCTCAGTCCCGAGGCGGAGCAGTTGCGGGAGAGCGCCGTGGCAGCGGGCCGGAAGAAGGAGGGCGCGTGACCGACGCGAACGGAGACGTCCTCGTAAGGGTCGAGGGCGCCTACAAGCACTTCCCCATCAAACAGGGGATCATCTTCAAGCACGAGGTGGCGCGGGTCCACGCCGTCGACGGCGTCGACCTGGAGGTACGCCGCGGCGAGACCCTCGGCATCGTCGGGGAGAGCGGCTGCGGCAAGTCGACGCTGGCCCGCTGCATCACCGGCCTGCACCCGCTGACGAAGGGGCGGATCCTCTTCGAGGGCAAGGAGGTCGGCCCCACGCCGGACAAGGCGTTCCGGCGTGACGTTCAGATGATCTTCCAGGACCCGTACGGCTCGCTGAACCCGCGCCGCCGGGTCGGGTCGATCATCGGCGACCCGTTCGACATCCACGGGATCGCCGACGGCGCGGAGCGCAAGCGGCGGGTCCAGGAGCTGATGGAGCTCGTGGGTCTCAACCCCGAGCACTACAACCGGTTCCCGGCGGAGTTCTCCGGCGGTCAGCGGCAGCGCATCGGCGTCGCCCGTGCCCTTGCGCTCAAGCCGAAGCTGATCGTCTGCGACGAGCCCGTCTCGGCGCTGGACGTGTCGATCCAGGCGCAGGTGATCAACCTCCTGAAGGACCTGCAGGACGAGCTCGGACTCACCTACATCTTCATCGCGCACGACCTGTCGGTGGTGGAGTACGTCTCCGACCGGGTCGCGGTCATGTACCTCGGCAAGATCTCCGAGAACGCCGAGGCCGAGGAGCTCTACGCCAAGCCCCGCCACCCGTACACCAACGCCCTGCTGTCGGCGGCGTCCATCGCCGACCCGGACGAGGCGGAGAAGCGCGAGCGGATCATCCTGACCGGTGACGTGCCGTCGCCGATCAAGCCGCCGCCCGCGTGCCGGTTCCACCCGCGCTGCCCGAAGGCGCAGGCGCTCTGCTCCACCGAGGAGCCGACCCTGATCCCGCGCGAGGGCGACATCGCCGACCATCTGACGGCGTGCCACTTCCCCGTGCAGATCGGTGAGAACCTCGCCGAGGCGCAGGCCGGCATCGCCCAGGAGTCCACCGAGCCCACTCTGGGGGTGTCCGAATGAGTCTTACCGAGCTCAGCGCCGACGCCATTCCGGCCGACGTCGAACCGAGCGGCCGGCAGATCCAGGGGCGCAGCCCGTTCAAGCTCGCCATGAGCCGGCTGATGCACGACAAGGTGGCGGTCATCTCCGCGGTCGTGCTGCTCCTCATCATCGTGTTCGCGATCGCGGCTCCGCTGTTCGCCTCCTGGACGCACCACCCGTACGCCGCGCAGTACCCCACCCTCGCCCGCGACTCCTGGGGCCTGCCGAAGGGCCCGAGCAAGGACTTCTGGCTCGGTGCCGACCCGCTCGGCCGCGACGTGCTCGTCCGGGCCGCGTACGGCGCGCGGATCTCGCTGCTCGTCGGCATCTCCGCGACGATCCTGGCCACCCTCATCGGGGTCACGGTCGGCGTGCTCGCCGGTTACATCGGCGGCGCCGTCGACACCGTGCTGGCCCGCCTCATGGACGTCGTGCTGTCCTTCCCGTACCTCCTGGTCGCGATCGTGATCGCCACGACGTTCAAGCCGCACTCCACCTGGCTCAGCGTCACCATCACGATCGTCGTGATCGCGTTCTTCTCCTTCGCCGCCATGGCCCGCATCGTGCGCGGCCAGGTCATCTCGCTGAAGGAGAAGGAGTTCATCGAGGCGGCCCGGTCGCTGGGCGCCGGCCGGCTGCGGATCATGTTCGTCGACATCCTGCCGAACCTCGTCGCGCCGGTCACGGTGCTCGCGTCGCTGCTCGTCCCGACGGCCATCGTGTTCGAGGCGACGCTGTCGTTCCTCGGGGTCGGCATCCAGCCGCCGATGCCCAGCTGGGGCAGCATGCTGAACGACGCGGATTACCGGAGCTCGCTGTGGCTCCTGTTCGTGCCGGGCGGGCTGCTGCTGCTGACGACCCTCGCGTTCAACCTGCTCGGAGACGGCATCCGCGATGCGTTCGACCCGCGCAGCGAGCGTCTCATCGGAAAGTAGGTCCTGACGATGCTTCGATTCATCATTCGGCGGCTGCTGTTCGGGATCCTCGTCCTGTGGCTGGTCACCACCACCGTCTTCGGGCTGCTGCACATCTCTCCGACCCCGGTGGAGAAGATGATCGCCGGTCCGCGGGCGTCCGCCGCGACGGTCGCACTGATCCGGCACAACCTGGGGCTCGACAAGCCCTTCCTGGTCCAGTACTGGAACTTCCTGAAGAACACCTTCACCGGTGACCTGGGTTACTCCTACGTCACCCAGGCGAAGGTCTCGTCGATCATCGCGGACCGTCTTCCGGCCACCCTCTGGCTGGTCGGCGGCGCGGCGGTCCTCTGGTTCGTCGGCGGCGTCACCACCGGCGTGCTCAGCGCGACCCGGGCCCGCAGTTTCCTCGACCGGGCGTCCACGGTGTTCGTGCTGATCGGCCTGTCGGTCCCGCCGTTCCTGATGGCGCTCCTGACGCTCCTGCTGTTCTTCACCAAGTTCGGCGACTGGGGCATCCACTGGTTCCAGCCGGGCCAGTACACCTCGCCGCTGGACGACCCGCAGCAGTTCCTGCAGCGCATGGTGCTGCCGTGGGTCGCGCTGGCGTTCATGCTGGTGGCGACGTACACCCGGCTGACCCGCGGCTCGATGATGGACGTCCTCGGTGAGGACTACATCCGGACGGCGCGGGCCAAGGGCCTGTCCGAACGGCGGGTGATCTACCGCCACGGGCTGCGGGCGGCGCTGACGCCCGTCATCACCCAGTTCGGCGTCGACCTCGGCGCGTTGATCGGCTCGACGATCGTCACCGAGAAGGTGTTCGGTCTGCAGGGCATCGGCCAGCTCGTCTACAACTCGATCGTCAAGGGGGACACCCCGGTCATCCTGGGCGTGACGCTGCTGACGGCGCTGTTCGTGGTCGTCGCCAACCTGATCGTCGACAT
Organism: Actinoallomurus sp. NPDC052308; assembly: GCF_040679195.1. Lineage (NCBI taxonomy): Bacteria > Bacillati > Actinomycetota > Actinomycetes > Streptosporangiales > Thermomonosporaceae > Actinoallomurus > Actinoallomurus sp. NPDC052308. The sequence continues at coordinate 152,259 of NZ_JBFAUM010000010.1, read as the reverse complement.
CGGGTACTCCTTCCTCGACCCGCGCGTGCGCGTCGACTGACGGAGCTCTGCGGTCGGAACGGCCGGTCGTCCCCCGGGGGCGGCCGGCCGTTCGGCTGTTCTAGGCTTGGGCGGTGTCCTACGCCGCCGACCTTCGCCTGGTCATCCGGGGTCAGGACTTCCGCCGTCTGTTCACGACACGCGTCGTCTCGGCACTGTCCGACGGCGTGTTCCAGGTGGGCCTCGCGGGCTACGTCCTGTTCTCCCCCGAGCAGCAGGCCACCGCCGTGGAGGCCGCCGCCACGGCCGCGGTACTGCTGCTGCCGTACTCCGTGCTCGGCCCGTTCGCCGGGGTCTTCATCGACCGGTGGCGGCGCCGGCAGATCCTCGTCCACGCCCCGCTCATCCGGGCCGTCGCCGTCGCCGTGACCGCGCTGCTGCTGGCGCGCGGCGAGGACGGCGTCCCGTTCTTCCTCGCCGCGCTCGTCGTGTTCGCGGTGAACCGCTTCTTCCTGTCCGCGCTGTCGGCGGCGCTGCCCCGCGTGGTCGGGGCGGATGAGCTCATCACCGCCAACGCCGTGTCGGTCACCTCCGGGACGATGATGACCTTCGCCGGCGCCGGGGTGGGGTACGTCCTGCGCGTCCTGTTCGGCGCCGGTCGCTCCGGCACGGCCGCCGTCCTCCTCGCCTCCGCCGTCCTCTACGTCGCCACCACGCTGGCCGCCAGGCGCATGGGCCGCGACCGCCTGGGCCCGGACCGGAGCGAGCTGCGGGCGGACACCCGTGAGGCGCTCGGACAGGTGCTGCACGGCCTCGTCGAGGGCGCCCGGCACGTATGGGACCGGCGGCCGGCCGCTTCGGCGCTCGGCGCGATCGGCGCGCACCGGTTCCTGTACGGCATCACCACGATCATGACGGTGCTGCTGTTCCGTAACTACTTCGCGAGCAGCGCGGAGGCCGGTCTCGGCGGCTTCGCGGTCGTTCTCGTCGTGTCCGGGATCGGCTACTTCCTGGCGGCCGTGACGACCCCGCTCGTCACCGCGCGGATCCGTAAGGAGGCGTGGATCGCGGCCCAGCTCGCGTTCGCCGCCGTGGCCGAGGTGATCCTCGCCGCGCCGTTCTCGCCGGGGCCGTTCATCGTGGGTTCCTTCGTCCTCGGCCTGGTCTCGCAGGGCGTGAAGCTCTGCGTGGACACGATCGTCCAGACGACCGTGGCCGACGCCTTCCGCGGCCGGGTCTTCGCCCTCTACGACATGCTCTTCAACGGCATGTACGTGGCCGGCTTCGCCGTCGCCGCCGCCCTCCTGCCCGCCAACGGCAAGTCCTACGGCGTCCTCGCCCTCATCGGCGTCGGCTACGCCCTGTCGGCCCTGATCTACTGGCTCTCCGCGAGAGGCACCGCGCAGGTCGCCACCTCCGCCAGCGGGTCGGCGAGTGCTTGATCCTTGGCGAACACCGCGCTCTACCGGCAACGTTCGCCAGGGATCAACGCCCGTCCTCAGCGAGAGGTGAAGACCGGGGTCCAGGAGCTCCCCCGGTCCGTGTGGCGGTAGCCGGTGAGCGGCGTGATCGTCTTGCCGTCGACGCTCACCAGGACCAGCCGGTTGTAGAACTCGCCCTTGCCCATGCATGCCTTCGGCTCGCAGGCCACCGCGATCAGATGGCCGTCGTCGGCCCACGCGCTCAACTGCTCGACGGGCTGGACGCCGACCGTGCGCCCGGCCGCGGCGTCCTTCACGGTGGTGAGAGGGCCGGGGCCGGTGCCGGGATTGCCGGTGGCGACGTACCGGCCGTTCGGCGACAGACCCGCGGCCTGATCGCCGTCCGCCTCGTGCGGCGGGGCCGCCTGCGGCCTTCCCCGCAGGTCGTAGAAGGTCCTGGTGGGTACCCTGCCGGTCGGCGACCAGATCAACGCGCCTGATCGGCTCCAGCCGAGATCCTGCCGGACGTTGAAATTGTCCGCGTCCGGCGGAAGAGGATGGAAGGAGCCTGTATGGCCGGTCTTCGCGTCGACGGCATAGAAGCCGGTCCGGGTACTGGATCGCGGACCGGTGGGCAGGTCCGGACTCTGGGCGTACGTCGTCACGAGAAGCCGCCGCCCGTCCGCGGACCAGGACAGGCCGCCGGCGCGGCGGCCGAGCGGGATCCAGCGGGTCACCTTCCGCGTGCGCGTGTCCAGCAGGCCGACCCGCGCGGCCGGCAGCGGGCCTTCGAGCACGGCCGCCTTCCGCAGACCCGGTGCGACGGCCAGGTACGCCCATGGCGTCTCCCGGTACCCGCCGGACGCCGGGTCGTACAGGTACCACGTGCGCTGCGACGCGACCGCGAGGCCGTTCCCCGTCCGGTGCGTCACGTAGTAGGCGGACATCGCGATCCGCCCGGCGGCGACGAACCGTACGGGCGGGGAGTGCGCCGGGTCGGCGTGCAGGCTGGTGTCCACCGGCCGTGTCGCGGGTCGCGGTGCCGGGCCCCGCTCGACCCCGGTCGTGACCGCCCCGACCGCCACGAGCGCCGCGGCGCCGGTGGCCAGCGCGACCGTACGGACGCGCCGCCGGGTGCGACGGCGCAGCGCCCGCTCGGCCAGGCCGGCCGGCACCGTGGCATCGGCCGACCATTCCGTCAGGGATCGCCCGATCAGCGTCTCGAGCTTCACTGGTGGACCTCCGTCATGCTTTCGACCGTGGCCAGTTCGGGGGCGAGCTGCCGTAGGCGGGCCAGGGACCGGTGTGTCGTGCTGCGTACGGTGCCGACGCTGCAGTCGAGGATCCGGGCCACCTCCGACTCGGACAGGTCCTCGAAGAAGCGCAGGACGAGGACCGCGCGCTGCCGGGCGGTGAGCCGCGCCATCGCCCGCCGTACGCTGAGTTTCAGGTCGACGGCGGCGGTGTCGTCGTCCCGCGCCGTCTCCGGCGGGAGCGCCACCTGCGTCTCGCGGCGCCGCCATCGGAGCCGCCACCAGCTGACCTGCTGGTGGTACATCACGCGCCGCACGTAGGCGTCGGGGTCGTCGACCGTGCGCCAGCGGGCGGCCGTCTTCACGAGCGCGACCTGCAGCAGGTCCTCGGCCGACTGCTGGTCACCGCCGGTGAGCAGATAGGCGAGGCGCATCAGCGCGGGTGACCGCGCCACCACGAACTCGTGGAAATGTCGCTCCGCTGCGGCATCCATCGTCACCTCCGAAGTACGTCGATCTCCTTAGACGCCTGCGGGGCGCGGCGGCTATGCCTGGCCGGGCGAAATCGGTATCGAGGAGATCGGCGCTCAGGTATCGAGGAGATCGGCGCTCAGAACGCGTCCAGTTCCTCCTCCTCGTCGAGGGCGTGCCCGTCGTCGCCGGAGTGCAGGTCCGGTTCACGGCCGAGGGCCGCCGCGACCAGGCCGAGGAGGCCGCGGAAGATCCCGGGCCGGTCGGCCTCCGGCGGAGCCGACCGGTCGGCTTCCGGTGCGTCGGGGTGCGGTCCTCTCGGGGCCGCGGCGGTCACGGTAACCATCGTCACCTCCGAAGTGCGTCACCCTGGAGACGCCTCCGGACCGCCGCGGCTATGCCACCCGGATGATCTTTCCGGCCTCCGCGGCCGGTGATCAGCGGGTCGCCGCTCGCGCTCCCGCGAGCATCGCCCGGGTGATCCGGTCGATGTCCTCGGCGGTGCAGACGTACGGTGGCATCGTGTAGATCAGGTTGCGGAAGGGCCGCAGCCACACGCCCTGCGCCATGACGGCGTCCTGGACGGTGCCGACGTCGACGGGGTCGGTCAGCTCGATCACGCCGATCGCGCCGAGCACCCGGACGTCGACGACCCCGGGCAGGTCCCAGGCGGGTTGCAGGCCGGCCGTGAGCAGCTTCTCGATCCCGGCCACCTCGGCCCGCCAGTCGCGCTGGCGCAGCAGTTCGATCGACGCGATGGCGACGGCGCAGGCGAGCGGGTTGGCCATGTACGTCGGGCCGTGCATCAGCACGCCGGCCTCGCCGTCGCTGATGCCGCGGGCGACCCGGTCGGTGCACAGGGTGGCGGCCATGGTCAGGTAGCCGCCGGTGAGCGCCTTGCCCACGCACATGATGTCCGGGCTGATCCCGGCCCGTTCGCAGGCGAACAGCGTGCCGGTCCGGCCGAACCCGGTGGCGATCTCATCGAGGATCAGCAGCACGTCGTGCCGGTCGGCGAGCTCCCGCAGCAGGCGGACGTACGCCGGGTCGTAGAACCGCATGCCGCCCGCCCCTTGGACCACCGGTTCGACGATGATGGCGGCCAGCTCGTGGGCGTGGGCGGCGACGACGCTCTCCAGCTCCGCCGCGTACGTCGGCACGTACGCGGTCTCGTACGGGGCCGGGGGCATGGGGGCGAAGACGTGGGCGGGCAGCAGGTCCGCGAACAGGTGGTGCATGCCGCCGACCGGGTCGCAGACCGCCATCGCGCCGAAGGTGTCGCCGTGGTACCCGCCGCGCACGGTGCACAGCCGGGTCTTGCCCGTACGGCCCCGCGACCGCTGGTACTGCAGGGCCATCTTGATCGCGACCTCGACGGAGACCGATCCCGAGTCGGCGAAGAACACCTTCGTGAGCGGCTCCGGCGTGCAGTCGACCAGCAGCTCCGCGAGGCGTACCGCCGGAGGGTGGGTGAGGCCGCCGAACATCACGTGGGCCATCGCGGCGAGCTGCCGGGTGAGGGCCGCGTCGAGGACGGGGTGGGCGTACCCGTGGATCGCCGCCCACCACGACGACATCCCGTCGACCAGCTCCCGGCCGTCGGCGAGGGTCAGGCGTACGCCCTGCGCCGCGACGACCGGGTGCACCGGCGTCGTCGCCGGCATGGGGGCGTACGGGTGCCAGATGTGCTCCCGGTCGAACGCGAGGAGTTCCTCAGGGCCCATGCGGCCCAATGATCGCATCCGGAGTGGCTCCGCGCGGGGATCTCAGCCCTGTTCGCGAGCCCACTCGCGGAGCGCCTCGGCCGCGGCCTCCTTGCCGATCGGACCACGGTCGAGCCGCAGGTCGAGCAGGAACTTGTACGCCTTGCCGACGGCCGGGCCGGGCTGGATGCCGAGGATCTGCTGGATCTCGTTGCCGTCCAGCTCGGGCCGGATCCTGGAGAGCTCCTCCTCCTGCTGCAGGCGGGCGATCCGCGCCTCGAGCTGGTCGTACGTGCGGGCCAGCGCGGCGGCCTTGCGCCGGTTGCGGGTGGTGCAGTCGGCGCGGGTGAGCTTGTGCAGCCGCGTCAGCAGGTGCCCGGCGTCGCGGACGTAACGGCGCACCGCCGAGTCGGTCCACTCGCCCGTGCCGTAGCCGTGGAAGCGCAGGTGCAACTCGACGAGGCGGGAGACGTCGGCGACGACGTCCTTCGGGTACCGCAGCGCGGTGAGCCGGCTCTTGGTCATCGCCGCGCCGACGACCTCGTGATGGTGGAAGGTCACGCGGCCGCCGTCGACGAACGAGCGCGTCTTCGGCTTGCCGATGTCGTGCAGCAGCGCGGCCAGCCGCAGCACGAGGTCCGGGCCGTTCTCCTCCTGGGCGATCGCCTGCTCGAGCACGATCAGAGAGTGCTCGTAGACGTCCTTGTGCCGGTGGTGCTCGTCGATCTCCAGCCGGAGCTTCGGGAGCTCGGGCAGCACCCGCTCGGCCAGGCCGGTGTCGACCAGCAGCGTGAGGCCGGCGCGCGGGTGGGCGCCGAGCAGCAGCTTGGACAGCTCGTCGCGGACCCGCTCGGCCGAGACGATCTCGATGCGGTCGGCCATCGCCTTCATCGCGGTCACGGTCTCGGGGGCGACGGTGAAGCCGAGCTGCGCGGCGAACCGCGCGGCGCGCATCATCCGCAGCGGGTCGTCGCCGAAGGAGTCCTCGGGGCGTCCGGGGGTCCGCATGACCTTCTGCCTCAGGTCCCGCAGGCCGCCGAAGGGGTCCACGAACTCGTGCCCCGGCAGGCGCGCGGCCATGGCGTTCGCCGCGAAGTCGCGGCGGGCGAGGTCGCCCTCGAGGGAGGTGCCGTACGTCACCTCCGGCTTGCGCGAGTCGGGGTCGTAGGACTCGCTGCGGTACGTGGTGATCTCGAGCTGGTGGTCGCCCTTGCGCAGGCCGATCGTGCCGTACTCGATGCCGATCGTCCAGACGGCGTCCGCCCAGCCCTCGACGATCTCCAGGACCCGGTCGGGATGAGCGTCGGTGGCGAAGTCGAGGTCGTTGACCGGACGGCCGAGCAGGGCGTCGCGCACCGGACCGCCGACGAGGGCGAGCTGGTGCCCCGCGTCCGCGAAGCGCCGGCCGAGGTCGTCGGCGAGGGGCGTCACGCGCCGCAGCAGGTCTCGGACTGCCGCGTGCTGGTCGGAGGTCACGTCATGGTCGTTCGGCACGGCAATCGAGCCTAGGTCCTCGCACGTGGCGGGCAAAACGCGAATCACCGCGCGGGTGATCCGCTAACAGCCGGAAATCGGGGTAAATCTCCGGAACAGGCACGGAGACCACGATGAAGGACGCACTTTCCATCCATCGGCTCCTGCTGGAGCGCCAGATGGCCCACGAGATCGTACGCCTGCCGAGACACATCGGCTCCGCGGACGATCTTCCCGAGGTGCTCGGCCTGCCGCCGTCCCGCTGCCTGTGCACACGGGTCTACCTCCCGTACGAACCCGGCCGCCTGTACACCGCGCACCATCCCCTCGTCGCGGTGATCGTGACGGCGGGGACCCGGCCCGCGCCGGCCGCCGTGGCCGACGCCCTCGGCGTCCCGGAGGTACGGCCGGCGCCGGTCGACCTGGTGAACGAGGTCACCGACTACGCGGCGGAACTCGTGGCGCCGCTGCTCCTGCCCGCCGAGGTCACCACGCTGGTGGACCAGCGGGCGGCGCACGGCGACGAGGTCGTCTACACCACCACGGGTGAGGCCTGGACGGCCCTGGGGATCCACACTCTCGATCTGTTCACACTCTGTGACGCGAAACCCACACCGATCCCCTGCACGCACGCCCCCGAAGGCCCCGAGTCCTAGCGATCATTGACCGAGGACGTACGCGCGGCTACTACGATTGCGGCCGTGTCCCGCCCGCGCAGACCGAGTCGTCGGCCCGCCGGCCCGCCGGGCCGTCACCGCGAGGAGACGTCGGCGGGCGGCCTGGTCGTCGACACGGCAGACACCCCACGAGCCGCGTTGATCGCCAGGTACGACCGCGACGGCAGGCTCCTGTGGTCGCTGCCGAAGGGGCACCTCGAGGCCGACGAGACGATCGAGGAGGCGGCCGTGCGAGAGGTCGAGGAGGAGACCGGCATCCGCGGCCGGATCATCGCCCCGCTCGGCAGCGTCGACTATTGGTTCTCCGTCGACCGGAGACGGGTGCACAAGACCGTGCACCATCATCTGCTGATCGCCGTCGGAGGCGCCCTCTCGGACGGCGACGCGGAGGTCGCCCAGGTCGCCTGGGTACCGCTCGACGAGGTCGCCGGCCGTCTCGCCTACGCCGACGAGCAGGCGCTCGTCGCCAAGGTGCCCGAGCTGCTCGCGGGCACCGCATGAAGCGGCTCCTCGCCCTCGTCATCCCGCTGGTGCTGACCGGAGCCCCGGCGTTCGCCGCCACCCCGCCTCCGCACCACGAGACCGGGACCCGCACCACGCACACCGGACACGCCGCGGCTCCCGAACGCGCCTCCCGCGCCCGGCAGCCCGCCGGCAAGCTGCCCGTCGACGTCGTCGTCGACTCGATCAGCCCGAGCTACCTGCAGCAGTCCTCTGAGACCCTGAGGCTGAAGGGCCAGGTGCAGAACCAGTCCGACAACGCCTACCAGCGGCTCACCATCCGCCTCGTCTACTCCACGCAGAGGGTGGGCAGCCGCGGAGCGCTGCAGGCGTACGCCGACGGGAGGACCGCCGACCCCGCTCTGCTCGGCAAGACGCAGGTCGTGCCGGCGGCCGCGCAGCCGGGCGGCCACCAGCCGTGGGCGCTCGCGCTGCCCGTCAGCCGGATGCACCTGCCCGGGTTCGGCGTCTACCCGATCGCCGTAGAGGCGGTGAACTCCGTCAACCAGGTCGTCGGCCGACAGCGCACGCTCATCACCTACTTCCCGAAGTACACATTCGGCGAGAAGACTCGGGTCTCGTGGGTCTGGCCGGTGATCGACCAGCCGCACCGCGCCGACGACTCGACGTTCGTGGACGACCGGCTGGAACGCGCGCTGGGCGCCGGGGGGCGGCTGAACGACCTGGTGACGGCGGCGGCCTCGCCCTCGTACAAGGCGGTCAGCTGGCTCGTCGATCCCGCGCTGGTGGACGACGCCGCCCAGTTGGCGAACAAGGACGGCTACAGCGTCAAGGACGCCCACAAACCGAAGAGCGCCACCGCGCAAGCCTGGCTGCAGACCCTGCGCAACTCCCTCGTCGGCAAGAACGTCATCGCCACGCCGTACGCCGACCCGGACGTCATGGCGCTGTCGCGCGCCGGTCTGGGACAGCACGTCAAGACGGCCGTCGACGCGGTGCCGTCCGCCCTCGGCCGGGCGAACATGCCCCTGGAGAACACGACGGTGGCGGTGCCACCGGACGGCGCCGCCGACCAGCGGACCCTGAACGATCTCGTCAAGGCCGGGGCCGGCACCATCCTGCTGAACAGCACCGTCCTGCCCAACCTGCAGGCGCAGAGCTACACCGCGAATCCCCAGACCACGAAGAAGATCAACGGCAAGAACGTCCGGCTCATCGCGTACGACGACACGATCAGCAAGGTCCTCGCCGCGGAGACCGGCGAGCCGGGGGGAGCACTGCTCGCCGAGCAGCGGTTCCTCGCCGAGACGGCCATGATCACCAGTGAGCTGCCCGCCAACCCGCGGACCGTGGTCATCGTGCCGCCACGCCGCTGGAGCCCGGGCGCGACCTTCGCCAAGGACCTGCTGAAGTTCTCCGCGCGCGCACCGTGGATGCGCATGGCCCCACTGGGCGCCGTCGCGAAGCAGCGGAAGTCGGAGCCGCGCACCTTCGTGCCGCCGAAGAGCCAGAACGGCCTGTCGAAGCGCTACCTGAAGCCGGTGAAGGACCTCAGCCTGGAGGCGTGGCGGTTCACCACGGTCTTCCAGCCCCCGGCGAGCGGGTTCACCCTCGGCGTCGCGCGGGCCGAATCGTCGGCGTGGGCCGACCAGACCCGGAGCGGACTGCGGCTGCGGCAGACACTGGAGACTCAGCTCCGCGCCGCCCAGGACAAGATCAAGGTGCTCAACGACCGCTTCGACCTGGCGGGCAAGTCCGGGCAGGTGCCGATCACGGTCTCCAACGGGCTCGAGCACGGCACCGTGAAGATCAAACTGCGCGCCGTCTCGCAGAACGACACGCGGCTCCACGTCGAAGGCCCGGGGGAGAAACAGAGCGAGATCACGCTCGAGGCCGGCCACAAGGAGACGGTCAACCTCTACATGAAGGCGGCGGCCAACGGCCCCGCCTACGTCTACCTGGACCTGCTCGGCCCGGACGATAAGCCGTTCACGACGACCAGGGTGCTGACGGTCCGCGCGACCGCGTACGGGCGAACCGCGCTGCTCATCACCGGTATCTCGCTTGCCGTAGTCTGCGTCGGCGTCGGATATCGCGTGATACGACGCCGAGGTGACGAAGCGGAGGACACGACGGGTGGCTGAGGCACAACCAGGTCCCGAGGCCGCGGTGACGCGGGTCGATCTCCCGGCGATCTCCCCAGAGGAGCCCGCCGAGGAGCCCGGCCGCCGCGGCGGAGTCAGCGGACTACTGAAGTCCAGCGCCGTCATGGCCCTGGGCACGATCGCGTCCCGGCTCACCGGCTTCATGCGCACGGCCGTGCTCGTCATCGCGCTGGGCACCCATGCGCTCGGTGACGTCTACAACACCGCGAACACCTTCCCCAACGTCATCTACGACCTGCTCCTCGGCGGCGTGCTCACCGCCGTGCACGTCCCGATGCTGGTGCGCGCGCTGGAGAAGGACCGCAAGTACGGCGAGGAGTACGAAGCGCGCCTGCTGACGCTCGTCCTCGGCGCGCTGCTGGCGCTGACGGCGATCGCGATGGTGGCCGCGCCGCTGCTCGTCGACCTGTACGCCGGCTCGTACGACAAGCAGAAGCACGACCTGGCCGTCCTCTTCGCGCTGTTCTTCCTGCCGCAGATCTTCTTCTACGGCGTCGGCGCACTGGCCGGCGCGTCGCTCAACGCCCGGGGCAGCTTCGCCGCGCCGATGTGGACGCCGGTCCTCAACAACGTCGTCGTGATCGTGATCGGCGTCGCGTTCCTCTTCGTCGCCGGCCGGGGCGTCGGCCCGGCGAACATCACGCACACCGAGATCCTGCTGCTGGCGGGCGGCACCACGCTCGGCATCGTGATCCAGACGATCGCCATGTGGCCGTCCCTGCGGAAGGTCGGCTTCCGGTACCGGCCGCGGTTCGACTTCCGCCGCGAGGAGCTCGCGCCGGTCGGCGGCATGGCGCTGTGGACGCTGCTGTACGTCGCGATCCAGCAGGTCGGCTTCGTCGTCAACACGAACATCGCCAACGGCGCCGGTGACAAGGGCGCCCGCGAGGGCATCACGTACGGCGTCGGGCTCACGCCGTGGAGCAACGCGTACCTGCTGTTCCAGCTCCCGTACGCGATCGTCGGCGTCTCGGTGGTCACGGCGCTGCTGCCGCAGATGAGCCGACACGCCTCCGAGCGACGGTACGACCTGGTCCGAGAGGACATGTCCTCCGCGCTGAACCTGTCGTCGGTGGTGATCGTGCCGTCCGCCGCGCTGCTGTTCGCGCTGGCGCCGGAGATGACCACGCTGTTCTTCGCGCACGGCTCCACGAGGATCTCCGACGCGCTGATGATCGGCAACGTGCTGCAGGCGTTCACGTTCGCGCTGGTGCCGTTCGCGATCTACCAGCTGCTGCTACGGGTCTTCTACGCGCTCGCCGACACCCGCACGCCCGCCTTCATGGCCGTCTTCAACGTGGCGATCAGCATCACCCTCGGACTGATCGGCTACCACACGCTGCCCACGGACAAGATCGTGATGGGCATCTCGATCGCCCTCGGCGTGTCCTGGACGTTCGGCTGCTTCGTGGCGGCGTTCATCCTGCGCCGCCGGCTGAACGGCCTCGGCGCCCGGCACATCGTCACGTCGCATGTGAAGATCGCGGTCGCGACGGTCCCGGCGCTGTTGTTCGCGCTCGCCGTGCACCTGGTCAGTTTCAAGTTCTTCTACTACAACGTTCTGTCGTCGCTGGGCGTTCTCGCGATCGGCGGAGGCGGGGCAATGGTGCTGTACTTCCTGGTCGCGCGGCTTCTGCGGATCCCCGAGATGGAATCGCTGCAACGAACCATGATGGCCAGATTGCCCGGTCGTGGGGCGAGTTAGGAGGCGCTGCCCGTAAGGTGGGAGAGCGCGACTCGCGCCGGGTAGTAATCCATCGACGCTCCTCGAGCGTCCTACCATCGGGCGGGATTGTGATGAAGTCTTCCTCCGTCCATAAGGGAGCGAGGGAGGGTCGAAGGCGTAAGGGAGCCACGGCACTGATGATGGGATGCGACCACCTACGCCGGACGCCGCGTTGAGCACGTCCGTCATCGAACCCGGAACCCGCCTCGCCGGTCGGTACCGCCTGGACGACCGTGTCAGCGAAGCGGGCGGTTCCACATTCTGGAAGGCGACGGACGAGATCCTCGCCCGTTCGGTCGCCGTGCTCACCTTCGCGCCCGGCTTCCCCCGGGTGAACGACGTGGTGACCGCGGCCCGCGCCGCGAGCCGCCTCACCGACCCACGCCTCACCCAGGTCTTCGACGCCGATGACAGCGGCGAGCGGGCGTACGTCGTCAGCGAGTGGGTCACCGGGGAGACCCTCGAGGACCTCCTCGCCCAGGGGCCCATGGAGTCCGACCGGGCCGCCGCCTTCCTGCTCGAGGCCGCCGAGGCGCTGACCTCCGCGCACGCCGCGGGCCTGGCCCACCTCTGCCTCACCCCCCACAATCTCGTCTGGACCAGCGGCGGCACCGTCAAGATCACCGGACTGGGCGTCGAAGCCGTCCTGTCCGGTGCGGAGTCCGACACGCCGGCACTGGACGACGTGCAGGGGCTCGGCGCCATGCTGTACGCCGCGCTCACCGGCCACTGGCCCGGCGGCGAGGGCACCGTCCTGCCGCCCGCGCCGACCGGCCCGGACGGACGGCCGCTGCTGCCGAGCCAGGTCCGCGCGGGCATCCCGCACAACCTCGACGCGGTCGTCGGCCGGGCGTTGGGCCTGGCCGTCCACGGCGCTCCGGAGCGGTTCGACTCCCCCGCGGCCTTCGCCGACGCCCTCGCCAAGGTCCCCCGGTCCCCGCTGCCGTTCGTGCCGCTCGTCGGCTCGACGCCGCCGTCGGTCGTGTCACGGCCCGACAGCAACCCGGACGGTACGGCGAAGATGTCCGCCACGGCGGCTCAGCCGATCCCCCCGGTGCAGACCGTGCCGGACAGCGCCCGGATGCGCCCTCCGCAGCCACCACAGCGGCCGCAGCCGCCGCAGCACACGACCGGCGGTCACCGGGCCGGGGGCGGCCAGGGCGGCTCGTTCAACAAGCCTCTCGTGGCCGTCGTCGTCGTGGTCGTGCTCATCGTGGTCGCCGTCGGCGGCTGGGCCCTCTCCCAGATGAGCGACGGCAACGGCGACAAGAACGCCAAGAACCACACGTCGGCCAGCCCCACTCAGGCCACCCAACCGGCGTCCACCAAGCTCAAGCCGGACAAGGCGGAGACGCTCGACCCACGTGGCCGCGATGACACCGCCCGGCAGAACCCCGAGTACGCGATCGATGGCAAGAGTTCGACCGTCTGGAAGAGCCAGTTCTACACCGACGCCCACTACGGCAAGCTGCAAAGCGGCCTGGGACTGCTCATCGACATGGGCAGGACGACGACGGTCGACAAGGTGGTCGTCAAGGCTCCGAACGGCGGTGCCGGCACCCTGGAGATCCGGGTCGGCGACTCCGGTACCCAGTCCATGACGAAGGTGGGCGAGGGTTCTGGCACGGGAACGGACAGCATCGACGCCAAGAACGCCAAGGGCCGGTACGTCCTGCTCTGGTACACGAAGCTGCCGACTTTCGGCCGATACATCATCGAGCTGAAAGACGTCGAGGTGTACGGATCGCGATGATCCCGTCACAAGGGGCGTGACGGTACCGAGGCGGCTACCATCGTGAGCGTGTTGAGGACCCCCTTTGTCGTCGAATCACATGCACGCCGGGCACGGTTGCAGATTCGGGAGGGGGACTCAGGGGGAACACGCTGGGCGAGGCGGTACACCATCGGCGGGGTCGCCGGTTACGGAGCGGGCTGACGAAAATGGCGGTCATACGCGGGGGACATTCGATCGAGGCCGTTCCGGACAAAGAGCTGCTGTCGCGACACGCGAATGGCGACCCGTACGCGTTCTCCGAGCTCGTACAGCGGCACCGCGACCGCATGTGGGCGGTCGCGCTCCGCACACTCGGCGACCACGAGGAGGCCGCTGACGCCCTCCAGGACGCCTTCCTGTCGGCGTACCGCGCGGCCGGCCGGTTCCGCGGTGACGCGGCCGTCACGACCTGGCTGCACCGCATCGTCGTCAACGCCTGCCTCGACCGGATACGCCGGCGCTCCATCCGGCCGGTCGTGCCGATGGGCGACGACGCCACGCTCGACTCCGTCGCGCCGAAGAACTCCGACCCCACCTCCACGCACGAGCTGTCGCTCGACGTGAACGAGGCGCTGCAGCGCATACCCTTCGAACAGCGGGCGGCGCTCGTACTGGTCGACATGATGGGGTACGCCGTCGACGAGGCCGCCAGGGTCCTGGAGGTCCCGCCGGGCACCATCAAGAGCCGGTGCGCACGCGGCCGCGCCCGTCTCGCACCGCTTCTCGGGCACCTACGGAACCAGGGACGCGGCTCGGGCGTCGAATCTGCGGAGGAAGGAGGTGGCACATCCGCGTGACTGCCGCACACCTTGACTACGAAGCGCTGGCCGACCTCGCCGAGGGGATTCTCGACGATGCCACGGCCACATCCGCAGAACAACACCTGACCGAGTGCGCCGAATGTCGTGATCGGGCCACTGAGGTCGCGGACGTGTCCCGCGTTCTCGCGGAGGCACCCACCCCGCCGATGCCCGCACACCTGGTCGAGCGCCTCGACGCGGCGATCGCCGCCGAGGCGGCGTCCCACGTGCCGGTGCATCGGCACGCCCGGCGATTTCAGTTCCTCGCCGCGGCGGCGGCCGCGGTGGTGGTCGTCGGCGGTGGGGGGGTCATCGCCCGCACTGTCCTGGAGAACGGCGACTCCAACAGCGCGACGGTCTCCCAGCGACCGGTGGAGGATCCCTCTCGTCCGCGTACGGGAGGCGCCCGGGCCCAGCCTCGGCCGGCCCGGTCCGTTCCGTTCACCGCCGTACGGAGCGGGACCCGCTACACCTCGGCCCAGCTCGAGTCGCAGGTCGCCTCGGCACTGTCCACGTCGACCGCCGACCGCGCGCTGACCGCGGTGACCCCCGGGTCGTTGGCGGACTGCGTCGGCCGGGTGAGCGGCGGGAAGGCCCCGCTGCTCGTCGACTCGGCCGCCTACGAGGGCCGTCCGGCGACGGTGATCGCGCTGCCGGGTGCCGATGCCGGGCATGCCGACGTCTGGATCGTCGGAGCGAAGTGCTCCGCCGATGACCCGGACCTGATCGCGCACCGGCAGATCACCCGCTGATCCTGGCGCGTCGCAGGCCGCATCGCCCTCGTGCTCGCCGGGCGGTGCGGCCTGCGACGTGTACGCGCGGGATGACCTGCGCGTGTGCATGAGCGGGAATCTCCGCGCCCTAGGATCGGTTTAGGCCACTGCGAGCGGAGGCGACCGGACGAACGGGACCGGGCCCGGCTTCGCGGACGCGATCAGAGAGAGGCACTGTGGTGAGCGACGTCCGGAACGTGATCATCATCGGTTCGGGGCCGGCGGGGTACTCCGCAGCGATCTACGCGGCCCGAGGGGACCTCAGACCACTGGTCTTCGAAGGCTCGGTGACCGCCGGTGGCGCGCTGATGAACACCACCGACGTGGAGAACTTCCCGGGCTTCCCCGACGGCATCGTCGGCCCCGACCTGATGGACAACCTGC
The DNA here is from genome assembly GCF_040679195.1 of Actinoallomurus sp. NPDC052308. Lineage (NCBI taxonomy): Bacteria > Bacillati > Actinomycetota > Actinomycetes > Streptosporangiales > Thermomonosporaceae > Actinoallomurus > Actinoallomurus sp. NPDC052308. Next base: position 137,198 of record NZ_JBFAUM010000010.1, on the reverse strand, counting down.
GCAAGCAGGCGGAGCGCTTCGGCGCCGAGCTGGTCGCCGACGACGTGACCGAGGTCGACCTGAAGGCCACGCCCAAGGTCGTCAAGGTCGGTGACGAGACCCACCTGGCCAAGGCGGTCGTGATCGCCACCGGGTCCAAGTACCGCGAGCTCGGCCTGCCGAAGGAGAAGCAGCTCTCGGGCCGTGGCGTCTCCTGGTGCGCCACCTGCGACGGCTTCTTCTTCCGCGACAAGGACATCGCGGTGGTCGGCGGCGGCGACTCCGCCATGGAAGAGGCGATCTTCCTCACCCGGTTCGCCCGGTCGGTCACCATCATCCACCGGCGTGACAAGCTCCGGGCCAGCCGGATCATGCAGGACCGCGCGTTCGCGAACGAGAAGATCAAGTTCGCGTGGAACAGCGAGGTCGCCGAGATCCTCGGCGACGAGAAGCTGACCGGCGTGAGGCTTCGCGACGTGGACACCGGCGAGGAGCGCACCCTCGAGCTGTCCGGACTGTTCATCGCGATCGGCCACGAGCCGCGCACGGAGCTGTTCGCCGACCAGCTCGAGCTGGACGAGGAGGGGTACCTCCGCGTCGCGGCGCCGACGACCCACACGAACATCCCCGGCGTCTTCGGAGCCGGCGACGTCGTCGACCACCGCTACCGCCAGGCGATCACCGCGGCGGGCACCGGTGCCGCGGCGGCCATCGACGCGGAGCGCTGGCTGCAGGACGAGGGGCTCGCGGAGCTGACCCCGCAGGATTTCTCCTCCGTTCCCAAAATCGGCGCCTGATCCCAGATTTTCCCGGCCTCCCGCGGCCTGGACGGCGGTGGCCCCGTGCGAAAGCACGGGGCCACCGCCATTTCATGCCCCTAGCCTGCGGAAACTCGCCACAGCCCCGCTGGCGGGCGAACGCCGCCATCCTGGTGTGATGGGGCCAATCCGGAGGGTTGATCGCCTCAGCGCCCTCTCAGGCCCCATCATGCTCATCTGGCGCCGGGCAGGCTCTCCGATCTGCTCCATGGGCCCCTGTCAGGCGAGTCGATCTGCCATCGGGCGGCGTGTCGCCTTGCGTACCGCCGTCTCATCCGCACTTCGGTGATCATCATGACGTCGGCGTCGGCGTCGGCGTCGGCGTCGGCGTCGGCGTCGGCGTCGGCGTCGGCGTCGGCGTCGGCGTCGGCGTCGGCATCGGCGTCGGCATCGGCGTCGGCATCGGCGTCGGCATCGGCATCGGCATCGGCCGCCCACGCCCCAAGGCGGCGTGATCACACCCACGGTGGACGGTTCTGGTCACCGCGCTATGGGATGGGCGCCTCACCGACCGCCGCCAGCAACTCGATGGGAAATTCCGGATCGCCTTGCCCGACGGTGATCGCGACCCACCGGGTGGCGTCCGGCTGTCGCCAGACGAGCATCTCACCGCTGAGCTGACACAACGAGCTGATCGGTTCCGGAACCGGGTCCTCACTCCACAGGTATGGATCCAGATCGATCGCCTCAGGTCCGCCCCAGCGCGCCGTCAGCGCCGTTACCAGCGCCTGAAAAGCGGCGTCGATCTCTTTCTCGGCCGCTTCGACGATCTCTTCACTACGGTCCTCCCAAAAGTCCTGGCTGGCCCGTAGGACGCGCACGTGGTAGCCCGGTCCGCTGGCACCGTCTCCTCGTTGCGTCTCGTTCCGCGGAAAAGGAAGGGCGAGCAGACCGCCGACGATGGACTCCAACTCCTGCGTTGCCACGCCATGAGACTAAACAGCCGGTGAAGGTATGTGGTCACCGCACTAGGTCATGGACTCGCCGAAGGCCGGCTGCGCGCGAGCTCCCGGTCGACCGAGCCCGTCCCCGCGGGTGTCCCTCGGCGGGCCGCCCTCGCGTCGCCGTCGGGAGCGGGTGGCGGGCCTGAGACGCCGTCAGACGGGTCGGAGGGCGCCTTCCGGGGACATGGAGCCGAGGAGCCGTTCCAGGGCGACCTCGACGTCCTCCCGCCAGGAAATGGCGGACTTGAGCTCGAGCCGCAGGCGCGGGAACCGGTGGTGCGGCCGTACGGTCTTGAAACCGACCGCCAGCATGTACTCGGCCGGCAGGACGCAGCCGGGCTTCTCCCACTTGAGATCGCCGAACGCCTCGATCGCCCGGATGCCCCGCCGGGTCAGGTCCTTGGCCATCCCCTGGACGAGCATCCGCCCGAGCCCGCCGCCCTGGAACTCGGGCAGGATGTACGCGGTCATCAGCAGAGCGGCGTCCGCGCTCGCGGGGCTCGTCGGGAAGGCGACGGAACGCGGCACGTACAGCGGCGGCGCGAACAGGACGTAACCCGCGGGCACTCCGTCGACGTACACGATCTTGCCGCAGCTCCCCCATTCGAGGAGCGTGGCGGAGATCCACGCCTCCTTCTCCAGCTCCGTGTTACCGCAGTCCTCGGCTCGCTGTTTGCTCACCGGATCGAGCTCCCAGAACACGCAGCTGCGACACCGCGATGGCAGATCATCAAGATTGTCGAGCGTGATATTCACCAGACGACGCGACACCGGCCAGGCCCCCTTCTTAGGCGGAGCGCCTTCATTCCCCGAGACCTATTCCCGCTCAGCGGGAGCTTAGAGCTGCGGTTCGATCCACCGCTGCCGGAACGGATGGCCGGTGTTTCACGTGAAACCATCCGTCCGAGCGGAGCTATGCGGGTGGGTGGTTGCCCGGCGTCATCGCATCGACGATCCGCTCGAGGTCCTCGAGCGTGGCGAACTCCACCACGATCTTGCCCTTGCGCTGGCCGACGTCGACGCGCACCTTGGTCTCGTAGAGCTCCGAGAGCTCGGAGGCGAGCTCCCTGATACGAGGGTTCTCCGGCCCACTCGGCGCCTTGCGCCGGGTCGCCTTCTTCGTCTCCCCGCCCTCTCCGAGGGTGATCAGCTCTTCGACGGCCCGGACCGAGAGGCCCTCTTCGACGATCCGCTTCGCCAGGTACTCCTGCTGTTCGGCGCTCTCCAGGCCGAGGAGCGCCCGCGCGTGGCCGGCGCTGAGGACCCCGGCGGCGACGCGCCGCTGGACGACGGGCGGAAGGTTCAGCAGCCGCAGGGTGTTGGTGATGTGCGGCCGGGAACGCCCGATCCGGGCGGCCAGCTCCTCGTGCGTCGCGCCGAAGTCGTCGAGCAACTGCCGGTACGCGGCGGCCTCCTCCAGCGCGTTGAGCTGCTGGCGGTGGAGGTTCTCCATGAGGGCGTCGCGCAGCAGGTCGTCGTCGCCGGTGTCCCGGACGATCGCCGGGATCTTCTCCAGCTCCGCCAGCTTGGAAGCGCGTAGCCGCCGCTCGCCCATGATGAGCTCGTAGCGGTTCGGGCCGACCTCGCGGACGACGACCGGCTGGAGCAGGCCCACGATTTTGATCGAGGCGGCGAGCTCCTCCAACGCCACTTCGTCGAACGTGCTCCGTGGCTGCCGCGGGTTCGGAGTGATCTCCGCGAGCGACAGCTCGGCGAAGTGCGCGCCCGCCACCGCCTGCGGCTGGGGCGCACCGTCGAGCGAACCCGAGTCGGCGGCCCCGGTCGGCGGCGACGCCGGCTGTGCGGGCGCCGTCGGGATCAACGAGCCCAGCCCCTTACCCAGACCCCGGCGTGGCTGGCTCACTTCGTACCTTCCTCAGCACTGCGTCCCTGTGAAGCGTCACCCATCGCGACCGAGGCCCTAACGCGCCCCGGTGCCCTGCGGCTCGTCATTCGCCGGCCTCCGCGCCCCGGTAGGCCATCTCACGGGCGGCCTCCGTGTAGGCCAGCGCACCGCTGGAACTCGGGTCGTAGGTCAGCACCGACTCGCCGTAGCTGGGCGCTTCGGAGACCCGGACGCTCCGGGGGATGACCGTGCTCAGGACGAGCTCCCCGAAGTGGCTCCGCACCTCGTCCGCGACCTGTGCCGCCAGCCGGGTCCGCGCGTCGTACATCGTCAGGAGGATCGTCGACACGGCGAGGTTCGGGTTGAGGTGCTGCCTGACGAGGTCCACCGTGTGCAGGAGCTGCGTGAGCCCCTCCAGGGCGTAGTACTCCGTCTGGATCGGGATGAGCAGCTCGTCGGCGCCCGTCAGGGCGTTGACGGTGAGCAGGCCGAGCGACGGCGGGCAGTCGATGAGGACGTAGTCGAACTTGCCGGTGTCGTACGCCTCCAGCGCGCGGCGCAACCGGCCCTCTCGCGCCACCATCGGTACGAGGTCGACCTCCGCGCCCGCGAGATGCAAGGTGGCCGGCGCGCAGTAGAGATTCGGCAGCCCTTCGGCCGGAACGACGATGTCCTCGAACGGCCCGCCTTCAAGGATGACGTGATACACGGACGGGATGTCCGCGTGATGCTCGACGCCCAGTGCGGTCGACGCGTTCCCCTGAGGGTCGAGGTCGATCACCAGCACCCGTGAGCCGTGCATCGCCAACGCGGCCGCCAAGTTCACCGTGCTGGTCGTCTTGCCGACGCCGCCCTTCTGATTGGCGATCGTGACGATGCGGCACTTAGGCGGTCTCGGCCACTCCTTCTCATCCCGCTTGGCAACCGCCTTGAACGCGGCCGCAGTCGCCCGCACCATCGGCTGCGCTGTTTCACGTGAAACATCGGCCGACTTAAGCGCCTCACTTACCAACTTCGACTCCCCATGGACCGGGACACGTTGCGACGTCTCATTGACAGGATCGGCAGCGGACGGGGCTTCCGTGACGGCTTCCCGGACCGCCTGCCCCTCGGACGCGGAGACAGTGGCCGCCTCGGAAGGCGCCGCCGGCGAGGCCGGCGTCTCCGGAGGCGCGGCGGCCGGTGCTGCCGCCGCCGGAACCGGGGCCGCCTGCGGCGCCGTGGCCGGTGCCACCGACGCCCCGGCCTGAGTGGGAGGAGCCACGGCCGACGACGCGGCGGAGGACGCCGCCGTCGTGGTCGGCGCCGCCGGCGGCCCCGGATCCCCGGTCACCGCCGTAGACGGAGGCACGACCACCGACGCACCCGGCCAGCCGAGTCCCGACGATTGTCGTGGAGACGCTCCCGCGCGGTCCGGCCAGCCCAAGCCCTCTGCTGTCGTCAAGGCTCGTCACCTCTTCCGTTCGCCGCGCCGGCGCCCGCCGCGACGAGAACTCGTCCGTCTCCCCGAAGGCTGCGGAGCCTTGCCGGCGACAACACGGACGATCGTCGTCGGAGGCTCGACTTTACCGTGACCCACCTGGAGGACCTCTGCGTCGCGAACGCCGAATTCACTCAGAATCGCGCTCGCCTGCTCGAGTTCCGCCGCCGCGCGCTCACCCTTCAGCGCCAGCAGCTCACCGCCCGGCCGCAGCAGAGGCAGCGCCCAGCCCGCCAGCCGCTCCAGCGGCGCCACCGCGCGCGCCGTGACGACGTCGACGGCGAACTCGTCGGCGGCCTCCTCCGCCCGGGCACGGCGTACCTCGACGTTCGGCAGCCCGAGCAGGTCGACGCACTCCTGCAGGAACACGGTCCGGCGAAGGAGCGGTTCGAGGAGCGTCACCGATAGATCCGGACGGGCGATGGCCAGCACGAGTCCCGGCAGCCCGGCGCCCGAGCCGATGTCGACGACGGTCGCGTCGGCCGGGATCACCTCCGCCATCACGGCGCAGTTGAGCAGGTGCCGCTCCCACAGGCGATCGACCTCCCGCGGCCCGATGAGCCCGCGTTCGACTCCGGGACCGGCGAGGAACTCGGCGTATCTCTCGGCGGAAGGCAGCGCGTCGGCGAAGATCTCGCGAGCGATCGACGGCGCAGGAAGTAGTGCCATGGCTAGCGGCTCAGAAACTTGGTATGGGTCCCCACAGTGATGGAATGCTTCCACATCGCATGGCCTCCCGGAAACGCCGACCCGCGCGACCGGGCCCGCGTCCGCCACGTCGGCCCTACCCGCGAACCTGACGGAGGCCGCGAACCGCCCTCGATGGCCGTGTTCAAGAGCGCGGCGAAAGCGCTTCCCGTGGCCGTACCCCGCGCACGACGATCGGGGCGTTCTGTCCGATAGCGGGAGGAGCAGGCGTTTCACCGGTCGACCCACCCTCCCCACAAGGAAATTTCGGCCCTGTGCATATCTCCCGTGGGTCGGGTACGACTCCCGCTGGCCGATCCATCCCCGGAAGGAGCCGTCTCAGATGGGCATCGGAACAGGCCTGGCGTTCATCGCGATCGGAGCGATCCTCGCCTTCGCCTTCAATTTCCACGTCAGCGGGATCGACATCCAGATGATCGGATGGATCCTGATGTTCGTCGGCGCCGCGTGGCTGGCCATCACGTTCGCCTACACGCGTCCGCGTCGCCGTCGGCAGGTCGCGCAGATCGTCGAGGACGATCCGGTCTTCGTGACCCGGGAGGAGGAGCGGCCCACGGTCGTCGTCCAGGAGCCTGCGCAGCGCGCGGAGTCGCCGGTTCGCCCGCGGCCGGTTTCGGGAGGTCGCAACGTCACGAGGTATGAGCCGGAATAAGCCGCCACGATCCGCCGTGGGCTGACCGGCCACACCGTCAGAACGAGCAACGGCCCCGCCACTCCCTGAGTGGCGGGGCCGTTCTGCTCACGGTCGGCGCGGCGGGTCGGTGCCCGCTCGGCCGTGCGGCGGCGGTCGTCCGTTATTCGGCGTAGACGACGACGTACCGGTTGGGCTCCTCGCCCTCCGACTCGCTGCGCAGCCCCAGGGCGGCGATCGTGTCGTGGACGACCTTGCGCTCGAACGGCGTCATCGGCGACAGGGCCTTCGGCTCGCCGGTGCGCTTCACCTCTTCACCGACCTCGGTGCCGAGCTTGGACAGCTCCGACCGGCGGCGCTCGCGGAAGCCGCCGACGTCGAGCATGAGCCGGCTCCGCTCGCCCGTACGGCGGTGCACCGCCAGGCGGGTCAGCTCCTGGAGGGCCTCCAGCACCTCGCCCTTGCGTCCGACCAGCTCGTCCAGCGTGGCGCCGACGACGGACACCAGGGCCCGCTCGCCCTCGACGTCCATGTCGATGTCGCCGTCGAGGTCGGCGATGTCCAGCAGGCCCTCGATGTAATCCGCCGCGATTTCGCCTTCCTGCTCGAGCGCCTTGATGTCGACCTTCACGGTCTCCGCGGTCTCGGCTTCGGCTTGGCTCACTCCGGGCTCCTCTTGCGTGCTGCGGCTGGACTGGGAAGTCACGCTATCGCTTCCTCTTGCTCCGCGACTGGCGTGTCGGCTGGTGGCGTTCGACCTTCGGCGCGTCGTCCACCGGCTCCTCCGCCGCGGCCTCCTCCTCCTTGTTCTTCGCCTTACCCACGAGCGCGCTGCCGGTCGCGGGCTTCGCCGCGCCGTTCTTGACGGCGGTACGGGAGGTCTTCGCGGCGCCCGCCTTGGCGGTCCCGGCCTTGGCCCCGGCGGCCGGCTTGGCACCCGGCTTGGCGGTGGCGGCGGTGCCGTTGCCCTGGGCGTCGGGTGTCGGCATCGGGTACTTCTTGTACACGTAGTGCGACTGGGCCAGGGTCCAGGAGTTGGTGGTGACCCAGTAGATCAGAACGCCCAGCGGCAGTGTGAGGCCGAAGAGGCCGAACAGCGGCGAGAGGTACACCAGGTACTTCTGTGACGCCATCATCGGGTTGTCGGCGGTCATCGTCTGCATCGACCGGCCCATGCTGGTCTTCATCGTGAAGAACGTCGTGGTCGAGCTGATCACCACGGCGGCGCCGGTGACGACCATCGCGCCGATGTGCCCGCTGGAGAAGGCGTCCTTGAACGTCGACGGGATGTGCGCGCCGAAGATGTGGGCGTGCTGGGCGCTGGCGATCAGGTCGGCCGAGATGCCGTACTTCGACTGGCCCGGCTTGGTCGTGGAGATCGCGCGCAGCACGTTGTACAGCGAGATGAAGATGGGGAACTGCACCACCAGCGGCAGGCAGCCGGAGAGCGGGTTGGCACCCGCCTCCTGATAGAGCTTCATCATCTCCTGGTTGAGGCGCTGCTTGTCCTTCTTGTACTTCTTGCGCAGCGCCTGCACCTGCGGCTGCAGTTCCTGCATCTTGCGGGACGCGTGGATCTGCTTGACGAACAGTGGGAAGAGGGCGACCCGCATGAGGACGGTCAGCAGGAAGATCGACAGGCCCCACGCCCATCCGCTGTTCGCCGGGAAGATCAGGCTCAGGCCGGCGTGGATCTGTACGATCACCCACGCTACGGCCTCGAACAGCGGACTGAGGAAGCTGAGACTCACCGGCTGGCTCCTATGTGCTCTCCGAAACAGTGCCGCTCTCGCGCGGCGTGAGGTCTTGTGGTGCTCGGCCCTTCCGCGGCGGGACAGGGTCGTATCCGCCGGCGTGGAAGGGGTGGCAGCGGGCGATGCGACGCACCGCGAGCCAGCCTCCGCGGAGGGCGCCGTGGGTGCGAAGCGCCTCTAGGGCGTAGGCGCTGCAGGTCGGCTGGTAGCGGCAGACCGGGCCGAGAAGCGGGCTGATGAACCGACGATAGAAGACGATGGGCACTATCAGGGCCCGAGCCGCGAGCGTCGGCTTGTCCGTCATGTCCGCCTCTTGACCTGTCGCCGCAGGAGCCGGTCGAGTGCCGCGTCGAGATCCGCGGCGAGTTCCTCGTGGCGTGCGGTCGCCGCCTTCGCGTTGGCCCGCACGACAAGCAGGCTACCCGGTGCGAGCCGATGCAGGTGTTCTCGCGCGATATGGCGGAGTCTGCGACGAACCTTGTTGCGGACCACCGCGACACCGACCTGGCGGCCGACGGTGAAACCGATTCGGGCGGGCTCGTCGACGTCATCCCGGAACTGCAGGTGCAGAACGAGATTAGGCCGTCCGGCACGATCGCCGCGCCGAACGGCCGAGGTGAACTCTTCTCGCCGCCGCATCCGGTGTCCGGACGGCAGCACAGCCGCCGCTACTCAGACCGCGACTTGGGCGCGGCCCTTGCGGCGGCGCGACGACAGGATCGCGCGCCCCGCCCGGGTGCGCATGCGAAGCCGGAAGCCGTGCTTCTTGTGCCGGCGACGGTTGTTCGGCTGGTACGTACGCTTGCTCACTCGAGACTCCAGTGGGGTGCTGCGGTCAACGTGCTGATGTCGCATCGGGCGCCGTCACTCGCGGACATGCGAGGGACCGGCGACCTGCGGGCGCGCAGCACCGCCGTCGATGCGACTCGACCGTCGTACGTTACGTTCTGCGCCGCCCTCCGGTCAAACCGAACACACATATCCCCAATGACGCCGGGGCTTGTGCACAAGTTGTGGACAACCCTGTGGATGACGCGTGAGAGAGTGTTCGTCTGACGTTTCGCGGGAGGACTAACGCCCACTACCGGGGCGCCGGCCGCTTCGAGGGAGGGAACCAGGATATGGACGGGCTGGATCTTGCGCTCGTGTGGACGAGGGCCCTGGAGGCCCTGCCCGGCGATCTGCCCCCGCAGCATCGCGCCTGGCTCTCCATGACCCGGCCGCTGGCCCTGGTCGAGGATACGGCGCTGCTCGCGACGCCGAACGAGTTCGCCAAAGAGGTGCTGGAGAACCGCCTCCACCCGTTCATCACCGAGGTGCTGTCCGCCCAGCTCGGCCGGGAGATCCGGGTGGTGGTCACGGTGCAGCCGGACCCGTCGCCGTCCGCCGAGCGCCAGGTTCCCGCGGAGCCGGAGACCGATCACGAGCAGCCGTCCCACGGCCCCGGCGGCTACCGCCTCGAAGGTCCACGGTTCTCCACCACGCCGCAGCGCGGACCGGCCGGCGACCCCGGCCCGTACGGCGAGCCGGGCCCCGGCTCGTACGGTGACCCAGGTCCCGGCCCGTACGGTGACCCGAGCCCGGGCTCGTACGGCGACTCGAACGCCCCGGCCCCCGCCGGACCGAACATCGGCGGGTACGGCGACCCGGGTGCCGCCGGTCCGGGAGCGGGCGGATACGGAGACCCGGGCGTCCCCGGTCCGGGAGCGGGCGGATACGGAGACCCGGGCGTCCCCGGTCCGGGAGCGGGCGGATACGGAGACCGAGGGCCCGGCTCGTACGGCGGCGACCAGTACGGCGGTGATCGGTACGGCTCCGACCGGTACCGCCCGGAGCAGCAGTACGGCGGCGGCGACCCGTATCGCGGCGAGACCTACCGCGACCAGTACGGCGCGCCGGGCGGCCCGGGCGGCCCGTACCCGCAGGACCAGCAGCGCCGCCCCGACCAGCAGGGCCTGCCGAACGTTCCGGGCCGGCGCGACCCCTTCGTGCCGACGCCCGGCTCGGTGCCCGGTGGCGGCTGGCAGTCCCGGCCGTCGTCGGACCCGGCCGAGAAGACGAGCGAGCCCGCGCGGCTGAACCCGAAGTACACCTTCGACACGTTCGTCATCGGCTCGTCCAACCGGTTCGCGCACGCGGCGGCCGTGGCGGTGGCGGAGGCTCCGGCCAAGGCGTACAACCCGCTGTTCATCTACGGGGACTCCGGCCTGGGCAAGACGCACATGCTGCACGCCATCGGCCACTACGCGCAGAGCCTGTTCAACGGGGCGCGGGTGCGGTACGTCAGCTCGGAGGAGTTCACCAACGACTTCATCAACGCGATCCGGGACGGCAAGGCCGACAACTTCCGCCGTCGCTACCGGGACGTCGACATCCTCCTCGTCGACGACATCCAGTTCCTCGAGAACAAGGAGCAGACGCAGGAGGAGTTCTTCCACACCTTCAACACCCTCCACAACGCGAACAAGCAGATCGTGATCTCCAGCGACCGCGCGCCCAAGCAGTTGGTGACGCTGGAGGACCGGCTCCGCAACCGCTTCGAGTGGGGGTTGATCACGGACGTGCAGCCGCCCGAGCTGGAGACCCGCATCGCGATCCTCCGCAAGAAGGCGGTGCAGGAGGGCCTGGTCGCGCCGCCGGAGGTGCTGGAGTACATCGCCTCGAAGATCTCGACCAACATCCGGGAGCTGGAGGGGGCGCTGATCCGCGTGACGGCGTTCGCCAGCCTGAACCGCCAGTCGGTGGACCTGCAGCTCGCCGAGATCGTGCTGAAGGACCTCATCCCCAACGACAGCGGCCCCGAGATCACCGCAGCGACGATCATGGCGCAGACGGCGACGTACTTCGGGATCGACATGGAGCAGCTGTGCGGGCCGTCGCGCTCGCGGGTGCTGGTGACCGCCCGGCAGATCGCGATGTACCTGTGCCGGGAGCTCACCGACCTGTCGCTGCCGAAGATCGGACAGCAGTTCGGCGGCCGCGACCACACGACGGTCATGCACGCGGAGAAGAAGATCCGCAAGCTGATGGCGGAGAAGCGGCCGATCTACAACCAGGTCACCGAGCTGACGAACCGCATCAAGCAGCAGGCCCGCAACGGTGGGGCGTGAGTTGTCCCCAGCGGTCGTCCACCGGGCGCCTCGCTTGTCCCCAGCGGTCCACAGGCGTCCACAGGAGATGCACAGGGGTTATCCCGAGATCGTGGAGTACACAGGGTGGGGAAAAACCTGTGGATGGATGACGGTGGACAACCCTGTGGAACAGAGGGGTGAATCGGTGGATGAGATGGGGACGGACGGTGGACGAGGTGGGGATGGATTCTCGTCATCCCCAGCCATCCACTGGATCCACAGGAGTGATGCACACCCGCAGTGGATACGAAAACGGGGTCTGACCTGCGGAGACTAGGCTTCTCCACAGTATCCACGGCCCCTATGACGATGACTCTCCTTGTATCTACAAAGAAAGAAAGTCAAAAAGTAGAGGGGCATGCGGGCCCACCGGCCCGCCCCGTACGGTTTCTTAAGTTCCACCACACAAGGTGATCAAAACCTCAGGAGACGGTCCAAAGTGAAGTTCCGCATCGAGAGAGACGTTCTCGCCGACGCCGTTGCCTGGACCGCGCGCTCGTTGCCGGTCCGGCCGCCCGTGCCGGTCCTGGCCGGGATGCTCATCGAGGCCGGCGACCAACTGAAGCTGTCCTCGTTCGACTACGAGGTCTCGGCGCAGATGACGATGGACATCGACGCCGACGAGCCGGGCACCGCGCTGGTGTCGGGCCGGCTGCTCGCCGAGATCTGCCGCAGCCTGCCCGCCGCCCCCGTCGAGATCACCACCGACGGGGCGAAGGTCACGCTGAAGTGCGGCTCGGCGAAGTTCACACTCCTCACCATGCCTGTGGAGGACTACCCGAGCCTCCCGGCGATGCCGCCCGCCGCGGGCACCATCGGCAGCGACGCGTTCGCCGCCGCCGTCTCCCAGGTCGCGATCGCCGCCGGCCGCGACGACACCCTCCCCATGCTCACCGGTGTGCGTGTGGAGATCGAGGGCGAGACCGTGACCCTGGCCTCCACCGACCGGTACCGTCTCGCGGTCCGTACGCTCCGCTGGCAGCCGGAGCGGCCCGACATCTCCGCGGTCGCCCTCGTGCCCGCCAAGACGCTCTCCGACACCGCCAAGTCCCTCACCTCGGGCGCGGAGGTCTCGATCGCGCTGGCGGCCGGTGGCAGCGGCGAGGGCATGATCGGCTTCGAGGGCGGCGGCCGCCGTACGACGACCCGCCTGCTCGACGCGGAGTTCGTGAAGTACCAGTCGCTGTGGCCGAAGGAGACCTCGGCCGTGGCGGAGATCCAGACGGGCCCGTTCGCCGAGGCCGTGAAGCGCGTGGGCCTGGTCGCGGAGAAGAACACCCCCGTCCGCCTGTCGTTCCGGCAGGACGAGGTCGTGCTCGAGGCGGGCAGCGGCGACGATGCACAGGCTGTGGAAGTTCTGGGCGCTTCGCTGGACGGTCAGGACATCGACATCGCGTTCAACCCGAACTTCCTGCTCGACGGCCTCAGCGCGATCGGTTCGGACGTCGCCCGGCTGGCCATGACGACCTCGACGAAGCCCGCGGTCATCACCGGTAAGCCCGCCGACGACGGCGATCCGGACTACCGCTATCTGATCATGCCCATCCGGCTGTCAAGCTGAATCTCAGGGGTAACTAGGCTCAGACGGACACAGAGCGCCATCTGAGGAGATGTTCATGGAACTCGGGATGATCGGGCTCGGCCGCATGGGCGGCAATATGGCCAAGCGGATCAAGCAGGCCGGGCACACGGTCGTCGGCTATGACCGTGACCCGGCGGTCAGCGACGTCGGCTCGCTGGAGGAGCTCGTCCAGCGGCTGAACGCCCCACGGGCGGTATGGGTCATGGTCCCCGCCGGCGGCCCGACCCGGGAGACGGTCGACCGGCTCGGCGAGCTGCTCGAGGCGGGCGACGTCGTGGTCGACGGCGGCAACTCGCACTACCAGGACGACCAGAAGCACGCCGAGCTGCTGGCCGAGCGCGGCATCGGCTTCGTCGACGCCGGCGTCAGCGGCGGCGTCTGGGGCCTGCAGAACGGCTACGCGCTGATGGTCGGCGGCGGCGACGAGAACGTCAAGCAGCTCATGCCGATCTTCGAGGCGCTCAAGCCCGAGGGCGAGTACGGCTTCGTGCACGCGGGCGCCGTCGGGGCCGGGCACTTCGCCAAGATGGTCCACAACGGCATCGAGTACGGCATGATGCAGGCCTTCGCGGAGGGCTGGGAGCTGCTCGAGGCCAGCGGCGTCGTCAACAACGTCCCGGAGACCTTCCGCAGCTGGCGCGAGGGCACGGTCATCCGGTCCTGGCTGCTCGACCTGGCCGACCGCGCGCTGAAGGAGGACCCGGAGCTGGCCCACCTCAAGGGTTATGCACAGGACTCCGGCGAGGGCCGGTGGACGGTGCAGGCGGCCGTGGACCTCGCGGTGCCGCTGCCCGTGATCACCGCGTCGCTGTTCGCGCGGTTCGCCTCGCGGCAGGACGATTCGCCGGCGATGAAGATGATCGCCGCGCTGCGCAACCAGTTCGGCGGCCACGCGGTGGAGACGTTGAAGGGCGCCGACTCCCCTGGCGCGGACGTCGCCCCGCCGCAGTCCTGAGCCTTCCGCAGCGCCATCCTGTGGACGAGCGCGGCCCCGCGCCCCGGTGCTCCGGGGCGTATCCGTCCCGGTCATCCACAGGGTTGTGGAAAAATCCGGCCCGTTCTGGGGACGGCGGTTCCGGAGCCCTGGTAGCGGCCGTGGTCTCCCCGCGGTGCCGGGACGACCGTGTCGTCCAGGCCGCACCCGTGCCCGGCGGGGCCGGTGTGCGGCCGGGCAGCGGGGAGCGTCTACAGGGCCTACCCTCATCTGGGTGTACGTCGCCCACCTCGCGCTGCAGGACTTCCGGTCGTACGAGTCCGCGGAGATCGCCCTCGACCCGGGGATCAGCGCCTTCCTCGGCCCGAACGGCCAGGGCAAGACGAACCTCGTCGAGGCGATCGGCTACGTCGCGCTGCACGGCAGCCATCGTGTGTCCACGGACGCGCCGCTGGTCAGACACGGCGCGCCGCGCGCGATCGTACGAGCCGGGGTCGTCCGGGACGAGCGCAAGGCGCTGATCGAGCTGGAGATCAATCCGGGCCGGGCCAACCGCGCCCGGCTGAACCGGTCGCCCGTCCAGCGCCCCCGCGAGGTGCTGGGGATGCTGCGTACCGTCCTGTTCGCGCCCGAGGACCTGGTCCTGGTCAAGGGCGATCCCGGGGAGCGCCGCCGGTTCCTCGACGAGCTGCTGACCGTGCGCGCCCCGCGGTTCGCGGCGGTGCGCTCGGACTACGACCGTGTCCTCAAGCAGCGCAACGCCCTGTTGAAATCCGCCGCCCAGCACCGCCGGGCGCCCGGTCCGGAGGTGCTGAGCACCCTCGACGTGTGGGACACCCACCTGGCGCGTACGGGCGCCGAGCTCCTCGGCGCCCGTCTCGAGCTGGTCGCGGCGCTCGGCCCGCTGGTCGCCAAGGCGTACGCCGCATTGGCCCCCGGCGGCGCGGCCGACCTGGAGTACCGCGCGTCCGTCGGCCTGGCGGAAGAGTTGTCCACAGACCGTGCACAACTCGCCGAGGCCCTGTTGGCGGGCATGGCGGAGTCGCGCAAGAACGAGCTCGAGCGGGGGGTGAGCCTGGTCGGCCCGCACCGGGACGAGCTGCTGCTCAAGCTCGGCGACCTGCCGGCGCGCGGCTACGCCAGCCACGGCGAGTCCTGGTCGTTCGCGCTCGCGCTGCGCCTCGCGTCGTACGAGCTGCTGCGCGCCGACGGCGACGACCCGGTGCTGATCCTGGACGACGTCTTCGCCGAGCTCGACTCCGGGCGCCGTACCCGGCTGGCCGATCTGGTGGCCCAGGCCGAACAGGTGCTGATCACCGCGGCGGTCCCCGAGGACGTACCCGAACGGCTCAGCGGCGCGACGTACGAGGTCGCGAGTGGGGAGGTCACCCGTGTCCGATGACCAGCAAGATCCACAGCCTGTGGAAAAACCGAAGTCGGGGATCGAGCTGGCCCGGGAGGCCCTCGCGCAGGCCAAGGCCGACGCGAAGGCGCGCGGCGCCCAGCCCGGGCAGACGCGGAAGAAGCGTGCGCCGCGCGGCGGCCGGGAGGGCGGCCGGCGCGGCGGCGACCCGACGGCGTTCGGCCCGGCCATCCGGGAGCTCCTCGCGGCACGCGGCTGGCAGGAGCGCGCCGCGGTCGGCGGCGTGTTCGGGCGCTGGCCGCAGATCGTGGGGCCGGAGCTGGCCGAGCACACCGAGCCGCAGACGTTCGAGGACGGGATCCTCGTCGTGGCGGCCGACTCGAACACCTGGGCGGCGCAGCTGCGCCTGCTGTCCGGACCGCTGGTGAAGCGGCTCAACGAGGAGCTCGGGCACGGCACCGTCCAGCGGGTGAAGGTCATCGGTCCCTCGTCGGGGCCGCGCGGGACGGGCCGGCTGCGGGTGACCGGCGGCCGCCGCCGTACCCCGTGAGGCGCCGTTGTCCACAGGCTGTGGGCGTGGGCTTGCGCGGCCGGGGGTGATTCGTTTTCGTCGTCCGTACGCCTCGTGACCCCCCGGGACCGGTAGGGGGACTTCCGGGCGACTCTGTTCGTCGCTTGTGCGGGCTGAGAACGCCCTACATGGCCCAAGAACGGGTCCGGGACGGATAGAATGGAAGCCGGATACAGGACACGATCGCCGTTGCGGGCCGCCCGTGGATCGGGCGCCCTGCTTGTGTATACGGGGAGCTGCGCGGCGCGTGTCCTCCGGCAGGAGGATCTCCACTTGGCGTACGACGCTAGCTCGATCACTGTCCTAGAAGGCCTTGAGGCGGTTCGCAAGCGCCCGGGCATGTACATCGGTTCCACCGGAGAGCGCGGTCTCCACCATCTCGTCTACGAGATCGTGGACAACTCGGTCGACGAGGCACTGGCGGGGTACGCCGACACCATCGAGGTGACGCTGCTGCCCGACGGCGGCGTCCGGGTCCAGGACAACGGCCGCGGCATCCCCGTCGGCGAGCACCCGGTGGAGAAGCGACCGGCCATCGAGCTGGTCCTCACCACGCTGCACGCGGGCGGCAAGTTCGACAGCAAGTCGTACGCCGTCTCCGGTGGCCTGCACGGTGTGGGCTCGGCCGTCGTGAACGCCCTGTCCACCCGGCTGGAGGCCGAGGTGCGCACCGACGGCCACGTGTGGCGGCAGTCCTACACCTGGCAGGGCGCCGAGGGCCCGCTGCAGAAGGGCGAGCCGACCGACGAGACCGGCACCACGATCACCTTCTGGCCGGACGGGTCGATCTTCGAGACGCTCGATTGGAACTTCGAGACGCTCAGCCGGCGCATGCAGGAGATGGCGTTCCTCAACCGGGGCCTGTCCATCACCCTGCGCGACGAGCGGCCGGAGCACATCAACGGCGAGCCGCGCGTGGTCGCGTACCGCTACGAGGGCGGCATCGAGGACTTCGTCCGCTACATCAACGCGAAGAAGGAGACCGTCCACGAGTCGGTCATCGCGTTCAACGAGGAGACCGACGGCATGTCGGTCGAGGTCGCGATGCAGTGGAGCGGCTCCTACTCCGAGTCCGTGCACACCTTCGCCAACACGATCAACACGGCGGAGGGCGGCACCCACGAGGAGGGCTTCCGCGCCGCGCTGACGACCGTCGTCAACAAGTACGCGCGTGAGCAGAAGCTCCTGCGCGAGGGTAAGGACGACAACCTCGCCGGTGAGGACGTCCGCGAGGGCCTCACCGCCATCATCTCGATCAAGCTGGCCGACCCGCAGTTCGAGGGCCAGACCAAGACCAAGCTCGGCAACACCGAGGCGCGGTCGTTCGTCCAGCGCGCGATGTACGAGAACCTGCGCGACTGGCTGGACCGCAACCCCGGCGAGGCCAAGGAGGTCATCAACAAGGCCACGCAGGCGGCCCGCGCCCGGATCGCCGCCCGGCAGGCGCGCGACCTGACGCGCCGCAAGAGCCTGCTGGAGTCGACCTCGCTGCCCGGCAAGCTGTCGGACTGCCAGTCGACCGACCCGGCCAAGTGCGAGATCTACGTCGTGGAGGGCGACTCGGCGGGCGGCTCGGCCAAGGGCGGCCGCGACGCCATGCACCAGGCGATCCTCCCGATCCGCGGCAAGATCCTCAACGTGGAGAAGGCCCGCATCGACCGGGTCCTGAAGAACAACGAGGTCCAGGCGATGATCACCGCCCTGGGCACCGGCATCCACGACGAGTTCGACATCGAGAAGCTGCGGTACCACAAGATCATCCTGATGGCCGACGCCGACGTCGACGGCCAGCACATCCGCACGCTGCTGCTGACCCTGCTGTTCCGCTTCATGAAGCCCCTGGTCGAGGCCGGCCACGTCTACCTCGCCCAGCCGCCGCTCTACAAGATCAAGTGGGACGCGCGGGGCAACGACTCGGACTACGCCTACTCCGACCGTGAACGCGACGCGGTCATCGAGGCGGGCATCGCGGGCGGCAAGCGCGACCCGCGCCCGCGCGACGGCGTGCAGCGGTTCAAGGGCCTCGGCGAGATGAACGCCAACGAGCTGTGGGACACCACGATGGACCCGGCCAACCGCGTTCTGCTCCAGGTCACGCTCGACGACGCCGCCCAGGCCGACGAGCTGTTCACCGTTCTCATGGGCGAGGACGTCGAGGCGCGGCGCTCGTTCATCCAGCGCAACGCCAAGGACGTGCGCTTCCTCGACATCTGACCGGCGCTCGGGCACCGGGCCGATCCCCGGTGCCGCCCGGCCACTGACTCAACAGCGGAAGAGGTTCTCAGGTGACGGACGTTACCTTGCCGCCGGAAGGCCCGGCCGACCGGATCGAACCGGTCGACATCCAGGTCGAGATGCAGCGCAGCTATCTCGACTACGCGATGTCGGTCATCGTCTCGCGGGCGCTGCCCGAGGTGCGCGACGGCCTCAAGCCCGTGCACCGGCGCGTGCTGTACGCGATGTACGACGGCGGGTACCGGCCCGACCGCGGCTACTTCAAGTGCGCCCGCGTCGTCGGTGACGTCATGGGTAACTACCACCCCCACGGCGACGCCTCGATCTACGACACCGTCGTACGCCTCGCGCAGCCGTGGGCGATGCGGTACCCCCTGGTCGACGGCAACGGCAACTTCGGCTCGCCGGGCAACGACCCGGCCGCGGCCATGCGGTACACCGAGTGCCGGATGGCGCCGCTGGCCATGGAGATGCTGCGGGACATCGAGAAGGAGACCGTCGACTTCTCGCCCAACTACGACGGGCGCTCCCAGGAGCCCGAGGTCCTGCCCAGCCGCTTCCCGAACCTCCTCGTCAACGGCTCGGCCGGCATCGCGGTCGGCATGGCCACCAACATCCCGCCGCACAACCTGCGCGAGGTCACGGCCGGCGTCGAGTGGTACCTCGACAACTTCGAGGCCACCGACGAGGCGCTCCTCGACGCGCTGATCGAGCGGATCAAGGGCCCGGACTTCCCCACCTACGGCCTGATCGTCGGCCGCCGCGGCATCGAGGAGGCCTACCGTACGGGCCGCGGCCTGATCACGATGCGGGCGGTCGTCGAGGTCGAGGAGATCCAGGGCCGTACGTGCCTCGTCGTCACCGAGCTGCCGTACCAGGTCAACCCCGACAACCTTGCGCTGAAGATCGCCGAGCAGGTCAAGGAAGGCAAGATCAGCGGCGTCGCCGACGTACGGGACGAGACCTCCGGCCGCACCGGCCAGCGGCTCGTCATCGTGCTCAAGCGCGACGCGGTCGCCAAGGTCGTCCTCAACAACCTGTACAAGCACACCCAGCTGCAGGAGACGTTCGGCGCGAACATGCTCGCGCTGGTCGACGGCGTGCCCCGTACGCTCCGCCTCGACCAGTTCGTCCGCTACTGGGTCGATCACCAGGTCGACGTCGTCGTCCGGCGCACCCGCTTCCTGCTGCGCAAGGCCGAAGAGCGCGCCCACATCCTGCGCGGCCTCCTCAAGGCCCTCGACCGCATCGAAGAGGTCATCGCGCTGATCCGGCGCTCGCCGTCCGCGGCCGAGGCGCAGAACGGCCTGATGCAGCTCCTGGAGATCGACGAGATCCAGGCGCAGGCCATCCTCGACATGCAGCTGCGCAAGCTGGCCGCCCTCGAGCGCCAGCAGATCACCGATGAGTACGACAAGCTCATGGCGGAGATCGCGGACTACAACGACATCCTCGCCTCGCCGGAGCGGCAGCGCGCGATCGTCCGCGACGAGCTGCAGACCATCGTCGAGAAGTTCGGCGACGAGCGCCGCACCCAGATCATCCCCTTCGAGGGCGATGTGTCGATGGAAGACCTCATCGCCGAAGAGGACGTCGTCGTCACCATCACCCGCGGCGGCTACGCCAAGCGCACCAAGACCGACCTGTACCGCGCGCAGAAGCGCGGCGGCAAGGGCGTACGCGGCGCGCAGCTCAAGCAGGACGACATCGTCGACCACTTCTTCGTGACGACGACCCACCACTGGATCCTGTTCTTCACCAACAAGGGCCGCGTCTACCGCGCCAAGGCGTACGAACTGCCCGAGGCCGGCCGGGACGGCCGCGGTCAGCACGTCGCCAACCTGCTGGCGTTCCAGCCCGACGAGCGCATCGCCGAGGTCCTCGACCTGCGCGACTACGGCGTCTCCCCGTACCTCGTCCTCGCCACCAAGCAGGGCCGTGTCAAGAAGACCGACCTGTCGGCGTACGACTCGCCGCGGTCCGCCGGGCTCATCGCGATCAACCTCGAAGAGGGCGACGAGGTCATCGCCGCCCGCCTGGTCTCCCCCGAGGACGACCTGCTCATGGTGAGCAGCGGCGCGCAGGCCATCCGCTTCCCCGCCCGCGACGACGTCCTGCGCCCGATGGGCCGCGCCACCGCCGGCGTCATCGGCATGCGGTTCGACGACGGCCAGGAAGTCCTCGACATGCATGTCGTCCTCGAAGGCGAAGACGTGCTGGTCGCCACCGAGGGCGGATACGCCAAGCGCACCCCCGCCGACCAATACCCCCTTCACGGTCGTGGGGGGAAGGGTGTACTGACCGCTAAGATCGTGGAGAATCGCGGCAGGCTGGTCGGTGCCCTCATGGTCAGGCCCGAGGATGAGGTGTACGCCATGACTGCCAGCGGTGGCGTAATCCGTACACGAGCGGCCGAGATCAAGCAGTCTGGGCGCTCCACGATGGGGGTACGCCTTATGAATCTCGCTGATGGGGACAGTGTGGTCGCCATCGCGAGGAACGTGGAGTCCATCGAGGACACCGAGGCTGAGCCGGACACAGAGTCCGGGGAGGGGAGCGACGCGTGAGACGCCTCGTGGCGCGTCATGACGTGAGTCGCCTCCCCGGGGAGGTTATATGACGGCCAAAGCCGGAAAGGGCGCCGACGGGGAGTCCGGGCGTACCACCGGGAAGGGCGGCAAGAGCGGCCCGGGCAAGAAGACCAGCGCCGCGAACAGGCCGCCGACCGACGAGGTGACGGTGAAGAAGACCGACGACAAGGCCAACGAGGTGGAGCCGGCCGATCGGGCGGAGGAGACCGTCATCGACCTGGCCACCAAGAAGGACGGCAGCGAGGACACCGTCCAGGACCTCAGGCTGCCGCCCAAGAAGCCGGACCCCACCGGAGACGCCGCCGGCAGCAAGGACCGGCTCGTCTCCCGGGGTTCCAAGAGCTCCCTGGATGAGGGATCGACCACGGAAACGTCGAAGACGAGCGAGCCCGGCACCGCGTCGGGTAGGACGACGTCCATGGACATTCCCAAGACCAGTCCAGGCTTCGGCTCTACCGGCTCCGCGACCGGCCCCGGCCCGTCGTCGTACGGACCCGGCTCCTCCACCGCCCTGGAGCCCGCTCGGCGGCCCGCGGACGCGACCCCGCCCGCCGGCGGCAAGCCCGCCGGGCGCAAGGCGCCGCGGAAGGCTCACCTTCAGGTCGCCCGGTTCGAGCCGTGGTCGGTGATGAAGTTCAGCTTCATCATGTCGCTGGTGTGCTTCCTGGTGCTGTTCGTCGCGGTCACCGTGCTCTACCTCATCCTGTCGGCGCTGGGCGTCTTCGACGCCCTCACCAACACGATCAAGGACCTGCAGGGCAAGACCAGCGGCGGCCTGAACCCCGCCAGCTGGTTCTCCGCCGCCCGGATCCTCGGCTACACCGCGCTGATCGGCACCCTCAACGTCCTCCTCATCACCGCTCTGGCGACCGTCTGGTCGGTCATCTACAACATGGCCGCCGACCTCGTCGGAGGCGTCGAGGTCACCCTCAAGGAGGCCGACCAGTAAGACTGCGGTCCGCCGCCCCGGAGAACGGGATTCGATTTCCTGTTGGGGCCGACGATCGGGTATGTTTCTCGACGTCGCCCCGGTTACTTCGACACGGGGGCGGCTGCATGGGCCTATAGCTCAGTCGGTTAGAGCGCATCCCTGATAAGGATGAGGCCGGTGGTTCAAGTCCACCTAGGCCCACGCGAGGCGGGTCACCATGGTCGGCGCTGGAGCGCCTTCCCGGTGGCCCGCGTTTTGTTTTTCGGGGGGACGACCCCCCGAGCCCCCCGATGTGGGGGCTCCGCCCCCACGCCCCCTCTCGGGCTGGGGTTTGCGAAGGCCAACAGGTCGCCGTAGGGCTGAGCCGCCGACCGTGCCGCGCCTCTGCGCCACCGGTAAGTGCGATCGCAGACTCGCCGACCTCGCGCGACCGATGAAGATCTTTTGGTCTTCTGGAGACACAGCGAGCCCATCACCTCCGCATTCTGACGCGCCGCGAGCCCCGTGCTTTGCCGAATTCCGCTGTATCGGATCAAGACGAACCCCGGCCAGCGCGGCCGGGGTTCGTGTGCTGGGAGTCGGTCCTGGAGAAGGAATCTCGTGGGGACCAGCTCAGGTCACAGCAGATCAGAGCGGGAACTTGATCTTGCTGACTTCCGCTTCGAGCTCCGCGAGGTTCTTGGCCGCCGCCATGACGAACTTGAAGGCGTCCGTGACTTCCTCGTCGGAGAGCTTGCTGTAGTCGCTCGGGGTACCGGCGCCGAGGTCCGCGAAGACCTCGGCGATGGCCTGGAACTTGTTGGCCACGCCCCTGGCCGACTCGGGGATCAGGGCCAGGGTGATCTGCCGCACCTGCTCCTCGGCAGCCGGGTTGCCGGCGGCAGCCAGCGGGCCCAGGGCAGTGATGAGATCCAGCTTGTTCTGGATGGACTCCTGCGCGGCAGACAGCTTGGCAGTCATGATGAGACTCGCCTTCGGCGAAGACGACACCTGGCATTCCGGGCGTCAGCCATGACTGTCCGACACCGATGCAAGACGCAAGCGATCTACCTGTTTTGGCAGAGGTGCCGTCTAGGCACACGCGCGGGGCAACGACCGTCCGTTGCGGCGATTCCCCGCCGTTATATAGCGCGCGTCCGTTGATCC
Source organism: Actinoallomurus sp. NPDC052308 (assembly GCF_040679195.1). Taxonomy (NCBI): domain Bacteria; kingdom Bacillati; phylum Actinomycetota; class Actinomycetes; order Streptosporangiales; family Thermomonosporaceae; genus Actinoallomurus; species Actinoallomurus sp. NPDC052308. The sequence continues at coordinate 114,554 of NZ_JBFAUM010000010.1, read as the reverse complement.
TTCTGGCGCCGACGGCCACCCGGCGAGGAGGCGTTCGGCTTTCGGCCGCCGCTCACCGCGACGTCCGTCACCGCGCAGCCGAACTTGTCTGCGGCCACGCCGCGCACCTTCTGGGCGATCTCGGACAGGGGCCTCACGGTGTACACGAACGACGGCCCGCCGGATCGACCCCTGGAGAAGAAGAACCGCCGCGACTCTCGTCTCGCCGGCTGGAGATCGTGCTGCCGGGTTCGGCGGGGAGCATCGCTCGGCAGGGTTGCGGTTCACCGCCGGATGCTGACGGTCTATGAAGAAGGGCAACAACCGAAAATCACAGATACCGCTAAAGCGAACAACTAAGAGGTGCATCAAATGTTCGACGAGAAGACTCTCAAGGCTCTCCACAAGGCCATGAAGTTGGGTATCGGCAGCGCGGAACTCGGCCGCGTCACCGTCGCGGACTTCGCGTCGTACGTCGACGCCCGTGCGCACGCCTCCGAGGCGAAGGTGGCCCAGTACATCGAGGAGCTGGCAACCTCGGAGATCGGGGGCACCTCCATCGCGGACATGGCCCTGGAGGCGTACACCCTCCTTCGGAAGGAGGGCCAGTCGCCCACCGAGGCCGTGGAGCGCATCATCGAGACGGTGGTCGACGCGGCCACCGCTCGGGCCGAGGCGGGGTACGGGTACACCGTGAACCTGTTCGAGTGAACTGCGGTCCTCTCGTAGATCCGCATCCCACCGACACCGCGCGGCATCCGTTATGGATGCCGCGCCCCGAACGGCCGGCCGTTCACCCATCTTCCGGGTGAGCGGCTGGTTCCGTATCAGCGGGGGGATGGGACGGGCGGTGTTGGGTCCGGCGCGTATGGGTGAGAAGTATCGAGGTGCGCCTGGGGCCGGATCGCACTGATATGGTCTTAAGTAGAGCTCAGCCTTCCTTCATCCGGGACTCGTCCGGCAGGAAGGCTTTTTTCATGCCCGAGGGCGCATCGCCCCGGGTCGGCGGATCCAATCCCTCGGGCAAGGTCCGCCAAGCCTTGAGCAGTGACTTCGGCCTGGACTCTCGCCATCTTGTTCTCGTCATCAAGGAGCCTCATATGCATATGGATATCGTCCCGGTGAGGGGGCGTCGGTGAGCATGACTGCACAGTTCGGCAAGGCGGCGGCTGCGGGGACCTGGAGGCTCGGTGACCTGACGGTCAATCGCATCGGCCTCGGCGCGATGCGCCTCACGGGTGATGCCGCCTTCGATCTCGGTGCGCCGCGTGACCGCGCGCGTTCGATCAGCGTGCTCCGGCGCGCGGTCGAACTGGGCGTGAATCACATCGACACGGCCGCGTTCTACTTCTCGTCGCTCCGGTCGGCCAACGAACTGATCAACACGGCGCTGCGCCCGTACCCGGATGATCTGGTCATCGCCACCAAGGTCTGGCCGGGCCGGGACTCCTCCGGTGAGTGGTGGTGGGCCACACCGGCCCAGTTGCGGGGTCAGGTCGAGGAGAACCTGCGGCAGCTCGGTCGTGACCATCTCGACCTGGTCAACCTGCGCATCCCCCGGCGGCCGGTCGACTCGATCGCCGAGCACTTCGGGGTGCTGGCGGCTCTCCGTGACGCCGGCCTGATCCGGCACCTGGGCGTCTCGAACGCCACCGCCGAGCACCTCGCCGAGGCCCGGTCCATCGCGCCCGTGGTCTGCGTCCAGAACGCCTACGGGGTCGGCGCGCCGCCCGAGGCCCAGGCACTCCTGCGCACCTGCGGAGAGCAGGGCGTGGCGTTCGTGCCGTTCTTCACCATCGCCGGTGAAGGGCGCGAGGCCGGTGCCGGCGTTGCCGAGAGCGCGGAGGTTCTCGCCGTCGCGCGCGCCCACGGTGCGACGCCCGCGCAGGTGCGGCTGGCCTGGGCGCTGCATCAGGGGTCGCACGTTCTGGCCATTCCGGGTACCGGCGACCCGGACCATCTCGCCGAGAACGTGGCCGCGGGATCCCTGCGGCTGTCCGACGAGGAGGTGGTGCGCCTGTCGGGTCAGCCCAGGTAGTACCGGGCATACCAGCGAGTCTGCGACGCCACGGAGAAGCCCGTGAAGTCACCGGCCGCCTCGCAGCCGAGCAGGTGGGCGAGCGCCGCCGAGGCGTCCTCGGAGGCGGCGGCCGCCAGGTGCTCCTTCGTCTCCTCCAGGCCGGCGCCGCAGAGCAGTTGCACATCGATCGAGCAGTGCGCGTCCCAGCTCGACTCCTTGGCCCGCCAGATGGGCAGCACGTCGCCCAGGTCACCCGCGTTGAAGAGCTGCACACAGCTCAGCTTCAGCAACGCGGTGTCACCATCGCCCTGGCGCCGGCGTTCCATCGCCGTGCGAGTCTCCAGCAGCTCACGGATTCGTTCAAGATCTCCTGCGGATGGACGCAGGCCGTACCGCCGCAGGCTCTCATCCTCATCCACAACGGGATTCTCGCATGGGCGGGGAGGCGGCCTGTCCGCGGCGAATGGTCACGCGGTTCACTGGAATTGGCCGACTGTTTTCATTTCTTTCACGCCGCTCACCGGAGCCATGGCGTTCCGGTAAAGCGACACGTGCCGAGTCGCACGATAAACCCGTGTATCGAACCGTGTTCTGGCGGCCGCCCTCCCGTACGGGGAGGCGGCCGCCAGAGATCACGAGAGCGACGGCACGTTCACCATCGGTACCAGCGGCGACGCGGGCCGCCGGAGGTCGCCGAGCCGCGGAAGACGAAGCCCAGCAGCCACAGCACCAGCACGATGATTGCGAGCCACCACAGGATGTGGACGGCGAATCCGGCGCCGCCGAGGATAAGAGCGAGGATGAGAACCGCGATCAAGAGGGGCACTTTTTTCTCCTTTCGGGTCTGGCGTCCTCTTCATGACCGACAGGAAAGCGGTTAAACATCCGCCGTGACGGATCGGGTGGCAAGCGCCGGGAAATAACGAATTGTAGATACGTGAACTCGCGCCGTGAGCAGACGCCGGTGAGCCGTCGCAGGCCGACCCGTGCCGGCGGACGCGCTGCGGCACGCCGGTGCGGAGGGCGTCAGAAGGAGAAGCCGCCCGGCCGCCCGTTGCGGTCGGCGATGAGCCCGGCCAGCGTCGCGACGGCGATCTCCGCGGGCGTACGGGAGCCGATGTTCAGGCCGACCGGCCGATGGACCCGTGCGATCTCCTCGGCCGGTACGCCCAGCTCCGTCAGGAGCCGTACGTGCGGGCCGGGGTGGCGTGGATTGCCGAGCACGCCGATCCACCGGACGTCACGGGTCAGCAGGTCGCGCAGGACGACGCCGAGGTCGGAGCGGTGGTGGTCGGTGACGACGACGTCCGCCGTACCGTCCAGGTCCGCGGGCGGGGCGGTCACCACCGCGGCGGAGTCGTGCGCCGCGGTGGCCGCGCGCTCGGCGTCCGGCTCCAGCAGGAGACATCGGTAACCGAGCTCGCCGCCGAACCGCAGCAGGTGGTCGGCCACCGGCGAGGCGAACACCGCGACGAGCGTACGGTCGCCCACGTCGCCGGGGGCCTCGCCGTGCGCGACGGCGCATGCCGGGTCGTGCTCGTGTCCCTCGGCCATGCCGCCAGTCTCGCACGGAGTTCGGCGAGATTGACCTGAAGCATGGTTGAGGTTGCAGGGTGGAGCACCGGACGTGATCGAGCGAGGGAGATTCCGTGCACGCCATCCGACAGCATGAGTTCGGCCCGCCGGAGAACCTGCGATACGAGGAGGTCCCGGACCCGCGGCCCGGCGCGGGACAGGTGGGCGTCGCCGTACGGGCGTGCGGGGTGCACCTGGTCGACACGATGCTGCGCAGGGGGACGTACGAGGGGCCGTTCGCGCTGCCTGACCTGCCGATGACCCCCGGCCGTGAGGTGGCCGGGGTGGTCGAGGACCTCGGCGACGGCGTCGACGAGAGCTGGCTCGGCCGGCGCGTGGTGGTCCATCTCGGCATGGCGAGCGGGGGCTACGCCGAACGCGCCGTCGCCAACGTGACGGACCTGCACCCGCTCCCCGACGACCTGGACTACGCCGCCGCCGTGGCGATGGTCGGGACCGGCCGCATGACCATCGGCATCCTCGACGTCGCGCGGCCGACGGCGGAGGACGTGGTGCTCGTGACGGCGGCCGCGGGCGGGATCGGCACGATGCTCGTGCAGGCGGCGCGGAACCTCGGCGCCACGGTCGTCGGTCTGGCCGGCGGTGCCGCGAAGGTCGCCCGCGTACGGGAGTCCGGGGCCACGGTCGCGGTCGACTACACGGCGCCGGACTGGACGGACCGGGTACGGGACGCGCTGGAGGGCCGTGGGATCACCCTGGTGCTGGACGGTGTCGGCGGCCCGGCCGGACAGGCCGCCTTCGACCTGCTCGCTCCCGGGGGCCGGCTGGTCGTCTTCGGCTGGTCCGGCGGTGAACCGATCCGGTTCGACTCCGCGGACCTGTTCAAGCGCAGCCTGTCGGCGTCCGTCGCCCTCGGCCCCGGGATCCTCCGCCGTCCGGACGGTCTGCGCGGTCTCCAGGAGAGGGCGCTCGCCGAGGCGGCGGCGGGCCGCCTCGTCCCGGCCGTGCAGACGTTCGCGTTGAAGGACGCCGTGGCGGCGCACGCCGCGTTGGAGACACGCGCCACCGTCGGCAAGGTGGTCCTGGTGCCGTGACGGCCCGGAGGTCAGGCGGGGGCCGCGGTGTTCAGCACTTCTTGAGCACCGCGCTGATGGCCTTCTTCTCGGCGGAGTCGACGGACAGGCCCCAGACGTACTTCACGCTGACGTAGGCGCGGATGTAGGTGCAGCGGAAGGCGCGGCGCGGCGGCAGCCAACGCGCGGGGTCCTTGCCGCCCTTCTGCTGGTTGACGGGGTCGTCGGCGGTCCACAGCTCGGGATGCTTCAGGTCGTTGGCGAAGGCGCGGCGCTTGGCGGTGCTCCAGGACCTCGCGCCGGAACGCCAGGCCTCCGCCAGCGCTACGAGGTGCTCGATGTCGACCTTGTGGGGGTCGGTGAGGTACTTCCCGTCATACGGGCTGTACCAGCGGCCCTTCACCGGGTAGCAGTCGGAGCCGACGCGAACGTGCGCGCCATCGCGCTTCAGGACGACCTCGCGGGTGTTGCAGCCGTGGCCCTGGTCGATCCACTGGGGGAACTTCGCGCGGCTGTACCCGGAGAGCGTGCCTTCGCGACGTACTTTCAGCCTGGCCAGTTCCTTCTTCGCCGTCGCCGTGGTGGGCGGCGATGGCGGTGCGGCGGAGGCGGGGGTCGCGAGGGCGACGGACAGTAGGGGGAGAGCGGGCAGGAGGGTGGTGACGGCGATCGCGCGTCTCACGGGCAATCTCCTCTCGGGGGGCTTCCCACGCGCGAGAGTCGCTCCCCCGAGCCACGCCGGAGCGATCACAGAGTGAACCGAGTATGGCGTTATGTGAGTCAAGTGGTAACTAGCGCCATTTACTGCGCTTTGCGGGTGGTGTCACCCCTCGGCGAGGGTCCGGAGGGTCGATGATCCACTCGCCGAGCCAGCGGCGGTGGGCCGGGGTTGGAGTGCTCGATCGCGCGGATCGGTGTAGGGGCGACCGCTCCGGCGCACCGCTGCGGCCTGGCCATCCCCGAGTTGTCCACAGGGTGTGTGGATAAGTGGGCGCGTCCGTGGCGACGAAGTCGGGCTGCGGACCGCCGAAACGGTCGGTTATCCACAGGCGGTGGAGAACATCCTCAGGTCGACAGGGTGATCCGGGCCGTCGGCGATCCGGACAATGTGCGCGGGACCGGTCCGGAGGCGTACGCCAGAGCCGAAACCGCAGGTCAGTGCGGGTCTCCGTCTGATCGGAACGGGAGACCGTGAGGGGCCCCGCGGATCCGCGCCGTACGTCCCGCACCGGGCGCCGTCCTTCACCGCCGTGCCGTCCCGGGGCATCCGTGTCCACATGATGTCCACCGGGTGGTCCGGCCTCGGCTCACTCTCTGATCATCGAGCGAACGAGACGTCGATGCCTTCGCAGCAGGTGCGCCTCAACCGGGTATACGGGGATTGTGAGGCAATTGACCGCCTCGACGCTGAAGAACCATGGAATCCAGATGTTCCGCGACCCACAGGGGGAAGGCGCACGGGCGTGCCGGAGTGGTTGCTAGGCTGCGGTAACGCAGTGCTAGTCGAGGTTTGAAGGGGTTCCCATCGTGAAGAAGCTCATCGTTCTCGCGCTGGTCGCCCTCGGTGGTTTCGCGGTTTGGCGCCGGCTTCAGCAGGACCGGGCCGAGCTGGACCTGTGGACCGAGGCGACGTCGTCCGACAGCTGAGAGATGTCTTGACCGTGCCGGCGAGGGCATACGGGGGGTGGGCGTGGACGACGATTCGCGGATCACGCTCGCCTGTCTTGACCTCGCCGGTACGACCGTCGCCGACGACGGAATGGCCGAGCGCGCCTTCACCGAGGCCCTGGTAACCCAGGGCATCGTCGCCGGCACCGACTCCTACCGCCGTGCCATGGCCCGGGTGCACGCCGCCCGCGGCAGGTCAAAAATCGACATCCTCCGCGACGTCTTCGCGGACGAGGACCGTGCCCAGGCCGCCAACCACGCGTTCGAGCAGGCGTACGACTCCATCATCGACCGGGTCGGCCTCTCCCCGATCCCCGGTGCGGAGGCGGCGATCGACGCACTCGCCGCGTCCGGAGTCCGCATCTGCCTGATGACCGGCTTCGGCAGCCGGACGCTGGGCCACATCATCGACACCCTCGGCTGGTGGAAACGCGCCGACCTACTCCTGTGCCCCGCCGACGCGGGCGGCCGCGGCCGCCCGTACCCCGACATGATCCTCAAGGCGGCGCTCCACGTGCAGGTCGACGACGTCCGCCACATCGCCGTGTGCGGTGACACCGAGAGCGACATGCGCAGCGGCCGGCGTTCGGGCGCCTCCATCGTCGCGGGCACCCTCACCGGCGCCCACGACCGCGCCCGCCTGGACGCCGCCGGCGCGACCCACATCCTCAGCAGCATCACCGAACTTCCCAAGGTCGTCGAAGCCGTAGGACGCCCCGTCACCACGCCGTACGGCGATCAGGTGGCACCATGACGAGCGGACAGTCCCCATCCCCCGGTAGGCTGTAGGGCGATCTCTAGGGGCCATAGCTCAGTTGGCAGAGCGCCTGCTTTGCAAGCAGGAAGTCCGGGGTTCAAATCCCCGTGGCTCCACCAGCCAAAACACCCCCGTCCGGATCGTCGGACGGGGGTGTCGTGCAATTAACGTGCAATTAGACCGCCGAGGCCCTGGTGCCGGTCGCGGCATCACCGCCCTGTCGGGTGGCCTTGATCCGAGCGTCCAAGGCATCCGCGATCTTGCGGTCAGCGTCGCGTGTCGCGTGCTGGTAGATCAGCGCGGCCCGATCGCTGTCGTGCCCCATCCGCGCCTTGAGGTCAGCGATGCTCGCACCACTCTGCGCCGCAGAGCGTGTTCCCCGTGTGTCGAAGGTCGTGGAAGTGGAGATCGGACAGGCCCATCTCGGCGAGCGCCTGACCCCAGTTGGAGGCGCGGCGGAAGCTGCTGCCTCGCAGGAATCCGCCCTTCGCGCCGAGGAAGACGAACGCGTCCGGGTCGTCCGCCACGTACGTTTTCAGGTGTTCGGCCAGGTCCGGAACGATCACAGCGGGGAAGCCGACGATCCGTCGACCTGCGCGGGACTTCGGAGGAGCCAGCACCATCTGTCCGCCGTCCAGCTCGATGAGCTGTTCCCGGACGCGGACGGTCTGTGCCTTCAGGTCGAGATCCGGCCGGCGTAGCGCGGTCACCTCACCCCATCGCAGACTGGCGAAGGTGGCGAGCAGCACGAGCGCCCGGTACCGCCGGTCATGCTCGATGAGCACCTGGTCCTCGGCCGCGAGCAGCCACAGCGCCCGTTCCGCCGCCGCACGGTTCGGGTACACGACCGGGGATGCGCAGGTCTCCCCGTCCGGCTCCCGGTAACGGAGTTGGAAACCGCCGGCCTTGAGCTTGCGGACGTTGCCGACAGGGCGACGGCCGAGCAGGTCGGCGAGTTCGAGGACCTGGGTGAGGCTGAGGATGGGCCGTTCGGTCGTTCGCTCGTTATCGGCCCCACGGATACGGCACGGGTTCCGCGTGATCAGCTTGTCCTCTTCGACCGCCGTCATGAGGATCGCCCGGAGCAGGCGGTACGCCTTTGCCGTAGTCGAGACGGACACGCCGGTCCCGAGGAGATCGGCACGCCACGTGCGGATCATCTGCGTGGTCAGCTTGCCGACCTGGACACGACCCAGCGGCGGCACGATGAAGCGTTCGAAGAGCCAGGTGTACAGCTCGATTGTCTTCGGCCGCAGGTTGGGCCTTTCCTTGATCCACGCAGCCCCGTACTCGCCGAGCGGAATCTTGCCGCGCTGAGGGTCGGTCCAGTCCCCTGCATAGATCTGTGCCTCGACCAGCGTCAGCCACCGTTCCGCGTCCGACTTCCGTTCGAAGGTCTCGGGTGCGGTGTGTCGCCGCCCGTCTGGACCCAGGTAGCTCGCCTGGTGGCGTCCGGAAGGAAGAACACGCACGTTGCCGAAACGGCGATGCCCTGGCTTGTTTCCCTTGGCCATCAGGCGGCTTTCCGACCGCGCCAGACGTCGGACGCGGGCATGGGCTCGACCAGGCCGGCGGCGATGAACTCACGCAGTGCGGATTCGGGGATGCGGACGAACCGGCCGACCTTGACGAAGCGGATGCGTCGTTCGGCGATCAGCCGGCGGGGGAAGCGTTCGGAGGTCTTGAGCAGTTCGGCGGCCTCGGCCACCGTCAGGAGCGGGTCATCAGCGAGGTTGGTCACGCGGCCTCCTGAGTTGCCGAAAGATCGAGGGTGGTCTTGGCATGGTCGAGTTGGCGTCGCATCTCGACCCGTTCGGCGATGGAGGCGAGTAGGCGTTGTTCGACCGGTTTCACGTCCGGGTCATCCGGGGGTGCAAGTTCCCAGGCGAACCGGCCGGGCGTGGTGGGGTGGCCGGTTGCCGAAACGCCGGCCTCCGCCAGGCGGGCGAGGACCCAGTTCTTCCGGTCGGCCTTGTGGTCCGCCAGGGTCTTGCCCGACCACTTGCGGGAGACCAGGACGCGGCGTCCGGCGTAGCCGAGGTATTCGCGGCGGTGTGCTTTGGCCTTGCAGTAGCCGGGCGTCAGTCCGTGCCGTGGATTCTTGGGTTGGATGCCGTAGCGCAGCCAGTTCGCGCACGTCGGCGAGCACGGCTCATACCGCAGCGCCTCCAGTAGCCGGTCAGCGTGATCAGCTTGCGCGGCCGTCTGGGCGTCGTGGCATTCGGCGATGTCCTTGACGAGGTACTTGGTCAGGTAGCCGATGAGCCGGGAGGACTCCGGCGTGCCCGCCATGACGCCTTGCGCGTCGATCTGCCGACCGAACCGCCCCACGTGCAGTGGTTCAGCGTCGTCGTCATCGAGCGCCTTGAGAGCGTCGGCCCAGGTGGTGAGGGGCTTGTGAGTGTCCGGGTCGAGGTAGACCCGCGCTGAGGCGTCCCAGTACGGCAGACGCTCCCCCGCGTACACGACGCGATCGGTCGGTGGCCACCACACCTGGGTGTAGGTCGCCGCGACGACCTGACGCAGTTCGGCGCGGGAGATGGTCCCGCGGATTGCCATGTGCAGGTGTGGGGCGATCCGTCTCTGTGGTTCGACGGCGGCGAAGTACTGGACGTCATAGCCGACGAACCGGCGCAGGTTCTGCACGAACCGGTCCACCAGCTTGGAGAAGTGCAACGCATCCCGCGCGGCACGGGCGTAGTCGTAGGTGGCCGGGTCGACCGGCGTCCCGTCGTTTTTCACGCGCCCGTAGGAGTCGAGGGTGAGGGTCAGGAACAGCGACGGGCGGAAGGTCTTGCCGTCCGGTGCGGTGTAGACCTTGCCCACGGTCCGGGCAGCGACGGGACGGCGGGGAAGGTCGGGCACGTCCTGGCGGCGCTTGGTGGACCGCTTGGGCCGTTCGGGCTTTTCGGTGGGGAGGCGGCCGACGACGCCGGTCTGGGTCAGTTCGGCGTTGATCTCGGTCAGCAGCTCCCGCCACTCCGAGGCATCCTCGCCAGCCGCCTCAGCGCGGTCTGCCCAGGCTTGGACCTCGGCGCGTTTCTCCATCCAGAAGCGTTGTTCTTCGTCCGGGTCGGCCCGCTCGATCACCGGCTCGGCTTCGAGGTGCCAGCCCTCCCGGCACTGAGTCGCCCGAAGCTTGCGCTTCCGCTCGGCGCACGGCGGGCACACCGACGCCAGGGTGTGCCCACACGGCATGTTCACAATCTCGGTCTCACCGGTCACCAGATCCGTCCGGCGCATGGCCACGGGGCGGATGCACACGCCGTGTTCGACGGCGACGGCCTTGACGACCTCACGCGCGAGCGGCGGCCGGACCTTGTGCGGAGCCTCCGTGGTGGTGGTCTCGTCGGTCACTTCGCCTCCCTGGTCTTGTCGGTGCCGGGGACCGCCGTCGGCCAATTCACTTCGTTCACCCTTCGGGTCGCCTTCGGCGATTGGCAGGCCGCGATCCCCTCGCGTCGTGAGTGGTTGGGCATCAAGCGGCCTCACCCGTCAGGTACTCGCCCATCGCGGCAATGTCGTCGTCGGAGACGAAGCCCGCGCGGACCCGGATCGGGTCGGGGGAGTTTTCGAGTCGCACGTATGCGACGCCCGCGCCGACCTCGGGAATCGGGGAGATCTGGTCGGCGAGTGCCCCGCGCTCGTATGCGCCGTCGCCGAGCACCATGTCGACTTGGTCGGCCTCATCCAGCCGCAGCGCGATCCGGGTCGGGAACAGGTTGCGGATGTTGATGACGTCCTTGCGCGGGTCCTGGAGGGCGCCTACGACGCAGATGCCGACCGAGCGGCCTTGAGAGGTCAGGGTGGCCAGCGCCGCGTCAGCGCGCTTGCGCAGATCACGGTCCGGGCAGTAGGCGGTCAGGAACGCCAGCTCATCGACCATGACGACGATGAACGGGTCAGCCGCGGTGGCCAGGAAGGTGCGGGTCACGCCGCCGAACCGGGCCGCGCGCTTGTGCATCTCGGCCACGGCGGCCTCCAGGAGCTGGACCATGCCGCCGGATCCGTCGTCGCTGTAGCGGTTGAAGATGCCCCGCCCGAAGGAGAGTTCCATGCGCTTGGGGTCGAGGCCCCAGACTTGGACCAGGCCCGCGCGCATCGCGGGAAGGAGCGCCCGGACCAGGCCCCACAGGATCGAGCCCTTACCGGCCCCGGTTGCGCCCGCGATCAGCACGTGCGTGCCGAGCAGGCGTAGCAGCCATGGCGAGGCGTCCTCGCGCTTGCCGACCGGCAACGCCGTCAGGTCGACGTCATCCGCAGAGGTGGGCACGGGGAGTGCGGGCAGCGGCATCGCCAGGGCGTCACGGCGGACCAGCTCCAGCCAGACGAAGCCGGGTTTGTCGGCGGTTCGGACCCGGCACAGTGCGGCCCCGAAGCCGTGGGCGAGGTTTTCGGCGTGGTCTCGCCAGATGCCCGGAGCCTGCCCGGACAGCATCTTGACCAGGACCTGATCGGTGGTCGCGGTGACGCGGACCCGCGTGATGGCGGGCAGGTATTCGCGGGCGTTGCGGTAGAACGCCAGCCCGGACATGACCATCACCGGTTGCCAGTTCCGCCGGTACACCAGCACGTGCCGGACGCGAGCGCGGATCGGGCGGGCGATCAGGCGCACGAACGAGGCGCGCCAGTACGCCGCCCAGCAGCCCAGGCCGAGCAGGACCAGGCCGAGGAGGAAGAGGGGCAGTTGCCAGCCGACCGCGTACACCAGCCAGCCAGCCCCGCCGGCCACAGCGGCGGAGATGGAGTGGCGGGCGAGGAAGACGACCAGGCGCACGAGAGCGCGGACGAGGTTGACGAGCAGGACCAGGCCTTGGGGCATGTGCCAGACCGGCGGAGCCCAGCGCGGCCCCTCGAATGGGTCAGCCGACGCCGGGACCATCACGTTGTCAGACGGAGCGTCCTTGCGAAGACCCATCACTGACCACCCCCAGTGGTGCGCGTCGGGCGGGAGAGGCGTTCGGCGGTGCGCTTGGGGAACAGCACGGTCTGGCCCTTGCACGGCCCGCACTTGGGGCCGGTGGCGTCCTTGGGCAGCGGATTACGGCACACGGTGCAGCGGGGGCGCTTGGGTCGGGTAGACATGGATCGTCTCCATTCCAGGAGTGAAGGCCGGGAGTGAGAGAGCAAAGGGGCGGCCGGAAGGGTGAGAGCTTCCAGCCGCCCCACCTACGTCACGCCGCAGCGCGACCGGACTGGTCGGCGTGCAGGCGCTCGACCTCGGCCAGCAGCGCCGCCGCCACATCGGCCAACCGGCGGACCAGCGCGACGTCCTGAGCGGTGACCGCGACGTTGGGGCGCGGGCCGATGTTCACGCTGACCTCGCCGTGATCGATCCCCAGGAACGGCCGGTCCTTGCCCGCGCCGTGCAGGTCGATCCGGGCGGTCTCGTCCAGGTAGAAGGAGGTCGTGACGGACATCGCCTCACCGGGCCGACCGGTGATCGTCGTGAAGGTGTAGCCGGAGTAGTTGTCCATTAGGCCGCAGCCTTCCTGCTCGCGCCGTTCCGGTACAGCCGCTCGACCTCGACCGCGTACGCCGCCGCCTGCTCAGCCAGCGAGCGCGCGAACTCCACATGCGCCGCCGAGACCCGCTCGGGCAGGGTCAGGGACACCAGCACCCCGCCCGAGGCGAAGGTGAAGACCGGCGTCCGGCGCGCGTACGACTGGAGCGCCACCCGCGAACGCATCTGAACCGGCAGGGACAGCGCCGAGGCCCGCCCCGGCATCAGGCAGCCGCCTTACCGGCCGCAGGAGCAGCGGTCTTGCCCGCGCCCTTCGGGTCGCGCATCGCCTTGGCCCGGAACGAGTACGCCAGGCGGTTGGACTTGCTGTCGACGTAGGGGGTGACGGTCAGGCCGTCGAACTCCACCGCCGCGAACGGGAACCCCGCCGGCGGGGCAGGCGGCACCGGCTGGTGCTCGCCGAACAGCTTGACCTTGACCGAGCCCTTGGCGGCCGGGTCGGCGTCGATGACCTCGACCTGCCACACCCGCTCGCCGGTCTCCTTGTCCCGCGCCTGCACCGGGTTGTCCTTGGTTGACTTGTCGAAGTCCCGAACCGGCTCGACCTCGCACCGGATGAACGCCCCGTGCGGGAAGACGAACCCGAAGTCCACGGGGATCGGACCCTGCAATGCCATCGAACTACCTTTCGCCGACTGCCCGACAACTCGTGTTATCGAGTGATTCGACGATAAGTCGCCCTCGTCAACTCGACAAGTCGACTTTGGATCTTGAGTGAGTGATCTGGATCACATGCCAGATTCGTGCTGATCAGAGGGTGTATTCGTCCTCAAGCTCGTGCAGCTCGCCGGGTAGGACGAGCTCAACGACGAGCACGGGACGGCCGGTCACTTCGTAGACCGCAGCGGTCACGCCGAGCACCGGAGCGGTCTTGCCGAGGCTGAGCGCGTTGGCTTCCTCGCCGGTCGGGCGGCGTGCGGTCAGCCGCTCGGTGACGCGGCCAAGCCGGACGTTCGCCGCCGACTGCAACCGCTGACGCACCCCAGCCGAGGAGGGGGTGTCCTGATCGAGGCCGGCCGCCTCAGCGATATGCGGCAGGACCCAGTAAGACACCAGCTCAAACGGCGCGTCATCCTGGAACGCCAAGTGCTGCCGCAGCAGCACGGGGAAGTTCTGCGGCACCTCCAGCAGCGCCGCGACCGACGCTGGAGCCGGACGCCGATCGAGCGTCAGCAGGGCACCGGACACGGGCTCGTCCAGGACCGCACGCGTGGGGCGCTGGTGATCCTCGGCGCTGCCCGCAGACGCCTTAACGAACGACCCTCGCCCGTGCTCCCGATCGATCTCGCCGCGTAGCTTGAGGGTGTCCAGCGCTTTGACGACGGTCGGCCGAGAGACGCCGAACTCCTGGATCAGTCGTGTCTCTGACGGGAGCATGGACCCCGGCGGATACGTGCCGTCCTTGATGCGCCGCCGGATCGTTTGGACGATCTGGATGTACTTGGGAGGCGCGTAGTCCGTGTCTTCCATGACGACCTGCCATCAACTCGACTGGTCGACAGCCTAGCGTCGAGCCAACCGGCCGTCACGACTACCGGACGGGTCCACGGGCCAGCCAGGGGCGGGCCAGGACGCCGCCGACAAGATCGCCTTGGTCAGCTCGTCGGGATCCTTGGCTTCCACCAGACGCCATCGCCCGGCCACCCACACCATTGCCCACCATGATCGCGTGGCCGCACCGAACCAGATCACCACACCGGGGAAACGGCGCGTCAGCACGGCCAGCGCATCGACGGTCATGACCGGACGCCAGGCCCCGCGTCACGAAGCTTCAAGTACTCGGCGATCTGCGCCGCCGCCCCCGCCGGGTCGTCCAATCCGTGGCGGGCCTGGCCGTCGTACCGCCACACGAACGACCCGCCCGACAGGTCGACCTCGATCCAAAGCTTCCGCTCGGCCAGCGCTCCCCGCGCGGACAGTGCCGGACGCGCGTCACTCATCCCGACCTTGACCCCGAGCTTGGCCAGCTCGCGGCACAACTCGGTCAAAAGACCAACCTGCCGACCATGATTCGACCCGTTCACCCCTGTTCCCTCCCGTTCGGTGCGGGACCGGTGGCGCAGGTGTGAGCGACGAGAAGCATCCCGTCAGCGCCACCGGCCCCGCAGCTCATCAGGTCGCCGACAATTTCGCGACCCGTGCCTGAACAGCGCGAACACGGTTCCCGGACCGCCGACGCGCTCACCGATTCGCCCGCCCGCGAAACGATCAGACCGCGCCGAGGCGTCACGTACTTCCACCGCCGCCCCTCACAAGCCACGCAGGTCATGGGGGCTTCTTCGTCGTCGCCGCTCATGCCCACAGGCTCGCGAGCGCCGGGAGGTAAACCAATGGCCTCCGGTTATCCATCGGTTGGATAGGCTCCGAACAGCGAGGGTTACGCGGCGTGTTTACGGAGCCTTGCGAGGGGATGGCGCCGAATGTCCGGATCAGCGTTCGAGTCGATCAAGCTGCCCGGTTCGGTATGGCGGCATGAGCAGACCAGAGCCCTCCTGCGTGCCCGTGACGTCGGTGGCCTGTTCCATCTCGCGAAGAAGTACGCGGGTGCGAGTCAGAACCGCATCGCAGCGGCAACCGGAGTACCCCAGCCCAGAGTGAACGCGCTCATGAGGGGCACCGGCGGCCCAATCCTCCAGCTTGAGGTCTTCGAGCGCATCGCCGATGGACTGAACATGCCAGACGACGCCCGAATCTGTCTCGGGCTAGCGCCGGCCAGCACGATCACCGCAGAAGTCTCCCAGCCGCGGGCGCATCGAAGCGTGGACTCCCCTGAACAGCGCATCGACGAACTCATCACCGAAATAACCGCCACTGATACCCAGGGCGACGTCATCGAACAACTCGCGAGCGCAACGCATTCGCTGGCGGAATCACACACACGAGTCCCCGCAAGCAGGGTCATCGCCGAAGTTCTACGGCTTCACGGGCAGGCTCGGGAGCTATTGGCGCATCGACAGAGGTTGAGTCAGCAGCGTGAGCTATACCGAGTCGAATCACAGCTTCTCGCTCACGCGTGCCTACTTCTTGGCGACCTCGGACAGAACTCGACCGCCGACAAATACGGAGCGGTATCAGTCCTATATGCCCAGGAAGCTGGCGCGAACGAGGCGGTGTCATGGAGCGCACGCGCAAAGACGCTCAGGTGGCAGAACAGATTCATCGAGTCCGCCGACATGGCGCGGCGCGGCTACGACTGCAGCCCTGCCACTCCCATACGGGTGCAGCTTGCCAGCCAGGAAGCAAACGCCGCCGCGCTGATGGGTGACATCCCCAGAGCGCGAGAGGCGCTAAGAAGATCCGAAGTAGCCGCCGAGACGGTAGCGGCAGACTCCGGTCTCTCCGCATGGTCGTTCCCCGTGACCCGGCAGGCACTCTTCAACCAGTCGGTTGCGATCAATGCCGACGACCCCGAAGCGGCGCTTCGAGCAGCCCAGATGGCCGACGCAGCATGGACCTCCGGAACCCCCAAGGTACTCGCGACCTGGGCGCAAATCCGAACCGGTGCGGCCATCGCACACCTTATGAACGGCTCGCTCGACGGAACGATCGAGGAACTAAAGGCAGTCTTGACGCTGGCCCCGGAGTTCCGGGTCTCGACAGTCACCGCCTTCCTTGAAAACCTGGAACGACGACTAAGTCATCCCGATTTCAGGAGCAGCAGAGACGCCATCGAACTGAGGCAGAAGATACGGACGTTTAACTCTGCCGCACCAGTCATATCGAACGAACCCTGAGGTGGCAGATGAGCCCGCTCCCGACGAATTTCCGTGATCGCTGGCAGAGCAGGAAGGAGGCGGAGCCAGGGCAAGGGACGATCTACTGGCATGTCCTAATGAACGGCCACCCCGAAGTGAGTGACCTAGCTCGGCAGGTTCGAAAGAGAATCTCGGGATTCCCCGGATTCCACATCACGCCAGATAAGTGGCTTCATGCGACGATCCTGATCGCGGGTACAACCAGCGAGATATCCCGAGACCGGATGAGCGCGATGCTCCACCATGCATCCCAAACATTGGAAGACGTCTCCCCGATGTCGGTAACCCTTGGCAGAGTTCTGTACCATCCCGAAGCAATTATGCTGGGGATTTCACCGGAGCGCGCACTTGATCCCATCCGCGAGGCCGTACAGGCAAGCACGTGCGAGGTGATCGGGTCGACCGGCCAGGTCCGCAACGCTTCGGGCATATGGAACCCACATGTGACAGTGGCATACAGCACTGCCGAGCAGCCAGCAGGGCCGATCATCTCGAAGCTCGGGAAGGACCTGCCTCCCCGCGCGGTACGCATTGCCGCCGTGAGTCTCGTAGTGCAGTGGGGTCCAGAACGGCTCTGGGATTGGGAACCCGTCGGTGCTATCCGGCTGAATGACCAGGAGCGCTGAGAAGCGACAGCCTGGCGTCCGCGATGTCACGACAGCATGTTGCGAACTGCGCGGCGCTCTGCGGCAGCGCGGAAAGTTGCCGAATTTCGCTGTATTGGATCAAGGCGGCGGCGCAATCGCCGCCGCAGGCCGCCCGCTCCGGCACGCCCTACGGGCGTGCGGCGTGGGCGCCGGTCCCTCCGGCCGTGCCGATCAGGCGGCCCGGCGAACGAAGAACCAACCGTGGATTTCCCCCAGCATCATCTGGCCGGGTCGTGCTTACGAAACGTGTACAGGGCGGCCGGCGGATGCCACACCCCACAGCCTCGTCCCCTTGAAAGGTCGATCAGGGCGTCCCCAAAGCAGCCTGCCCGCTTGAACACCTGTCGTGAACGGCGAAACCCCGGTCCGTGGAACGGACCGGGGCGAGATAGCGATGTGCGCCAGCCCCGGTCAGAACGAGACCGAGAGCAGGAGGAACGCCGCGACACCACCGGACATCAGCGCACCGAGGATGAGGATCCAGGCGCGTTCGCCTCCCGCCTCCACCACGATCCAGGCCAGGAGGGCCATCACGACGGAGACGAAGAGCGACAGGAGTCCCACCGGCAGCAGAACCCACAGCGGGAGCCCCTGAACCCACTCCTTGAACGCCCCGATGAGGCCGAACCCGGTGTGCGCCTTGGCGGCCAGTTCGCCGTTGCCCATGGCGAGGAGCATCGGAAGCTTCATGGCTTCTCCTTTGGTCAGATGACTCACCCCTATGGCGAGGCCATCGCTCACAACAGTCCGCGCCCGGCAACGTCCCGCAATGACTACAGCGGTCAAACCAGCCCAACCCCCGAATGACGGCTCTCCGGCACCAAAAGGATCCGTTCAAACGCCTCCGGCGGGGGCGCTCAGGCTCGGGGATGGAGTTGGGCCGCACGAGGCGCACGGTGGTCGGTGGCTGGGGTGGAAGCCGGGTCATCCCCTCTGCCTCCGTCCCAGGACAAGCCCAGCAGACCAGGCCCTACGGGTCGAGGTCGTTCGTCCGCGGGGCGCTCCACCTCGACCCGTAGGGCCTGGCCCGCTTCCCCTCCGGGGTGGGACGAAGGCAGAGGGGATGACCCGGCAGGCGGTGCTGTGGCGTGCGTACGCCTGGACATCTCCGGCCGCCAAGGTGACGGCAGTGACGGCAACGCTGACGGCAACACGGGCAGACGGAGACAGATCAAGCCGGTCGCGAGGAGACGGAGCGATCTCGCCCAGGGCTTGATCACCTTGACCAAGATCGAACTGATAAGGATGAGGCCGCTCCGTCAAGGTCGGCGGAGCGGACCGGCGTGCAATTAGCGTGCAATTAGGCAGGGCGATCAGGGGTCAACAGCGGTTACTCACGGGCACATGTCCGTGCAGGTCAGCGGCCATAGATGGGTGTCCCGGCATGATTTGCAAGCAGGAAGTCCGGGGTTCAAATCCCCGTGGCTCCACCAGCCAGAACGCCCCCGTCCCGATCAAGGGACGGGGGCGTTGTGCAATTAACGTGCATGAGGCCGGCCCTGGCGCAGGCCTTATCGGGAGGAGTCGCCTTGCGGAGCGGCCTGTTGCCGAGTTTTTGGCACGGCCTCGACATCAACCGCGGCTGATCAGATTCCAAGGCCTCGCAGGAAGTCCGTGATGGCGGATCGGATCCGGCCTTTCCAGGGATACGTCGTGGCCGGCTGCCCGCCGGCCCGGCTCCTGCGGCTTATGGTTGGCCCATCGGACTCCGGAGGTGCGAGCATGTCGCGCATAGGAAGCCCCGTCCGCGCGCTGATGCGACTCGACGATCGACTCCTGGGAGCCCGGCTCTACTACCGGCCGCTGCCGCCGCTCCGCATGGACATCGCCCGTACGGTCGCCGCTGCCATCCTCGTATCGCTGTTCGCCGCCCTCACCGGGAACCTGTTCTTCCTCGTTCTCCCGGCTCCCGCCATCGCCGCGGTCTGGTACCGGCGAGCCCGTCACAATCGCCGATCCGGCTGACCGAGAAGCACCTCCGGTGGGGCCCACAGGCTCCGGAATGCCCAGGCCGAGCAGAGCGGCACCATCGAGGCGCCGACACCGCCGGAAGCGGCGTACACAGGCTGCAGGACCTCCGCGCCGCGCTACCGACCGGTCACCACGGGGCGGTCTGAGGGAATTCCCCACTCGCTCCAGGACCCGTCGTACACGGCCAGCTCCCGGTACCCGGCCAGCCTGGCCGCCAATGCCAGGACGCAGGCGGTGACCCCCGAACCGCAGCTGAAGGTCAGCTTTTCGCGATCCTCAACGAGACCCGCGAAGATGCCTTTCAGCTCTGCGGTGGGGCGCATCAGTCCCTCCCGCTGCACCTCGCCGAACGGCAGGTTGACCGCGCCAGGCATATGGCCGCCGCGCAGTCCCGGACGGGGCTCAGAGGCCGTACCGGAGAATCGGTCCCGAGAACGGGCGTCGAGGACCGTTGAGGATGGATCGATCAGGGCGGCCGCCACCTCGTCACCGCCGACGATCCACCCCGGTCGCGGGCGGGCTGTGAAGCTCCCAGAGTGCGGTGCGGGCGCAGGCCGCCCGCTTTCCACCGGCAGCCCGGCTGCTTCCCAGGCGGGCAGGCCACCGTCGAGTACGGCAACCCGGTCGAAGCCCATCGCCTGGAGCATCCACCAGGCTCGGGCGCTGGAGTAGATCCCTGCCGTGTCGTAGACGATCACCGTGCTGTCGTCGTCCAGTCCGAGGGAGCGCATCTCGTCGGTGAACCGGTCTGCCCCGGGCATCGCATGGGGCAGCGGATTGGAGTGGTCGGACAGTGCCCCGTCGATGTCGAAGGGCCGTGCACCCGGGATCCGCCGAGGGGCGCCGCGGTGCACTCCCACCGACGCATCAAGCACGACCAGGCCGGGCGCAGCCAACTGGCGCGCAAGCCAGTCGGCGGTAACGAGCGGGCCGAATGGTCCAGGGGCACTTCCTGTCAACGCCTCGTCGGCTCGTTCCACGCAACGCCCTCCTCGGGACCCGCCCAACCGCGGCCGCATCCTAGCCGGTACGCCTAACGAGCCGCGTGGCGCGTAAGGCGGTCAGGGATCAGCGACGGTCACCCAAATGGGCGCAAGGTTTCCTCCGGATCTGCCGAGTGGGCGGGCCGGGCCGGCCTTACCTATCGCATCTCGCGTCGTGGACATCGCCGCAGCGGCGAAGGAGACTGTGATCATGCTCTGGTACGTGTTAACGCTCGCAGGAATCGTCGTGCTGCTCCTGGCGGTCGCCGCCGTCTCCGACCTACGAGGTCGTCGCCGGGGAAAGAGTCCGAAGAGCGCAGGGCGCATATGGCGACCGATTCGCGAGACCCAACGCGATATTCATGCGTACCGCGCCTTCTCACGTACGGTCCGAGGACCGGGCACTGATTGGATGGACCACCGCCGTCGCAGATAGTGATATGGGACAGCCTCGCAGGGCGCAGGGCCGCCGGGGACGTTCGGCGTGCTGGTCAACGACAGCAAACTGCAGGGCGGCAACTACGGGATCGCCACGGAGAACATCTCCGTCGACGGGCCTGACGACAGCGAGCTGCACTGGGGCAGAGCCTTCGGTTGCACCGGCTCGAGCGGCACTCCCTCGTCCTGAACCCGCCGCACGTCCACCCGTCGTTCGCCACAACCCGGCGGGTGGACCTCCGGTCTCTTACTCGGGCCACCCGATCACCTGGTCGAGATGAAGATTCCGGAGAACGGCGTTGGCGCGTTTCGCGCCCGTGACGTCGGACAGTCCGTAGGGACGGATGCCTGTGTTGACGTATCCCAGCCGGGCTCCGGTGAGGTCGGCGTTCCGGAGGTCGGCTTCGCGCAGATCACAGGCGGCGAAGTTCGCGCCTCTCAGCGACGCGCCTCGTAGATCAGCGCCTCGGAAGTCGCACATCTTGAACGAACAGCCGTCGAGAGTGGCGTGGCGGAGGTCGGTTCCGATGAAAGAGCAGCGATCGAACCTCAGGTGCTGCGTCCGTACCGACGACAGATCCCGGCCGTCGAAGACCCGCCGGTCCACGGCCGTACCGTAAGGCAGCTCTCCCAGCGATCGCCTCGGCTCGGAACGCACTGGTCGCGCCTACGGGCGTGGCTCGCGGGTGAGTCCTTCCGGCGGTCCCGATCGGGTGGTCGGCGGTGCAGCCTCGTTCCCCGGTGGCTGGGCGCCGCCGTACGTCCTCTGGCGAGAAAGCGGTCGCCGGCGCTCGAACGCCAGCAGCACCAATTCGGGTACTCCGCCCAGCCACCACCACCGTCGTGGAGTATCGGAACGCGCGCGTATCCAGTAGCTGACCGTCCAGGCGAGGAACAACACACCGTAGGAAACGGTCAGTGAGTAATCCGGCGGTACCTGAACACTGCCCATCGCTGCGACCAGCACCCCGACGATCACCCAGACGACGAGCGCCATGATGAAACGGACGATCACTGTCCGAGCTTTTCACACGTGTGCGTTTCCGACTGAATTCCGCTTCGTGACCGTACATTCCGGCCGACTCCGCGCCCGCTCCGGTTACCCCCAAGCCCTTGAAGGAACTCCGCGACGGCGGCTCGGACCGCCTCCGGTCTCTCCAAGTGCACGTCGTGACCGGCTCCCGGCACCGTGACCATGGTCGTGTTCGGCCGATCACGCGCGATCTCGCGCGCGGCGTCGGCGGAGAAGAAGCCGGACTCGGCGAGCACGACGAGGGTCGGACAGGACACCTGTCTCCACTCCGGCCAGAACGAACGCCGAGACAGCTCCACCACGGACCGGACCATGAGCTCGGGTTCGAAGCGCGGCCACCAACCGTCCTGCCGTTCCTCCAGGCCGGCCGCCCAACCCGAGCCCACCGGGCCGCCGCCGAAGAACTCGATCGCCGTATCCTGCGAGCCGAATGGCACGGGCCATGACGCGAGCCAATTCCTGATGGCGTTCGGGAGGTCGGCGTCGGGGTTTCCAGGACCGGCTTCGATCAGCACCAACGCCTGGACCAGGTCGGGGCGGGCGGCCGCCGCGAGCATGGCCGTGTGACCGCCCAGAGACTGCCCGATCAGGACGGCCTCTCCCAATTCCAGCTCGTCGATGATGGTGACGACGTCGGCGACGTAGGCCGCTCGGGACACATCGGCCGGACGCCGCTCACTCGCCCCGTGCGCACGCTGGTCGAAGGCCAGGACACGGTGTCGTTCCCGCAACCACCCGGCGGTCGTATCCCACTCACCAGAGTGACCGGCCAGCCCATGGAGCATTACGACCGGCGACCCGGACCCGCCGTAATCGCGGACCATCAGCCGGACGCCGTGCCTGACCACGCCGCGTTCCACCCGATCCATCCCAAGCCCTCCGTTGCGAATCGCCATCCGACCCATCGTCGGGATGGGTTTGCCGGCCCGTACGGCCGGGACCGTTCTCAGCGGCGCATCCAGAGGAAACCGATGTTGTCCTCCTCGTACTGCGGGATGTCGACGACGGCGAGTGCGCGGCCGGTGCCCGGCAGCCAGGCGATGGCCTCGACATGCGGATCCGTCACTCGGTCGGGAACCGTCTCGGTCAGCCACCTGCGGCCGTCGAAGTGGATGATCGGGTCACCCGACTCTCCGACCAGGTCCCACCTTCCAGGCCCGGGCGTCAGGTGCGGGGCCGGCGTACGGGTGATCGGTACGGGGCCGGAGGCCGACGGGTGAGGCGATCCACCCGTGCACGCCGCCAGGGCCGCCGCCGCTAACGCGGCTCGGACGATCATGACGCGATCGTATGTGGGGTTATCGTCCGATGTGCGTGCTTCGCCCGCGCCGATGCGCTCGCGCCGCGATCGCGTACGGCAGTGTCCTCGTAGATCAGGCGGGTTCTGAGGCGGTCTCCCCAGGCTGGAGTGCGGCGGCGTCCGGCTTGGCCGGCCCGGCGGGGACCAGCAGGAAGACCTTCGGGCTGAGGCGCTCCATGTCGCCGCCCCGCGCGCAGATGAGGCCGGCGGAGAAGTCGACGAGCTGTCTGGCCTCGTCGTCCGTCATCGCGGAGAGGTCCATCACGACCGGAACACCCTCGCGGAAGTAGTGCCCCACATGGAGCACCTCGTTGTAGTCGCGTGGCCGCAGCCTCTTCACGATGCCCGTCGTGGTGCCCGGCTCGGCTGGTGTCGAGGGGATCAGGAGGAAGACCTTGGGGCTGAGGCGTTCCATGTCGCCGCCGCGCCCGCAGATGAGGCCGGCGGAGAAGTCGACGAGTTGTCTGGCCTCGTCGTCCGTCATCGCCGTGAGGTCCATCACGACCAGAACGCCCTTACGGAAGTAGTGCCCCACGTACCGGACGTCGTTGTAGTCACGAGGCCGCACTGTCTCGACTATCACGGCCCCAGTCTTCCGCAGCGACCAGGAACATCAAGGCTCTCGGGCGTACGCGCGCGGTCGTGGCGGCAACGGCCGGTGCCATTTCGGGACGCCGAACCCGCGCGGACGGAAAGTGCCCCGTACGCGCAGGTCCGCGCGTACGGGGCACCGCTCCGGCAGGGCCGCTCGGCGGCTCGTGGCCGCGGTCAGCGGCTCGTGGCCTTGCCCTTGGTCCAGGTGGATTCGAGGTCTCCACCGTTCCGCGTCGCCGTCTCCTTGCGGACGGTGTTCTGCGCGGCGGCGGACGTGCCTCCCGCGAGTCGGACCGCGATCTTGTCCTCGATGTCCTTCGGGGCGCCGCCCTGGTAGCCGTTGAACATGATCGAGAAGATCAGCGGCTGCCCGGTGTCGTCCTTCACGTAGCCGCTCAGCGCGGTCACGCCGGTGAGCGTGCCGGACTTCGCGTGGACGTTCCCGGCCGCGGGGGTTCCCTTCATCCGCGAGGCCAGGGTGCCGCCGACGAGCTGGTCGGGCTGGCCGGCGATGGGCAGCGCGTTGTACCAGGTCGAGAACCAGGGCTTCGTCTGTACGGCCTTGAGGATGACGCTCACCTGCCGGGGCGTCGTCTGGTTCGTACGCGAGAGCCCCGAGCCGTCGGTCTGCTTCACCTTGGTGGTGTCGACGCCGAGCGTCTTCAGGTACCGGGACGTCGCGGCGATTCCCGCCGCGCGGGTGCCCTTGCCCGCGACCTTGTGGCCGATCGCCTTGGTCAGGATCTCGGCGATCTGGTTGTTGCTGAGCTTGAGGAAGGGCGTCGCCAGCTGGGACAGCGGCATCGACCGCCGGGTGGTGACCATCTTGGCGGTCTTGGGGGTCGCGGCCCGCTTGGTCGCCCCCACGACGGTGACTCCGTGGGCCTTGAGCGCGCTGCGGAAGACGTCGGCCGCGTACTGCGTCGGGTTCGGCGCGGTCGAGAGATGGTCCTCCTTCCCGCCGTTCGCCGGGTAGGACCCGGTGATGACGATCGTGTCGGTGCCGTTCGTACGGTCGACCGACACGGTCGAGCCCGTTCCCGCCTTCCCCGTCGTCGCCCGATTATCGATCTTCACGACGCTCGTCGGAGGATTCAGTGTGACGTTGACGGGCTGTCCCTCCTGGCCCGGGGTGATGGTCACGCCGATCGATCCGGCGTCGAACACGTCGTCCGGCGAGACGTTCAGCGCCGAGATCCCGGCCGCGTAGGAGTAGGGCAGGTCCGACGGGTCCCAGCCCGGCGGGGTGTACTGCCGGTCGAACCAGGTGTCGTCGGCGACCAGGTTGCCCTTGATCTTCTTGATGCCCTTGGCCGCGACCGCGGCGGCGAGCTTGTCGTAGTCGGCCGCGCGCAGGGTCGGGTCGCCCGTGCCCTTCAGGTACAGGTTCCCGCCGCGTGTGTAGACGTTCGTACGGAACCGGTAGCCGGCACCGAGGATGCCGAAGGCCGCGGTGGACGTCTCGATCTTGTTGTTCGAGCCCGGGATCTTCTGCGCGTCGGAGTCACGGTCGTAGAGGACCGCGCCGGTCTTGGCGTTGCGCACGATGACACCGATGCTCGCGCCCTTGAGGCGGCTGTCCGTGAGGATGTTGTCGATGTCGGCCTTGAGGTCGCCGCTGGTGGCCGCCGTCGGCGTCACCGTGTTCGTATCCGTCTGCGCGAGGGCCACGGCCGCCGTCGCGACGACCGCACCGCCCGCCATTACGGCGATTGTCCCTTTCAAAGATCGACTCATGGCAACCGATGGTAACGATCAAGACACGCCGTCTATGCGAGACTTGCGATATTCGCCCGTTATCCGGCTGCGGAATTCGGGGGCGACCATGCGGTGAAGCCGACGGAAATCCCCGCTGACCTGGCAGATCTCGCCGCTCGCATAGCGCGGCTCATGAGGTGCTCCTGGGCATCCTGACAGTCGGCACCGACACTTCCAGAGCCGCCCATCAGCGGGCCGGAAAATGTCGGCGGGATCGGCCATGCTCTCTCGCGGGTTCCCCGAGAAGAGAGGCCTCCCCATGTCGATCCCTGTCTCCGGCCGGCGCGCAGGCGCGCGTACGGGACGGTCAGTGGACTCATCGGTCCCGTTCTGGGACGGGTCACCGGCCGCTGACCGGCCGTGCCGGGCGCGTGTCGAAGGGCGCCGGCGATGACCGAGTGGGAGCGGCGGAGCGTGGTGCGGGTGGTCCCGCCCGCGCGGCCGCGGAAGCTGGCGAAGGTCCCCTTCGTGGAGCTGGCGGAGGGGCGGCTGCAGGGTGTGGTGTCCAGCGGATCGGACATCGCCCGGGTCTATGTGTCCTCGATCGCGGCGGGCACCCACGCGTACAGCTGCGGTACGAACAACAACCGGCCCTGCGGCGGGCTGTACGGCGCCCCGTGCAAGCACCTGCGGGCGCTCGTCAGCGAGGCGGTGCTGCAGTACGGCCTCGACCGCGTCGCCCGCTACCTGCGGGTGGACGTCGGTGAGGGCGAGGACCTGATCAGCCGGCTGGACGGAGGGCCGGAGCGCGCGCCGGCCGCGGGGGTGTTCAGCCGCTTCCTTCGCCACCTGGCCTATCTGGAGCTTCCGGACACGACGGAGCCGATCGCCGAGCTGCAGTGGTTCCCGGCCACGAGGGAGGTGGGCTGATGCTCGGGGTGCAGCTCGCGGCCCTTCTCGACGGCGCGGTGCCGGGGGTGACGGAGACCCTCGACCTGGTGGCCGGATTCGACGACGCCCTGGTGTACGGCCTGGGCCGGCTGGACGAGGAGCAGACGGGACGGCTCGCCGCGATGGCGGGCGCGCTGCGCGACACGCCGCTCGGACCCGCGGTGGGCGAGGCGGTCGAGAAGATCACGGCGGGTTCGGTCGGGGACGAGCAGCTGGCCACGCTCGCCGGCGCCCGTACCGCCCTGCTCGGCGCGGTGCACGACGCACAGCTCGGCCGGTTCGACGCGGCGCTCGGCCGGGCCAGGGCCTCGTGGGAGGAGACACCGACCGCACCGGTGGAGGGCCCACTCGGCGCGAGCCGGTCGTGGCTGCAGGAGCTGGCGATCACCGGCTGGCGGGGCGTCGACCATGACCTCGTCTCCTCATCCGACCAGGCCATCTCGGCCCTGCTGGCCGAGCCGCGCCTGCGCGGGGCGGCGGTGCTGCTCGACGGGCTGGCCGCGGAGCTGCGGGCCTCGTGCCCGGTGGCGACGATGGACCGCGTGCCCGCCCGGCGCTGGGCCGATCTGTGGGCCCGCGCCCTGCTGCTCTCCCAGCCGGGGACGGGCGGCCCCGCGCGCGTCGGCGTGGTCTCGGGGAGGCTGCTGCCGCTCGGCGTCGACGTCCATGAGCACGGTACGGCCGTGCAGGTCCAGGTCCATGGGGTGCTCGAGGCCGCCGACGGTACCGCCGCCCGTCTCGTACGGGCGAGCGTGACGGCGGCCAAGGTCGACACGATCGTCGGACCGACGCTGTGGCGGCTGCTGGACGGGCATCCCGTGCTGCTCAAGGCACTGGCCGAGCACCGGAGCGTGGACCTGGCGGAGCTGCCCGTCACGGCGGGCGGGGACCTGATCTGGCGGGACGACCAGGCGACCCTGGGGGAGCCGGCGGATCCGTTCGCGACGGCCCGGCTCCGGCTCACCGACGCGCTCGCTCCGGCGGTCCCTCCCCTGGAGCGCCACCCGGTGCGGATCGCCGAGCCCGTCCTGCTCGAGGGGTACACGGTCGACGGCGACGCCCTGTCCCTGGACGGGCACACCCTCCCGGTCGACCTGGAGCGGTTGCCGAGCTGCGGGCCGTTGACCTCGGAACTGGTGGCGGCCTCCTCGGCCTGCGTCGGCCTGGTCCGGTGGGAGGCCGGCCGGTGGACGCTGCAGCCGCTCGCCGTGCGGGCGACGGTCAAGCGCAAGGCCGTGGAGGCGCACGGCGGCGACTGGGCGCTCGGCCCCACGGATCCGAAGGTCGTGAAGGCCGAGGCCAGGGCCGGTGACGCGGTGGCCGTGCTGCGCGAGCGGGCGGGGAGGTTGTTGCGGCGATGAGCGACCACACGCCGGATGAGAACCGGCGGCAGGTGCTCTACTGGCGGCTGCTGGCGCGGATGTTCGACCATGAGGAGCAGCCCGCGCTGGAGGCGGCGAGCGTGGCGATCGTCGAGGACATCGGGCTGCCGCCCGCGCTGCTCGATCCGTCGGTGTCGGTGGACAACCTGGTCCAGCGCTTCCCCGATCTGCAGGCGGAGCTGGACGGGCTGCTGACCGCCGGCGACGACGACCAGCGGGTGCGCCGCGCCGCGCTCGTCTCGAAACTGCTGCTCAACGTGATGTCGACCGGGTCCGGCAGCGTGACGGCCAGCCGGCTCGCCGACTGGCAGCGGGACGCCGGGTGGCTGAAGCGGGCGCTCGGCGCGGAGGGCGCGGGCGAGCTGGCCGGGGTGCTGTCGGGGCTGGAGGGCGACCTCGTGAGCCGGATGCGGCTGCGTGAGGTGCTGGCCGATCCGGCGCTGGCCCGGCAGCTCACGCCGAGCATGTCGCTGATCGAGCAACTCCTGCGCGACAAGTCGAACCTGTCGGGCGTGGCGCTGGCCAACGCCAAGGCGCTGATCCGCCGCTACGTCGACGAGGTCGCCGAGGTGCTGCGCACCCAGGTCCAGCAGACCAGCGTCGGGGCGGTCGACCGGTCGGTGCCGCCGAAGCGCGTGTTCCGCAACCTCGACCTCGACCGCACGATCTGGAAGAACCTCACGAACTGGGACCCGGAGGAAGAACGGCTGTACGTCGACCGGCTGTTCTACCGGCAGACCGCCAAGCGCACGACGCCGGCCCGCTTGATCGTGGTGGTCGACCAGTCCGGGTCGATGGTCGATTCGATGGTGAACTGCACGATCCTGGCGTCGATCTTCGCCGGCCTGCCGAAGGTCGACGTCCACCTGATCGCGTACGACACCCGGGCGCTCGACCTGACGCCGTGGGTGCACGACCCGTTCGAGGTGCTGCTGCGGACGAAGCTCGGCGGCGGCAACGACGGGCCGGTCGCGATGGCCATGGCCCGCCCGAAGATCACCGATCCGCGCAACACGGTGATGGTGTGGATCTCCGACTTCTACGAGTTCGACCGCTCGCAGCCGCTGTTCGACGGGATTCAGGCGGTGCACCGGTCCGGGGTGAAGTTCATCCCGGTCGGGTCGGTGAACAGCTCGGGGCACCAGAGCGTGAACCCCTGGTTCCGACAGCGTTTCAAGGATCTCGGCACGCCCGTGATCTCAGGCCACATCCGCAAGCTCGTCTTCGAGCTGAAGAACTTCCTGGACTAAGAGGAGAACGATGACCGACGAGATGCTGCGCGCCCCGGCCGAGGTCAAGTACGCCGAGGAGCTCGACTGGCTGGAGTCCGTCGACGACGGGCCCAAGCCGTTCTCGTGGCGGCTCAGTCCGCGGATGGTCCGGCTGTTCATCCTGGGCTCCGAGCGGTCCGACGGGCTGGACCGGGAGATCTCGCAGAAGTGGTTCGGCGACCGGAGCTTCGTCGAGCGGAGCATCGTGACGCTCGCCTCCGACCGCGGTCTGCTGCTGATCGGCGACCCCGGCACCGGCAAGAGCTGGCTCGCCGAGCTGCTGTCGGCGGCCATCTGCCGTAACTCGACGATGGTCGTGCAGGGAACGGCAGGCACCACCGAGGACCACATCAAGTACTCGTGGAACGTCTCCATGGTGATCGCCAAGGGGCAGTCCCGCCAGTCGATGATCCCTTCGCCGATCATGACGGCGATGGAACAGGGGATGATCGGGCGGTTCGAGGAGCTGACCCGGTCGACGAGCGACGTGCAGGACGCCCTGATCTCGATCCTGTCCGAGAAGTACGTCTCCATCCCCGAGCTCGACGACGACAACATCGTCTTCGCCAAGCCCGGTTTCTCGATCATCGCCACCGCCAACAGCCGTGACCGGGGTGTGAACGACCTGTCGTCCGCGCTCAAGCGGCGGTTCAACTTCGTCCGCATCCCGGTGGTGACGAGCAAGCGCAGCGAGGCGGAGATCGTCCGGTTCCGTACGGCCGAGCTGATGCGCCGGCACCGGATCGACCTGGAGGTGCCGCCCACGCTGCTGGACATCCTGCTGCAGAGTTTCGCCGACCTGCGCGCCGCGGCGGCCTCGGCCACCAGCGACGACGAGAAGCTGGAGTCGGCGCTGTCCACGGCCGAGCAGATCGGCGTGCTGGAGGACGCCATCCTGCACAGCCAGTTCTTCGGCGACCGTACGCTCCGCGCGGAGACGCTCGGGGGTTCGCTGGTGGGTTCGCTCGCCCGGCGCAGCCCGGAGGACCTGGCGATCCTGAACAAGTTCTGGCACGGCGTGATCGAGCCGCGCAGCAAGGAGGACGACGGCGGGTCCTGGCAGGCGTTCCTGGAGGGCGGTCGGCAGGCCCTGGGCACGCTGGCATGAGCGGATCGACGCCATCCTCCGACACCGAGGTCGCATCGCCACCCCCCGACACCGAGGTCGCATCGACGCCGCCCGGCGGCGGACTCGGATCGACGGCGCCTGGCGCCGGACCGCACGAGGCCGGCGCCCGGGCCGAATCGGCGCCGCCTGCCGCCCGGGCCGAGGCCGGGCGGCCCGGCGCCGCGACCGGGGTGACGCCGGCGGGTCCGTTCGGGGCGCTTCGTTCGCAGCTCCTGGACGCGGCCGCCGCGTTCGCCGGGGAAGGCGCCGGCGGCGCGGATCCGGTGCCCGGCATCCTGGCCGGCATGGTCGACGACGTCGACCGGGCGCTGCGGGAGGAGCTGGAGATCTTCCCGGTCTGCCACCACTCGCCCGCCTCGGCGCTGGCCATGGCGCGGCGGCTGCGCGAGAAGCGGCCGGCCGTCATCTACCTCGAACTCTGCGAGGACCTGCGACCGCTGCTCGACGAGCTGCGCAACTGCCGGCTGCCCGTCGCGCTGCAGGCGTTCGCCACCGAGCTGGACGACTTCCCGGCGGCGTGGGCGCCGCTCAGCGTGGTGGCACCCGTCACCGAGGCGTCGGCCGAGTACCAGGCCATCGCGTACGCGCTCGACACGCCCGGCGTCGAGCTGGTGCTGGTCGACCGGTCCACGGACCACGTCTTCCAGTGGGAGCCTCGTACACCGCCGGAGCCCGCACCCGGACCCGCACCCGCGGCGGACGGCGGCGAGGACGCGGCCCTGCACGGTGACGCGGTCGGCATCGAGATCGGTGACCTGCGTCCCCGCTTCGCCGAGCTCGAGGCGCACCTGCTGCACCACGGCAAGGTCCGGCACTGGTCCGAGTGGTGGGACCAGTACGTCGAACAACCCCTCGTCGGCGCCGACTACGCCACGTACCGCCAGGTCATGGTGATGATCGGCAGCCTCTTCCGGCGGCTGCGCCCGGACCGCGACGCCCGGAACGACCGGGACGAGGACCGCGAGCGCTACATGTGGACCCGCATGCGCGAGCACCTCGCCGCCTCCGGGGCGGACCCCGAGCGGTGCCTGTACGTCTGCGGCGCGTTCCACGCGGCCAGCCGCGTCGAGCAGTTCGGCCTGCGCGTCGACGCGCCGTTCGAGATCAGCCCGCGTACGGCGACCCGCTGGCAGTACGGCCTGATCCCCTCGAGCCACTCCGCCATCGAGGCGCAGTTCGGCCTGGCGCCCGGGTCCGTGTCGATCGCCGCGGCCACCTGGGCGAAGGCGGTGAAGGGCAGCGGCGTCACGCCGTACCGGCTCAAGGGCCAGAAGGGGGACAAACCGAAGGCCGTACGCGCCCGGCGGGCGGCCGATCCGGGAGGGGAGGTCGCGGACCGGCTGTCCGGGTTCCTGTCCCGGCCGCCCGCGCCGAGCGGCGTCGACGAGGACGAGCTGCTGGGCTGGTGCGTCGACATCGTCCGGCTGGCCCGCCGCAACGGCTACCTCGCGAGCACGGCCGACGCGATCGCCGTGTACGAGACGTCGATCCTGCTGGCGGGCCTGCGCGGCCGGGGACGCCCCACGCCGTACGACTTCCAGGACGCCGCGGTCACCTGCATCGAGAAGGACACCGTGCCGGGCCGCCGCGACGTGCGCCGGCTGTGCGAGATCCTGCTCGGCGGCGACCGCGTCGGCCAGGTCGGCTACGAGTCGCTTCCGCCGCTGGCGCGGGACGTGCTCGACCGGCTGGAGCCGCTGGGGCTAGACCTCACCAAGCGCACGATCCAGCGCGCGCTGCTCGACCTCGACGCGAACCCGGAGCTGCGGCCCTGCTCCGACCTGCTGTGGGTGCTGCGCCGCCTGCTGCCGACGGAGGCCGCCCGCCCCATCATGGGCTCGCGGCGGCTGGGCGAGCGCCCCATCCAGGAGAGCTGGGACCTGGCGATCGGCCGTCATCAGCGGTCGATCGTCGAGCTCGGGTACGAGGGCGTCACGATCGAGCAGGTCCTCGAACAGCGGTTGCGCCGGACGGTGGCGGATCCGAAGGCGACCGCCGCGGTGGCGCTGGAGGCCGTGGAGGACGCCATCCTCTACCTCGGCGGCGGACGGGTCGCCGAGGACCTCGGGAACCGCGCCGTCGAGCTCCTCGCCGCCGAGCGGACCGTGGACGACGCGCCCGACGTGCTGCGCCGGATCCGCAGGCTGCTCGCGTACTACCGCACCACCGCGTCCACCCTGCCGGAGTGGTGCGGACGCTTCGTCACCGCCGGGTACGCGCACTACTGCACCCTGCTGCCGACCGCGTTCGTGGACGAGGACACCGGCGTCCGGCAGGTGGCGGCCATGCTGGGCTTCCTGTTCGGCATGGAGGGTCTCGCGCTGTCGCTCGACTGCGACCACTCGCAGCTCGAGCTCGCCGTGCGGCAGTCGCACCCCGAGACGCCGGCCAAGGTCGCACTGCTGTGGGCGGCCCGGTCGCAGCTCGGACTGCTGCCGGTGGCCGAGCTGCGCGCGCGGTACGACGAGCTGCTGGCCAACCCGCTCGTCGTCCCGTCGATCCCGCTCTACCTCAGCGGGTTCGTCCAGGCGCTCGAGCCGGTCCCGTCGCTGGCCCCCGTCGTGGTGGAGGTGATGTCCAAGGCGTTCGCCCGGCTGCCCGATCCCGTCCTTCTCCCCTGGCTCCCCAAGCTGATCACCACGCTGCGGGACCAGGCGGCCGAGCTGGTGCCGGTCCTCGTACGGGAGGCGGGCCGGGTGTTCCCGGCCGCCCTGCCCGCCGTCGACGCCTGGGTCCCGCCGTGGTCGGCGCGCCGGTCGGCGACGTCGGCGAAGGCTCCGGTTCCGGCGTCGGCCCCGGCGGCCGCGGACCTCCTGGCGGCCCACCCGGCGGCGTGCGACGCGGTGGCCGGGCTGCTCGGGCACGACGCCGGGTGGCGGCCGGCCGCCGGCGGCGGGGCCCAGCCCGAGCAGGTCACGGACCTGCTGGCCGCCCACGGCGACACGGCTCACGCCGTGGCGGCCCTGCTCGGGAGAGCGTGATCGCGTAGCGGGCCCACCGACAGGCCCCGCTCCCGTACCTCGTCCAGGAGCGCGGGCAGCGCGCCGAGCGTGTTCCTCCACGACTCAGGAGCCGACGTGCAGTCGGAGTCGTGGAGGAGCACGGTCGCTCCCCCTTCGAGGTCGCGCGTGACGGTCGCGAGGACGGACGCGGGGGTGGCCGTGCGCGTCCAGTCGCGGCCCCAGTTCGTCCAGAGGACCGGCGTGAGGCCGAGCCGGCGCGCCGCCCGCAACGCCGACGAGCTCAGCACCCCGTACGGCGGCCGGTACCAGCGCGGCACCGTGCCCGTGACGTCGACGATCGTCTCCATCGCCCGCGCCAGGTCGTCGTACGTCGCGGCGGGGCCGCGCAGCAGCATGCAACGGTGCGCCCAGCCGTGCACCGCGATCTCATGCCCGGCGTCGACCAGCTCCCTTCCCACGTCCGGCGCCTCGGTCAGCATCCGGCCGAGGAGGAAGAAGGTCGCCGTCACCTCGTACTCGCGCAGCGCGGCCAGGAACGCCGGCGTCGAGCGCGGGTCCGGCCCGTCGTCGAACGTGAGCGCCACATGGCCGGGATCTCCGACCCCGGCCAGACCGGGGAACAGACGGCGGCGCAGCGGGCCGATCGAAGTGATCGCCGGTGCCGCGTGCGCGGCGGCCAGGACTCCCGCCGCGGCGGCGGTGGCCCGCGACCCTCGCCCGCCGGCACGGAGCCGGGCGGCGCTCATCGGGACGCCTCCACCACGGCGAGCTCCGGCGCGTCCGCCGGCTCCCGGTCCGCGGTCACCGTCGCGCTCCGCTCGGCCGCGAGGGCGGCGACGATCGCCGCCGGGTCCGCCGCGGCCGCACGGTCCACCGTCCGGGGCCCGGTCAGGGCCGTGAACAACGCCTCCGGGAGCAGGTCCGCGTGACGCGCCCACGGCGCCCAGCCGACCTCTTCCAGAACGGCGGCGTTCGCCCTGCCGTGGCCGGGGAGGCAGCGGTAGCTGAGCAGGGGCAGCCCGGTCGCCAGTGCCTCGAGGGAGCTGAGGCCGCCGGCGTTCTGCACCACGACGTCGCAGGCGCGCATCAACGCGGGCATGTCGTCCACCCAGCCCAGGGTGATGCCCGCGCCGGATCGGGCGAGCTTCTCGCGCAGCGCCGTGTTGCGGCCGCACACCACGACGGGGGTCACCAGCCCGGTCGCGGCGATGTCGGACACGGTGGCCGCGACGTCGCCGCTGCCCCAGGATCCCGCGGTGATCAGGGCCAGCCGCTCGTCGTCCGGCAGGCTGAAGCGCAGCCGCGCCAGCTGCCGCTCGAGGACCGACGACGGCGGCCGGAACCCGGGGCGTACGGCCGGCGCGCACACCCGTACGTCGGCGGCGCCGAGCCGGTGCGCCTCGGCCGCCGTCGCCGGGTGCAGCGCGAGATGCACGTCCACTCCCTCGGCCACCCAGAGCGGATGCACGGAAAGGTCGGTGAGGTACGTGACGACCGGGGCCCGCAGTACGCCGCGCCGCCGCAACCGGCCCAGCGCCTGGCTCGCGAGCGGGTAGGTCGAGACGATGGCCGCGGACTCCGGCGCGGCCGTACGGGCGATGCGCCGCGCGGCGAGCCCGCTCAGGGCCCGCACCGCAGCCGCGAGGTTCCGCCGCCGGTCCAGGGCGGTGAACAGCCGTTCCCAGCTCTCCGGCGCGGCCCGCAACTGCACGGCGTACGACTGCCGCAGCAGCCGTCCGAGCGAGGCGGGAAGCAGGTCCAAAAAGTCATGACAGTCGACCGAGAACCCGGCCGCGCGGAGCCGCCGGGCCAGCTCGTTCGCCGCGCCGTCGTGGCCGGCGCCGACGCTCGCCGACACGATCGTGACGTGGCGGCTGCCGCCGGGCCGGATGAGAGAGGTGTTCACTGCTCGATGCCTGCCTATGTCGTGGTGGTACCCCGGCCTCGCCGGCCGGATCTCAGGGGAGGGGCGTGTCAGGGCCGCCGGGCGGGGCCGGCGGGGAGGGCGGTCAGGAGCGGAGGCCGCCCCGGATGTGGAGGCGTCCGCACGAGTCACCGCGATGGCTGACCCGGACGGTCGTGAACCGGCCGTGCGCGACGGCCAGCCAGCAGAACCCGCCGACCATGAACACGTCGGCCGGGTACCGGCGCGTCCAGCCCGCGAACAGCACCTCGGGGAGGGCCGTGCCGCCGGGGAGCCGGCCCCAGGCGATGGCGCACGGGCCGCCCGGGGAGACGCCGCGCCGGGCGCCCCGCAGGGTCTCCGGCGCCACCGGCGTCTCGACGACGACGTCGACGAGCGTCTCCGCGTCGTACACCTCCAGCGCGGGCCGGCCCGTCGAGCTCCGACCGAGCCGGACCGCCCATGGGGTGCCGGTCAGCCGGCCCTCGACGGACGTCGCGCTGGTGGCCATGGGGGGTGCTCCTTCCGTGCCCGGCTTGTCGGGCACGGCACCAGCGTCGCGGTCGGAGGCACTCCAGAGCAGTAGCGCGGTCATCAGATTCGAGGTGGCACCAGGTTCACCTTCGGACCTCCCGTCTGCTCCAGGGAAGTCGCTGAGCTGGGCGGACGGGGCCGCCATGGGGCGGAGACGCGTCGTTAGACTCTCGGCGTGATCATCCCGACGGACGAAGAGATCCGCGCGTTGCACGAGCGGCACGCCCCGACGGAGGCGGCCTTCGAGCTCGTGTACACGCACTGCGAGATCGTGTGCGGGATCGCCGAACAGCTCCTCGCCGACGGCGCCCCGGACGTCGACGCGGACCTCGTACGCGCCGGCGCCCTCCTGCACGACATCGGCGTCTACCGCCTGTACGACGCCGCGGGCCGGATCGACGAGGCGGGTTACATCCGGCACGGCCTACTCGGCCACGAGCTGCTGAGAGAGGAAGGGCTGCCCGAGGCCCTCTGCCGGTTCTGCTCGTGCCACACCGGGATGGGCATCACCCGCGACGACGTGCGGAGACAGGGACTCCCCCTGCCGGTCGCCGACTATGTGGCGGAGTCGCGCGAGGAGGAGTTCGTCATGTACGCCGACAAATTCCACAGCAAGACGGACCCGCCGACCTTCGTCACCCCCGCCTCCTACGCCGCCCGCATCCGGAGGTTCGGCGCGGACAAGGTCGCGCGGTTCACGTCGATGTGCGAGACCTTCGGCGTCCCCGACCTCGGGCCGCTCGCCGCCGAGTACGGGCATCCGGCGGCGTAGGCGGGCTCCCGCCCTCGATCGGCTCCCCGAGCCGCAGCGCTCGTGCGTCCTGCGCCATCTCGCGGAATCGCTCCGCGAGGGAGACTCATGGTCCCGGTTCAACCTCTCCCGGGACCGGGCGCGAGACCTCCTCGGCAGGCGTCCGGCGTTCCGGCTGCCCGCCTGCTGAGGATCGCCGCCGTCACTCCGCCGGCCTGCGGACGAGGAGACGGCCGTGCAGGAACCTCTCGGTCTCGCCCGGCTCCCGGCGCATCCGGGCAAGCTCCACCAGTCCGGCCTCGCGTGCCAGGTTCGCGAGGTGGTCGATGGACAGCTTGTAGGCGGTGGTCACCTTGTGGTCGAAGGGCTCGGCCGGGTTCGGCGAGTCGTCGTCGGTGGTGAAGAAGCCGAGCAGCAGGTGACCGCCCGGGGCCAGCACGCGGCCGAGCTCCGCGAACACCGTGGGAAGCTCCGCCGGCGGCAGGTGGATGAAGGAGTACCAGGCGAGCACCCCGTCCACCGAGCCGTCCGCCAGGTCCAGGGCGGTCATCGAGCCCTGTTCGAACCGCAGGTCCGGGTACTCCTGACGCGCCAGCTCGATCATCGTCGGCGACAGATCGATCCCGAAGGCCGGGACGCCGAGGGACCGCAGGTGCGCGGTCACCTGCCCGGGACCACAGCCGATGTCCGCGACCGGCCCGCCGCCGGCCCGTACGAACTCGGCGAAGGCGCCGATCATCGCGCGGTCCAGCGGGGCCTCGTCGTGGGCGTTGCGGAACATCTCGGCGTACAGGACGGCGACGTCGTCGTACGCCGTCCGGATGGTGTCCAGGGAGGATTCGATCACGGTCGACGACCCTAGCCCGCGTACGGCGCCGAGTAGTCATCCAGCGTGATGGCGGTCGCGGCCTTGTGGATCGGCTCGATCACCTTCGCCATGAGACGGTCGCGTCCCGGCAGGCGCGCCATGAGGGCGAGCATCGCCATGGAGATCCGGACCTGGGCCCGGCCGCGCATCACCATCCGCTTCACGTTGGCCGGGCCGAGCCGCTGGTTCCGCTCCGCGAACGGCCGCATCAGCCGCTCGTACGCCGCGAACCCGGTTTCGTGGTCACCGTCGGGGCGGGCCAGCTCACCGGCCAGGACGTACGCGCCCACGAGTGCGAGGCTGGTCCCCTGGCCGGAGGCCGCCGACGCGCAGTGCGCCGCGTCGCCGAGCAGGGCAACGCGCCCCTTCGACCAGCGGTCCATGTGGACCTGGGACAGGGAGTCGAAGTAGAAGTCCGGCGCACCGGCCATGCCCTCGATCAGCCGGGGCACCTCCCACCCTTCGCCGGCGTACGCCTCGGCCAGCAGCCTCTGCTGCTCCGCGCGGTCGCGCGGCGCGGGGGTGGCGGGGTCCGCGGCGAACAGGAACATCGCCTTCGCTCCCGCGTCCCGGGCCGTGCTGTAGACGAGCGTCGTACGGCCGGGGCCGACGTGGGCGAAGGTGCTGCGGTCGCTGGCCGAGACCGGGCCGCTCTGGGCGGTGCAGTTCGAGCTGCTGGCCCACATCCAGCGCGACCCGGACCTTCGCGCGAGCTTCGCGGGCGCCACGCGTGAGGCGCGGCTGGGACTGTCCGAGCTCTTCGGTCACCGCGACGGGGACACGGCGCTGACGGTCGGCGGGTTCTATCAGGCGCTTCTCATCGGCATGGCGGCCCTGACGATGGCCGACCCGGAGGCCGTTCCCTCCGGCGGGGACATCCTCGACGCGTTCCGGGCCGTGACGGCCGACCTCGGCGCCGGAGCAGCCGAGACCGGCGCCTGAGCGGAGCGCACTGAACGCGGCCGCGCGCGGGCCGGGGGCGCCGGCCGCGTCTCCTGAAAAGGCGGGCGGCCCGCCGTGGAGTTCCGGCGGGGCGCGTTCGGACGGGCGTACGGAGCGGTGCTCAGGACTCCGCGATGACGACGAGGTAGCCGTCGAGGTCACGCAGCCAGATCTCGCGGTGACCGGCGTTCGGGTTGACGTGCACGTCCGTGACGACGTGCGCGCCCACGGCCCGGACGCGCTCCACGGCGGCGTCGAAGGCGGCCGTCGCGAACCAGAGCGCGACGCCGTTGCCGACCGGTCGATCGGAGTCCGCGAGGGCGCCGTGGTGGTGCCCGACCTCGAGCCGGTGGAGCTGCATGATCAGGTGGCCGTCCACCAGCAGTTGTTCGTACTCGGGGCCGCCGTGACCGCTGGTGGCGCCGAGCACCTGCCGGTACCACCGGCCGGCACGCTCGACGTCCACCACGCAGATCATCGGCTGGGGACGCATTCCGGGCATCGGCTGCTTCGTCATGCTCCGACCATGCCCGTACGGCCACGGTCCGAGCTTGGACGAATGGGAGCCCGGTGCTCGGTGCGCGGTGTTACTCGGAGAGACCCCGGCCGAGGGCTTCGGCGATCTCGTCGCGGAACTCGGCGCCCGCGAGGTTGTCGCCGTAGTCGCGCGAGTGGACGATCAGGCCGTCCCTGACCCGGATCACCATGATGTACGAGAAGGCGAACGACCGGCCCGAGCGGGTCATGGTGCCGTGCAGGTCGTACTCGGCGACGACCACCTCCGGGTCCTCGGTCTGCCGGAGCACCACCGCGTCGATCTTGGTGAAGCGGCGCGCCGGGGCGACCGCCTTGAACCGGGCCCGGTGGCCCTCGCGGCCTTCGAAGCGCTTCGGGACTCCCGGCGGCGCGAACGGCAGCTCGATGACGGAATCCGGCGCGTACAGGTCGGCGAGGTCGTCCCAGGCGTTGTCGGCGGAGGCGCGGAGGAAGCGCTCGACGATCTCTCGGGGCGTGGCGGTGGTCGATGTCGGCATAGCAGACTCCAGAAGTCGGGGGTCGGTAGAATCGGAGTGTTTGCTCCGGTTAGGTGGACGTTACGGAACGACCACTCCGGTTGTCAATGGATGCGGACCGCATCGGTCGGAAGAGGTGAGGCATGGCCGGAGACGCCGACCGTACGGCCGGCGAGCGGCGGGCGGACGCCCGGCGCAACCGAGCTCGTGTGCTGTCGGCCGCCGAGGAGGTCTTCGCGGCCGACGGGCTCGCGGTGCCCCTGAGCGAGATATCCCGGCGGGCCGGAGTCGGACCCGGGACGGTCTACCGGCACTTCGCGAGCAAGGAGGCGTTGTTCGAGGCGGTGGTGATCGACCGGATCGCCCGGCTCGTCGACGACACCTGCGCCCTGGCCTCCGACGACGATCCCGGTGCGGCGTTCTTCGCGGCGTTCGCCATGGTCGTCCGCCAGGTGGCGGTCAACAAGGCGCTCTGTGACGCGCTCACGGCGGAGTCGGGACGGGCGATGACGGTCGGGCCCGAGCTCAGAGAGCGGTTCCGTGCCGCGCTCGCGGGGCTGCTCGAGCGGGCCCAGCGGACCGGCGCCGTACGCGCCGACGTGACCGTGGACGACGTCCAGCGCCTCGTGCACGGTTGCGTGCGAATGGAGCAGGCGGGGCCGACGGGGCGGCCCACCGCGATCGTCTGCGACGGACTCCGGCCCGTGGCCTCCGAGCGGCCTGCCGGGCTTCCGGCCGTAACGGAACTCCCGGCCGCGACGCGTAACGAAACACGGTCGAAGGCGCCCGACGGGTCACGGCCCGGCGCGACGGCGCCCCGGTGCGCGGAGTGCGGCGGAACCATCGCGGCCGCACGCACCGGACGGCCGCCGCGCTTCTGCGGGGCGGCCTGCCGGCAGAAGGCACACCGCCGCCGCGCCCGGAACACCGACCGGCCGCCGCGAACCGGCTGACCACCCCGCACGCCCGGTGGACCGACCGCGGGTTCAGCCGGGATGCGTCCGGAGGCGTCCCGCGATGCGTTCGGCGGCGCATTCCGGACTGGTCGCCGGAAATCGATCTCCAGGGTCCGGGCGCCATTCGTAGAATTCGCCGCAGGGGCTCACGGAGATCCACACTTTGGGATCGGCCGGACCGCCACTGACCGACAGCGCCGGTCGGGCGTCACTCATCACCGACGGCAGCCCGAGCCTGGCCAGTTCTCGGCACAACGCCACCAGAAGCCGCATTTTCTCGCTGTGATCGGCGCACACCGCCGCTGCCCTCCAACGCCCCCGGAACAGGTCCCTCACCTTCTGGCAATAGCATCCTTCGTCTCGCTGTTTCGTCTCGATGCCATCAAAGGCGCTTTTTTGACGCCAATGTCTTGCCTCTGTCTCCATTCTGTCTCGTCATACGGATAAAGGATGGATAGCCTGGACGTGCACTGACCGTGGCGGAGGGGCGGAATTCATGGTGCGGCGACCGATCCTGCTCAACGTCCTCGTCCAGCAGCGGCAATTAGTGCGATATGGCATGTTTCGTGCCGCTTATGAGAACGCGGCGAAGAAAGTCGATCGAGAACTCATCGGCACCGCTCCGAGCCGCGCCCAACTGCACCGCTGGATCTCCGGTGGTCTCAAGCGCCTGCCGCACACCGACCACTGCCGGGTCCTGCAGAGGATGTTCCCCGGCTGGACGGCCGACCAGCTGTTCGCGCCGTGCCCGGACGACCTCCTGTCCGCCGAGCCGACGCCTCCGGCGACGGCGGGCCAGGCGGCCCGGACGCCCCCGGTGACGCGGCGGGAGGCCGCGCCCGCCCACCGCCTGGTGGAGGTCGACGCGCGGACCGGGCCCGGCCTGCCGCTGGCCGACGTGGCGGCCGTCTTCACCACCCGGGCGGAGTTCACGTACGCCATGCCGCCGCAGGCGATGTTCGACGACGCCAAGGAGGTCAGGGCGGCCGGGCTCTCGCTCAACCTCCTGTGCCAGCAGTACCCCGATCAGCGACTGCGGCTCCTGCTGGAGAACGGCGCCCGGCTGGAGTGCCTGTTCCTCGATCCGGACGGCGACGCCATCCAGGCGCGAGAGCGGGAGGAGGGCTACACCGACCACTTCCTGACCACGCTGACGAAGCTCAACATCGAGGTGCTGTCCCGCGTTCGCGACCGGCTGCCGGCCGAGGCGCGGGACCGGCTCTCGCTCGCGGTCTATGACGAGACGATCCGGTTCGGCATCGTCCTGATCGACGGTACGACCTGTGTGATGCAGCCGTACCTGCCGCAGGCCCGCGGCGTCGACTCGCCGACCTTCCTGCTCCACCGTGACCCCGATACGGCGGGGCTGTATAACACTTTTGAGCAGATCTACCGCGAATTGTCGGAACGGAGCCGCCCAGTATGACGACGTCCGTCGGAGCGCTGCTCCCCGTCGCTCTGGACGCCGCCACGATCGCCGCCGATCTGATCCGCTCCCGGGCACCCGGCCTGCTCACCGCCAAGGGCGACCGGGACATGGCCACCGACCTGGACTACGCCGTCGAGCGCGCCGTACGGGCGTACCTACGCGACCGTACGCCCGGCGTGCCGATCCTCGGCGAGGAGGAAGGGGTCACCGGTGACGGCGGCGGGGATCTGCTGTGGGCGCTCGACCCGATCGACGGCACGGCCAACTTCGTGCACGGAGTCCCGTTGTGCGGCGTCTCCCTGGGGCTCCTGCAGAGCGGGCGCGCGGTCCTCGGAGTGATCGACCTGCCGTTCCTCGACGCCCGCTACTCGGCCGCCGAGCACGCCGGCGCCCATCTCGGCGAGCGGCGCATCAGGGCGAGCACGACCGGCCGGCTGAGGGACGCGATCGTCGCCATCGGCGACTACGCCGTCGGGACGGACGCGGAGGAGAAGAACCGGCTGCGCCTCGCGCTGACCGCCGCGCTGGCCGCCGAGGTCCAGCGGGTGCGAATGCTGGGTTCCTCGGCCATCGACCTGGCCTGGGTCGCCGAAGGCAGGCTGGACATCAGCCTGAGCATGTCCAACAAGCCATGGGACACCGCGGCCGGGGTCGCCATCGCCCGCGAGGCCGGCGCCGTCGTGGTCGACCAGGACGGCAGCGAGCACACGGCCGACTCGGCCGCCACCATCGCGGCGGCCCCGGGCGTCGCCGAGCAGATCAGCGCGCTCGTCGGGCGCACCGTGGACGGCCTGGCCCTCGCCTGACCGGCACGGCCGACGGTCCGACGGCACCGCGACGGCGACCAGCCGGGGGAACCGTTAGCTCCGGGCGACCGCCCGCCCGGGCTCCGCAAGTCACCTGAGAAGTGCAGGTGCGTCCATCGCTGACACGGTGGGCCACCGTGGGACGTCAGGAGATCAGGCCGAGCCCCCTGGCGTGCACGCCGGCCTGGAACCGCGACTCCGACTCCAGCAGCCGCATCAGCTCGGCGACCCGCCGCCGGTAGGTCCGCAGGGAGAGCCCCAGTCGCCGGGCGGCGGCCTCGTCGGTGAGTCCTTCCCCGAGCGCCCGCAGCACTCTCCGGCCCTCCGCGTCGACCTGCGGCGGGTCGCGGCGGAGGTACGCGGCCAGCTCTGTGGCGCCCTCCCACGTGGCCTCGATCAGCGCGTGCACCCCACTGATCAGGGCCGGTGACGTGGTGACGGTGAACTCGCGGTCGCCGGCCACCTCGGCGCCGGCGAGGATCATGACCTGCCGATCGATGATGATCGTCTCGTGCGGCAGCAGTCCGGTGCCGCAGATGCGGACCCGCGCGCCCAACGACGCGAGCCGCAGCAGGTGGTTCCGCTGCTCCTCATCGGTCAGCGCGGCGGGAGTGTAGAGCTTGCGGACCACCGGGCCGTCCGTCCGGCGCTGCATCCCGTCGGCGATGGCCTCTCGCGTGTCGCGACGCGACCAGGTGTTCAGGTCCGTGGCCGCGCAGACGAACTCCGAACTCGCTCCAGCGAACAGGTGCCCGGCACGCGCGGCGAACTCCTGCTCGCCGCGGATGGTGATGACCTGCTGATCGCCGCTCACCCCACCAAGTCTGTCCAGTCGGCGGCACGGGAGCAATGGCAGCTTGCTGCCAGTCGCTCGCTCCCACGGCGGCTCCGGGCCAGAGTCGACGTCATGACGACGAACGTGACGGCCGCCGACGGCGGCGACTTCCTCCTCGGTGGCGACCTGCGCGTCAACCGGCTCGGCTTCGGCGCGATGCGGCTCCCCGTCGGCACCTTCGACGGGCCCACGCGTACCCCGGAGAACGGGATCGCGGTGCTGCGCCGTGCGGTGGAGCTCGGCGTGAACCACATCGACACGGCCGGCTTCTATGGGCGTGACGACGTTCACGCCCACGAACTGATCCGCGAGGCACTGTCCCCGTACGCTTCGGACCTGGTGATCGCCACGAAGGTCGGACCGCTGCGGGGGCCGGACGGCATGCCGAGCGGACAGGCGACGCCCGACCAACTGCGCGGGCTGGTCGAGGAGGACCTCCGGCGTCTCGGGCTCGACCGACTGGACCTGGTGTACCTGCGGGTCGGCGGCCTGGCCGTTCCCGGCGGCGAGTCGATCGCCGAGCGGTTCGCGGTCC
Organism: Actinoallomurus sp. NPDC052308; assembly: GCF_040679195.1. Classification (NCBI taxonomy): domain Bacteria; kingdom Bacillati; phylum Actinomycetota; class Actinomycetes; order Streptosporangiales; family Thermomonosporaceae; genus Actinoallomurus; species Actinoallomurus sp. NPDC052308. The sequence continues at coordinate 71,310 of NZ_JBFAUM010000010.1, read as the reverse complement.
TGGCGGGGCTGCGCGAGGAGGGGCTGATCCGCCACCTCGGCGTCAGCAACGTCGACGCGGACCAACTCGCCGAGGCGCGCGCGATCGCCCCGGTCGCCGCGGTGCAGAACCACTTCCACGTCCAGTACGGCGACGACTCCGGGCTGCTCGCCCAGTGCGCGGAACTCGGCATCGCGTTCGTGCCGTTCTTCCCGCTCGGCGGCGGCAACCGGCCGCTCGACCGGGACCGCCTGGCGAAGGTCGCGGCGCGCCACCAGGCCACGCCCGAGCAGGTCGCCCTGGCCTGGCTGCTGGCGTCGTCTCCGGTCATGCTCGCCATCCCGGGCACCGGCTCCCTGGACCACCTGGAGGACAACATCGCCGCCGCCGGCGTCCACCTCACCGAGGACGACCTCACCGACCTGACCACCTGAACCGCACTCCATGCCATGGGCCGCGACCCCGTCGGTCGGCCGACGGGGTCGGCTTCCACTACAGGGCGTACACCTGTCCGGTCTGACCACCCTCGACGGAGCGAACATAGGCACTGGCGACCTGGTCGAGGTCGATCGAGCCCATACCGGGGAAGTAGGCGCCGTAGTCGGCGAGGCTCTCGGTGAAGATGTTAGGGCTGACCGCGTTGATGCGCTGCGGAGCGATTTCGATCGCGGCAGCACGGACGAACGCCTCGACCGCGCCGTTCGCCATGGAGGCGGCGGTGCCGGTGGGGATGGGTTCGCGCGCCAGGATGCCGGTGATGAGGGTGAACGAGCCCCGCTCGGCGACGTGTGCGAGGCCTTGGCGGACGAGTTCGACCTGGGCGAACGCCTTGCCGGTGAAAGCGGTCTGGTAATCCTCCGGTGTCATCTCGGCGAGTGGCTTGTAGGGCACGTCACCGGCGGCGCTGACCACCGCGTCCACCCGACCGGCTCGCCTGTACAGCTCGGCGGTCTGGGCGGGGTCGGTGATGTCGCAGCGCAAGTCGCCGCCGGTACGCCCGACGGTGATCACGTCATGGCCGCGGGCGGACAGTTCCTTGTTCACGGCCGTGCCGAGCTTGCCGGTGGCCCCGATCAGGAGAATCTTCATGCCTGCGACGCTAAGGCCGACCTGCGTGCGAGGGAAATGCCGCTTGTGCGGCACTTATGCTTGGCGGTTATGAATGTGGAGTTGCGGCACCTGCGGGCCCTCGTCGCGATCGGTGAAGAAGGGACCATCACCGACGCTGCGATCGCCCTGCACATCAGCCAGCCCGCGATCTCCCGCACGTTGGAGCAGCTGGAGAGTCGCCTGGGTGTCCGCTTGGTGGAGCGCACCACCCGCCGTCTCGCGCTGACCGAGGCCGGGCAGCGCCTGTGGGAGCACGCCCAGCGCATCCTCAACCAACTCGACGACGCTCTGGCCGAGGCGGCCGCCCAGGACGGTCCCCGGCCGCTGCGTCTCGCCTTCGCCTGGGCCGCGCTCGGCCGGCATACCGTACCCCTGCTGCGCGCCTGGCGTGAACGGTATCCCGGCACTCCCGTGCAGGTTCGCCGCCTGGACGACCCCGAAGCCGCGCTGCGCCGTGGGACGGCGGACCTCGCCTTCGTGCGCACCCGGCCCGCCGACGACTCCGGCCTGGCGCACACCGCGCTGGCACACGAGCGGCGCGTGGCGGCCGTGCCCGAAGGTCACCCGCTCGCCGAACGCGACACCGTCAACCTGGCCGACTTGACCGGCGAGGTGGTCGTACTGTGCTCCACGGCCGCCACCACCGGCTCCGACCTCTGGCCCGAGGGTCAGAGTCCCCGTACCATACGGGTCCCGGGTGTGGACGAGTGGCTCACTGTCATCGCCACGGGCGAAGCCGTCGGCGTCACCGCCGAAGGCACCGTCCACCATCATGGCCACCCCGGTGTCCGTTACATCCCGCTGGCCGATGCGGACCCCGTCACGGTCTACCTGGCCTGGCCGGCCATCCCGGCGCACACTGCCACCGGATCGTTCCTGCACCTGGCCCAGCAGCACCTCGAGCCGACCCGCGTGAAGGTCGCAGCAGGGTGAGCGGCACAGAGAGCTCGGTTTCGCGCCTGGTCGCGGTGGTGAGGTGGGAGGTCGACACACGCGTCAGTCACTCCGGACCAGTCCGTCTGTCTCGACCTATCTGACGCTTCAAATAGGGTTTCCCTACTTAGATACTCTGGTATTGACAGGGGCGGGGCCGGCCGTCGGGTGGGTCCCCGTACGCCGCCGAGGGGCGCCGTGCGGATCATCGCCGTGTTCGCGCCGGTGCGGCCCCCGTGCACGGCGCCGCCAGAGGAGGGTCCATGCCGTTTCCGCTGCCGTCGTACGAGCGGTCCCGCGTCGTCGTTCCGCCGCCCGGGGACACTCCCGGGCACTGGGCGGGCGCGCCCAGCGCCTGCGTGGTGGACGGCGAGATCTATCTGGCGTACCGCCTGCGCCGTCCGATCGGGCGGGGCCGGGGCTACGCCGTCGTGGTCGCCCACGCGGTCGGCGGCGAGCGGCCGGAGACGCTGGCCGTCATCGACAGCGACCGGATGTCGGCGGAGTCGCTCGAGCGCCCCGCGCTGGTCGTGACCCCGGAGGGCACCTGGCGGCTGTACCTCAGCTGTGCCACGCCGGGGACCAAGCACTGGCGCGTCGAGGTGCTCGAGGCCGCCCACCCGCGCTCCTTCGACCCGTCGACGGCCGAGGTGGTGCTCCCCGGCAGCGATGCGATCGGGGTGAAGGACCCGGTGATCCTCCGTCAGGGCGACAAGTGGCATCTGTGGGCGTCCTGCCACCCGCTCGCCGACCCGGACGAGGCCGACCGGATGGTGACCGACTACGCGACCAGCGCCGACGGCCTGGACTGGACGTGGCACGGCACGGTGCTGACGGGACGCCCCGGGCGGTGGGACGCGCGCGGCGTACGGATCTCGTCCGTCGTGACGGACGGCGGCCGGACCGTCGCCTGCTACGACGGCCGGGCCAGCGCCGCGGAGAACTACGAGGAGCGCACCGGCATCGCCACCGGTGACGGGTTCGGCATGTTCGAGCAGCAGGGCGCCGGCCCGGCCGCCGTCTCGCCGTACGCCGGCGGCGGCCTGCGCTACCTGACGGCCCTCCCCCTCGGACGCGGCCGATGGCGGCTCTACTACGAGGCGACCCGCGCGGACGGCGCCCATGAGCTGCGCACGGAGCTCATCGCGGCTTGAGCCAGTCGCCGTAGTCCTCGCCAGTGATCTCTTCCAGCAGCCGGATGTCCTCGGTGAAGTAGGGGATCAGCCGTTGCCGGTCCTCCCAGGTCAGCGGCTGCCGGGGGCGCCGCTCGCGGTGCAGCGCGGCGAGCAGCGGACCGCGGGCCAGCCGGCGTACCGGCAGGGGCAGGTCCCGGCCGATCCGGGAGCCCGCGCGCAGCGCCTGCCGCAGGGCACGGGTGACCGGGGAGTCGGCCACGTGGTTGGTGACGTTCTCGCGGGGGATCGAGTCGATCATACCGGTGCGCACGCCGAGGAACGCGCAGATCCGGTCGAGGGTCGCGGCGGGCTCCTCGTGGATCCGCCGGTACCTCAGCACCAGCACCTGGTCGCGTGGGAACAGCTTGTAGAGGTGCTGGAGCTGCTCGCCGTAGCGGCTCAGGTCGACGTACCGCCAGAACGCCGCCCAGCCCGCCGCGATCCGTTCGGGTTCGGCGGCGCACGCGTCGACGACGTTCCCGATCGGCTCGAGGCCCGCCGACCACAGGTGCGTCCAGTTGGAGTGCGCCCGCTCCACCGGGTCCCGGAGGACGGCGATCAGCTTCACGTCGGGGATCAGCGCGCGGATGCGGAGCTGGGCGTCCCGGTCGTGGAGGTAGAACGGCGTGCTCTCCCCGCGCGGCGTCCCCTCCGGGGCCGCCGCGAACAGCGCCTCATAGTCCGCTCGCCGCCAGATGTGCTCCCGGTAGGTCTGGGCGTCACCGGGACCGCCGCGGGTGGGCGGCGGCCCGTCGGTGAGGAAGAACTTCGGCTCTTTGACCGGAGACATGAACAGGTCGGGGTGGCGGGCGAGCGCGGCGTGCAGGGCCGTGGTGCCCGACTTCGGGGCACCGATCAGCAGAAAGTCCGGAAGGGCCATTCATCCTCCCCGGCTGGGTGTCCAGCAGTGCGACAATCATTCCATACCTACCTAAAAACCAGGGAAATATCCGTTGCCCGGACCCTCGTGATTCGGGATGGATGAGAACGATCCTCGCTGATACCCGCAGGCAGAGGCGTCAGCCGTAGGCGTCGATGCCGAGCTTGACGGCGACGGCCACGCCGCAGACGGCGACGATGACGCGCAGCGCCTCACCCGGGAGCCGGCGGACGAGCGCGGGGCCGATCCAGCCGCCCACGAGGAAGCCCGCCGCCAGCGGCAGGACGGCGTCCCACCGTACGGGACCGAACAGCGCGAACCCGACCGCGGCGACGCCGTTGGCCAGGCCCGCGATGACGTTCTTCACCGCGTTGACCCGGACCAGCGGCAGGTCGATCATCGCGGACAGCACGGCCAGCGTGAGGATGCCGCCGGCGGCGCCGAAGTACCCGGTGTAGACGGCGACCGTGAACAGCGCCAGGCGGAGCAGCCGTCCGTGCTCACCCGTGGAGCGTTCCGCGAGCCGCCCGGCCTTCGGCCGCAGCAGCAGGATGAGGGACGCGCCCGCGATGAGCCACGGCGCGATCAGCTCGAACGTGCCCGACGGCGTCACCATGAGGAGCACCGCGCCGGTGGCGCCGCCGAGCGCCGTCAGCAGGCCCAGCCGCAGGACCAGTCCCCGCTGCCCGGTGAGCTCACGCTGGGATCCGGCCGTCGCGCCCACCGCCGTGAAGACGAGCGCGACCGTGTTGGTCACGTTCGCGCTGAGAGCGGGCAGTCCGAGCGCCAGCAGTGCCGGGTAGGACACGACCGACGCGAGGCTCACCACGGTGCTGACCACCCCGGCCAGAGCGCCGACCCCGAAGAGGACGGGCAGGTGGGCGGTGATCACCCCATACCAGTAGCACACCGGGGATCACCGGATGAGCCGGGCGTCCCGCCACGGCGTCGGCCACGCCGGCCGATCGCCGGAGCCGGGTACCCGCGCCGAGCGCTCGGGTCAGCTCCCGACCTTCTCCGAGACGATGTCCGGGGCGAGCGTGGCGACGACGCCGATGCCGGTGTCTCCCATGGAGACAATGGCGTGGTGCGCATCGCCATCCTCGGGCCGTTGGACGTACGGGACGGCAGCGGCCGACCCGTCGAGATCGGCGGCGCCCGGCTGCGCGCCCTGCTCATCCGGCTGGCGGTCGACGCGGGGCGTACGGTCCCGGCCCAGCGGCTGATCGAGGACATCTGGGAGGACGCGGCGCCCGACCGTGCGGTCAACGCGCTGCAGGCCCTGGTGTCCCGCCTGCGGGGTGTCGGCGGCCGGGACCTCGTCGCGTCGGCGCCGGGCGGTTACCGGCTGGCCGTCGCCCCCGCCGACATCGACGCCGTCGCGTTCGAGGAACTCCTGAGGGCGGTCGACGCCGAGGACGATCCGGCGCGTCGGGTGGACCTGCTCCGGGAGGCGCTCGGCCTGTGGCGCGGCCCGGCGCTCGTGGACGTCGCGGACAGCGCCTTCGCCGCCGGCCCGATCGCGCGGCTCGAGGCCCTGCGGCTGTCCGCCGTCGAGAACCGCGTCGACGCCGAACTCGCCCTCGGCGACGGTGCGCGTCTGCTCCCCGAACTGCAGGAACTGACGGCGCGCAACCCCTTGCGGGAGAGGCTGCGCGGGCAGCTCATGCGGGCACTGTGCGCGGCCGGTCGCCGGGCGGACGCGCTGGCCGTCTACGAGCAGACCCGGCGGGAACTGGCCGACGCGCTCGGGGTCGACCCGTCGCCGCAGCTCGCCGCCGTCCATCTGGCCGTCCTCCGCGGTGAGCCGGAGGCGTCGGCGGCCGGGGACGCCCCGCCGGCCGGGCCACCGGACGTACGTCGGGCGACGGGCCCGGCGAAGGGTATGCACAACCTGCCGGCCCTGCTCACCAGCTTCATCGGCCGTGACCGCGAGCTGGGTCGCGTCGCCGACCTGCTCACCCGCTCGCGACTCGTCACGCTGACCGGGCCGGGCGGCGCGGGGAAGACCCGGTTGGCGATCGAGGCCGCGGCCCGGGCGGTCGCCGACACGCCGGACGGCGTGTGGTTCGTCCCGCTCGCGCCCGTACGGGACGCGGCCGAGGTGCCGCAGGCCGTCGTCGTCGCCATGGGGATCATGGAGACGGTCCGGCTGATCGAGGCCAAGGAGATCGTGTGGCCGCTGGACCGGCTCGTCGACGCGCTCGCGGACCGGCGGATCCTGCTCGTCCTGGACAACTGCGAGCACCTGGTCGACGCGGTCGCGCGGCTGGCGGACCGGGTGCTGGCCGCCGCACCCGGCGCGCGGATCCTCGTCACCAGCCGGGAGCCGCTCGGCATCACCGGCGAGGCGCTGTGCCCGGTCCCGTCCCTGCCGCTGCCGCCCGAGGACACGGACGTCGAGACGGCGATGGCTCATGACGCGGTCCGGCTCTTCGCCGACCGCGCCGCGGCCGTACGGCCCGGCTTCACGGTCGACGGCGAGACCGTCGGTCCCGTCGTCCGGATCTGCCGCGCACTCGACGGCATCCCGCTCGCCATCGAGCTGGCCGCCGCCCGGCTCCGGGCACTGACCCCTTCGCAGGTCGCGGACCGGCTCGGCGACCGCTTCCGGTTGCTGACCGTCGGCAGCCGGACCGCGCTGCCCCAGCACCGGACGCTCCGCGCGATCGTCGACTGGAGCTGGGAACTGCTGGACGACGCCGAGCGTCGCGTGCTGCGCCGGCTGTCGGTGTTCACCGGAGGCGCGACGCCGGAGGCGGCCGAGCGGGTTCTCGGGGAGGACGTCATCGACGTGGTCGCCGCGCTCGTCGACAAGTCGCTCGTGGTGGCGGAGGGCGACAGCGAGGTCCGCTACCGGCTGCTGGAGACCGTTCGGGCGTACGCCGCCGAACGCCTCGCCGAGGCCGGTGAGGAGAAGGAGCGCAAGGACGCGCACGCGGCGTACTTCCTCGCCCTGGCCGAACGCGCTGAACCGAAGCTGCGCCGCCGCGACCAGCTGTACTGGGCCGCGCGCCTGAGCGCGGAACGCGACAACCTCAACGCGGCACTGCGCCATTCGATCGACACCCGGGACGGATCGACGGCGGTCCGTCTCGTCGGGGCCCTCACCTGGTTCTGGGTCCTTCGGGACATGGAGGCGGAGGCCGGTGACTGGGCCACCGAGGTCATGGACACGGTCGGGTCCGACGCGCCCGACGTGTCGGGCGGGGTCGAGGACGCCTACGCGATCTGCGCCTTCACCGCCGCGCTGATGAGAGAGATGTCGGGCGGCGACGGGCCGTCTCTGGAAGCGCTGAGCGGCGCGATGGCGCGCGCGGTGGCCCGGCTGCCCGAGCGTCCGACCCACCCGGTGCTGGCGCTGGGCCGTCCCATCGCCACCGTCTTCGGCGGCGACCTCGAGGCCTGCCGGCGTGAGCTGGAAGGCATCGCCGACCATCCGGATCCGTGGACGCGGGCCGCGGTGCGCGTCTTCCACGCGTACCTGGCGGTGAACCGGGGGGAGATCGAGCGGTGCCGCGTCGAGGCGGAGCAGGCGTACGCGACCTTCCACGACCTCGGGGAGCGCTGGGGCATGGTCGCGTGCCTGGGCATCCTCGCGGAGTCGTCCCTGGTCCGCGGCGCTCCCGAGGAGGCCATCCGGGCGGTCGGCGAGGCCTACGGATACGCGACGGAGGGCGTGACCCCCGAGCAGGGCGGCATGCTGCTCATCCAGCTCGGCCGGGCGTACGGTCAGGCGGGGGACGCCGAACGGGCCCGTGCGGAGCTGTGGCGAGCGAAACGGGCCGGTGAGCGCATGGGCGAGTACGGCCTCATCGCCCACGGCCACGTCTGGCTCAGTGAGGTGGCGCGCCGGTCCGGCGATCCACGCGAGGTTCGGAGGCTGCTGGAGCGCGCGCTGGAGACCGTCGAGCCGCGGAAGGCGCGGGTCGATCTGGCGGTCACCGTGGCGACGGTGTACGGCAGGCTCGGTTGTCTCGCCGAAGAGGAGGGCGACCTGCGCTCCTCGGCCGACTGGCACGCCAAGGGCATCGCCATCCTCGCGGGTCTCGGGCGGCTGCCGATCGATCAGACGGTGGGGGCGTTCGCCGAGGGACTGGCGGCGCTGGCGGCGGCGCGCGGCGAGCAGGTCCGGGCGGCCGAGATCCTGGGCTGCGCGCACGCCCTGCAGGGCTTCGTCCCTCCGTGGAGCCTGGAGACCGACCGGGCCCGGGCCGCCGCGCTCGCCGCGCTGGGCGCCGACGCCTTCGACGCGGCCTACGCCCGGGGCCGACGTTTCAGCCGTTCGGACGTGCTGTCGCTTGATCAAATTACATGATTACATGGCTTCAGCGTTCCCCGCGCTCTGGAGGAAGACTGTGATCGTTGAGTACATCCGGTACCGGGTACCCGCCGAGCGGTGCGACGACTTCGAGGCGGCGTACGCTCGTGCCGCCGTGCCGCTCGCCACTGCGCCGCAGTGCGTGGAGTACGAACTGACGCGGTGCGTCGACGAGCCGGAGTCCTACATCCTGCGGATCGTGTGGACCTCTGCGGACGATCACCTGACGGGGTTCCGGAACAGCGAGAACTTCACCGCGTTCTTCGCCGAGATCCGCCCGTACGTCGAGCAGATCGAGGAGATGCGGCACTACCGGCGCACCGCCGTCGTGGGCACGGGCGGGTCGGTGCCCACCATGGACGACTGGGCCGGTGGCACGGAGGCCTTCGAGCGCCTGACCGAGGTGTTCTACCGCGAGGTGCTCAAGGACGAGCTCGTCGGGCCGCTGTTCGCCCACATGGACCGCGACCACCCGAAGTACGTCGCCATGTGGCTGAGTGAGGTGTTCGGCGGGCCCACGCGCTACACGGACGGGCGCGGCGGCTACCACCACATGCTGTCCAAGCATTTGGGCAGGGCCATCACCGAGCGGCAGCGCCGCCGGTGGGTCGAGCTCCTTCTCGACGCGGCCGACGAGGTGGAACTGCCGCACGACCCGGAGTTCCGGGCCGCCTTCCTCGGCTACATCGAGTGGGGCACCCGGATCGCGCTCGCCAACTCCCAACCGGACGCGCACCCGATCCAGCAGGCGCCCGTGCCGCACTGGGGCTGGGGCGTCGCTCCGCCGTACGTCGGCGCGTGACGGACACCCGACCCGCCGGTCGGTGACGCCGTCGCCGGTCATCGGCGACGGCGGCGGCGGAGCGGGTCGGACGCCGGTCAGCTCGCCAGCTCGCCGGACCCCGGGATCGGCGGCAGTTCGGCCAGCGCCGCGAGTGTGGCCTCGTCCAGCGGCGTCTCCGGGAACGGCGGGCGCCAGCCGGACTCCGGGTCGTAGCGCCGTACCACCTTGGCGGGCACCCCGGCGATGACGCTGTGGTCGGGGAACTCCCCGCGCACCACCGCGCCGCCGGCGACGACGACGTTCCGCCCCAGGCGGGTACCGGGCAGGATGATCGCGCCCGCGCCGAGCCAGCAGCCGTCGCCGATGACGACCGAGTCGTTGACCGGCCACTGCCGGCCGACCGGCACGGCCGGGTCGGCGTAGCCGTGGTTCTGGTCGGTGATGTAGACGTACGGGCCGGTGAAGACGTCGTCGCCGATCTCGATCGACTGGTGGCCGACGATGTGGCTGCCGCGGCCGATCGAGCAGGCCTTGCCGATCTTCACGATGGGGTCCGGGCCCAGGTCCAGGCCGGGGACGAAACCGGCGGAGATCGTGACGTGCACGCCGACGAGCGTGTCGTCACCGATGTGGATCCAGGGTTCGCCGAACAGCGCACCGGTGGGGAAGCCGATGCAGACGCCCTTGCCCAGATGGCCGAACCGCCGTCCCGCCGGGGTGCCGGGGGTGATCTCGCCATGCCGGCGGACCCATTCCCAGCCCCGGTGCAGAGCCACCGCCACCACCCTGCGGGTCGCGGAACCGATCGACGACCTTAGCGACATGCCGGAAACGGTACGGCATGTGATGTCCGATTTGATCCCCGATATGGCATCCAGTGGGCGGACTGCGGCGCTGCATCTGTTCAGCGAGAAAGGCCGGCCGGCCCGCGAGGAATTCCTTTTCGGGGGAAAACGGCGGTGAGCCCGGCCGTCAGGCCGGGCTCACCGCCGATGGACGCCCGTCAGGACGTGCGAGCACGGTCGTCGCTGTCGCTGTCGCTGTCCGACACCGAGGAGAGGTGCTCGGACGGCGCGGACGTGGGCTCCTCGGCCTGCCTCCGCGCGGCGTTGCGACGCGTCGCGACCGCTCCGGCGGCACCGAGCGCGCCACCGGCCAGCAGCAGCGTGGCGGCCATGCCACGGCGGGCCCGCCGCGGCTTCGGCGGCTCGAGTCGGGTCGCCATCTGGCGCATCATCGAGCCGACCCGGGGGGCGAGCTCCTTCTCGATGTACGCGCCGGCCCGGTCGAGGCGCGGCGCGCCCCAGGTCCGGGCGTTGTACAGGCCCGTCGCTGCCATGTCGCGAGCCTGACCGGCCGGTGGGCCGAGCCGGTCAGCCGTCCGCTGCGCGGCGTTCTGGGCGGTCTGTGCCGCGGTCTGGGCCGACTGCGCGGTCCGCTGGGCGGTCTGCTGTGCCGATCGCATGGCACGCTTCTGTGCCCGGCTGAGCTCGGAGAGGCGCAGCTGCCGTGCGCTGCGCATCGCGCGCTTCTGCGCCCGGGTCAGCTGTGAGCCGCTGAGCTTGACCTGCGGCTTCTTGCGAGTCGTCGATCGTAGGGACATGTATACCCCTCCGTTATGTGCGGTCTCGACCAACCTCTTCCCCCCGTAAGCGATGTCAATCACCGGATCGGTGAGGACGCCGTTCAGTCGTCGGAGCCCCTCGGCGGAGGGTCGTTCGGAGGATCGGTGGAGGCCAGTAGCGTTGGCTACCTCAGTGACGTATCCGAACACGCCCACCGAGGGCGTACTCCGAAACGAGGAGGCGGTCTTCATGGCCGGAGAGCTCATCGCGACCCTGAACACCACCATGGGTCCCATCGTCATCCGCCTGTTCCCCGAGCAGGCGCCCAAGACGGTCCAGAACTTCGTCGGTCTCGCCGAGGGAACGATCGAGTGGACGCATCCCGAGACCGGTCAGCGGTCGCGGAACCCGCTCTACAACGGCACGATCTTCCACCGGGTCATCGACCAGTTCATGATCCAGGGCGGCGACCCGCTCGGCCAGGGCTTCGGCGGCCCGGGCTACGAGTTCGAGGACGAGATCGACCCGGCGCTGCGGTTCGACCGGCCGTACCTCCTGGCCATGGCCAACGCCGGGCCCGGCACCAACGGCTCGCAGTTCTTCGTGACGGTCGTCCCCACGCCGCACCTGAACGGCCGTCACACGATCTTCGGTGAGGTCGTGCAGGGCAGCGACGTCGTCGACGCGATCGCCAAGGCGAAGACCGGCCGTAACGACCGTCCGGCCGAGGACATCGTCCTGGAATCGGTGACGATCGAGCGTCGTTAGACGGGTATCCGGACCTAGACGGGTATCCGGCCACAGACGAGAAGGCGACGATGAGCACCGATCCGGCGCAGGCCCCGGCCCCCGAGGCACCGATGTGCTACCGGCATCCGGGCCGGGAGACGTACGTCCGCTGCACGCGGTGCGACCGGCCGATCTGCCCGGACTGCATGCGTTCGGCCTCGGTCGGGCACCAGTGCCCCGAGTGCGTCCACGACGGCAACCGCACGGTGCGCGAGCCGCGCACGGTGTTCGGCGGCCGGGTGCGGGGCCGCCCGGCGGTCACGCTGACGCTCATCGCCCTCAACGTCCTCGCCTATCTCGGGGAGCTGGCCTCGCCGGCGTTCGTCGACCGGTTCGAGATGGTGGGTGGAATGCCCGCGCGCGGCCGGTTCCCCGGGATCGGCGTCGCCGACGGCGAGTGGTACCGCCTGATCACCGGGGCGTTCCTGCACGTGCCGATGAACGCCGGCGGGCTCGGCATCACCCACATCCTGTTCAACATGTGGGCGCTGTGGGTGCTCGGCCCGCAGTTGGAGCACGTGCTGGGCCGGGTGCGGTTCACCGTGCTGTACGTCCTGTCGGCGATCGGCGGGAACGTCCTGCTCTACCTGGTGGCCCCGCTGCAGCCCGCCGTCGGCGCGTCCGGGGCGATCTTCGGGCTGTTCGCGGCGTTCTTCGTCGTCGGCCGCCGGCTCGGCGTCGACACGCGCGGCATCGTCTTCCTCATCGTGATCAACCTGCTGTTCACGTTCACCTTCTCCGGGATCTCCTGGGAAGGGCACGTCGGCGGGCTGGTCACGGGCGCGGTGCTCGCGGTCGCGTTCGCCTACGCCCCGCGCCGGCGGCAGAAGGCCGTCCAGGTCGCCGCGTCGGCGGTCGTCGCCGGGGTGCTCGTGATCCTCACCGCCGTGGCCACCGCGCTCGCGTCCTGACCCGCGCGCCGCGAGAGGAAGAGCACCCCGCACGGACGTCCGCGCGCGTACGCGACGCGCGAGGGAGCGCACTCCGCCGACGTCAGCGCACGCGCGGGCGGCCACGGACGTGCCCGCCCGCGGCGCACGGCACGAGAGAAGGCTGGGGACTACTCCTGTGGATAACACACAGGGCAGTCCACAGGCTGTGGATAACCGTGTGGGGAAGTCAACGCCAGCGCGTCGACAGCACCACGCCGACCACGATCACGCCGAACCCGATCAGCAGGTTCCAGTTGCTCAGCGAGGTGATCAGCGGCACTGTCGCGCTGACGCTGGCCGTGATGTAGTAGACGGCGATCCAGGCCAGGCCGAGCAGCCAGCAGCCCACCATCGTCGGCACCAGCCACCTCGGGCTGACCGAGACCTTCTGCGAGCGCTGCGGCGGAGTGTAGACGGCCTTCTTGCGTACCTTCGACTTGGGCACGGGGTCTCTCCTCGGGCGGAACGCGGCCGCACGCCGGGTCCGCGCATGGGTCAATTTGTCAGTTAGCGTAGTCGCTGGTGAGCAGCGTACGACCTTATTGGGGGCGGTGGGGTGTCGCGATGCGGCGAAAACCCGGCAATGGCGGGATGACCGGAGGCGGCCGGCCGTGGCGTTACGCGATCCCCGCCCTGACGATCTTCGCCGGCACCCTGTTCGCGGCCAGCGGAAGCACCGCGCACGGAACGGACCTGCGGGGCGGCGGCCGTACGAAGGTCACCGAGCTCATCGCCCAGGAGCAGCGGCAGTACCAGGGCTCCCAGGCGAGCTATCGCCACCTGCGGCGGCAGGTGGAGGGCCTCGTACGGGCGGTCGCGCAGCGCGACGCCCGGGTCAAGGCCGCGCAGGAGGACGCCGACCGCCTCGCGGCCCGCACGGGGTTCGCCGCCCTCACCGGACACGGCGTGCGCGTCACCCTCGACGACGCGCCCACCGGCCGGCGGATCCCCGGCGACCCAGGCCCGGACGACCTCGTCGTCCACCAGCAGGACGTCCAGGCCGTCGTCAACGCGCTGTGGACCGGCGGTGCAACGGGTGTGCAAATCATGGACCAACGTCTGATCTCCACCAGCGCCGTGCGTTGCGTCGGCAATACGCTCATCCTCCAGGGCGTCGTCTACTCGCCGCCGTTCCGGATCACCGCGGTCGGAGATCCGGGCCGGCTGCGAGCGGCCCTGGACGCCTCACCGGCCATTCAGGTCTACCGGCAGTACGTCGCCGAATACGGACTCGGGTACACCGTGACAACCCTCAAGAAGACCACGTTGCCCGCCTACACGGGCAACGTGCAGCCCAAGTACGCCACCGCGCTGGAGCCCGACGGTGCGAACTCTCATCCGTAGCCTCGGCGAGCTGTTCATCACCGCAGGGGCCGTCCTGCTGCTGTTCGTCGCGTACGAGCTGTGGGGCACGGGCGCGTACACGCAGGCCGCGCAGCACAAGCTCGACGGCGAGCTCACTCGCGCCTGGGCCGCGCCACCGCCGCGCAAGGCGCCGGGCGCCGTGACCGCCGAGCGCGTCCGCCTCGGCCAGGGCCTCGCCCTGATCCGGATCCCCCGGCTGGGCAAGAGCTTCCACTACGTGATCATCGAGGGCGTCTCCATCGCCGACCTGCGCAAGGGGCCCGGTCACTACCCTGGTACCGCGATGCCCGGCCAGATCGGCAACTTCGTCGTGTCCGGGCACCGTACGACGTACCAGGCGCCGTTCAACCGCCTCGACCGACTGCACCCCGGCGACAAGATCCTCATCGACACCCGGACCCGGCAGTACACCTACCAGGTCACCGGCAAGAAGGTCGTGTCGCCCAGTGACGTCAGCGTCGTCGCACCGGTGCCGGAACACCCCACCAAGGACCCGACCCAGCGGCTGATCACCCTCACCACCTGCCATCCGAAGTACTCCGCCGCCGAGCGGCTCATCGTCTTCGGGCGGATGGTCGGCTCGATCCCCCGGGTGAACGGAGCGTCCTCCTGATGTACACCTGGCTGTGGCGGCACCTCCCCGGCGACACGGTGACACGCGTCTACACCGCCGTCGTGGGCCTGCTCGTCGTCGGCGTCCTGCTGTGGTACGTCGTGTTCCCCTGGTTCGAGCCCCAGATCCAGTTCGATCACGGAACGGTGGACGACGGCGGCACGTCGGCTACGGCACCCCCGAGCCCGGCCGCAAAACATCGGTAAAAAGATTCTCGGCGGACCGTGTAACGCCATAGGGGGTCAAGACGGATCAACGAGTGAGGGCTTCCGCCGTTGCCCCCGAGCGGCGGAAGCCCTCCCTCATGTCCGGACCCGCTTCGAGGCCCGGCCCCCGCCGACGGGTGACACGACGTCGGCGAGATCAGAGACCAGGGATCCGACCGACCCGTACGAACGACGCGGCCTCCCCCCGCCGATGATGGGCGGAGGGAGGCCGCGTCGGTGTTCGTCAGAAGCCCGGCCAGCCCGGCTTGCCGGACTGTGTGGGATCCGCGGTCGGATCCGGCGGCTGCTGGGTCTGCTGCTTGGCGACCATCAGGGTCACCGTGCTGCCGCGGTTGGCCGTGTCGCCGTCACCGGGGCTCTGGTCGACGACCGTGCCCGGTGCCTCGCCGTTCTGCGGGTCGACGTAGGTCACCCGAACCGAGAAGCCGTTGCTGCGCAGGTCGGCCTTTGCGTCGGAGAGCTGCTTGCCGACCTCGGAGGGCACCGTGGTCTTGCCGGGACCGAGGGAGACGGTCAGGTTGACCTCGGTGTCCTTGGCCACCTTCGTGCCGGAGCTCGGATCGGAACTGATCACGTAGCCCTTCGGCACGGACGAGCTGTTCTGCTTGTCCGTGCTGCCGACCTTCAGACCGGCGTTCTCCAGGGCGCTCTTCGCTTCGTCCTCACTCTTCCCCCGGACCGAGGGAACGGCGACCTTCTGCTTGCCGGTCGACACGACCAGGGTCACCTCGGTGGTGGGCACCTGGGCCTTCTCGATCTTGGTGTTCTCGGTCGGGGTGACGCTGATGACCTTGCCGCTGTCGACGCTGTCGCTCGGCTTCTTCGTCGTCTTGATCTTCGTGAAGCCGAGAGTCGTCAACTGCTGTTTGGCGGAGTCCTGGTCGTCGCCGACGATGCCGGTCGGGATCGCGACGGTGGTGCTGTCCTTCGCACTCCCGCCGTTACCGCTGAACATGAAGTACAGCGCCGTCACCGCGCCCACGGCGAGCAGCGCGACGACCACCCCGAGCGCGATCTTCTTGCCACGCCCCTCCGGCCCGTCCGCCTCCGCGTAGTTGACCGGCGGCAGGTCGTAGCCCATCGTCGCCGGCCGGGTCGCGTGGGTCGGCGGGCCGCCCTGCATGACCTGGGTGCCGCCGTTCATCGTCATGGTCGGCGCGGAGACCGGCATGCCCTGCAGCGCGCGCTGGATGTCGCCGCGCATCTCGGCCGCGCTCTGGTACCGGTAGTTGGGGTCCTTGGTGAGCGCCTTCAGGATGATCGCGTCGGCCCAGTGCGGGATCGACGGGTCGATGTGCGACGGCGTCGGCGGCTCCTCCCGCACGTGCTGGTAGGCGATGGCCACCGGCGAGTCGCCCTGGAACGGCGGGCGACCGGTGATCAGCTCGAACAGCACACAGCCGGTGGAGTACAGGTCGCTGCGGGCGTCGACCCGCTCGCCCCGGGCCTGCTCCGGCGAGAGGTACTGCGCGGTGCCGATGACCTGCGCGGTCGCCGTCATCGTGGCGGCCGAGTCGGCCATCGCCCGGGCGATGCCGAAGTCCATGACCTTGACCTCGCCGCTCGAGGTCAGCATCACGTTGGCCGGCTTGATGTCCCGGTGCACGATCCCGCCGCGGTGGCTGTAGTCCAGCGCGCGCAGGATCCCGTCGGCCATCTCCATCGCCCGCTCGGGCCGCAGCCTGTGCTCGTCCCGCAGCACGTCGCGGAGCGTGCGCCCCTCGACGTACTCCATGACGATGTACGGCACCTGGTTACCGTCGATCATGTCCTCGCCGGTGTCGTACACGGCGATGACCGATGGGTGGTTCAGCGATGCCGCGGACTGGCCCTCCCGGCGGAACCGCGCCTGAAACGTCGGATCCCGGGCCAGGTCCGCCCGAAGCGTCTTGATCGCGACAACACGATCAAGACGGAGATCCCGAGCTCGGTAGACCTCGGCCATGCCACCACGCCCGATGACACCATCGAGCTCGTAGCGACCACCGAGTAGCCGAGGCTGAGTCATGTCTCGCACTTTCCCTCGTCGTCTACACCATGCTCTCCGAACCTATCCGCCTGGAGAGCTGCTCACAGGCGGCTGTTCCGGAGAGGTCGACGGCGAATCCGCCGCCGGTGTGGTAGGCGTCGTTGTCGGGGTACTCCTCGTTCTGGTCGGTTTCGTGACTGGCGTCGAGCTCGTCGCCGAACTCGGCGTCGGGCTGGGAGTCGTCGGGTCGAAGGTCGAACCCGAGGGTACGGGCCGATCGGTCGGCACGCCAAGACGAGGCCGCCTGGTGTGCTTCGTCGGAGCGATCCCACTGGCGGGCTGGACCCGGTTGCCGTCCACGAGCTTAGTGTGGCCGGGGCTCTTCCAGAGCGCTGTGACGGTGAACACGCCCGCGCCGAGGACGACGACGGCCGCGGCGCTCACCAGGACCAACCGGCCGACGCGCCCCCGCCGGCGGGCGCGGGCCCGATGCGACCTCTGCGGTGCGGGCGCGCGCATCTGTTCGGTCGCGGGGCCGGCCTGAGCGGCTTCGGCCTGGGCGAACGCGGCGGCCGCCGCCGGGCCCTGGTCCGGTGGGGCGTCCCCGGCGGCGCCCGCCGCCCAGTCCCCGGCGAGAGGGGCCTCGACCGTCCACCCGTAGGCGAGGGCGGTCTCCTCCGCGGCGACGGCGTCGCCGACGCCCAGCGAGTGGCGGATCGCGTACGCGCCCTCGGCGATCTCCGCCGCCGAGCGCGGGCGGTCGTCCGGATGCTTGGCCAGCATGGCGGAGACCAGGCCGCGGACGGCCGGCGACACCGACGACGGCAGCGACGGAGGCTCCTCACGCACGTGCTTGAGGGCCAGCGCGACCGGCGTGTCGGCGACGAACGGCGGACCTCCGGCCAGGCATTCGTACGCCACCACGCCCAGGGAGTACAGGTCCGCGGCCGGGGTCACCTTCTTGCCGGTCGCCTGCTCCGGCGAGACGTACTGCGCGGTGCCCATGACCATGCCGGTCTGGGTCATGGAGCTGTCACCGCTGCGCGCGATGCCGAAATCGGTGATCTTGACGGTGCCGTCGTCGGTCACCATCAGGTTGCCGGGCTTGATGTCCCGGTGGATGATGCCCGCCGAGTGGGCGACGTGCAGCGCCCGCGCGGCCTGGCCGACGAGGTCCAGGGTCGCGTCGGCGGACAGCCGCCCGTCGCGCGCGAGGATCTGCGACAGCGTCTCGCCCGCGACCAGCTCCATGACGAGGTAGGCCAGGTCGTCCTGCTCGCCGTAGTCGAAGACCTGCGCGATGCCGCTGTGCTGCAGCGCCGCGGCGAACCGCGCCTCGGCGCGGAAGCGGCCGCGGAACGTCTCGTCGTCGAGGTACTGCTGCTTCAGCAGCTTGACCGCCACCGGCCGGCCCAGGAGCCGGTCGGTGGCCTTCCAGACCTCGCCCATCCCGCCGATGGCCAGCCGCTCGTCGAGCGCGTACCGGTCGTTCAGGACGTCTGGGGTGGTCATGGTCAGCGCACCGCCTGGACGATGCGCAGGGCGATCGGCGCCGAGAATTTCGCACCGCTCGATCCCGCCGGGCCCTCGGTGACGACGGCGAAGGCGATCTTGGGGTTGTTCTTCGGGGCGAAGCCGACGAACCAGTCCTCGTTGATCCCGCCGACGCCGGTCTCGGCGGTTCCGGTCTTGCCGGCGATGTCGTGCCCGCCGATCGTGCTCGCCGCCGTGCCGCGCTCGACGACCGCGCGCATCATCTCCTGGAGCTGGCCGGCCGTCTCCGCGCTGATCGGCTGCCCGAGCTCCTTCGGTTCGGCGGTGAGCAGCTCTGACTGGTCCTGGGCGACGACTCGCTTGACGAGGAACGGCTTCATCATCTTGCCGTCGTTGGCGACCGCCTGGGCGACCATCGCCATCTGCAGCGGCGAGGCCGTCACGACCTCCTGGCCGATGCCGCTGCGGGCCAGGGCGTCGCCGCCGATCTGCTTGGTCGGGTACTGGCTGGTGGCGCTGGGCATGCCGTTCTCGACCTCGGTCGGCTTGTTGAAGCCGAACTTGGCGGCCATCGCGCCGAGCTGCTCCTGGCCCTGCTTCAGCGCGAGGCGGCCGAACGTCGAGTTGCAGGACGCCGCGAAGGAGTCGATCAGGGGCGGGCTGCCGCTGCACTTCTGCTCGTCGCCGTCGGAGTTCGGCAGCGTCTGGCCCGACTCCGGCAGCCGCAGCTCACTGGCGTCGACCCCCGAGTCCTTGTTGTACTGCCCGCTCTCGATGGCGGCGGCCGAGTTGACGATCTTGAACGACGAGCCTGGCGCGAAGGTCTCGCGCATCGCGTAGTTCAACATCGGGTCCGGCTTCTGCTTGTTCAGCGCCGTGAAGGCCTTGTTCGCCTTCGTCCCGTCGTGGACAGCGACGTCGTTCGTGTCGAACGACGGGAAGGAGGCCATCGCCAGGATGGCGCCCGTCTTGACGTCGATGGCGACCGCGCCGCCGCGCCGGATCGTGCGGTTCTTGATGCCGCTGTAGGCGGCCTCCTGCGCGTCCGGGTTGATCGTCGTCTGCACCGTGGCGCCCGCGGCCTTCTTGCCGACCAGCATGTCGAACCAGTTGTGCAGCGCCAGCCGCTTGTCCGTGCCGTCCAGCAGGCCGTTCTGCGCCGACTCGAGGCCCGTACGGCTGAACACGCTGACGTACCCGGTGATGGGCGAGTACATCGTGCCCTGGTTGTAGTGCCGCTGGTAGTTCTTGCCGTCCTTGCCGCCGATCTTCTCGGAGTAGGCCAGCGTGACCTTCCCCGCCATGATCGGACCCCGGTTGTGCTCCCACTGCTGGGCGAACTGCCGGGAGTTCAGCGGGTCGGTCCGCAGCTTCTCCGCCTGGGACCCCTGAAGGTAGTTGATGTTCACGATCAGGACGACCAGCAGGAGCATGCCGGCCACCGCGATCTTGCGGAGCGGCTTGTTCACTGCGTCCTCACCACCTGGGTCATCCCCTCGTCCTGGATCGGCTGCGGCGCGGGCCGCCGCGCGGTGTCACTGATGCGGATCAGAATGGCGATCAAAATCCAGTTCGCGAGCAGCGACGATCCGCCCTGGGCGAGGAACGGCGTGGTCAGGCCGGTCAGCGGGATGAGTCGCGTCACACCACCGACGATGACGAAGACCTGCAGCGCGAAGACGAACGACACACCGCCCGCGAACAGCTTCGCGAAGTTGTCCTTCGTGGCCAGCGCCGCCTTCATGCCCCGCTGCACGATCAGCCCGTACACGATGAGGATCACCATCGCGCCGGTCAGCCCCAGCTCCTCGCCGAACGAGGTGAAGATGAAGTCGCTGTAGGACAGCGGAGTGCGCCACGGCTCGCCCTGGCCGAGGCCCGTGCCGAGCACGCCGCCCTGGCCCATCGAGAACAGGCCGAACATCAGCTGGCTGCTGTCGGCGAGGTACACGCCGCCCTTCTGCTTGCAGACGTCCCAGTGCGTCTGGTTGACGATCTTCCCGCCGATCCGGCAGCCGCCGTCGAAGTACGCCTGCGGGTCCAGCCAGGTGTCGATCCGCTGCGCGACGTGCGGGATCTCCGGGGCGATGAGGCAGGCGCAGGCCAGCAGCAGGACGCCGATCAGCACCCACATGAAGCGCTCGGTCGCGACGTACAGCATGCTCACGAACAGCCCGAAGAACAGGATGGCCGTACCGAAGTCGTTCTCCAGCGCCAGGACGCCGAGGCAGATCACGAAGATGACGAGGATCGGGCCGAGGTCGCGGGCGCGCGGAAGGTTCGCCGGGCCGAGCTTCTTGCCGACGATCGACAGGCTCTGGCGCTTGTTCACCAGGTATCCGGCGAAGAACGCGACCAACGCGAGTTTGGAGAACTCACTGGGCTGGATCGAGAACCCGCCGATCCGGATCCAGATCTTCGCGCCCAGCGCGCCACTGATCGACGAGGGCAGGAAGCCCGGGAGGGCGAGGAAGAACAGCCCGACCGCGCCGATCGTGTACATGTAGCGCTGGAGGATCTTGATGTCCTTCAGCACGAACAGCGTGACGGCGAAGAAGATCATCGCCAGCGCGGTCCAGGTGAGCTGCCCGGTCGTCGACGGCCCGATGTAGGAGAGCTTCTTGCCCTCTTGGAGGGCCTTCTTCCAGTCGGCGCTCGTGCTCAGGTCCAGCCGGTAGATCATCGCCAGCCCGAGGCCGTTGAGGAAGACGGCCAGCGGAAGCAGGAGCGGGTCGGCGTACGGCGCGAACCGGGCCACGACGAAGTAGGCGCCGGCCGCGAGGATCCCGAGGCCGATGCCGTATCCGTACATCCCGGCGGGCAGACTGCCGTCGCGCGCCAGTCCGACCTGGGCGAAACCCGCGACGGTGATCACCAACGCGAAGATCAACATGCCGAGCTGGGCGCTCCGCCGGGGGCGGGTCGCGATCTGAACCTCGGGTTCGGCGGCTGCGGAAGTCATCAGTGAGTGGTGTTCGGCTTAGTAGGGCAGCCGTTCTTGCCCGGCTGCTTCTTGCAGAGGTCGGCCTGGTCGCGGAGCTCCTGCACCTTGGCGCGGGCCTGCGTCAGGTCCGTGACGGAGATGCCCTTGTGCACGTTGTCCTTGTCCGTCTTGGGCAGCAGGTTGATCTGCACCGGCGGACTCGACGGCTCGACGACCGTCTCCTCACAGCCCAGCGTGCTCTGCTGGCCCTTGCCCTTCCAGATCGTCACGACGCCCTTGTTGTCGGAGACGACGAGGTGGCAGACCTGCTTGCGCAGCGTGTTGACGGTGTTATGGGCCTTGCTCAGGCTGCCCAGGCCGTCGATCGTGTGGTTCACCGACTCCCGCGCCGAGGGCGCCAGGTCGGCGACCTTCAGCGCCGGGCTGGGCCGCTCCTTCAGGTGGGACAGCTTGAACCCGAGGAGGTCCTGGTTCATCCCCTGGTAGATGACGACCTGGCCGCCGTCCGCCGCGACGTAGTACTGCCCCTGGACGGTGTTCCAGGCGACGTACGACCCGCCGGCGGCCAGCAGGACGACCACACCGGCCACCGCGACCAGCCAGGGCCAGCGGCGCCGTCGCCGGCCGACCGCCATCTGCGGCAGTGTGTCCTCGTGCTGCTGTCGGCCGACCGCCGGGATGTCCGCCACGGTCACCGGCGCGGGCTGCTGCTCCCGCAGCGCCGCGGCCCGCTGGGCCGGCGTCTCCGCGGCCATCGCGCCGGGCGGCGGCATGTCCGCCTCGCCGCGGCCCCGGCCGGCGTTGTGCGCGGCGCCCGCGGTGATCGAGGCCGGCGGCGGGCCCTGCTGCTGCTCCAGCTCGACCACGTCGGCCACCACACAGGTGATGTTGTCCGGGCCGCCACCGCGGTTGGCCAGGTCGATGAGCTGGCGTACGGCCTGGTCCGGCTCTGCCGCCGTGCTCAGCGCGTGGTGGATGGTCTCCGCGCTCACCACCGTGCTCAGCCCGTCGGAGCAGAGCAGGTAGCGGTCGCCGAGCTGCGCCTCGCGCAGCGAGATGTCCGGGTCGACCTCGCCGCGGCCGTCCAGCGCCCGCAACAGAAGGGAGCGCTGCGGGTGGGACGCGGCCTCGTCCAGGCTGATCCGGCCCTCGTCGACGAGGGACTGAACCAGTGTGTGATCATGGGTGATCTGGAACAGCTCGCCGTTCCGCAGGAGGTACGCGCGAGAGTCGCCGATGTGGACGAGGGCGACCTGCGGGCCGTTCCACAGCATCGCGGTGAGCGTGCAGCCCATGCCCTGCAGCGACGGATCACCCTCGACGATGCTGTGCAGGGTCTCGTTGGCCCGGTGCACCGCCTGCTCGAGGGCGCCGACAAGCTCGTGCGGCGGGAAGTCCCGGTCGAGTGGCTTCAGGGTCTCGATGGCGGCGGCACTGGCGATCTCGCCGCCGACATGGCCGCCCATGCCGTCGGCCACCGCGAGCAGCCGGGAGCCCGCGTACGCCGAGTCCTCATTGCCCTCGCGGAGCATGCCGACGTCCGACCGGGCGGCGAAGTGAATTCCGATGGTCATTTGCGCAGCTCTATGACGGTCTTCCCGATGCGGATCGGTACGCCGACGGGGACGGGTTCCGGCCTGCTCACCTTGGCGCGCCCGAGATAGGTGCCGTTCGTCGAACCGAGATCCTCCACGAACCACTGACCGTTCTGCGAGAAGAGCCGGGCATGCCGTCCCGAAGAGTAGTCGTCTCCGAGCGGGAGCGTGACGTCATTCCCACGACCCATGGTTATCTCCGTCCCGACCAGGTCCATCGTCGTGCCGGCCCGGGCACCCTCGGTGATGACCAGCTTGGTCGGTTCCGAACGCCTGACGCGCGGCGCCGCCGCCTGCCGCGGCGGCCGGGCGGGCTGGGCGGCCTGCCGAGGCCGCTGGGCCTTGGCGGCGGCCTTCGAGCCCCACAGATCGGCACGGATGACGCCCGCGGCCGCGATGACGAACAGCCACAACACGGCTAGGAACGCCACCTTCATGAGCGTCAGGGTGATTTGGTTCATCGGAGTCGGAGCTACTCCCTATCGCGGCGGAACACCAGGGTTGTCCGGCCGAGCGTCACGCGTGAGCCGTCATGCAGGGTCACACGGCGGATCGGCTGGCCGTTCACGAAAGTGCCGTTCGTCGACCCTAGATCAACCGCAACCACCTCCGGACCCTCGACTCTGATCTCGGCATGGTGCCGGGAAACGCCGGGATCGACAAGCCGAAGATCACAATCGGTGCCCCGGCCGAGCAACGTCACCGGAGTGGTCAGATCGTACGTGTGGCTCTGCTGACCCTCCGTGCTCACCAGCAACCGCGGCCGGCCACCCGCGAACCCGCGCGGCGGAGGCGGCATGTCGCTCATCGGCTGGCGGATCTCGCCACCCTCCACGGTGGAGCCACGGATGACCCCGGACCGGATCCGGAACATTCCCGTGCGCAGGTCATCGGCGTTCTCGAACCGCACCCGCACCGGCCCGACGAAGGAGTAACCCTGCTCCTTCGCGTGCTCACGGGCGAGATTGGCCAGCTCCTGGCTCAGGCTGTCGGCGTAGACCTCCAGCCGCTCGCCGTCCGGATGTGAGATCTCGACGACGAAGTCGTTCGGCACCAGCGTGCGACCCTGCGCCACGATCGCGGCGCGCTCGTCCATCTCGCGCTGAATCGCGCTGGCCACCTCGACGGGCTGAAGCTCCGACTTGAAAGCCCGAGCGAAGGCACCCTCGACCATGCCTTCGAGCCGACGCTCGAAGCGCTGTAGGACACCCACGTGCACCTCCCCTCTCCACTGCTAGACGATCGTATCTGTGAGTAGGTTCGCCCCGAGCAACCGATTCGGACCACCGCCGGAATGGTGCTAACCTTTGGACGCGCCCGGGGCGGGTGGCGGAACGGCAGACGCGCACGGTTCAGGTCCGTGTGTCCGCAAGGACGTGAGGGTTCAAATCCCTCCTCGCCCACTCGGTGTTGGGGTCGGCTGGTCGGAAGCTTCGCTTCCTTCCCGTCGACCCCTCGTCGTTTCTTCGGGGGGACGACCCCCCGAGCCCCCCGAG
The DNA here is from genome assembly GCF_040679195.1 of Actinoallomurus sp. NPDC052308. Lineage (NCBI taxonomy): Bacteria > Bacillati > Actinomycetota > Actinomycetes > Streptosporangiales > Thermomonosporaceae > Actinoallomurus > Actinoallomurus sp. NPDC052308. The sequence continues at coordinate 47,139 of NZ_JBFAUM010000010.1, read as the reverse complement.
GTGGGGGGCTGCGCCCCCCACGCCCCCCTGCGCCCGCTGCGCGGGCTTGGGGTTGTGAGGGCTTTGCCCCCTAGCCCCCCATGCGTGGGCTGGGGAGAAGATCTACCGAGACTTGGTCGGTGTTAGGCCTTGCGCGGGTGCTGTGGGGCGATTTGGCGCAGCATGTCCAGTGCCTCGGTGTCGCCAAGGGGGAAGATCCGCGGTCGGTGGTCCGCCGCGGGTGTCGCACCGGACTCGACGCGCCGGCCGTACGGACTCATGCCCTTGACCTGACCGAGCTCAAGAACTCACCTACCCGCATCGTGCCCGGTGTCGGTGAGAATTTGGGCCGCCTTGCTTCTAAATGATCTCGAGGTTGGCCATCATGCCCATGTCCTCGTGTTCGGCGTTGTGGCAGTGGAAGAGGTAACGGCCGCGGTAGCCGTCGAAACGGGTGATGATCTCCGCCGATTCGCCGGGCCGCAGTGAGACGGTGTCCTTGAGGCCCGCGTCGTGGGGAAGCGGCCGCCTCCCGCCGCGTGAGAGCACCCGGAAGCCGACCAGGTGCAGGTGGACGGGGTGGTGGACGTCGGCGATCAGCCGCCATACCTCGACATCGCCGAGACGGGTGGTGACGTCGGTACGGGCGGGATCGAACGGTTTCCCGCCGATCAGCCAACCGTGACCGCCGCGCATCCGCCCGGCGCGGAAGGCGAACTCGCGCACCCGCACGGCGTCCGACCGGCGCCACGTCGGCAGATCGGTCGACAGGAGACGGGGGATGCGGCTGTGGTCGGTGGCCTTGCGCGCGATACGGAAGGCCATCACGTCGCGGGTGCGCCCGGAGCCCAGCCGGTTGACGATCCGGACGCGGCCGCCGACCGGGACGCCGGAGAAGTCGATGACCACGTCGTAGCGTTCGGCCGGTGCCATCGGCAGGGACGAGTGGGTGACCGGCGCCGCGAGCAGTCCCTGGTCGGCGCCGACCTGGACGAGGTCGAGCCGGCGTCCGTCGTCGGTGACCGCTTCGAGTTCGTAATGCCGGGCGTTGGAGGCGTTCAGGATGCGCAGCCGATAGCGGGCCGCGTCGACCTCGTGCACGGGCCACGGGGCGCCGTTGACCAGGATCACGTCGCCGAGCACTCCGGCGAGGTAGCGCTCCTGAACGCCGGGCCGCTCGCGCAGGGTGGGGTCCAGGGCGGGGTAGTGCAGGCTGCCGTCGCGGGCGAACGCGCGGTCCGCGATCATGAGGGGTAGCTCGCGCGGCCCGGCGGGCAGGCCGAGCGCGTCCTCGGCGTCGTCGCGCACGATCAGCAGCCCGGCGAGGCCCCGCCAGATCGCGGGAGCGGTGAAGTCCATCCGGTGGTCGTGGTACCACAGCATCGTCGGCCGCTGGTCCAGCGGGAACGAGTACTCCCTGGTCAGCCTCGTCACCACCGCCCGTGGATCGTGCATCCCGTCCATGCCGCTCATCCCGTGCATCCCGCTCATGCCGGGCATGCTGTGCGCCGTTTCGGCGGGGTCCGGCCAGCCCTGGGGCAGGACGAGGTCGGTCGGGTATCCGTCGGAGGCCGGTGTGTTCCGCCCGCCGTGGAGGTGAACGACGGTCGGCACGGGGAGTTCGTTGCGATGCGTCACGGCGATCGGGCGGCCGCGGCGTGCCTCGATCGTCGGCCCCGGGAACGTTCCCTCGTACGTCCACATCGGCGTCCTGACACCGGGCAGGATCTCCAGGGTCGTTTCGCGCTGTGTCATCTCGTACCGGTCGACGCCGCCCGAGGTGCTGACCGGCTTCAGCGCGGAGGGAAGCGGCAACGGCGTCCGGAACGCGGGCGGCAGCGGTACGGCGCTGCGCAACTCGGTGCCGGTGGCCGACGGCCGCCGGGACAGCGCGGCCGCGGTCGACAGCCCGGTGGCCGCCATCAGCCCGAGCGCTCCGCCGATCCCCAGCACCTGGCGCCTGTTCACCATGGGCTCACGCAACGTCGGCCTCCTCGAGCGTGGCCGGCCGGCGCCAGACGGCGATGAACAGCACGACGAGCCCGACGATGGTCAGCACGCCCAGCGGAAGGTGCAGCCACAGTGCCCCGTCCATCCCGGCGAAGTACTGCACCGTCTCGGCCGCCACCAGGGCCAGCGTGGCGAGGAACGGCCAGGCCTGGCGCAACCGGACCCAGACCACGATCGCCGCGATCACTTGCAGGTAGCCGATGGAGGTGACGACGTCGGCGCCGGCCGCATGCCAGCGCAGGGCGTCGAAGTCACCGCTCAGATAAACGCCGGCGAACACGGGCTGGGCGAGGATCGCGACCACGTGTGCGCTGACGAGGGCCCGCATCACCCATCCGGTGACCATGAGGGCGTCCTCCTCGTTCCGTTCTTGATTCGCCCCGACGTTATGACTTGTGAGTTATCTTGTCTAAGATCAATATTCCTATTCAGCTATGCTTCTGCAGGTATGAGGGGTCATGGACCTGAACTCGCTCAAGCAGTTCCTCGTGGTGGCGCGTCTGGAGCACCTCAGCCGTGCGGCCGACGAGCTCCGCATCGCCCAGCCGTCACTGAGCCGCACCATCGCCCGCCTGGAGAGCGAGCTCGGCGCGCCGCTGTTCGACCGGGGCGGCCGTCTCCGGCTGAACGAGGCCGGCCGGCTCTTCCGCGGTTACGTTGAACGCTCCCTGGGCGAGCTCGAGGCGGGCAGGCGAGCCGTCGCCGAGGCCACCAGCGACGGTGTGCGCACCGTGAGGCTGGCGTCGGAGACCTTCCTCACCCTCACCGGGCCGCTGGCGGCCTACAAACGCGCTCACCCCTCCGTCGAGGTCGAACTCCACTGGTCGCCGGCCGAGGACATGGCCCGCCGCCTACGCGCCCAGGACGTCGATCTGTGTGTCGCCTCCCAGCCGATCCACGCCGAGGGACTGGAGCGGGTGCAGCTGCTCGACGAGGAGGTGGGAGTGGCCGTGCCGCTGGACCACCCACTGGCGGGCCGTACGTCGGTGAGCGTCGAGGAGCTCGCGGATCGGCCGTTCGTCACCGCCCGTACGGGGCACTGGCAACGGCGCCTGCTCGATCGGCTCTTCACCGTACGAGGCCTGACGCCGAAGATCGTCTGCGAGGTCGACGAGCTCGGCGCCATCGCCGCCCTGATCGTCGCAGGACTCGGCATCGGCCTCGTCCCCGCCTTCGCCCGGCGTATGGACGCCCACGCCCCGCTCATCTGGATCCCCGTCGACAGCGCCGACTGCCGTCGCACGGTCACCCTGTTCTGGGGCGCCGACAGCCACCTGTCGCCCGCCGCCCGCCTGATGCGCACCACGATCACCGGTTGGGACTGGAACACCCCCGCACCACAGGAGAACCGCGGATGATGAGCTCATGGGGCGGGCTCCACGGTCCGGGCGCTGTACCTCGCGGGCGAGCGGTGCGGGTCAGCCTGCCGTCCATGGGCGGAGCTTGTCCGGGTTGCGGACGGCCCAGATGTGCTTGATCCGGTCACCTGCGACCTCGAACGCGTACACCCCCACGGTGACGTCCCCCAGCTGGGCCATCAGCCCGGGCTGGCCGTTGACCGTGCGCTCCAGGAGCGTCACCTTGTCGAATGACCTGCCGGCGATCTCGGTGATGTAACGCGCGACCTGCTCGCCGCCTTCGATCGGGTGGAGCGCGGCGATGACCAGGCCGCCGCCGTCCGCGGTGAAGGTGGCGCCGGGGTCGAGGAGGCCGATGAGGGCGTCGATGTCCCCGGCCTCCCAGGCCTGCTTGAAATTCTTGACCAGGCCGGCCTGGTGGGCCGCCGGGGCCGCGGGCGGCCGGACGGTGCGGATGCGGCGGCGGGCCGAGGAGGCCAGCTCGCGGCAGGCCGCCGGGGTACGGCCGGTGATCTCGGCGATCTCGGCGAAGGAGTAGGCGAAGACGTCGTGCAGGATGAGCGCGACGCGCTGGGCCGGGGTCATCGATTCGAGTGTGACGAGGAAGGCCATGCCGACCGACTCGTCCAGGGTGACCCGGTCGGCCGGATCGGCCGGGTCGGCGGTGGCGGTGCCCGCTCGTGTGCTGATCCAGTCGGTACGGTCGGGCAGCGGCTCGGGGATCCATTCACCCACGTAGCGCTCGCGTCAGGCCCGCGCCGAGCCGAGCATGTCCAGGCAGATGCGGCCGGCGACCTTGCTCAGCCAGGCGCCGGGGGACGCGATGGCGTCCTGCTGCTCCCGGGACATGGCGTACCAGCGGGCGTACGTCTCCTGGACGGCGTCCTCGGCCTCGGCCAGGGAGCCGAGCAGCCGGTAGGCGAGATTGGTCAGTTGACGCCGCTCGCTGATGATCGCGTTCAGGCCCGCGTCGGACCGGTCGTGTCCTGGCCCCGAGTGGTCGGTCATGGTTCCGGAGGCTCCCTGGGTCGGATTGCTCTCACCGGTCCGACGAGATACCGCACCGGATCGTCAGGCCGCCGCGCCGCCTGACCTCGCGGCGGCCGTGGGCCTGACATTCCGAGGTGCCGTTCCGTCGTACTGGTGAGCGCTTGAGATTCCACACCGAATGGAAGGGCCGGGGAGCGATGTCCGCGCAACGCGAGGTAGACGAAGCGAAGATCAAGCAGCACGTCGAGAAGATAATCGAAGGAATCCGAGCCAAGGATCTCGAGGGCCTGGAGCGGCTTTACTCGACGGATGTCGTGTCCTTCGACATCGACCCGCCACTGCAGCATGTAGGAGTAGCGGCGAAATTGAAGAACTGGGCGAACGTGTTCACGTTCTTCCAGGAAGTGAATTATGAGGTCCGCGACCTGGCCGTCACCGCGGGCGAAGACGTGGCGTTCGGGCACGGTTTCGGGCGGCTCAGCGGCACGCTGAAGAACGGGACGGCGACGGGCGGCATGTGGGTCCGGGCGACCTTCTGCTTCCGGAAGATCGACGGCGATTGGTCGATCGTGCACGACCAGATCTCCGTGCCGTTCGATATCGCGAGCGGCAAGGGAGTGGCGGACCTCGAGCCCTGACGAGTCGCAGAGGTCCGGGACGTCGCCGCGCCTCGGAAGGTCCCGGTGCCACACCGGCGCCGGGCGCCGAGGGTTCTGCTCACGCGTTGCGGATGACTTTGACGGCGCCGAAGATCCCGTAGCGGTGTACGCGGACGGTGGGTGCGTCGGGTCCGGCGGTTCCGCGGAATCGGCGTCGGCCGAGGAGGCCGGGGACGGCCAGTCCGGCGACGTCCACGTTGGCGTGGGCCGGCACGGTGATCTTGGTGCCGCCCACGAGGGAGATCTGGGTGACGGTCAGGTCGTGGTCGATCCGGCTCAGGTCCAGGTCGGCGCCGCCGATCGGGGAGATCGAGACGAAGCGCTGGGGGATCGACTGTTCGGCCTTGTGCTCGACGCCGCCGAGGACCGCGATGTTAAATGCCGTGTTCGTCATGTCCGTAACGTTAAAGATCCGCAGGTCAGCCCGTTAGTACCGGCGATCATGCTTCCCTGATGACAAAAGTCATCACCGCCTGTCGACGCCTCGAACGCGACGGCGGTCAGCGGATCCCCGCGATCCTGTTGCCGCTCACCGCTCGGACGGGCTCGGTGGACGGCTGGACGGTGGCGGTGACCTGTCCGACACGCTGGAGTTCCACCAGGAGCGATCGGGCTTCGCTCAGCAGCGTCTGCTGGCGCTCGATGCGGGCTATCTGTTCGTCGATGCGCTGCTGGGCCCGAGTGCAGTACACGATCTCGGACGTGTCCTCACGAGGGAGCATCACGACGATGTCGGTGATGTCCAGCCCGACGCGCAACAACAGTTTGATCTTCGCGATCTGCGCGATCGCGGTGTCATCGAACTCGCGGTATCCACGGCTGTCGCGGCGCGACGCCAGGAGTCCCACCGACTCGTAGTACCTGATCGAACGCGGGCTCGCTCCGGACCGCCGCGCCAGCTCCCCGATCCGCATCGCAGCCCCTCACGTCGCGCGCCGCCTGTCCACGGCGACGATACGCCCTGGGCTTGAGGTGACATCGATGTCAATCGTTAGCGTTCACCTCCCAACGCCCGTCATGGGGCGTCGGTTCCGGTCGTGAAGGAGGGGGTCGCCGGTGTCCGAACACGTTCGGTCCACCCGGGCGTTGCTGGCGTTGACCTGCGTCGGTCAGTTCATGGTGCTGCTCGACAACACCATCGTCGGTGCGGCGCTGCCCACCATGCAGGTCGAGCTGCACACCACCTTGACCGGTCTGCAGTGGATCGTGGACGCCTATGTGCTCGTTGTCGCGATGCTGCTGTTGGCCGGTGGCGTGTTCGCCGACCGGTTCGGTCGCAAACGCTGGTTCCTGACCGGCGTGGCGGTGTTCACGCTGGCCTCGCTCTTGTGCAGTGTCGCTCCGACGCTCGGCTGGCTGGTCGCCGCGCGCATCCTGCAGGGCGTCGGCGCCGCGGCGCTGAGTCCCGCGTCCCTCGCCCTGCTGGCCTCGGCATATCCGCGACCGCGGGAACGGGTGAAGGCCATCGGGCTGTGGGCGGGTCTGAGCGGCGTCGGCTTGGCCGCCGGCCCGGTGGCGGGCGGCGTCCTCACCGAGACGTTCGGCTGGCCCGGCATCTTCCTGGTCAACGTGCCGATCGGAGTGGTGTCGCTGCTGATGGGGATGCGGGTGCTGGGTGAGTCCCGCAATCCGGCGGCACCCACTCTCGACCTCGCGGGTCAGGCATTGTCGATCCTCGGCGTCGGCGCGCTCACCTTCGGTCTGATCGCAGCAGGTGACCACGGCTGGGGCTCCCCGCTGATCCTCGGCAGTCTCGCCGCGGCCACCGTCCTGCTCGCGGTGTTCGTCGCCGTCGAGGCTCGCGTCGCGACACCGATGCTGCCGCTACGGCTGTTCCGGCGGCGACTGTTCACCGTTTCCAACACCGCCATGACCGTGGTCGGATTCGGCCTGATGGGCTCGGCGTTCTTCTTCTCCCAGTTCTTCGTCTTCGTCCAGGGGCATTCGGTCCTGCGGGCCGGTATCGAAACCCTGCCCAGCTCGCTGGCCATGGTGATCATCAGCCCGTACGCGGGTCGCATCGCCGCCCGATTCGGCTTCCGCGTCGTCGTCACCACCGGACTGGCCCTCGCGGCGATCGGGCTCCTGACACTGTCCACGGTCCAGCACGCCACCGGCTATGGCGACGTGTGGTGGCGGCTGGCCGTCGTCGGCGTCGGCTTCGGTCTGGCGATGTCACCGCTGACCGGCGCGGCCGTGTCCTCGGCCGATCCTCAAGACGGCGGCCTGGCCTCCGGCGTCAGCAGCACCACCCGGCAGATCGGCGCCATCCTGGGTGTCGCGGTGCTCGGTGCCATCGCCCGCACCCGACAGACTCACGGTGCCACCTTCGAGACCGGACTCGACACCGCGTTCCTCGCCGCAGGCATCGTCACCGCGGCCGGCGCGATCCTGACGGGCCTGTGGCTCGCGCGGAAACGGCCTGCCGAACCGCCCGCGTCCCCGCGCACACCCGGCTCGGTGGAGTCACCAGCGGTCGGCCGATGACGTACGGCGTCCCCGAATCCCGCGCCCGCTGTGGGCGCCGGGGTTCGCGGTAGTGGGCTAGGGCTGGCGGCGTCGGTCGCGGGCGTAGACGACGCCCGGCTTTCCGTCGCCGGGGCTACGGCGGTCGAGCTCGAACAGCTCTATCGCGGCCATCAGCTCGCTCAGCTTGGGATAGCCGTAGTTGCGGGAGTCGAAGTCCGGGCGTTGCTTGATGACGATGTATCCGACGTTCGCGAGGTTGGCCCAGCCGTCCTCGTCGGATGCCGCCTCCACGGCGTTGCGGAGCTGGTTCAGCAGTCCGGCGTCCGCCATGAGGGCCGCGGCGGAGGAGGGCTCGGTGGGCACGGGCGTCTCGTCGGTGGGCGTGGCGGCGCGGTCCGCGTACGGAAGGTTCTCGATGTAGACGAACTTGTCGCATGCCGAGACGAAGGGCTTGGGGGTTTTGCGTTCGCCGAATCCGTACACGGTGAGGCCGGATTCTCGGATGCGCGCGGCCAGGCGGGTGAAATCGCTGTCACTGGAGACGATGCAGAATCCGTCGAAGCGCCCGGTATAGAGCAGATCCATCGCGTCGATCACCATCGCCGCGTCGGTGGCGTTCTTTCCGACGGTGTAGGCGAACTGCTGGATCGGCTGGATCGACTGGGCGAGCAGATGATCCTTCCAGCCCTTGAGGCTCGTTCCGGTCCAGTCGCCGTAGGCCCGTTTGACGTGGGCGGTGCCGTACTTGGCGACCTCGGCCAGCAGCCCATCGGTGATCCTCGGCCGCGTGTTGTCCGCGTCGATGAGGACCGCGAGCTTGGCGGCGTTCTCACTGACCATGCTGCTTCTCCTTGTCACGCCGTCGGCCGGCCCTTCTGGTCGTCTTCGTGCTCCGGACCGTAGAGCAGGGACCGGTCTTCGTACAGCGATACGGGTGCCTGTTGTGTCCTTATTCGGCGTAGACCGAACGTTCTTGAGCGTTCATTCCGACGCGTGAAGAGTTCCTCGCATGCCAGAGAGGACTCGAAGTATGAACGTACGACCGGGCCTGATCGCCGTCGGGTCGGCCGCCGCACTCGTCGGGGGGATCGCGCTGGCGGCGCCCGCGAACGCGCAGCAGCCGGCCGCCGCCAGGTACCGCTCGGCGCCGAGGTACATCGTCAACAGCGCGACCGGCCTGTGCATGACCGTGCACGGCGGGAGCAGGGCCAAGGGCGCCAAGGTCGATCTGTATCGCTGCGTCGGCGCGGCGAACCAGAAATGGACCCTCGTTCCCATGCGCGACACGCAGCAGATCGTGAACCTCAAGAGCGGCCTGTGCCTCGACGTCCTCGGCGGGCGGAAGGGCAACGGGGCGCTACTGGGGCAGTGGACCTGCAACGGGAAGTCCAATCAGCGGTTCCTCATCACCAGCATGGCCGGCGGCGGCTTCATGATCGTGTCCGCCGTGAGCCTGCGAGAGCTCCAGCCGAAGTATCACGACCGGCGCTCGAACAACCCGGTCCACCAGTGGGCCGCCAAGGGGAAGTGGGCCCGGTGGCATCACTGACCGTACGAGCGTCGGAAAGGGGACCCGCGGTGTCGGGACATCACATCAAGGCGCGTGTGCTCACGGTGGTCGCGCTCGGAGCGGCGATGGCCGGGTCGGCGGTGGGGCCGGCCTGGGCGGAACCCGGGTCGAAGGCGTCCCCGCGAGCGGTGCACGCCCTGTCGGGCCCGACCAACTTCGTGAACAGCGCGACGGGCCTGTGCATGACCGTCCACGGCGCCAGCAGGGCCAAGGGCGCCAAGGTCGATCTGTATCGCTGCGTCGGCGCGACGAACCAGAAGTGGACCATCCTCAGCACCACGGGTGTGCTCTACGAACTCGTCAACCAGCACAGCGGCATGTGCCTCGACGTACTGGGAGGCAGCAAGAAGAACGGCGCCAGGCTGGGGCAGTGGCCGTGCAACGGCAAGACCAACCAGTCGTTCCAACTGTACGGCGCCGCCGGAAAGCGGGACTTCTATCTTCTGGCGCCTCGCGGCAACAAGTACGTGCAGCCGAAGTATCACGATCGGCGTTCGAACAACCCGGTGCATCAATGGGGCAGCAAGGGCACCTGGGCCAAGTGGCATCACTGAGCTCCTCAGCCGAGACCGAGGAGGCCGATGCCGAGATCGGTCGGGCTGTGGCGCACGGTGTTGCGGTGCCGCACCGTGTGGATCAGGCCGGCTTCGCGGAGGACGGTGGCGTGTTCGCTGGCGCTCGCGGGGGCGACGCCGGCGAGGTCGGCGAGTTCCTTCGTTGAGCAGCCGGCGTGTTCGGCGATGACGTTCAGTACGGACGAACGGGTCTGGCCGAGGAGGGCCGCCACGGCGCCTCCCGGCCGGGCCCTGGCCGGTTCCGGAGTGAGGACGGCCATCCGGCGCAGGGGGTCGTCGCCGCACGCCGGATACGTGATGACGGGCTGGGGCTGGACCTCGTAGTCGATGATGGTGCGGTCGCACAACGCCGACGGATGCAGCAACACGCCTTGGCCTTCGAGCATGTGGTCGTGCTGAGCACCGTTCACCATCTTGATCTCCAGCACCGGTGGGTCCCACCGCATCCACCGTGGATTCGCCTCCGCCAGGACACGCTCCACGCCACCGGTGAGCCACTGTTGGGCCCGTACGGTGCGGTCCTGGGCGAACAGGCCTTCGATGTTCGCCCAGTAGGGGCCCAGCAGGTGGTCGTACAGCCCGCGAAGTTCGATCCCCACCTGCTTCAGGAGCGAGCGGTCATCGGCCAGTCGCTGGGTCCAGGACGGCACGGGCTGTACTTCGGCGATCGCGCTCATCTGCGCCCGGATCTCCGCGCGCGGCGTGGCGAGCACGCGGTCCGGTAGTTCTTCCGGATCCCCGGCGCACGTGGGAGGGAACAACGACTGCGCGTAACCGACCACGGGAACGAGTGACAGAGCCATTCGGGCGGACGCCGTCAGCCGGGCGTCGACGCTTCGCCGCCAAGCGTCCAGAGCCGCACGCCGAGTGCGGCTCTGCACCGCCCGCATGGCGATGTGCAGCTCGAGGAACGGCATCGCCTTGTCGGCTATACGTGTCCGCGCCAGGTCTTGCGCGGTGAAGTGGATGCGATAGGCCACGTCTTCCCCCAACCACGTGCGTTCTCTCGGGGAGCATCGGCTCGGCCGGACCGGGATTGAGAAAAGCAGCCCCATTCCGTGGAGAACATCGTGGCAAATACCGATCTCGCCCGCGCGGCTTCTCGGTCTACGGGTTGTGGACCGGGCCGTTCTCCGGTGGGCGGAGGCGGTCGCGCAGCTCGGCCTTGCGTACCTTGCCCAGCTCGTTGCGGGGCAGCGCGGCCACGCACTCGAGGCGGGTCGGGAGGTACCACTCCGTCATGCCCGTACCGAGAAGGTGCGCGCGCAGGTCGTCGAGGGTAGGGGCGGGACCGGTGGGGACCACGAAGGCGCACACGGTCTCCTCGCCGCCGGGGTTCGGCCGGCCGACGATGGCGACCTCGGCGACGGCGGGGTGGCGCAGCAGCTCGTCCTCGACCTCCAGGATCGGGATCAGGAGGGGGCTGCCGATCCGGTCGGCGTCCCTGGAGAGGTAGCGCAGGCCGCCGCTGCCGTCCTCGCCTACCAGGTCGCCGGTGTCGTACCAGCCGTCCGTGGCCGCCGGGTCCCACGTCGGCCGCCGGTCGTGCAGCCGGAAGGTGCCCGCGCACACCGAGGGACCGCGTACGTAGAGCCGGAACGCCCGGTCCCCGGCGGTCGGCTCGTCGGCGACCAGGCGGATCTCGCAGCCGGGAACGGGGCGGCCGATGCTGTGGCCCGTCCAGTCGGGCGGGTCGTCGACGGCGGTCGCGGTGATGCCGCCCGTCTCCGTCATGCCGAAGCCGTTGACGAGGCCCGGGGACAGCCACCGGTGGACCGGGGCGACGAGCGAGACGGGGAGCGGGGCCCCGGTGCTGATGATCAAGTGCAGGCAGGGCAGGGGGCGGTGGTGCCGCCGCTGGGCCTCGACGAGCCTGGCCAGCATCATGGGCGCGCCGAGGAAATGGGTGACGCGGTGCCGGGCGAGCAGGTCCAGCCAGACGTCCGGGTCCCGGGTGTCGGCGAACACGGAGCTGCAGCCCGTGACCAGGGGCATCAGGACGTTCGTCCGCATCCCCACGGAGTGGGTCAGGTTCGCCGGCGTGGCCGTCCGCGGCTCCGGGATGTCGCGTACGGCGCGGTGCCTCGGCCGGGTGCAGGCGTACTGCGTGTTGGCGGTGTGGAGTACGCCCTTCACCTCGCCCGTCGTCCCGGACGTGAACAGCACCAGGGACACCTCGTCCGGCCCCCGGGCGACGCGCGCCCGGGGACGGGAGTCGGACCCGAGGAGGTCGGCGAACGCCAGCGAGCCGGTCGCCGCCGCGTCGCCGAGCACCACGCGGTGGCGCAGCCTCGGCAGGCGGGTGTCCAGGTCGGCGAGGAGGCGGGCGGGGCGCGCGGTCTCCCATCGGTCGACGACCACGCACGCGTTCGCCTCGGTCCCGGCCAGGATGCGCTCGACCTCACGCGCCCCCAGGGTCGCCATCATCGGCACGGCGATCAGCCCCGCGTCCAGGCACGCGAGGCCGAGCGCGGCGGCTTCCCACCAGTTCGGGAGCTGGTAGGCGACCACGTCACCGGGGCGCAGCCCGAGGTCGCGCAGCCCGGCGGACAGCCGGTCGACGTACGCCGCCAGTTCGCCGAAGGTCACGATGACCTCGCGTCCGAGGTCGCGGCGCCAGTTGACGAAGATCGTACGGTCGGGCAGGTCCGCGGCCGCGGTCCGGAGATCGTCGACGAAGGACTCCCGGCGCCACCGGCCGCCCGCGTAGTACGGCCCGGCCCGCGAGGACGGCGGCTTCAGCGACGCGACCAGGTCGCGCATGCCGTGGCCGGGGTGCGACCGCCCGTTCATCGGACCGCCGTGTGCTCGTCGGAACCGAGAGGGCGCAGCGTGAGCAGCCGCCGGCGGCGCCGGGACGCCATCCGGCGGAACGCCGCCGTGTCGTTGAGGTGCGGGAACGGCTCGTCGGGCCTGGGAACGCCGAGGAACTCGCACAGCGGCCCCCAGCCCTGGCCGACGTCGTACACCAGGAGCCGATGATCGGGTATCACCGCCTGTACGTGGGCGTTGTGCCATTCGAAGACCTGGAGGGCGAAGTCGGGGTCGCCGAAGCGGGAGCCGAAGGTGCCCTCCCAGATCACCCGTTCGCACATCCGGCGTCGGACGCGGAGCCCCGCGCAGACCATGTCCTCCAGCCACATCGCGAGGCCGTGCCATCCCGGCTGCCGGTGGCTGGAACGGTAGATCGTGTCGCGGACGCTCGCGTACCAGCGGACCGGGTCGCGCACGGTGAGGATGACCGGTGCCTGCCGGTAGACGTCCGCGAGTTCCTGCCAGAAGAAGCACGAGGGCCAGTCGACGGTCGCGCGGTAGCCCGCCAGGAGGTCGTCCCACGCGACCGGTTCGCCGCGAGCGGCCGCTTCCCACTCGTGGATCCGGTCGAGGTCCCCGCCGAGCGAGGACATGTGGTGACAGGGTCCGTGGCCTAGGCGTTCCAGAGCCACTTTCAGTGAGTACGTGCCAGTCCGTCCGAGTCCAGCCCCGATGACCTTCAGCATGTGTCACCCCCCGTGCTGTACGGCTCTTCTGTGTGAAATCTCCTAGTTTGAGATTGATTGTCTTAATCTTCGAGACATGTTCTAGAGTCGCCGACCATGAGGTCCCCCAACCCCTGGGCCTTGATCGGCCTGTTCCTCGCCGTGGCGGTGGCCGGATGCGTCGCCGTGTTCGCGCTGTCCGCGCGGCCGTGGGCGGTGCTGGCGGTGCTCGCCGCCGGGATCGCGGCCGGAACCATCAACACGATCGTCGGATCGGGATCGCTGATCACTTTCCCCACGCTGCTGGCCGTGGGGCTGCCGCCGATCACGGCGAACGTCTCGAACAACATCGGCCTGGTGCCCGGCGGCGTCACCGGCGTGCTGGGGTACCGGGCCGAGCTGGCGGGCCAGCGCGGCCGGCTCGCCCGGCTGGCCCCGGCCTCGGTGCTGGGCGCGCTGGTCGGCGGGCTGCTCCTGCTCAACCTGCCCGAGCAGGCCTTCACCGCGGTGGTGGTCGTGCTGATCGGCCTGTCCTGCGTGCTGGTGCTGACCCAGCCCATGATCAGCCGCCGGCTCGCCTCCCGGCCTCGGCGGGCGCACGGCGGGCCCTGGCTCCTGCTCGGCGTGTTCGCGGGCGGCGTCTACGGCGGCTATTTCGGCGCGGCGCAGGGCGTCCTGCTGGTCGGCCTGCTGGGCATCTTCCTCGACGAGGAACTGCAGCGTGTCAACGCCGCCAAGAACCTGCTGACGATGCTCGTGAACGCGACGGCGGCGGTCCTGTACATCTGCGTCGCGAAGGTCGACTGGTGGGCCGTGCTGCTCGTGGCGCTGGGCTCCATGATCGGCGGCGTCCTCGGCGCCAGGGTGGGGCGCAGGCTGCCGCCCGCGATCCTGCGCGGAGTGATCGTCTGTGTGGGCGTCGCGGCCGTGATCAAGCTCGCCAGCGGCTGACAGGCGGTGGACCGCCGGCCGTCCCGGCCGGCTCATCGATCGGCCTGCCTGCGTCGGATCAGGCGGTGCGGCCGACGATGCCGGCGGACCTCCTCCGCGGGTTCTTCGCCGTCGATGGGGGTGGGCTCGGTGGTGGGCCGAATGCCGGTCGTGCGCCGGAGCAGGGCCCACAGGTGGTGATTGACCTCGGCGGCGCGCTCGAGGGTCAGCAGGTGCCCGGCGCCGGGGATCACCGCGAGATCGGCGCCGGGGATCTGCGCGGCGAGGGCCTCGGCGTGCCGCATCGGCGTGATGAGGTCCCGGTCGCCGACCATGACCAGCACGGGCACGCGGCCGAGCGCGGGCAACGCGGTCCGCTTGTCGTACGCGATCAGCTCCGCGTAGAAGTCGGCGATCACCTCGATGGGGACGGACGCCATCAGCCGGGCGGTCACCTCGGCGACCTGCTTCGACACGTGGGCGCCGAAGAGGTACGAGCGGGTCAGCAGGAAGGACATCCCGCCGAGCGGCCGGCGCGCGGCGTCCACCAGCCTGGCCTGGTGGCGGAGCGTGCTCAGCGTGACGGGGACCATCCGGTGCAGGACCCGCGCGGTGCGTTCGGGGAGTCCGATGGTGACGGAGGACAGGTCACCCGAGGAGGTCGAGGCGAGCAGCACACCGACGATCCGGGAGCCGAACAGCTCCGGATGCGCGTCGGCGAGCCCGAGGATCGCCATGCCGCCCATCGAGTGGCCGACCAGGACGACGGGGCCCCGCGGCGCGGTCTCCTCCAGCACCGCGAACAGATCGCGGCCGAGCTGGTCGATCGTGGCGTTCGGCGGAGATCCCCAGCCCGATCGGCCGTGACCGCGCAGGTCCCAGAGCACGACGCGGATCCGGCCGGCCAGCGCGTCGCGCTGGAGGTGCCAGCTCGTGGAGTTCAGCAGGAATCCATGGCAGAACACGACGGTCACCTTCGCCCCACGGGCCTCGCGCACCTCGACGTGGAGCCGGACTCCGTCGTCGGCCGTCACCGTCAGGGTGCGGAGGTCACCGGGTACCGGAGCCCGGGTCTCCCGCGTCTCCTCGGGAGATCCGCTCATCCACCAGCTGTGTCTGCTCAGGACCTTGGTGATTTCCGCGAATGACATGGCCACCTCCGCCCGTTGCCGCTCCCAGCTTTTTACGGTGGCCCCTAACTCCAGTTTGAGTCATGGTGAAGGTATTTTCAAAGGCAGGGGCCCTGTCGAAGGACCTCACGACGGTCCCGGGCCGGCCACCGACAGCCGGCCGTCCTCCTCGACGACCTCCGTCCCGAACGCCGCGCAGGCGGTGATGAACCGATCCCGGATCCAGGCATGGTCGGTGCCGGTGGCGAGGCGGGTACGGGCGTACTCCAGGGTGAGCGGGGACGCCCTCAGCCCGGTGATCGCGGACCCGGCGATGGTGACGAGGAAGACCAGACCGAGGTCGTTGCGCAGGGCCGGGTCCACGGCGTAGTCGTCGACGAGATCCCCGAGGTCGTACAGCACACGGCCGGACATGCCGTGGAAGACGTGCGCGGAGTGCCCGGCGACCAGGGTCGCCCCGGCGTCGACCAGCGCTCGGGCGGCGGCTCGTACGTAGCGCGGGGGCTCCGTGGTCATGTTGGGGCCCCAGTGCGCCAGCACGAGCACGCGGGCGCCGTCGGCGGACAGTTCGCGGATCCGGCCGGTGAGCCAGTCCGGGACCTCGCGGCGCAGGTCCGCGTACGCGACTCCGGGCCGGTTCTCGCGGGCGGCGAATTCGGCGGGATGGTCCGTGACGCCGAGGACCGCCACCCGCCCGTCCACGGTGTCGAACAGGGCCGGCTCCCGCGCCCGGCGTACGTCGGGACCCGCCCCGACGACCCGGATCCCCACCCTGGCCAGGTGGCCGAGCGTGTCCGTCAGCGCCTCGGGGCCGTAGTCGAGCGCGTGGTTGTTGGCGAGCGTCACACAGTCGATCCCCAGGTCGGCGAGGGTCTCCGCGGCCGCCGGCGGCGCGCGGAAGTGGAACGGTTTTCCGGGGGCGCGCCACGGCTCGCCGCGGGCGGAGACGCAGCACTCGAGGTTGACCATGGACAGGTCGGCGGACCGGAAGATCTCCCGCACCTCGTCGGCGAACATGCCGTACGGGCCGCACGCCGCGATCCGTTCCGCGACCCCGCGTCCCAGCATCGTGTCGCCGCCCAGGGCGACCGTCATGGTCACACCGAACTCCCGCCTCCAGGATGGCCGGGGCGACCGCGCCCGGCCAAGGGACCAAGGTCCCACGGCCGCGATCACCCACCGAGGTCACCCGACCGAGACCCGCCGCGATCGTCCACCGAGGTCGGCGGTCGTCCACAGCCTGTGGACGGAGTCGTACTCTTGGACCCATGCCGGAGCTGCCCGAGGTCGAGTCCCTCGCCGCCTTCCTCCGCGAGCACGCCGTCGGGCGGGCGATCGCACGGATCGACGTGGCGGCCATCTCGTCACTGAAGACGTACGATCCGCCGATCACCGCGCTGAACGGTCTCACGATCACGGGGGTCGACCGCCACGGCAAGTTCCTCGACCTCGACGTCGACGGGATCCACCTCCTCGTCCACCTGTCCCGGGCCGGCTGGCTGCGGTGGAAGGACGCGCTGCCGCCCGCGCCGCCCCGCCCGGGCAAGGGCCCGCTCGCCGTGCGGGTCCACCTCGACGACGGCTCCGGGTTCGACCTCACCGAGGCGGGCACCCAGAAGCGGCTCGCGGTGTACGTCGTGCGCGACCCCGCGGAGGTGCCGGGCGTCCGGTCGCTCGGCCCCGACCCGCTCGGCGCGGACTTCACGGTGGAGACGCTGAGGAAGATCCTCGACGGGCGGCGCACCCAGATCAAGGGGCTGCTGCGCGACCAGAGCGTGATCGCCGGAATCGGCAACGCCTACTCCGACGAGGTCCTGCACGTGGCGCGGATGTCGCCGTTCAAACTGGCCTCGAGCTTCACCGACGAGGACGTCACGACGCTGTACGACGCGATCGTCCACACGCTCGGCGAGGCGGTCGAACGCTCCCGGGGCGTGGCGGCCAAGGACCTCAAGGGCGAGAAGAAAGAGGGCCTGCGGGTGCACGGCCGGGCCGGACAGAAGTGCCCGGTCTGCGGCGACACGATCAAGGAGGTGTCGTTCGCCGACTCCGCCCTGCAGTACTGCCCGACGTGCCAGACCGGCGGCAAGCCCCTGGCGGACCGCCGGATGTCCCGCCTGCTCAAGTGACCGGCGGCCCCGTGCCGCTCAGCCTGCGGGCGGCACCGGGCCGAACAGCGCGACGAGGTTGCCCCACCGCTTGATCTCGCAGCCGTTCTTCCGGTTGAACTGCGCGTCGATCTTCTTGCCGGTCCAGGTGCCCGTGACCGTGGCGGTCTGCGGGCCGCCGAAGATCTGGGTGCACATCTGGCCCTTCGGCGTCGGCGCGAACGGGTCCTGCCCCTTCGCGGCCGCCGCGGCCAGCGCCGCGCACGCCTGGTCGGCCTTGGGCAGGGTCCCGCCCACGGGATCGCAGGTGAGCGTCCAGGTCTTCGGCGCCGACGTCTCCGACGCGCGTACGGTCACGGTCAGCCGGGTCCCGGCCGCCGACCCGGTCGGTGCGGGCGCCGTCGGGGAGGCCGTCGGCGCCGGGGTGCCGGGCGCCGCCGACGCGGTGGGGGTCTCGGAGCCCTTGCTCGGCGCGGCCGTCGCGGAACCGTCCCCGTTCTTGCAACCGCCCAGCGCGAGGGCGGCGACGACGATGCCGGGGATGGCGAGGGTCGCTGGTCGCAGTCTGGATGGAGATTGCCTCATGACGATTCGACTCCGGGCGATGGCTCGTGGTTCCTTTGACGTGTGAACTCTTTCAGGGAACAGATTCCCGCCGTGGAGGTCGCCAAGGTCCCGGACGACGCGTTCCTGCTGGACGTGCGCGAACTGGACGAGTGGAAGGCCGGCCACGCGCCCCGAGCGGTGCACATCCCGCTGAGCCAGCTCGGCGCCCGCGCCTCCGAGGTGCCCACCGGTGAGGACATCTTCGTCATCTGCCGGTCGGGGGCTCGCTCGGCGTCGGTGGTCGCGGCGTTCAACAACGCCGGCTGGAAGACGGCGAACGTCCAGGGCGGCATGCACGCCTGGGAGGCGGCGGGCCGTCCGATGGTCAGCGAATCGGGCGGGGAGCCATACGTCGCCTGACGAGGTACATTTACGGCGGAAAAGTTAAGACCCGCGGGAGCTCGGACCAAGACCGGGCTGAGAGGGCGGCTTCACAGGTGCCGCCGACCGCTCGAACCTGACCGGGTAATGCCGGCGTAGGGAGTGTGCCTTGAGCGCCGCCGTCGAAGAGCGATCGTCTGACAACGAGGCCCCGTACACCCTCGACCAACCCGCACCGAAGGTCCTCAGCTTCTGGGACCAGAGCGCGTTCTGGGCGAACCTGGGCGTGAGCCTTCTCGCCTTCTCCGGGGCGTACACGGTGCTCGCCCCGGACGCCCAGGGCACGCCCCGGCTCCCCATCGTCGCCGGGATCCTCGCCATGGTCGTCGGCACCGCGATCGGCGGGATCATGCTCGGGCTGGCCGCCGTGCCCGGCACCCGCGCCGGCGTTCCGGCGATGATGCTGCTGCGCGGCCTGTTCGGCACCCGCCTGTCGTACGTCCCCACCGTGCTGAACATCCTGCAGATGGTCGGCTGGGGGACGTTCGAGCTGGTCACGATCGCGGGCGCGGCCAAGGAACTCGCCGGCGGCGGCCCGCGCTGGGCGTACGTGGTCGTGGCGGGCGTGATCACGACCGTGCTGACGCTCTGGCCGCTCGGCTCCGTGCGGGTGCTGCGCCGGTACGTCACCGTCGCGGTCGTCCTCGCCCTCGGCTACTTCTACGTCCAGCTCGCCCGGCAGCCGCTGCCGAACCTCACCCACGGCTCGTGGAGTCACTTCTGGATCGGCGCGGACGCCGCGCTGGCCGTCTCCATCTCCTGGGTGCCGATGGCGGCCGACTACACGCGGCACTCGCGCTCCGAGCGGGCGGCGTTCGGCGCCGCGAGCGTGGCGTACGGCCTGACGCAGGTCGTCGCGTACGTCCTCGGGCTGCTGGCGCTCGCGCTCGTCGCCGGCGACTCCTCGAAGGTGTTCGGCCCGTTCCAGCACGTGGCCCTCGGCACGCTGTTCTTCGCGGTCTTCGTCCTGCGCGAGGTCGACCAGTCGTTCGCGAACGTCTACTCGACCGCGGTCTCGATCCAGAACCTCGTGACCCGCGCGGACCGACGGGTGCTCACCGTGGTGCTGGGCGCCCTGACGACGGTGCTCGCGCTCGCGCTGAACATGGACAACTACTCCGGCTTCCTGACGCTGATCGGGTCGGTGTTCGTGCCCATGCTCGGCGTGCTGGCCGTGGACTTCTTCTGCTTCACCGGGCGGCGCGGCTGGGACGTCTCCGACCGGGCGCCCGCCCGCTGGGGGATGATCGTCGCCTGGGCGGCTGGCATCGCGGCGTACCAGCTCATCAACCCCGGCCAGGTCGGCTGGTGGTCCCGCCTGTGGACGCACGCCCAGAGCGCGCTGCACTTCACCCCCTCGGACTGGATGAGCGCCTCATTGCTCTCCTTCGCCGTCGCCGCGGCCGTCACCGCCCTGATCGGCACCATCCACCGCCGCCAGACCACCGCCTGAGGCGTACCGAAGACACCCAGTTCCCCCGAACCCAAGGGCCAGAACTGTCCATAAAGCCTGAAGGCTCGTGGGTTCACCGTGAGGGCCCTTCAGTTCCCGCGAACTCGGGGAATCTGTCCGGGTTCCCCAAATTCAGCAATACCGAAGGGTCTTCCGGCTCGAACCAGGTGGGACTCGTCATAAGGAGATTACGTGCCTGGGCCAGCGGCTACGGCTATCGGGAGACATCGCGGGAGTTGTACCCCTGCAGGTGCGCCGGATGTGCCGATCCGGCCGGTACGAACTCGCCGATATTCCAGCTGATGATCCGGTGCGGGTGAAGGTGGAGCGTTTCGTGGCTGAAGCCGGGAATGAGCGGAGGGTCTTGGGAGACGATCTCGATCCGACCGCGTATCTCGATCCCTCGTCCGGTCTGGCCGATCGGGTTGGGAGTCTCGGCCTGATCGTCAACCACGAAAGAGACCCTGGGGTCAGCCTTGACGTTCCGGAACTTCTGGCTCTTGGACAGCTCGGGGCCGCCGATCTCGATTATGCCGCTGTCGGGGTTGACCCAGAAGGCGACGGGGTGCGCCTGCGGGGCGCCGTCTGGCCCGATAGTGGCCAAACGTCCGAGCGGATGCTCCGTCAGGTACTCCAGCTCGGCATCGGTGAAGGTCATGCATTCAGCCTAAAACCTGAACCAAAGTTGAGGTCAAGGGCCTTAAGCCACCCGCATCGATTTGCCCACACGGCGGCTTTCGATGTCGTCAGCCGGGGTTGGGAGCTGGCGAGTCGAGTCAATCGGACGGACAACGGCGAGGCTCGTCGACCCTCCGGCTCATACATCGACCTGCTCTGTCAGAGATCACGAGCCATGGTCGCGAACCCCCGACGAATTGCCAGAACCGTCACCTAGATGGGCTCAACGCACGGTGACTGACGACCATGGCCGAGAAACAAGACCCCGCCAGTTCCCCCGAACCCAATGGCCAGAACTGTCGAAAGAGCCTGAAGGCTCGTGGGTTCATCGTGAGGACCCTTCGGTTCGCACGAACTCTGGGCTTTCATCGGGTCCAGCCCAAGTAAGCCCAAAACCCACACTGGGATGATCTTGGATTGTGGGGTTCGCAGCGGGAACAGCCGATCAGTCGTTCGCCGACACCGCGCGGTGTGGAAACCGAACGGTCCCGTCCGGATCACCGGACGGGACCGTTCAGGGGCGTGCTCCCGGCGATGGGCGGTTCGATTCGTCAGCCGATGCCGTACGCGTCGATCACCGTCTGGTCGATGAGACCTGGGATCCGCGTGCGCAACGACACGTGCCCAGACGCCGGGTTGGGGACGGAGGCGGTCCACTGGCCGCTGCTCGTCTGGACGGCGATCGGTTTCCAGGTCGCGCCGTCGTCGTATGACGCCCAGAGCTGCGGCGTGCCGCTCGCGGATGGGTCTAGTCCATCCGGTACGAGCGTGATCGTCTGCGGGGTTCCCGCGTGAGCCCGGTTGTCCGCGTCGAGTGTCGTGCGGTAGCGGACGGCTGGCAGGGTGATCTTTCCGCTGTCGCCGACCGTGAGGTCCCATACGACGTGCTGGCGGGTGGCCAGGTCCGACCAGGGTGCCGCACGCCGCGCGTCGACGGTGAGCTGGTATTTGCCTGGGGCGGGCTTTTTCCAGGTCCGTTCGAAGCCGGGCTGGTCGGCGGTCTCCACGACGGTTCCTGTGGCGTCGCGTAGTGTCGAGGTGCCGGTCGTGTAGGAGTACGGTGCCGGGCCGCTCTCCAGATCGGGGCCGGACAGCATCGGGACATCGAGCACCGCGCCGCCTGCGTCGTTGAGATCGAGGTAGCCGGCCGCGGGGCCGAATGGAGCCGCGTTCCACTGCCGGCTGTAGGACCCCGCGCGCGGGAAGACGTCCTGGCGTCCGAAGCCGTCGAGGTTGCCGCCTGCGAATCCGCAGTCGGCGGTGGTGACGCCCTCGTCGCTGCTCCAGGTGAGTCCCGGGGTGAAATACTCGACGCGGCTCGCGGGCAGTGCGCCGATGCCGGCGTAGAGCCCGGCCTGCAGGCCGATGCCCCAGTCCACGGCCGCATGTGTCCCGGCGCAGGCGGGGCCGCCCTCACTCGCGTAGTCGGTTCGTACGGCGGCCAGATCCTTGGTCCGTACGCTCAGTCCCGGATCGGCGGGGATGTCGTCGGCGGTGGTCGCGACGTTGTAGATGTAGGGACTGCCCGTCTGGGCGCCGTTTCGGGTCAGGCGTGCCTGAAGGCGGTAGGTCAGACCGGAGTCGGCCGCCGTCGGCGTGACGTACAGGTCGTTTCCATCGAGCACGATGTCCGCGTCGCCGCCTTCCGGCGAGACGATGACGGCGACCGAGGTCGGCCGGGCGTCCTGCCGGTCGACCGCGACCCGTACCGGTTTTGCCATGCGGGCGTCCAGTATGAGGGAGGCGTCGCTGGTGATGGAGACCTTCGCCAGGTAGATCAGGGTGGTCGACGTCCCGCCGCCCGGTTCGGCGGTGATCACCTGGGTGGTCACCGCGTACTTCCCGTCCGGTACAGAGGTCTCGCCGTGCCCGTTCGTCAGCGCCGCCGAGGAGTCATCTCCTCCGTCCAGTGAGATGAGGTCCACTACGCCGTCGTGATCGTCTGTGGGCGGCTGCCCTGCGCGGTCGAGCACGTCGAGCGTCAGCGTGTGCGTACCGGCGGCAGGCGATCTCGCAGGTCGCGGCGCGGAATGCTGGAACGTCTTGCCGGTCACCACGTCTCCGCGTACGAAACGTCCTGGCGGATTGTGCGCGACCACCACGGGTGCCGCGTGAACCGCCTGCGGGGCCATCACGCCGAGCGCAGGCAGCGTCAGCGCAGCGGCCGTGAACGCCTTTTTCAGAACCATGTCTTCTCTCCTGTTGTCGATCCGGCCGGGCTCAGGGGCGCTGTCCGGGCCGGTCGACGACGCCGGCGGCGAGACGGCTGATGAGAACGTCGATCGCGCCCTCCTTCGTCGTGGCCGTGCCACCGGACCAGATCTCGGTGTGGTCTTTGATCGCGACGTTCCGCTGGCCCAGGTACGCGTAGGTCGCCGGGTCGAGCAGGAGCTCCTGGTTCAACCAGCCCTCAGTGACGTGGGAAACTGCCAGCACCGGTCGTCCGTCGACGTCGACCGCCTTCCGGTCGACCGTCACGTCGGGGAGCTTGGCCACAGCACGGAAGATCGCGGCCTCCTGCGCGGGAGGCATGACGCCGTTGACCAGCATGGAGTTGAAGATGCTGAAGGCCACGGCGTCGTGGTCTGTCTTCTGGCCGGGGCGTTCCTTCCGCGGACCGGACGCTACGGCCTCGTTGCGCACCCAGGCCAGCAACGCGGCCGGGTTGCGCGGCAGCGCCTTGAGGGTGGCGTAATCCGTACGCGGCTGACCCCCCACGGGGCTGACGGCGATCTTGCCGTTCTCCACGGTGGCGACTTTCGTCCCGTCGGCGCGCGTCCATGTCCGGCCGACTCGCGTCTTCAGCGGTGTCCCGGCCGTCTGGACCTGACCATTGATCGGTTTGCCCGGAGACTGGTATCGCACCTCGACGTAGACCCACTGGTCGTTCCGTGGTGCGGTGAAAGGCCGGGCCTGCGCGGCGTCGGCAGCCTGGTCCAGCACGTAGGCGACCGGGGCAGCGGACACACCCGGGGTGCTGGGGCGGTGTTCGCCGCTGTGGGCCGGGCCGTCCACGTACCCGGCCACGGTCACGCCCGCCGCGATCGTGACAGCCAGGGCGCCGACCGCCGCGAGCCGGAAGCCCACCCGCGGCAGCCTGAACCGGCGGACCGGTGCAGGGGCCGCCAGCGGCGCGGCGGCGGCGCGCTCGAGCAGGGCCGCCCTGGCGGCCGAGTGGGCGGCGTCGGAGGGCAGATGCCCCTGCCGCACCGCGCGCAGAACCTTCATGTCGTCATCCATCGGTCAACGGCCCTTCTCTGTGGTCGGTTCGGTCTTTGTCAGTACGGCGCGCAGCTTCTTGCGGGCCCGGTGCAGCCGCACGCGCGCCGTCGCGGCCGGGATGCCGAGAGCCTCCGCTGCCTCTTCGCAGGTCAGCTCAGCCCACGCGACGAGCAGCAGCACGTCCCGGTTCTTGTCGGAGATCTCGGCCAGCGCCGCCATCAGCGGTCCCCGGTGGGCCTGGGCGTCGAGCCGGCCCGTGACGCGGTCCGCGTGGCCCTCACTGATCTCGGTGACATCCGTACGGGCCAGCGCCCGGTACTGGCGCGCCTCGGCCCGCCGATGTCGGGCGATCAGGTTCACCGCGATCCCATACAGCCAGGGCCGGGCGTCCGGACGGGACAGGTCGTAGCGGTCCCGCCGATCGAACGCGATCATGAAAGTCTCCGCCGCCACGTCATCGGCCGTGCTCCGGCCCAGCCGCTCCGCCGCGAAGCCGTAGATCTGGGGGTAGTAGCGGTCGAAGACCTCGGCGAAACACTCGGGCTCCCGCCAGGACCGCTCGATGACCACGGCGTCACCGGCTACATCCGTCGATAGCGCGCGCGTCACCACGGCCATGTCCGAATCCTTCGAATCATCGTCTGCCTTCCGCGCAGCGTGCATGAACGCCCTGATTCACCGATCGGCACAAAACCGTTTCATCGGTCGATCGAAGCACCGCCACGTCCGGCTCGACAGCGTGAACCAACCGACGGTTTCCGCTGCTCGCAGCGGCTGCAAGTTCAGATAACTTGTGTGATCCACCACCCGGGCTCACCGAGACACGGCCGCAGAGACCGCGTCAGGACTGTCCGGACCTCCGACGACCAGCCACCCCTCCGCGCAGCGTCTCGGCTACCAGCTCCACGAACCTCGATGCACAAGCGCCAAGCGCCTAAGCAGTGTGTCGGCCTGCTCGGCGGGCATCTGTCTACTCCTTCGGCCGTCGTCCTTCCGCGCTGGCCGGTGCGTAGGCGGGGGCGCCTCGCATAAACGGTCCTTTGCCAGAGCAAGATCAACTGGGCCTGGTCATCGACGATGTGACGGATGAGGGCGAGCGGATCCGGGTGCGGGCTCGTAGCCGGCAGGTGCCCGTGCCGTGCCCGGGATGCGCCGTCCAGACCGCGCGTGTCCACGCCTGGTGCGAGCGGGTCGTGGCCGATGTCGCCCTCGACGGGCGGCCGGTGGTGGTGAACGTGCGGCTGCGCCGACTGGCCTGCCGCGATTGGCGGTGTCCCCGGCGGACGTTCCGGGAACAGGTGGCTGGGGTGCTGGAGCGGTACCAAAGACGAACCGTGCGCCTGGCCGCCCAGGTCGCCGCCGTGGTGCGGGAGTTAGCCGGCCGGGCCAGCGCCCGCGTGTTGCCCGCGCTGGGGGTACCGATCTCTCGCCATGCCGCGCTGCGGGCGCTGCTGGGTATCGCGCTTCCGCCGGTGCTAACGCCGCGCGTGCTGGGCGTGGATGACTTCTCGTTACGGCGTTCGCGCACCTACGCCACCGTCTTGATCGACGCCGAGACGCGCCAGCGGGTCGATGTCTTGGCCGACCGCAGGTCCGACACTCTTGCCGCGTGGCTGCGTGAGCATCCGGGCGTCGAGATCGTCTGCCGGGACGGCGCCGCCGGCTACGCCGACGCCGTGCACCAGGCGTTGCCCGCTGCCCTGCAGGTCGGGGACCGGTGGCACATCTGGCACAACTTCGCTGAGGCGGCCAGAAAGGAAGTGGCGGTTCACAGCGGTTGCTGGGCCAGCGTCTCCCGAGTGCGCAAACTCAACGGCGGAACGACCACCACCCTCGCCCGGTGGCACCAGGTCCACGACCTACTCGACGCCGGTGTCGGTCTCCTCGAATGCGCCCGGCGGCTGAACCTCGCGCTGAACACCGTCAAACGCTACGCGCGAATCCCCGAGCCCGCCCAGGTGCGGCGGGCGCCGCAGTACCGTCCCACCCTCGTCGACCCACACCGCGAGTACCTGCATAAATGCCGGGCCGAAGACCCCGCGGTCCCCGTCCTTCAGCTTCTTCGCGAGATCTGCGAACGCGGCTACACCGGCAGCCAGAACCTCCTCTACCGCTACATCACCCAAGGCCGCGTCGAAGAGGACCGGCCCGCCATCTCACCCCGCAGGCTCGCCCGCCTCCTGCTCAGCCGCCCCGACACCCTCCGGCCCGACCAGCAAGAACTCCTGGCCAAGACCACCAGCGCCTGCCCGGAGATGAGTCGGCTCGCCGCCTTGGTCCGCGGCTTCGCCCAGCTCCTCACCCCCGCCGACGACAACGCCGGCCGGCTACAGGAGTGGACCAGCACCGCGGAAGAGGCGAACCTGCCCCACGTCCACTCCTTCATCCGCGGTCTGCGACTCGACCAAGACGCCGTCCACGCAGCCCTCACCAGCGAACACCACAACGGCGGAACCGAAGGCGTCAACACCAAGACGAAGCTGATCAAACGGCAGATGTACGGCCGAGCAGGCTTCCACCTGCTACGCCACCGCATCCTCCTCCAGTAGCTCACCCTCGGTTACCACCGAAAGAGCGACAGAGCCGAAAACCGTACAGTCCCCTTCACCCAGCCGTCTCGGTGCAGGGCGGTGATGAGGGCGTCGACGAGCACGGGATCGAACTGCGTGCCCGGGCGGGATCAGCCGGTGGCGGGGATGGGCTTGTCGAGCATCGTGCAGATGGCCGCGGTGACCAGGTCGTCCTCGGCCGTCCCCGCCGCGGTGTCGGTCTTGAGACCGAAGTGGGTGGTGCTCAGTACCGAGACGGTGCGCCGTCCCGACGAGTCGGTGTAGTTGTCGCTGCGGTATCCGGGGAGTGCGCCGTCGTGCCCCCACACGGTGCCGCACGGGGTGTGGACCTCTTCCAGGCCCAGCCCGTAGAAGCGGTTCAGTCCGTTCTCCTCGTCCTCCTGGGTGGTGACCCGCATCTGGGCGAGCAGTGGCTTGGGGAAGAGCCGGCCGGACATCAGAGCCTTGTCGAACCGGGACCAGTCGCTCGTAGTGGAGACGATGGAACCGGCCGCCCCGTCCCACGACTGGTCGATCCCGGTGACGTCGACCCGCTCGCCGCGGGCCGGTCCGACGAAACCGAAACCCGCCGGCGTACCGGGCGGCAGGATGGGCGCGAGGTGCGCCGCGTCGGGCTCATACCCGTGGGCGAACCGGCGGTCGGCGGGGTCGGGTGCGTCGGTGGACAGGTAGGTGTGCCGAAGCCCCAGCGGCCCGGCGATACGGTGCTGGATCAGATCCGCCACGCTGTGTCCGGTGACCTTCTCCACCAGCAGGCCGAGCGCGATGTAGTTGGTGTTGCTGTAGGTCCAGCCCTGACCGGGCGGGAACTCCACCGGCAGCCTCGTGCCCACGGCGAGCAACTGCGCGGCCGTGGGCCGCTCCGTCTGCCGGCCGGTCATCAGCGCCAGCGCCTCGGGTTCGTACGCGTAGTCGGCCAGGCCACTGGTGTGGTTCAGCAGCATCCGCACGGTGATGTTCCGGCCGTTCGGAACGGCTCCGGGAAGCCGATTCTGGATGGGATCGTCCAGCGCGACGCGGTGTTCGGCGACGAGTTGCAAGACCAGCGTCGCGATGATCGTCTTGGTGTTCGAGCCCATCCGGAACTCGTCGTTCTCGGCCAGTGCGTGATCAGGGATGCTCCACGAGGCCTGCCGGACGATGTTGACGACCGGGCCGTGCCCGTCGTCCACCCGGACGATGACCCCTGGGACACCGGCGGCCGTGGCCTTGTCGGCGCTCTCGAACAACTGCCGGGCCAGCGACGCCTGCGCGGTGTCTCTTCCGCCTCTGTGCACCTGCGCCGACGCCGGACCGGCCGCCACGAGACCGACACCGAGTGCCAGCCCCAGCACCGCCGCCATCCGCCGGGAGCCGGTCGAGCCGAGCCCCTTGATCTTCCGTCGTGCCACGCCGGTTCTCCTTCGAGTGCGGTCGTCCATGTCGAAGAAGCTAGAGGCCACCGTGATGCGCTTCGATAGGGCGACGCCCCCGTTGATGGTGGTGCCGGCACCACCCCCGGCGCGCAGGGCACACCGTGCATCGGCGGCGGCTGTGGACTATCGGGAGCGTCCATGCCGCGCCCGCGAGCGGTAGCGGCCGGTCGGCCTTCCTGCGCAGCGATCAGCAGTCGAGAGTGCCGAATAGCCGGGCGCAGCGGCCGTACGGCGGTCATCATGGGTGTACGGAGCGCGGGGAGGCGATCACCATGGCGCAGTGTGAGCACGACTGGGTGCAGACGGCCCCCAACCAGAAACGATGCCGTAAGTGCGGATTGGTGCTGACCTTCGCGTAGGTGTCCCGCGCGAGTGGCACTATGGGCTCCGTGGGCGCCTCGGATGCGATGATGCGCGCGGCGGTGGCCTCTTCCGCCGACGCGATGATCGCGGTGGACGCCGACCTGACCGTCCGGCTGTGGAACCCGGCCGCCGAGCGGGTGTTCGGCTGGGCCGCGGCCGACGTCCTGGGCCGGCGGCTGCGCATCATCCCTGAGGAGCACACCGCGGAGCACCGCGCCGTCCTCGAACGCGTCCGCGAGGGCGGCCACATCTCGTTCCTCACCAGGCGGCTGTACCGCGACGGCCGGCTGCTCGACGTCCGGGCGGTCGTCAGCGCGATGCGCGACGAGGACGGCGGGTTCCTCGGCTGGGTCGGCCTCTACCGGCCGGTGCGGGAGGACGAGGCCGTCCAGCACCAGACCGCCGAGCGCATCCGCCTCGTCCGGCGGCTCAACGACGTGGTCGCCGACCTCAACACCGAGCCGGCGCTGTCGGCGGTGCTGGACCGGGTCACCTCGGGCCTCATCGAGCTGACCGGCGCGGACGCCGCCGGCTTCGTCGTCATCGAGCAGCAGACCAACACGCTGAAGCTCGTCAGCATGACCGGGCTGCCGCGTAATCTGCGCGACTCGACCGCCGACCTGCGCGCCAGCCTCGTCGGCGAGCTGCTCCGCTCCGGGCGTACGGTCATGCTGGCCACCTCCGACACGCGCGCCCTCGGCGACCTGATCTGGTCGGAGCTGGAGGGCCTGCACACGATCGCCGTCGGCATCTCCAACGTCCGGGGCAGCCCGTACGGCGCGCTGTACGCCCTGTTCTCCGGGCGGCGGGCGGGCCACATCGAACTCGAGCTGCTCGAGCTGTTCGCCGGGCACGCGGGCGTGGTGATCGGCAACGCCCTGCACTACGACGAGGCGGTCCGGCAACGCCGGCACGAGCAGGCGGTGATCGAGGCGAGCGCGGACGGCATCGCGGTGCTGGACCGCGACGGCGTCGTCAAACGGTGGAACCCCGCGGCGGAGCGGCTCACCGGCCTGGCCGCCGGGGACGTCATCGGCCGGCCGCTGCCGTTCCCGCTGCCCGATCTGGACGGCGAGCCGACCATCCAGCTCGAGTCCGGCATCTGGCTCAACGTCCTGCACACCGAGATCGAGAGCCACGCCGAGGTGGTCGTGGACTTCCGTGACGTCACCGAGGCCAAGTCCCTCGAGGCGGCCAAGGACCTCTTCCTGTCCATGACCAGCCATGAGCTGCGGACGCCGATCACGGTCGTGCAGGGGTTCGCCAAGACGCTGGTCGACCGCTGGGAGAAGCTCGAGGAGGCGGACCGGCGGCGGGCGGTCGCGACGATCGCCGATCGCGCGGACGCCCTCGGCCGCCTGGTCGACAACCTGCTGTACTCCCGTGCGGTCCCGAACGGGCTCACCGTCACGAGCGAGCCGTTCGACCTGGCCGGGCTGTTGCGCGGCGCGGCGTACGGCTTCCGTGGCGTGTCCGAGCGCCATACCGTGGAGCTGGAGGTCGCCGACGACCTGCCGTCGGCCCTGGGCGACTCGATGGCCACGGACATCATCGTCGGCCAGCTCCTGGAGAACGCCGTCAAGTACTCCCCGGACGGCGGCGTCATCACCGTACGCGCCGGCGTCGAGGGCGACGTGATCGCGGTGACGGTGGAGGACGACGGGATCGGGATCAGGGCGAACGACCGGGAGCGGGTCTTCGAGCGCTTCGTGCAGGGGGAGGCGGGGGACCGTCGCCGGTTCGGGGGGCTCGGACTCGGCCTCTACATCGTGCGCCGGCTCGCCCGCGCCCAGCAGGGCGATGTCTCCGCGCATCCGCGCGCGGACGGGCTGGAGGGCACCAGCATGCGCTTCACCCTCCCCCGCGATCGTGACAATGCGTAACCGGCCATACTTGGGCATACCGCTCAGCAGGGTGAGACCTTCGCCACGTGTTCGAGGTCACAGTTACACGTGGTGTTGGTAACAGATTCCTGTGGCGCGGTTTCCGGGATTTTTAAGTGGGCATTTCGGTCGTTACCGGGGTGACCAAGTTACGGGGAGTATCCGGGGCCAACTGCCCGGGGAGGTGAGGGTGTCGAGCGTCGTGTTCCTGCCACATGCGCCGTCCAGCGTCTCGGACGTGCGAAAGCGCCTGTGTTCCGAACTCCGCGCGTCCGGTGTGTACGAGGAGGTCGCGGATGACGCAGCCGTCATCATCAGCGAGTTGATCAGCAACGCGCTGCGGCACGCACGTCCTCTGCCGTCCGGTGACATCCGCGTGTCCTGGGCATACGAGGGCGACCTCATCCAACTGGCCGTCAGCGACGGTGGCTCGATGACCGAGCCGCGTCGCACCCGCGCCGCCCTCTCCTCACTCGGCGGCCGCGGCCTCAGCATCGTCGAGGCGCTCTCGGACGGGTGGGGGGTCTCCCACGAGTCCGACAGCACCACCGTCTGGGCCGAGCTCCGCGCCGCCCAGCCATCCGACAACGGCCATGCCGTCCCCCTGATGCAGCCGCTGCGAATCGCCTTCGACCAGTCCGCCTGAGCCCGCGGACCGCGCCTCCACTGCGTGTTCGCTCATGCGGATGTCATCCGCGATGCGGAACGCGGCTGGACGCCGCGTTCCGCACGGGTCAGGCGGCGGCCGGCCGGGGGCCGTGGTCGCGGATGCCCGTCGCGACCACGTATCCGGTGTAGCCGGGGCGAAGCGGCTTGGGGTCGGGGTCGAGGCGGCCCACCCGCAGCCTGGTGGCGCGTTCGGCCAGGGCGGCGTGGACGTCATCCACGCCGACCGACGTGGCGGGCCACCGGATGCCGTCCACGACGTACCCCTGGGAGTGGCGAGAGCGAGGCCGACACTGGCCCCCGCCCCGCCGTCGACCCCGTGGAGGAGTTGACCGCCGGTCGACGCGTCGAACCACCGCACGCCCCGTTCGAGCATCTCCCGGTCGTCGCCGCGCAGCGACGAGAAGTTGTCGCCCCAGTAGACGCGCGCGTTGAACCGGCCCCAGTCGAACGCGCCGTTCCGGCGGGCGACAGGGCCCGGGGCGCCCGTTGTTGTCTGCATTGCTGTCTCCTTTGTTCGTGACCGACGTCCTTCGTCGGTCCCCCCGCCACGCCCCTTTTGGGGCCACCATGTGGTGCGGCGGGGACCGTGCAATGTACGAGACGGGGCTTTCGGCCGCTGTGTGACATCGCCGATTAGTGATGTACATCACATGACCGCGCTGTCGCGGAGCCCGCGGCTCGCGGAAGTGAGTTCTCAGGCTCGGTCCTGCGCCGTTCCCGGGCGCTGTACGAACGGCG
This sequence comes from Actinoallomurus sp. NPDC052308, assembly GCF_040679195.1. NCBI lineage: Bacteria > Bacillati > Actinomycetota > Actinomycetes > Streptosporangiales > Thermomonosporaceae > Actinoallomurus > Actinoallomurus sp. NPDC052308. Next base: position 15,904 of record NZ_JBFAUM010000010.1, on the reverse strand, counting down.
GTTGGAGCGCGTACGCGAGGAGCGCGCACGAAAACAGCACCCGGCGCCGAGGTGCGCCGGGTGCTCGTCAGGAGGCGAGGTCCGGCTACACCGGGTCGCGGAGGATGGGGCAGGACATGCAGCGCGGGCCGCCGCGACCGCTGCCCAGCTCGCTGCCCTGGATCCGGATGACCTCGATGCCCGCCGCCTCCAGGCGGGCGTTGGTCTCGACGTTGCGCTCGTACGCGACCGCCAGGCGCGGGCCGATGGCCAGGGTGTTGTTGCCGTCGTCCCACTGCTCGCGTTCGGCGGTCACCGGGTCGAGGCCGGTGTCGATGACCCGGAGCCGGTCGATGCGCATCGCGTCGGCGGCGGCCTCCAGGAACGGCCGCGCCCGCGAGACGCGCAGGTCGCCGTTGTCCTTGGTCACCGTGTAGGCGACGAGGGAGTAGGCGACGGCGGGGTACATCACGACCTTGTCGACGTCGACCATCGTGCAGATGGTGTCGAGGTGCATGGTCGCGCGTTCCTGCGCGATCGGCACGGCGAGGACCGTGTGCGCCAGGCCCGCGTCGAACGCGCGCCGGGCGATCCGCTCCACGCCCGCCGGGGTCGTACGCTCGCCGGTGCCGATGGCCAGGACGCCGGGGGCCAGCAGGAGGACGTCGCCGCCCTCGATGTGCTCCAGGTCCGGGTCGTACAGGTGCCGCGTGCCCTCGAACCGCGGGTGGTGGCGGTAGATCACGCGGGTGAGGGCGGTCTCGCGGCGGCGCGCGTCCATCGCGAGGCTCGTGACGGCCACCTCGTCGCCGACCCACACGCTGGAGTCCCGGGTGAACAGGAGGTTCGGCAGCGGGTCGATGACGAAGTCGTGCCGGTCCATCAGCCGGTAGACCAGGCCGCGGCCGGTCTTCAGCTCCTCGTGGGCGAGGCCGGCGACGAGCACCTGGGTGAGGTCCTCGGTGGTCAGGTCGGCGAGGTGGCTCTCCAGGATGACGCGGAGCTGGTCGCCGAGCCGCTGGTCGCTCAGGACGTCGGCGATGGCCTCGCTGCGCGCGTCCTGGTACTCCAGCGTCTCCTGCAGCAGCTCGGTCAGGTAGAGGACCTCGACGTCGTGGTCGCGCAGCGCCTGGGCGAAGGCGTCGTGCTCCTGCTGAGCGCGGCCGACCCAGGGGATGCCGTCGAAGAGAAGTTGATCATTGTTGCGCGGCGTGAGTCGCTTGAGCTCTGGGCCCGGCCGGTGGAGAAGGACCGTGCGCAGACGACCGACCTCGCTGTCGACGCGATGCACATGAGTCACAGGTGGAGCTTAACCCGGATATTCAGCCCCTGACCTCTTCAGATCGTCTCGAACAGACCAAAGACCCCACAATGGAACAGTTGCCACAACTACGGCTGTCCGCGCCGGGTCGGGCGCTAAGGTCACCGACCATGGCGAACCGGTCCTATCTGCTCGTCGGCGACTACGACGGGATCAACCCGGGATGGCAGGGCGGCATCCCCGGCCTCGAGCATCAGGTGCTCGCCGAGGACGTCTTCTGTGTGCCGTTGCTGTGGCTGGCGATGTTCCGGCCGGCGGACCTGGTGACCGCGACGTTCCCGCCGGAGGACGAGGACGACGAGGAGGACGGGCCGATCGAGGCCACCGCGCCGCTCGCGCCGAAAGAACGCGCGCTCGCCCAGCTCGACGCGGCCATCCCGGCGCTGAACCGGATCTTCGACGGCGCCGGACCGCTGGACGACCACGCCGCGCTGCTGCGGGAGGGCCTGGCGTCCATGCCGGGCCGATCCGTGACGATCGAGCTCTACGAGATCGCGGTGCTGAACGACGAGGAGCGGTTCTACCGGGACCTGCGTACCGCGCTGGACAGCCTCGACCGTCCCGGCGACCTCGCAGCCGACCGGGCCCGCCTGGCCGACCTGGCACAGCTGCGCGAGGGGCGGCCGTTTCCGCCCGCGCGGCTGGTCCTCGACGGCCTCGACGCGCCGGACGACGACCAGTGGAACCACACCAGACTGCTCGGAACGCGCTTCCTCCGCCCGGTCCCGTGGGAGACCGCTGCGGGAACGCCGGCCTGAGACGTGCGGGACCGCCGGTCCCGCACGTCTCAGGTTCCGCCCGCTGCCGGGACGGTCTATCGGGGCGCCGCGTTCGTCCACTCGGCGGCGTCGACCTTGTCCGTGCCGCTCTTCGTCTTCGCCCCCTTGCCGGTGAAGCTGGAGCTTCGGATCCGCGAGGTGGCCGGGTCGAGGACCATCCTGAGCGTGCCGTCGGAGTTGGTGATCTGCAGGCCCTGCCCGCCGTCGACACGACCGAGGTTCCGGACCTCCGGGAGGGAGGCCAGCGCGCGGAACGCCGCGGCGCGGACCGCCGGCGGAGCCGGAGTCATCTCGAGCAGCCCGGACAGCCCGCCGACGATGACATCGTCCACGGACACGGTGGTGCCGTGGTGTTGACCGACGTCCTTCATCAGCTCGCTGTGGTGGGTGATCCACTTCTTCAGCGCGGCCGGGTCGGCGGGCAGCCGCTGGATCTGCCGGTAGCTCAGATGGGTGCTGCCCACGGTGAAACCGTCGTTCCAGTAGCCGTACTTGCCGCCGTTCTCCTTGACCGGACTGTTGGGCGAGCCCGACCTGGCCCATGATCGGCCGTCGCGCCGGGTCCACGTCTCGATCACCGAGGTGCCCGTGGCGCCGCTGGAGGTCTTGGTGTAGTACTCGATCTTGACGTGCCAGTACGTGCCGGAACCCGCCGGCGCGCGCTCCGCCGTGCTCGCCGCCGCCAGCAGTACCTGGCGGCCGGACAGCGACCCCGCCGAGTGACCGGGCGAGCTGTGGGCCTGGGAACCTCCTGCATTCACGGAACCCCCGCTGCCTCCGGTGGTGCCGACGACCACGGCGACGGCGGTGGCCCCGGCCACGGCCGTCAGCGCCGCGCCGATGACGAGGGGGCGGCGCCCGCGCGTACGGCGTGGGGCCGGTCCGGCGGACTGAAGGTCTTCGCGGATCTGTGCCATCACGAACTCCTGGACTTCTCGGTGACGGCCGCTCGGCAGATCCCGCTCCGCCGGTGGCGGGAGCAACCGGGCCAGTTCCTCGCGATCGTCGCGGCCGGGCTGAGTCGGGGTGGCGTTCATCGGGTGTTCTCCTGAGCGGACCGGACCGCGATCTTGCGGTCACCTGCTTCCTGTCCATGGCGGGGCTGCGGTTCCCGATTTTCTTCGGGCGGTCGAAGCCGCCCGGCGTCGACGAGCCTCTGCAGCTTCTTGCGGGCCCTCGACAGGCGGGACCGCACCGTGCCGATCGGGATGCCCAGCGCCTCGGCGGCCTCGCCGTAGTCGAGGCCGGACCACACGCAGAGGGCCAGCACCTCCCGCTCGGGCTTGCGCAGTGCGGCCAGTGCCGTACGGACGAGGGCGAGCCGTTCCTGGTCATCGATGCGGCCCGTGACCTCCTCGGTGAAGTCCAGCACCGCCTCTTGCCGAGGGAGACGCGCCACCGCACCGTCGTATCGACGGGCGGCACGACGGACGTTCCGTGACACGTTGGTGGCGATGCCGAGCAGCCAAGGGCGCAGTGACACGTCCTCCCCGTCCACGTCGACCCGGTCGCGCAACCGCCAGGCCTCGAGGAAGGTCAGGGAGACGACGTCCTCCGCCGTCGACCAGTCCCCCGTCAGGCGGAAGCCGTGGTTGTAGACCGAGCGGACGTGTTCGTCGAACAGTTGCCGGAACGCGTCCGGATCACCGGCCCGTACCCGGGCACGCATACTGATCTCCACGGCACGGGACTGTCCGGTCGGCCCACCGAGTTCCGGTGACCTGAGTCACATCGGTGGTCAGGGCAGGAAGATGGCGTACTCCGCGATCTCCGGCAGGAGGTCGGGGTGCAGATCCGCCGTTGCCGCGAGCTCCTCCGCGGAGGAGAAGCCGCCGACGTGCTCGCGGATGGCCGCGATGTGCTCGGCGAGCTCCGGCGTCACTCCCGAGAACAGGGTCAGCGCCTGCGCGGGCACGTGGTTGACGTCGATCAGCCCGCCGTCGTCGTACTGGCGTGGCAGGTCCGGGCGGCCGATCCGCAGCTCACGGGCGAGGACGACGTCGGCCGCGGCCTGGTCCCGGGCCTTGCGCCGGAGGTCGCGCCGCTGGTTGGCGGCGGCGACGGCCTGGGCGTTGACGTTGCCGGGCGGCGGCCCGGGAGGAATGGGCATCGGCGGCCCGAGCGGCGTCACCGGACGGCCGTTGTAGAGCAGGACGCCGTACGGGTCGACCGTGATCGTGAGGCGTTTCTCGTTCCCGGTGAGGGCGAGGATGATCCAGACGGGCAGCCACAGCCCGCACAGGAAGATCGTGATGAGCAGGTGTACAACGTGGTTGACCTGGCCGCCGCTGGACATCACCGCCTGGGTGTCGGACTGCGCCTGCACGCGCCATCCCATGGCCGCCTGACGCATGATCGCGCTGTGCAGGATGGCGCGGAGCTGGTCGGGGGGAAGCGTCGGCCGCATCGGCGGCGGCGCCCCGGGCGGTCCGGGCGGCGGTGGCGGTCCGGGCAGTCCGAGCGGCGGGGGCGGTGCCGACGGCGGGGGCGGTCCCGGCGGTGCCGGCGGCCACGATGCGGAGTCCGACGGCCCCGACGGGGGCTCGGGCGGACCCGGCGGCGGTCCTGGCGAGAACGCGTTCAAGATCTCCCCCTGTAAGCGGTTCGGTGTGCCGTACCGGCGTCGACCGGTCCGGTGGATCGCGCGGCGACTCCTCTCGGCCTCGTACGACCCCCTTCCCCGCCCGGTATCAACGAACGGACCGGCTCTCGTGCTCCCAGTACGGCCGGCGAAGATCGCGCTTGAGCACCTTGCCGGTCGGGTTGCGCGGGATGGCGTCCGTCCACTCCACCGAGGTCGGGCACTTGAAGTGGGCCAGCCTGTCCCGGCAGTAGTCGATCAGCTCGCGGTCGCCGACCTCGCCCTCGCGGACGACGATCGCCTTCGGCGTCTCGCCCCACTTGGCGTCCGGCACGCCGATGACGGCGCAGTCGGCCACGGCCGGATGGCTCATCAGGACGTTCTCCACCTCGGCGGGGTAGATGTTCTCCCCGCCCGAGATGATCATGTCCTTCACGCGGTCGTGGATGTAGAGGTAACCGTCCTCGTCGAGGTAGCCGACGTCACCGGTGCGCAGCCAGCCGCCGGGAAGCGTGGCATCCCTGGTGGCCTGGTCGAGCGACCAGTACTCCGACATGTTCTGGGCGGACCGGCAGACGATCTCGCCGACCTGCCCGGCCGACACGGGCTCGGAGGTCGCCGGATCGATGATCTTCAGCTCGGTGCCGGGGTTCGCGACGCCGGCGCTGCGCAGCCGGCCGCCGTCGGGAACGTGATCCGCCGGGGGCAGGTGCGTGATCGCCCCCGTCGTCTCCGTCAGGCCGTACACCTGCATGAACTCGCAGTCGGGCAGCATCCGCATCGCGCCGTGCAGCACCTCCTCGCTGATCGGCGAGGCGCCGTAGATCAGCAGGCGCAGGCTGGTCAGGTCCGTGTCGCGCACCTGCGGGATCTGCTGCATGAACAGCATGATCACCGGGACGAGGAAGATGTGGGTGACCCGGTGCGCCTCGATGCCCCGCGCGATCCCCACCGGGTCGGGCTCCCGGACGAGCACGCAGGGGATGCCGTCGTACACCGCGATGACGGCGAGGATGCAGCCGGCGATATGGTACATCGGCATCGCGACCATCAGCACGCTGTCGGAACGCAGGTTCCAGAGCGCCTCGGTCATCGGCACCGCGGTCAGGAAGTTCTCGTGGGTCAGCACGACCCCTTTCGGGCGGCCCGTGGTGCCCGAGGAGTACGGCTGGACGAAGACCTGACCGGGCTCGTCCACGCGCTCGGCGTCCCGGTCGGTCCACGCGTCGTAGTCCACGTGGCGGTGACCGGTACCGCCGCCGACGACGATCAGGTGCTCGGTGTGCTCGAGGCGATCCGCGACGGCGTCCAGCACCGGAAGGAACTCCTGCCCCACGACGAGCACCGGCGCCTTCGCGTTGTCCACGATGTAGGCGACCTCGTCGGCGGCCAGCCGGTAGTTGATCGGGACCTGCACGGCGCCGATCCGTGCCGCGCCGAACAGCAGCTCGACGTAGGCCAGGGAGTTCTTGTCGAGCACGGCGACCCGGTCGCCCGGCCGTACTCCGGACGCCCGCAGGGCCGCCGCGACCTGGTCCACCCGGCGGTCGAACTCCGCGTACGTGACGCGGAGGCCGCCGTAGAGAAAGGCGGTCGCGTCCGGCTTCTCGACCGCGCGGCTCCGCAGGATGCCCGTCAGGTCCATGCGCGAATCATCCGCGCCCGCCGTGCGGAGGCACAAGACCCGCTGTCAGCTCTTCGACAATTTGCTGATCACCGTGACGATGATGGCGCCGGCGACGGCCAGCAGGCCGAGCCAGATCAGGAACTTCAATGCGGCGACGAGCATTCCGAGGACCGTGAAGAACAGCCAGATCGCCAGCAGGATCCCGATGATGGTGAGAATCGTCCGCCCCATGGAAGCGAGCGTACGCGTTCAGGCCGTGGTCACGGGGCATACCAGGCCGATCCCGGTCACGATCTCGTATCTCCCTCGGCCTCTCACGTTCGTCCACCGCCAGCCGCCGCCCTGTGGACAACCGGTGGACAACTCACGGAAAACGGCGCGGTGCGGCCGGGCGGCGTGCGCGCGCGGGCCCGTGCCCGCCTGGTCAACGCGCTTGTCCCCCTGCTGCGCATCCTGTGGACGACGGAACCCACACCCTGTGGATAACCGTGGCCCCGTCGAGTCCCGGCGCCCTGTCCGGTGCCAGTCGTCCCCGGGGCGTCCGTGGACGGCCGCTTCCATCGGCGGCCGGGATTCCCGGGAGACGCACTCGATCGGCACCGTGATTCCTCGTGCGCGGAATTCCCGCGAACCGCGGCCGACCGGTTGACAGGAGCGGAAAAATCGCCGACAGGAATCGGTCAGGACCCCGGAGTCCGGTCGACGGCGTCCTGAATGGCGCGGAAGGTCGGGCACGGCCAGCGCCACATGCACGCCCGGCACCGGCACATCGGATTGCCGATGTCACTGGTGATCCCGCCCGCGTCGCGCGGTTGGTGAAGATCGATGAGGCGCAAGGTCATCTCGCAAAAGGTGATCACGTCGTCGCGGGCGGCGGCGAGAAAGACGATGTCCTCGCGGGCGAGTCGGGCCTTCACCGGCACGTATCCCTCGCGGTTGACCAGGCGGGAGACATACTGGGTCATGGAACGCCATGAACTGGACTTCTCGGATCTGGTGCGGATCGTCTCCAGACGTTCACGGACACGGCGGTGTCCGAAATCGCCGGACATGTGGGCGGTCATCGCGCGTCGTGTCACCATCCCAGCTTCTCGCATGGCGACGCGCCGGTGGACGGATTCGCGGACTTCGACGGCGATAATTGAGAAGATCTCCATGTCGCCGCGCCAGGGCCAGAATTGACGGACATTTCCCGCATAAGGTGCAGAAGTCGCGGGCCTGTTGGCAAAGTGCCGCCCATAGCCCGGCAATGTGCAGGACCTAATCCCGTTCGGCTCTGGTTCACCCGCTCCCAGGGCGCTAGTGTGCGGCTCGTGGAGCTAAAGGTCTCGACCGCATCTCAGGGGGGACACGCCGTCGTATTCGTCTACGGCGAGGTCGATCTCTATACGGCACCCAGATTGCAAGCCGAGCTGGCCTCGCTCGTACGCGACGGAGCCGGCCGGGTCGTGGTGGATCTGAGCGGGGTCGAGTTCTGTGACTCGACAGGGATGAACGTCCTGCTCTCGGCCATGAAACGACTCCGTGAACACGGCGGCACACTGGAGCTGGCGTCGCCGCGTCCGGCGGTGCGCCGCATCCTCCAGGTCACGGGCCTCGACACGGTCTTCTCCGTGCACGATGCCCTACCGGCCCTGGAAGGCACCTGACCGCCACTACCATCGCCTTCATGCAGGCGGACACGGCCGTCATCATCGCGGCCAAGGATGAACAGGACAGGATCGCCGCGACGGTGGAGGCGGCGGCGTCGTTGCCGGGCGTGGACCTCGTCGTCGTCGTCGACGACGGGTCCACCGACGCGACGGGGCGGCTGGCCGAGGGCGCGGGCGCGAAGGTCGTACGACACTCGCGCAACCGCGGCAAAGGCGCGGCGATGGAGACGGGTGCCGCCGCCGTCCGATTGCTGGACGGCGACGTGCCCCGCCATCTGCTGTTCCTCGACGCGGACCTCGGCGACACCGCCCGGCAGGCGGGGCCGCTGATCGAGCCGGTCCGGGCGGGCACGGCCGCGATGACGATCGCCGCGTTCAGCGATCGGGTCAAGCTCGGCGGCCATGGCTTCGTCGTCCGCCTGTCCCGGGACGGCATCCAGCGGCTCACCGGCTGGACCGCGACGCAGCCGCTGAACGGCCAGCGCTGTCTCACGCGCCAGGCGTTCGAGGCCGCCCTGCCGCTCGCGCCCGGCTTCGGGGTCGAGACCGGCCTCACGATCGACCTGCTGCGCCAGGGTTTCAAGGTGACCGAGGTGGAGGTCCCCCTCGCGCACCGTGCCACCGGCACCGACTGGCGTGCCCAGGTCCACCGCGCGCGGCAGTTCCGGGACGTCGGGCGGGCGCTCGCCGCCCGGGAGCCCGCCGTGGCGCGGCAACTGGCCCGGCTGCGTCGTGACCCGCGCTGACCGACTGGGCTTCGCGGGGCTGACCGCCGGCGCGCTCGGCCTGGGCTGCTTCCTGGCCGTCGCGCTGCTCGGACCCTCGGTGATGGAGCCCGTCCTGCCCGGATCGGCCGGACAGCCGCCGTACTCCCTCGCCGTGCATCCCTCGGCGCACCTGGTCCTCGCGCTCACCGCGGCCGGCGTCGGACTGTCGGCGCTCGGCCTCGGCGCGTGCCTCTACGCGTCCCGGCGCGGCTGGTGGATCCGGCCGCGGATCCTGCTGATCGCGGGTGCCGTCGCGGCGGTCGCGTTCATGTTCATGCCGCCCATCGGCTCGGCCGACCACCTCAACTACGCCGCGTACGGCCGCATGGCGGTCACCGGCAACGACCCGTACGCCACGGCGGCGCGCGACCTGCCCGCGGATCCGGTGGTCGGCGTGGTGCAGGACTGGCGGAACGCCCCCACACTGTACGGGCCGATCGCGACGGCGCAGCAGACCCTCGCCTCGCTGATCGGCGGGGACTCCGCCCGGCTCACCGTCTTCGTGATGTCGGTGACCGAGGTGCTCGCCTTCCTGGCCGTCGGCCTGCTGCTGTCACACGCCGCCCGCGGCGACCGCGACCGCCGGCTGCGCGCCGCGCTGCTGTGGTCGGCCAACCCGCTCATCCTGTACGCGGTGGTCGGCGGGGCGCACAACGACGTCCTCGCGCTCGCCTTCGCGGTCGCCGGGCTGGTGGTGTTCGCGCTGCCCGACCCGCCGTGGTCGAGCCGGCAGGACGCCCGGACGCTCGGCCGCTGCGCCGCCGCCGGGATCCTCATCGGCGCCGGGGCGGCCGTGAAGCTCAACGTGGCGATCGTCGGCGCCGGGCCGGGCTGGATCCTGCTGCGCGAGTGGTGGGAGGCCCGCCGTGCCACCGGCGCCGCGCGACCGGCCGTGCGGCCGGGCGCCCGTGCGGCGGTCGTCCGGCTCCTGTCGCTGCCCGGCGCGGCGCTCGCCGTCACCGGCCTGGCGTACCTCATGGCCGGGCCGCACGCGTTCGACCAGCTCGACCGGGCGTCCAAGTCGGTCGCGCTGGCCACCCCCTGGCACCTGTTCGCCGGGACGAACGGCGGGCTCCTGCTGACGCTGCCGCGCTCGGCCGTGCAGGACGCCGCCATCCTCCTGACCGCCGTCCTGGCCGCCCTGCTCCTGCGCGCCGCGCCCCGGCCGCGCGTACGGGACGTCCGTGTCGCCGCCGATCCGGCCGGCGAGGACGCCCTGCGGATCAGCGCCGTGCTGGCGATCGCCTGGCTGTTCGCCGCGCCGTACGCCCTGCCCTGGTACGACGGCCTCGGCTGGGCGACGCTGGCGCTCGTGCCCTGGTCACGGCTGGACGGGTTGCTCCTGGCCCGTACGAGCCTGCTGGCCCTGGCCTACCTGCCGGCCCGCGACCCGCGGCTCGCCGGCCTCCCGCGCTCCCTCGACTGGCTGATCACCGACGTGCGCTCGCGGGTCACCCCGTGCTTGCTGACGGCTCTTCTGATCGCTCTGGTCGTGGTGGCGCTTCGGGCCCGGCGAGTTCCAGCGCCCGTACGCTCGCCGCGAGCGCCAGCGGAACCGCGACCGTGAACGCCATCGCGGGGATCGCCGTGCCGGAGTCGTTCACGAGCATGCCGACCACCGTCGTGACCAGCGCCGCGGCGAGCGTGGCCCGCAGCGCGGGGGCGCGCTCGTAGGCCATGTGCAGCGCGGCGGCGCGCCAGGCCAGCGGCCGCAGCAGGGCGAAGAACAGGAACCCGATGCCCAGCACGATGATCACCGACAGCTTCCAGTTGGCGAACGTGCCGATCATGCCGAGGAACTTCCGGAATACGACCGTTCCGGCGTCGCCGCTCGTCAGTTCGTTCCAGAACTCCCCGATGTGGGTCGGGTTCGCCCGCAGCGAGTCCAGGAACGAGATACCCAGGATGAGCACGGCCCCGGCCACAAGCACTGCGATCACCCGAGTGAGGCGGATCCGGCGTCCGGTCAGCATGAACGCGAACACGGTGAACCCGGGGATCACCGAGATGATGCCGCCGAAGTCCGCTCCCCACATCGGCCCGCCGTCGATGACGAGCGCGATCACCCCGGCCGCGACGACGACGGCGAGCGGGAGGAGACGGCGGTCGCCCCGCCTGGCGATCAGCAGGCCCGCGAGCGCGCCGGCCGCGATGATCAACCCGGTGACCCACAGGGCGTACGTCGTGTTGCCGAAGCCGTAGAACCGGCCGGCGACGACCGGCGTGTAGCCGAGCATGCTGCAGTTCTGCAGGTGGTTGCCGGTCATCACGTCCAGGCTCAGGAACAGCGCGGTCGCCCCGGCGACGACCGCGCCCGGCCCGGTCACGGACCGGCGCCACGGCCCGGCCACCGCGGCCGCGGTGATCACCACGACGCCGGCCAGGATCAGGAGCGTCAACGTCAGCGCGGGCTGCCCGCTCCGCCACCACGGGACGGCGTTGGCCAGGAACGACGCCACCGGCAGCGCCCCGGCGGCCAGCGCCAGCACCTTGGTCGCCGCGAGCCGCCGGTCGCTCTTGCGGCGCAGCGCCACCGTCGCGAACGCGTACAGGGCGAGCTGCGCCGCGATGAGGACCATATAGAAGGGGAAGACGTAGCGGCTGTAGATCCGCGCGTGGGTGTCGCGGTCCGCCATCGCGTGCACCACGCGGGACACGGACGCCGACTTCCGGCCGTCCGGCCGCCATGGCGAGCCCACCGCGTCCTTCGGCTGCGCGACGCCGAGCGTGTGCAGGATCGTCGACGTCACGTCGGTCAGCGTGACCAGGCCGACCGTGCGCGTGGAGTTCGCCGTCAGGTACCGCGGGGTGTAGCCCGGCCCGGTGGCCATGGCGACGTGCAGGCGTGAGCTGCCGGTGTTGTCCGACAGGCCGGCCAGCAGCACGGTCGTGCCGGCGGGCGTCGCCCGCAGGATCCGGCCGACTTGTGCGTCGGCGGCCGACGCGGCCGTCGCACGGTCCTTCGGCGTCACCCGGACCTGGTGGCCGTCCACGTCGACTCCGGCGTCGACGTAGGCCCGGACGACGTCGTCGACGTCGACCACCGTGAGCGCGCAGTGCGACCACGCGTCGGCGGGCGTCTTGTCGACCGAGGGGAAGTACTGGTCCACGCGGCCGGTACGGTCCGCCGCGCCGACCGCCGCGCCGGGGCCGATCGCCAGCGTGCAGCCCTTGGCGCCGTGCACCGCGTCACCGAGGAGGCCCAGCTTCGAGCCGTACTTGCTGTTCGCGTTGTCCTCGCGCATGCCGGGGAAGCCCGGGACGGTCGTGCCGGTCGGCGCGGCCGGCAGGCCGCAACTGCCGTGGCGCAACTGGGAGCGCTGCCCGGCCGACACCGTCAGCCAGCCGTCGATCGGGCAGGTGTGGCCGGCCACCGTCTTCACCGAGAGCGCGCCGACGGCGGCCTGGCCGGTCAGGTTCCAGAGGTTCGGGGTGCCGGTCCGGCGGATGTCGCTCCAGCGCAGCCCGGGAACGCCGATGAGCAGTACCCGCCCCCGGCCGTTGGAGGACGCGCCCGCGGTCTTCGAGGCCGGTCCGGTGGAGGTGGTCGGCGTGGGACTCGCGGTGCCCGGTGTCGGCGACGCGGCGGCCGTCGGTCCGGTGGTGGGGGGCGGACTCACGACCGGGCCGGTCGGGTCGGCCGGCGCGGCGGCCGCCACTCCCGGCAGCAGGCCCAGCGACACGGCCGTGAACACCACCAACGCGGCGACCGCCGTGCCCAAACGGTGACGTTCCGCCTTTCGTGGCCGTGCCACGATCACCTCCGGAATCTTGGGACGTCCCCAGGCTAGTGCCGTGTCCACCATGCTCGCCGGGGTACGCCGCTTTGCGATCTTCGCGTCCCGACCGGCCGCCCCCGGCCCCCGGTCGACGTACCGCCGGGTCCCCGACCGGGTCGCTCCGAGCAGTATTCGACGTGGGACAGGATGGACCCATGGCTGAGCGAAGGACGAAACGCGAGATCGCGATGGTCGTCGCGGGTCTCGCGATCGTCGTGGCCGCGGTGGGGCCGCTCGCGCTGCAGTGGCTGACCAACGCGCCCGACCAGCGGATGGTCGACCTGGACGTCTACCGCTCCGGTGGGCAGGCCGTGCTGCGCGGCGCGCCGGTCTACGACTTCATGACCCAGCCGCCGCAACTGCTGCCGTTCACCTATCCGCCCTTCGCCGTGCTGATCGCGGTGCCGCTCGCCTTCGTCCCGTGGAGCGTCGCCCAGTGGCTCTGGGCCGCGCTGATCCTGCTCGCTCTGACGATCACGGTCCGCTACGCGTTCCGTCCCCTGCTCGCGCGCTTCCCCGGCTGGGCGCCCGTCCTCACCGGGATCATCGTCGCGCTGTGCGCGTACCCGATGCCGCTGCGGGACCAGTTCCGGTTCGGGCAGGTCGACGTCTTCCTCATGGCGATGTGCGTGGCGGACTGCGCCGCGCCGCGTACGCGCTGGCCCCGGGGCCTGCTCGTCGGGCTCGCCACCGCGATCAAGCTGGTGCCGGGCGTCTTCATCGTCTACTTCCTGGTCACCGGCCGCCGCCGGGAGGCGGTCACCGCCGTCGTCGGCGCGGCGGTCGTCTCGCTCGGGACGTTCCTGATCCTGCCGGCGGACTCGGCCGACTACTGGTTCCGTGCCCTGTTCGACAGCGAACGGCTGGGTTCGAACACCGCCACGACGAATCAGTCGATCCGGGGCATGCTGCTGCGGGCGTACCTGCCGGACTCCGTCGCGAGTGCGCTGTGGCTGCTGTGCGCGGCCGTGATCGCCTACGTCGGCTTCCGCGCCGCGCGCCGTACCGCGCTCATGGGCGACGAGATCGGCGGGATCGCGATCACCGGGCTGGTGGGGGTGCTCGTCTCGCCGGTGTCCTGGATCCACCATCTCGCCTGGCTGGTCGTCGTCCTGGGCGCACTGGTCGGGACCGGCCGCGGCCGGAAGGCGCTCGCGCTCGCCGCCGGGGTTTGGCTGTTCTACGTCCTGACGATCCCGTGGTGGGGGATCGACCTGCTCGCTTACCACATCGGCCCCCGCCCGATCGGACGGATCGTGCAGGACGCGTACGGTCTCGGGGCGCTCGGACTCCTCTTCGTGTTCCATCGGCGACGGTCCGTGGGGAAAATTCCGGAACGCGAATCCGAAAGTGATCGCGTGGATGCGTCGCGTGACGAGCCTCGGGTGGGTACGCTCGGACCGTGATCCTCATCACGATCGCCCTGGCCTCCGTCGGCATCGGGCTTTTCGGCCTCTATACCGGGCTGACCGCTCGGCGCCGCGCGGCGCAGGCGGTCGAGGAGTGCGTCGAGATGGTGCGCCGTCGCCTGGAGACGAGCGCCGACGTCACCGACGGCCGGGCCATCCGCGATGTCGCGATCGTCCACTATGACGCGCTGCGCGAGGACGCCGGCGGCCTGTCCTTCTCCCTCGCCATGCTCAACGCCGCGGGAGACGGCATCGTGCTCACTTCGATCAACGGGCGCACCGAGACCCGCACCTATGCCAAGATCGTAAGCAGTGGCCGCAGTCTCCAGTTGCTCTCTCCGGAAGAGGACCAGGTCGTACGCGCGGCCAGGCTCGGTCAGGGGCCGCAGATCCGGCTCGACGACGGGCGCGACATCGGCGTGAACGGGCGACCCCCCGCGTCCACGTGACGGGCGACCGGTGCTCATCCGCACGAGACCGCCCGTAACCTGGGATGACGCCGGATCTGTTCAGCAGCGGCATGAGGGGACTCCGTGACCGACGACAGCCCGCGAAACGCGGCGGCACCGGCCGACCGACCCGAACGCTTCGCGTATTTCGGCCCTGAGGGCACCTTCACCGAGGCCGCCCTCCTCACACTGCCCGAGGCGCGGCAGGGCGTTCGCGAGCCGTTCACCACCGTGCCGATGGCCCTGGACGCCGTCCGCCGGGGTGACGCCGACGCCGCGATGGTCCCTCTGGAGAACTCCGTCGAGGGCCCGGTGCCCACGTCCGTCGACGAGCTCGCCGACGGCGACATGCTGCTCATCACCGGCGAGGTGCTCCTCCCCGTGGAGTTCGCGCTGCTCGTCCGGCCGGGTACCGCGCTGGAGGACATCAAGAACATCTGCACCCACCCGCATGCGCACGCGCAGTGCCGTCGCTGGCTGGCACGTACGCTCCCGCACGCCCACGTGGCGACCGGGACGTCCACCGCCGGCGCCGCCATGGCGGTCGCCGACCCCACCTCGGGCTACGACGCCGCGATCGCCGCGCCGATCGCGGGTGAGCGGTACGGCCTGGTGCCCGCCGCGGACAGCATCGCCGACCGCCCGGGCGCGGTGACCAGGTTCGTCCTCGTCCGGCCGCCCGGCCCGCCCACGGCGCCGACCGGCTTCGACCGCACCTCGCTGATGGCGTACCTCACCGACGACCATCCGGGCGCGCTGCTGGAGTTCCTCACCGAGTTCGCGGTCCGCGGCGTCAACCTGACCTTGATCCAGTCCCGGCCGACCGGGGACGGCTTCGGCCGCTACCGCTTCTGGATCGACTGCGAGGGCCACGTGGCGGACGCGCGGGTCGGCGAGGCGCTCATGGGCCTGCGCCGCATCTGCTCCGACGTGCGGTTCCTCGGCAGCTACCCGCGCGCCGACCAGGGCCGCATCGAGATCCGCCGGGGCACCCACGACAGCGACTTCGCCGAGGCGTCCGCCTGGCTGCACGCCATCCGCTCCGGCCACGACCTGTGATGCGTGCGGCGGTGGCTCTGAGCCCTGCCCGGAGCCGCCACCGCGCCATTCGTGCTATTTGACCTGGACGTAGTCGCCGCTCGTGGCGATCGACAGGTAGGGGGAGTCGTCCCCGAAATTGGCGATGGCGTACCAGATGCCGGACCTAGGGGCTGTCTCGAAGTGCGGTTTGTGTCCGGGATGACGGCGTGTCGTGTTCGATAAGTAGCGAGGCCTCCGGTAGGTGGTTCAGCGACCAAGCAGAACCTGTAACCGGAGGCCTCGTGGCCACCCTAGCGGTGACGAGGCGGTTCGACCTGACTGATGCGCAATGGGCGAGGCTGAAACCCCTGCTGCCCGTGCCCACCCGGCCAGGCCGACCGTCGAAGTGGACGAAACGCCAGCTCATCGACGGGATCCGCTGGCGGGTCCGCGTCGGGGCGCCCTGGCGGGATGTCCCGGAGTGTTACGGCTCCTGGCAAGCGGTCTATGGATTGTTCCGCCGCTGGCAGCGAGCCGGTGT
>NZ_JBFAUM010000009.1:0-248600 GCF_040679195.1 Actinoallomurus sp. NPDC052308 | reverse complement strand
GTGACCCACTCGGTCGACCCGTCGGCGGGGGCGGTGACCACCATGGAGCACCACCTGCTGCACGTCACGGTGGCGGACAAGCATGACACGACCGCGCACATCGCCGCCCGCGATGGCCGCGTCATCATGTTCGTCGACATGAAGCACGCCGCCGACCGGCTGACCCGCAAGCTCCTCACCGGAGGCGTACGCGCCGCGGCACTGCACGGAGGCAAGTCCCAGCCGCAGCGTAACCGCACCCTGGAGCAGTTCCGCACTGGAGACGTCACCGTACTGGTCGCCACCAACGTCGCCGCGCGCGGCATCCACATCGACGGACTGGACCTGGTCGTCAACGTCGACCCGCCCAACGACCACAAGGACTACCTGCACCGGGGCGGCCGCACCGCCCGCGCCGGCGAATCCGGTACGGTCGTCACCTTGGTCCTGCCGAATCAGCGCCGCGAAATGGATCAGCTGATGGCCACCGCCGGCATCACGCCCCACTCCACGCGCGTACGGTCCGGCGATGCCGAACTCAGCCGCATCACCGGCGCCCGCACGCCCTCCGGCATCCCCGTCACCCTGCCTTCTCCAAGCGCCCCAGGCTCCCGGAACGGCGGCTCCGCGCCGGGCCGTCGCGGCCGGCGGAACCGCCGCTCCCCGCGACTCGCGGCAACCCAGAACGTCAGCGCGTGAAGACGCTCGCGGAGCAGGCCCACGGCCGGGACGGGCCGGCGGACATGACACCCCGACCACCCGACAGCCGCGCGGACAGGGCATGATGTCCGGCATCTGGCCACTCGACGCACGAGCCCCCAAAGCACCGAGACCGCGGAGCGTTCCCAGCGGACACCCTCCCGACGCCGGCCGGACCGAGCGGGCCGATCATCCTGAGACCGTGGATCTCCGCCCGAGACGGGCCGACCAGCGGCCACACGTCCAGCCCCTGCCGCCGGGCGCGCCGGACGCCTGCCTCTGTGGCGACCCCGCAGAACTGGTCGTGGACACCGATTGGTTCAGCGGACGTCATTCTCGTGATCCAGTGTGCCGCCGCCATGTCACCGAGGTGGTGGCCGCCATTGCCGAGCGACAGGCTCGGCGCAACGGACGATGAAGTTTCGATGCGACCGAGCTGCGGATTTGTTTTCAAGTGATAACTTGGCGATAGTTGCAGTTCTGGTTCCCATAGATTTTATGTGCGTCTGCTGGTTTGACCACAGGCGCATTCTTGTTCATGTCGGGTTCCTCTCCGGTTTGGGGTATCTCGGCGGCTGGAGCCCACTTCATTCAGCCCGAAGACGGGGGTAACGACGTCTTCGCGCATTATTCGAACATCGCCGCTCAGGGATTTCGTGAGCTGCAGGAGGGGCAGAAGGTCCAGTTCGACATCACGCAGGGCCAGCGAGGCCCGCAGGCCGAGAACATCATTCCCGCCTGACATCAGGGCAACGTGTCGCGGGGCTCGCGCCGGAGGCGCGGGTCCCGCACATGCGGTCCCACCCACCGGGGACCCCGGCCGTGTCCACGTCATAGACTTCCCTTTGAGGCGACGACGGGGATCGAGATGCCTGAATCCAAGCCCATGGCCGAGCTTCATCTGCGGGTGGTGGGACAGACCACGGACTGGAAGCTGCTACTCCTCGACGAGCCCCCCACGGAAGATCAGCTGGCGGGCTGGATGCAGAATGGAGCGGTGGCGCGGCTGGTGGTCGCCGAGCAGGGAAGCAACCAGCCTCATACGCTCCTCGTCAACTTCTCCCTCGTCGTCGCGGCCCGCGTTGTCGTTACGGTCCGCGGAAGAGGCGTGACTTTCTGACTCGGCGTAACGGTCGCCCATTCACGGATCGGGAGCAGGCGGGGCGGGATCCCGACGCGACGTGACCCGGCTCCCGCGCATCACCGGGCTCGGCCGCGCCTTCGTCATTCCCCCATCCTCGCCGCCACACGGCTCGGCCACCTGCCGGCCCTTCACCGCACGGCGGCGTGACCGCCTGACCCATGAGCCGACGACTTCCCCATGGGTGGGGACGACCGAACCCCGCCGTGACCATGACACCGGGCGTGGGAGAGCAGGCTCAGGGGATAAAGATCACTGACGCCGACGAGGCGCCGTTCATGCCACCATTCGGGGGATCATATGCCGTACACATCTGGGCCGGCGACGACATTCGAGCTGCTCACCGAGCTTGAGCCCGTCGTCGCGGCCGAACTCGACCGTCATCTGGCCACGGCGAAGGAGTGGTTCCCGCACCAGTACGTGCCGTGGAGCCTCGGCCGGGACTACGACGGCCCGCTGGACGGCGAGTCGTGGTCGCCCGAGGATTCGACGATCTCGCCCTCCGCGAAGGAGGCGCTGGTCGTCAACCTCCTCACCGAGGACAATCTACCGGGCTACCATCGCGAGATCTCCACCATCTTCGGCCGGGACGGCGCGTGGGGGACCTGGGTGGACCGCTGGACGGCGGAGGAGAACCGGCACGGGATCGTGATCCGCGACTACCTCACCGTCACCCGGGCCGTCGACCCGGTCGCGCTCGAACGGGCGCGCATGACGCACATGCAGGGCGGCTACCAGGCCGACCACGGCGACAAGATGCTCCACACCCTGGCCTATGTCTCCTTCCAGGAGTTGGCGACACGCGTCTCTCACCGCAACACCGGCAAGGTTTCGGGAGACCCCGTGTGCGAGCGGCTGCTGGCACGGGTGGCCGCCGATGAGAACCTGCACATGCTCTTCTACCGCAACCTGCTCGCCGCGGCCTTCGAGCTGTCCCCGAACGCGACCATGCGCGCCGTCACCGACGTCGTGACCGACTTCCAGATGCCCGGCCACACCATCGACGGCTTCCTTCGCAAATCCGTCGCCATCGCCAACGCGGGCATCTACGATCTGCGCGTCCACCTCGACGACGTCGTGCTCCCCATCCTGCGGCAATGGCGGGTCTTCGAACGGGAAGACCTGAACGGCGACGGGGACAAGGCACGCCAGGAACTGGCGGAGTTCCTGGAACGGCTGGAGGTGGCGGCGACCCGGTTCACCGAACGCCGGGCACGTACGGCCGTTGGCTCGAACGAGGACCGGTTCGGCTCACCGGAGCCCTGGTCGTAGCATCGCCCGGCTCCGCCCGTGCGGCCGAGGACGAAACCGTTCTCGTGCCTGCGAACATCGGTCCACAGCTACGATCGCTGCTGGTGTCGGCAGGGCGACGGTCGTGGACCGAGTTCGGACTGGTGGAACCCGAAAATGGTGAGGCGAAGATCCTTGATGGCTTCGTCCAGCCCGCCGATGGCGTGACAGATCCTTTCGGTCGCGTGGGCGTCGTCGATCCGCGTCAAGGCGATGTGCAGGTGCATGCTCACGGCGAACATCTGGCGGACGATGGTGTCGTTCAGGTTGCCGGCGACGCGGTCATGTTCGTCGGTCAGGCTCTGCCATACCGCCCTGGCCGAGTCTCCTGCGTGGCCGTCCGAGGGCTCCTCTGGAGCACCGGAATCGCGATTCGGCGCTGCCGGCAGACCGCCATCGGCGCGCCTTTCGGACGTTTCGCGTGGCTGAAACTCACGCGTCGTCGGCGGACCTGGTGCCGCACCGTCGCCGGGTGGCCCTGCCGCTGCCATCGGTGCTCGATCGTCTCCGATGATGTGCGACCGGTGCGGCCCACTCTTCGTGGCGAAGATCTCCGGCGGGAGCGATGGCGGAGTCGGCCTGATGGCCGTCGGAGGCGGCCTGCCTGGGGGGCCGTGCGAGGCGGCTGGTGATCGATCGTTCATGATCGTGGCTCCATCGTCTACCCGCCGAGGGTGGCCCTTGCCCGTGTGGCGGGTCGTACCCGCGTGCAAGGGCTGGACGCGTCGTCCAGACCGGCTGGGTAGGCCCTGGCTGCGGCTGCACCAGCCCTGCGGTGCCCGGCGTGAGACGAAGGGGCATCTACCTGCCGACACTACATGACTGCCGAACAGATCAGCGGCTCCGCCCGTTCGGATGTCTCCGGGCGCATGGCTTTGGGCGCCCAAGCGACTCCCCGCAGGTGGCGGGTGACCCGACGCTCTCCGAAGCGGGAGGGGACGCTCACCGTGCGAGCCTGTACGAGGAGCACGCCCATGCCCCTTCAGCACGGTGAAGATGCGATTGTGGAGGACGGTGGTGGTGGCGCGATGCCGAGCCATCGGCGCACGCCATTGTGCCGATGGCGCTGATCTGCATCAGCCCCGTTGAGGCGCGTGGAGCGGCATCCGCCCGTCGCGATGGGGATCGATCGCGTCAGCCGCGTGGAACAGGTGACATGAGACGTTACGGGCAAAGGCTGGTGTGGGGACATGAAGAACGAGCCGGAGTCTCGCAAGATCGCGATTGATCGATCGGAAGGGTTCGGTGAGCGGCTGCTGGGGGCACTGCTGGACCGAGCTCACGAGATGCCGCCCGAGCTCATCGCCCCGCTGGTCGCGGAAGAGGTCGCCAAAATCGGTGGTCGGGACATCTCGATCCTGTTGCAGGATTATGACCACCTGACGCTCGCGCCTCTCTCGGGTCGGGGGCTCACGGGGGGCGCCGCTGAGAGCATCGATGACTCCCCGGCCGGCCGGGCTTTTCTTCGCGCGACCCCCGTCGAACAGCCGCTGGCCGACGGCGTACGGATGTTCCTGCCGCTGCTGGACGGTAGCGACGAAGTGGGGGTCATGGCGGTCACCCTTGAATCCGTCGATGATGACGACCGGCGGTTGCTGCGGCGACTGGCCGGTCTGGTCGCCGACGCGCTGGTCACCAAGAACAGCTACACCGATGAGTTCGTCCGGGCGAGGCGTCGCGAGCAGATGAGCGTGGCCGCGGAGATCCAGTGGTCACTGCTGCCCCCGCTGGCCATGGTCACTCCGCAGGTCGCGGTGGCCGGAATCCTCGAGCCGGCCTACGACGTCGCCGGCGACAGTTTCGACTATGCCCTCAACAACGACATCCTTCACATGGCTGTCATCGACGCGATGGGCCACGGACTGAACGCCGCCGTACTGGCCACCGTGGCCATCGGCGCCTACCGGCACGCCAGACGCGCCGACATCGGACTCGCTGAACTGTACGCCTTCATGGACACCTCCATCGACGAACAGTTCGGGCCCGACCATTTCGTCACGGCGCAGATGATGCGTCTGAACATCACAACAGGGCACCTGCAATGGGTCAACGCCGGGCACCCCGCACCGCTGCTGATCCGCGATCGTCAGGTGATCAAGAGGCTGGAGAGCCCCGGAACCCTCCCGGTCGGATTCGGCGGCGCCCAGCCTCTGATCAGCGAACAAGCGCTTCGCCCCGGCGACCGGGTCCTGTTCTTCACCGACGGTCTCATCGAGGAGCACAAGACCGGTGGAGAGCAGTTCGGTGAGGAACGCCTGATCGACTTCGTCGAGACCACTGGGCGCGTCAGCCAGAGCGTGCGGGAAATGGTGCGGGCCCTGTCCCACGCGCTGATGCGGGAACGTGGCGGGGTCACCACCGACGACGCGACCCTTTTCCTGGTCGAATGGCGCGCGGGGACCGTCGACCACCTCGCCATCACGGAAACATAGCCGGCAGCTACTACGGCTCGCGGTCGAGGAAGCCGCGCACCCCGCCCGTGCAAATGAATTCCGCCTCCCCTCCGGTGCGATGGTCGGTGAACCGCACGGCCACCCCTGGATGCAGGAAAGGCTATCTTCCGGAGTCCGGCGCGGATCAGCCGGGCGGAGAACTCGCCGGTGCGGAAGATCTCCGGGGCGGGCGGAACGCGACGGTGGTCCCCGGCCGGTGCACGGTCCTTCCTCGATCAGGTCCGTGAGGGGTTCGCCGCGGCGGGAGCAGGCACAAGGCGGCCCCCGTACGGCTTGGCCTGCACAGAGGAATAAGGGGCACGAGATCCCGGGACGACGCTGTTCGCTCGTCGTTTGCTCGGATGTCGCGGCACAGTCCGGCAGTACCCGGTACGGCAGCAGCCTGGTCGGCCAGAGTTGGGGCGACGAACGTGGATCAAACGGTACGTACTGGCAGCGCGGAACACGGTGCGGCAGCTCCCGCTGGCTGGGGCACAAGAGCATCGAGGTGACCTACCGGATCTACGGGCACCTGGTGCCTGGCTCGTGGGAACGCGCGCGAGATGTCCTTGACGCCGCCCACCGTGATGGTCAAACGGACCGCTGACCGACCCGTGCTGACCCCGTGCTGACCCGACCCACCCCGATGTGCCCCTGACCTGCGGAAACTGCCCTGCACAGCAAGATCCTCACCATCTTCGAGGGCACGTCTGAGATCCAGCGCCTCATCATCGGCCGCACGCTCACAGGATTGCCGGTCCGCTAGCATTCTCGCAGGTCAGGTGCGTTACGCGTGATCGACCGTGCTGGGTTTGATCACGCTGCATGTCGATCGGTGATTGCTCGGCAGACCCCATTGTTTCCCGTCGGTTCCCCACGCGGTGCTGACTTGGTGCTGACCCCTAACCGCTAGGTGTGTCGTGACCGGATGGGGGCCGGCACGTCCGGAGTGGCCCGCCAGCCGACTGCTCTGACTGTCTAGCGTTAAAACTTCAGGCTCTGGGTCGACCCCTTGACGGCGCAGGGAGGACTCAGTAGCTTGCTGCCGATCTTTTTAACGTTAATATCTGCCCAGGAGATGGCAATGGTTCCGCAGCACACGTCTCGGGGGCCCGCGCCGCATGGGCATGTGACGTTGGTACAGGTGGCGCAGCGGGCGGGGGTGTCGGCGCAGTCGGTGTCGAATGCGTTGAACAACCCGGACCGGGTGGCGCCGGAGACGCGGAAGCGGATCTTGGCGGCGGTGGCGGAGCTGGGGTACGAGCCCAACCTGTCGGCGCGGGCGTTGCGGAACCGGAGCTCGTCGCTGATCGCGTTCAAGATGCGTCCGTCGCGGCCGGACAAGGCGTCGTTGCTGATGGATGACTTCCTCTACGTACTGAACGCCGCCGCGGTCGAGGCCGGATACCACCTGATCCTGTGTCACGCCGAGGACGGCCAGGCCGGCGAGATCAAGGCGTACCGGGACCTGTTGAAGAAGACGTCCATCGACGCGTTCATCCTGGCCGAGACGCACCACAACGACGACCGGGTCGCCGCGCTGCGGTCCTGGGGTGTGCCGTTCGCGTCGTTCGGCCGGTCCTGGGACGGCGACGACAGCCTGGCGTGGGTCGATGTCGACGGCCGCGCCGGTACCCGTGCCGCCACCGAACATGTGGCCGCGCAGGGTCATCGGCGGATCGGCCACATCGGCTGGCCGACCGAGTCCGAGCTCGGCCAGGACCGTCGCGAGGGCTGGCTCGAAGCGTGCCGGCAGCGCGAGCTCGAGACCGACCTGCAGGCCGCGGTGGTGGACTCGCTGGAGGCCGGCCGCCAGGCCGCGCACCGCATGCTCGATTCGTCCCGCCCCGCCACCGCACTGGTCTGCGCGTCCGACACGCTCGCGCTCGGCGTGATGCGCGCCCTGCACGAGCGCGGCCTGCGGCCCGGGGCCGACGTCGCGATCACCGGGTACGACGACTCGCCGACCGCCGCCCTGGTGAGTCCGGGCCTGACCACGCTCCGCCAGCCGATCGACGAGGTCGGCCGGCACCTGATCCAGGCCGTCGACCACTTGATGGCCGGCGATCCCCGCGACCCACAGCACGTACTGCTGGAACCGGAGCTGATCGTCCGCGGCTCCAGCCTCCCCGGACCGCGCACCCGCGAGCCGTAGTACCGACCGAACTCCCGGCACGCGCCCGAGTCGCTGCTCCGGCGCGCGTCACTGTGCCGACCGCCTGAAGGGACACAAGATGAGAGCCGGATCGAGACTGCTCGCGGCCGTCGCCGCCGGGACACTCGTGGTGACCGCAGTGGTCTCCACCTCCACAGCTCGGGCGGCAGCGCCGCCGGCCGACCCGTTCGTGGTGAACGTCGAGAACCTCCCGAGCGGCCGCGCGGTCGCCGGCGCCATGGACCTGACCACGTACGGCGACCTGGACTGGGTGCATGTCACCGGGTCCGGCGTCGACCGCAAGGCCGGGACACCGTCGATCACCGTCGACGACCTGAACCCCGCCGGCGGCCGGACCCAGCTGGGCGACAGCCCGGTCGCGTTCGGCTGGTCCGACGGTGCCGCACCGACCTCGGCATCAGGCGTCACCACCGGCGGTGTCTTCAACTACGACACCACGACCGTCGGTGACACGACCGCCCACGACGCCGGCTACCGGATCAAGGTGCCCGCCGCGGACTCGCCACGGCGCCTGGTGTTCGTGGGTGGGATCTGGCAGGCCACCGGCGCCGTCACCGTCGCAGCGGCCGACGGCAGCGGTACGGCGTACACCACGCCGGTCACCGCCGGCGGGACAGCGGCCGTGAAGCGCTACAGCGTGACCATCCGCCCGGGCGAAGGCGTCGTGGTCACGGCCAAGTTCGCCTCCAAGCTCCAGGCGGCCGGGAACCTGTCGCTGTCCGCCGCCGCACTCTCGCTGGTCAAATCCGCGGCCGACCCGAGCCTGACCGCGACCGCCGCACCGGTCTCGATGAACCTGACCGCCGACGGCCCGGACGACTGGCTGCACCTCGACGGCTCGACGGTGAACCGCCGTACGGGAGTCCCGGACTCGACGTCCCGGCTGGCAGTCACGAACCGGCAGGTCGGCGGCGCGATCGGCGCCCAGAACGACAACCCGGTCAGCTACACGTGGACGAACGGTACGCCGACCGCGGCCGAGCCGGGCACACGTCACGGCGGCATCTTCTTCGCCGACGACGCGAGCGAGAACGTCGACCTGACCGCGCCGTACGGCTACGACCTCACCGTCCCGGCCGCGGCCGAAGGCCGTACGGTGCGCTTCGTCTCCGGCGCCTGGCGCGCCACGGCGAAGATCTCGGTCTACCTCAACGGTGCGACCACGCCGACGTTCGTGAGTACGGATCTGGTCAGCACCGACGCCGCGGTCACCAGGATGTTCGATCTCACCCTCGGCGCCGGCGACTCCGCCAAGGTCAGCGCGCAGCTGCTCCGCAAGACGAACGGCTCCGGCAACGTCACCCTCGCGGGCGTGGCCCAGGCGAGTACGTCGGCCGACGGCTACCGCCGCCTAACCCAGGACCTGCTCACCCAGGCCGGTGCCGCCGACGTGTACGCCGCGACCGCGTCCGCGCAGAAGCAGCTGGACAGCGAGATCACCTCGGCCAAGTCGACCCTCGCGAACAACTCGGCCCAGCGCGACGAGCTGCGGCTGTCGTACCTGTTGCTCAAGGCAGCCTTCGACGAGGCCGTGTCGTCGGCGGCCAACGCCGAGTACACCAGCGTGACGAACCCGGGGCTCACCTCGTCGTTCGGCTGGGAGGGCGACCTGAACGCGCCGATCGCGTTCATCGACGGCAGCTACCGGCTGCGCAGCCGGGGCAACGCGATGATCACCTTCGGAGTCCCGAACATCCCGGGCAAGATCAAGTGGTACAACAGCGAGGGCTACCTGCCGGCGTTCGTCAGTGAGTACGCCAAGGACGGCCTCGACCTGAAGGTGCAGAACTTCGCCGACCTGGTCGTTGTCGGCGGCAACCGCTTCGAGGTCGCGTACTCGCGGATGACGGTCACCAACACGACCGCGAAGCAGGCACGGCTGCCCCGGGTCTCGAACCAGCTGACCCCGCTGAACGCGGCGGCCGACCCGGCCGTGACGACGATCGACGCCGGCCGGACCGTGGTTCGCGACTACGCGGTCGCCGCCGACCGGTTCGACGGCACGTACGACTGGCCGACCGCGACACAGCTGCAGCAGCTCGGTGGCCTTGACCAGCACTACGCCCACATGCGCCAGTACTGGAACACCCGGCTGTCGGCGATCGCGAACATCACCGACCTGCCCGACAAGCGGCTGATCAACGCGTACAAGGCCGGCTACATCTACACGCTGATCATTCGCGACGACGTCAACGGTGAGAAGCAGTTGCACGTCGGCGAGAACGGGTACGACGAGATGTTCGACCACGACACGATCGGCATCGTGTCGACGCTCCTGACGATCGGCGACTTCACGTACGCGAAGGACTACCTGTCCACGCTGCCGGCACAGCTGCAGTACGACGACGCGAAGTGGAAGTACAGCTGGCCGTACGCCCTGTACCTGCAGCGGACCGGTGACAAGGACTTCGTCCGCAGCCGGTTCGAGACGATCAAGAAGAACACGCACACGATCGAGACCGACCGGATCGACGGCGGCAAGGGGATCATCAAGCAGACCGACGCGATCGACTCGCACGGGTACTGGACGATCGACAACTGGTCGGCGCTCACTGGTCTGACCACCTACCGGTACCTGGCCACGGCGCTCGGCGAGACCGACGAGGCGGCGTGGGCGAAGGCGGAGTACGACGACCTGCTGAAGGTCGCGACCAAGCGGATCGACCAGACCATGCAGCAGTACGGGCTGGACTACATCCCGATCTCGATGGTCGAGCCGAACGAGACCGGTCCGCGCAAGGACCCGCGGGACGCGAACTGGGCCTCTATGTTCCTGTTCGGCCGGTGGGCCTGGGATGGCTACCTGTTCGGCGCCGAGCAGACCGGCACGATGATCGACAAGATCGACGCCACCTACACGCACGGTTTCGACCGGCGTAAAGGCATCTCGGACTCGATCTACAACTTCGGCGGCTACCCGCACGGGTACTTCTCCAGCGCGTACAACGCCGGGTACGGCAGTTCCGCGCTGCGCGGTGAGCAGTACCGGGACCTGGGGATCAAGGCCTACCAGTACATGATCGACAAGACGATGAGCGGCCCGTTCGGCTGGTGGGAGGGCGTCGACTACCCGAGCGCGAGCTCGCCGTGGGACATCGACCACGCCCGGGGCGGCGGCGGTTCGAACCAGCACATGTGGGGTCAGTCGACCGCCACCAAGGTGCTGTTCGACTCGCTGATCGCCGAGAAGTCGGACGGGTCGCTGATCATCGGCCGCGGCGTACCGAACGAGTGGCTCCGGACCGGCCAGAAGATCGGGCTCGACCGGTACCCGGTGCAGAGCGGCGGCCGGGTCGGCTACCACCTGAAGACGGCCGGCAAGGCGGTGCTGATCCAGTTCAGCGGTGACGTGTCGGACGTCACGGCGTACAGCGTCGAGCTGCCGGCGTTGCGGAACAACATCGTGAACGTGTCGGTCAACGGTGCGGTCGTCGACCAGAGGGCCGGTACGGTCCGGGTTCCGGCCGGCACCAAGAACCTGACGATCGTCCTGCGGCACACCGTCTAGCAGAGCCGACGACGGCCCCGGACCCGACGGTCCGGGGCCGTCTGCCGTTACTGGGCGGTGCGCCCCAGGTCCACACCGGCGCACCCAGAACTCTGAACGGCACCGGTGCCCTGCGCATCAAGGTCGAACGCGATCCGGCCGATTCGGTGATCGCTGCTGCGGGAGATGACCTTCATGATCGTCGCTTCGCCGTGCGCGGTGGTCCTGGCCACGATGCCCCCGCTGCTGTCGGCGATCGCCAACGCCGGCCGCCACGGCGTACTGGTCAAGTCCGCCGCGGCCTGCGCGAGCACGGCCGGAGGGCGCAGCGGCAGCGAGCTGACCCTGGAACGACGTCATCCCAGAGGTGGCAGGTGCCCACCCACGCCCGCAGGTGCCCGCCTCGGCCCTCCCGCGTACCGGTTCGTCACACTCCGCCTTTGCGACGGCGAGGCGCCGCCGAGCGAGGCGGCGTCGAGCGCATGTGGTCGCGCACCGGCGCCAGCAGGCCGGCGAGGGCCTTGACGTCGTCGTGCGACAGCGGCTCGAAGAGCAGGCCGCTGACCACCTCGATGTGACCGGGCAGCACCTTCCCGAGCAGCGCGCGTCCGGCATCGGTGATGGTGACCGTGACGCTCCGCTCGTCATCCGGAGAGGGGGCGCGCACGACCAGCCCCGCCTTCTCGAGCAGACCTGCCTGGTAGGTCAGACCGCTGCGGCTGTAGACGACGCCGTCGGCCAGGTCGGTCATGCGGTGGCTGCCCGTCGGCGAGTCCCCGAGACGGGCCAGCAGCTGGAACTGCACATAACTGAGATCACCGGCCTCGCGCAGCTGTTGCTCGACCGCGTGCCGGAGGAGGCTGGTCACCTCGATCAGGTCGAAGTAGGCGCCCAGCTGCACGGGATCGAGCGACGGCGGTGAATCAGGCATGACTGAATTCTACTGCTTCGAATTCGAACGAGCGCCGTCGTCGCAGCGCGATCCCTCTGGTGCGGCCCTAAGCGCAGCCGGGGTAGCAGATGCTGGCCTAGATGTACTTGGCCAGGACGTTGGTGACACGTGACCGCAGATCGTTGATCACGAAGAGGACCTGCTTCAGGGTCACGACAGATTCCACACTCGGGCGGTCCCGCTGCCGCTGGCGAGGGTCTTGCCGTCGGGGCTGAAGGCGACCGAGTGCACGGCGCCGGTGTGGCCGGCGAGGGTGGCGATGTTGTATTGGGTGGCGACGTCCCACAGTCGAATGGTGCGGTCGCCGCTGCCGCTGGCGAACATTTTGCCGTTAGGGCTGAATGCCACGGACTGCACGTTGCTGGTATGGCCGGCCAGACTCGCGATATTGGCGTGCGTGGCGACGTCCCACAGGCGAACGGTGTTGTCCATGCCACCGCTGATGAGGCGTTTGCCGTCAGGGCTGAACGCCACCGAGTTCTCGCCGCTCAGGGGACCACCACCGACCTTGAGAGCGGCGATCTTGGTGTGAGTGGCGGCTTTGTACAGCAGAATGATGTTGTCCACACAACCGCTGGCGATGGTCTTTCCATCAGTGCTGAACACCACTGACCACCCGGCGATGCCCCTGCCGGTGAGCCAGGTCATCTCGGCTTTGGTGGCGACGTCCCACAGCATGACTTGGCCGAACTCGTAGCTGCCCGCGAGGGTCTTGCCGTCAGGGCTGAACGCGACTGAGTGCACGTCGGTGTTGGCCGTGAGGGTGGCGAAGGCGGTGTGGGTGGCGACGTCCCATAGCCGGATGGTGCTGTCTTCGCTGCCGCTGGCGAGGGTCTTGCCGTCGGGGCTGAACGCGACCGAGTGCACGGCCTCTGTGTGGCCGGTGAAGGTGGCGATGCTGGTGTGGGCGGCTGCATCCCACAACCGAACAGCATGGTCGCCGCAGCCACCGGCGAGGGTCTTGCCATCCGGGCTGAAGGCCACCGAGTGCACGTCTCCGGTGTAGCCGGGGAGGGTGAAATATTCATGCGGACTGGTGCTGTCCTGGTTGGTCTCGCTCGAGGTACGGGTGGCCGAGTGGTGGTGGTCGGGAAGGAGGAACGCGGTCGCTGAAGCGCCAGTGGCGGCGACGGCGAAACCGACACCGCCGAGGATCAAGGTGCGTCGGCTCAGACCGGAGGGCGGCGGCTCTTGCCGCGCGGCCTCTTCGTCCGGGGTCGTGGTGGGGGCGGTCGCCGCCGCCGGGAGCGTCACCAGGGTGCGCGCGGGCGGCGCGGCGGAGGTCGGCTCCGGAACCAGGACGGATTCAAGGTCGGCGAGGACATTACGGAGGGTCGCGGCGACCTCGGTGGCATC
The DNA here is from genome assembly GCF_040679195.1 of Actinoallomurus sp. NPDC052308. NCBI lineage: Bacteria > Bacillati > Actinomycetota > Actinomycetes > Streptosporangiales > Thermomonosporaceae > Actinoallomurus > Actinoallomurus sp. NPDC052308. The sequence goes on along the minus strand of NZ_JBFAUM010000009.1, from coordinate 235,088 downwards.
GGCCGGCCGGTCAGCGGGGTTCTTGGCCAGCAAGCGCTGCAGCAGGTCATCGAGCGCGGGCGAGATCCCCGGACGCTTGTCCCGCAAGTGCGGAGGCGGGCTGTCGAGGTGCTGGTCGCGCAACAGTTCGACGGACGGGCCGGGGAACGGCGGGGCTCCCGTCAGCAGGGCGTACAGGGTCGCACCGAATGCGTACAGGTCAGTGCGGGCGTCGGTGTGACCTGCCCGCCATTGCTCGGGGGCCATGAACGCCGGAGTTCCCAGCACCCCGCCGGTCATGGTCAGGCCACTGGTCGCCCCGGCGTAGCGGGCGAGGCCGAAGTCGCAGATCTTTACCGCGCCATCGGCCAGACGCATGAGGTTGGTCGGCTTGATATCGCGATGCACCACACCGTTGTCGTGCGCGTAGGCCAGCGCCTCGGCGACCGCGGCCATGAGCGAGACCGCGGAACCGACCGGCAGCCCGCCGGGATGCTCGGCGAGCAGCACATTGAAATCGCGACCATCCAACAACTCCATGACGACATAGGGTCGGCCGTCGTGATCCCCGATGTCGTGGACCACTGTGATGCCCGGATGCCGCCGCAGCGCAGCAGCGGTACGAGCCTCCCGCCGCAGTAGTTCGACCAACCCGGGAACAGCGTGCTCGCCGGGGAGGACGGCCTTGAGCGCGACCGGGCAGTCCAACGCCTCATCGTGCGCCGCCCACACTTCGCCCATACCGCCCCGGCCCAAACGTCGGCGGAGCCGATACCTTCCTCCGAGGAGCTCACCGCCGTCCACTTCACCCTCTTCACAGAAGAACGTCCCTGTACGCTTGGGCGATCCTTTCAGGAAATAGACCTTCTGTGAAGTAATTCGCTTTCCATGCCCACCGCAGAACGGTCGGCGAGGATGCTTTTAGTGTCGTCGGCCTGCGCCAATTCGAAGTAGTCGAGTGACAGGTTCCGCAACTGGGTCTCAACGTCGAGCCTGTCCTCACGGCCGGCCAGGGAAAGGAACTCGGTCGAGATACGCCGCAGGGCCGCCACCCATTCAGCCGGGATCGGTGCGGGACGCGGATGCGGAGGAACCGGGCCGGGCATCGGTGGTGCGTGGTCCGCAGGTGATAGCGGCGGCTCGATCGCCGTCACCGCGGCGGGCGCGGGCGGGGAGAGGTTCGGTGCGGCGGGTGCGATGCGGGTCAGCATCGCCTGGAGGGCGTCGGCGGTCGGACGCTGTGCCGGGTCTTTGTGGAGGAGAGCGCTGATGACGGGCGCGAGCGCCCCCGCGGCGGTCATCGGGGCCGGATCGTCGGTGGCGACGGCGACCAGGACGGCGCCGGCGGTCGCGCCCTCGAACGGAGGAGTGGCCCGCTGCTCGCTGTCCAGGTCGTCGGGCAACCGCAGTTCCTTGACGGCCACCTGCCGGCCGAGCCGGGACCGGGACTTAACGGGTTTCTGTCGTTGTAGGGGAGGCAGTGGGAGATGGCGTCGGCGTCGCGGCCGGTGATGAGGGAGCCGCCGGGGAGGACACGGACGGCACGTGTGATGATCCCGGAGCGGAGGAACCGCCCGGGCCACTCGGCCTACTCGCTTTATCCGCCTTGTTCCGTCTGACGCGTCCCCCATGTTCGCCCGAGCGGTCTGACGTCGGTGAGTCGGCCGTATCGTGTGCGCCGACCACGGTTACGGGTTGGTGCCCATCCGGCCGCGATGATCCTGCTCCCTGCGAGGCGTGGGGATGAGAGTCGGTCGTTTCCTGTCCTCGTGGTGCGGTGGTACGGCCGGGTCCGAGCGGCATGTGGTGGTTCGCGTCCTCGCCGGTGAAGACGATGACGGCGGCGAGTGCCGCAGCGATGGGTACCGAGGCCATGAATAGTGCCGTGGCCCAGCGCGGTCGCCTGGCGGCGGTGGGGAGGTCGGTGCCGGCCTCAGGACCGGGGGCCTGGTCGGGGGGCGTGGCGGTGCCGGTCGCCGGCCCGGGCGCGGCGAGGATCGTGGTGGCGGGTTCTGGCGGCGGGGCTATGGCGGGGCGGTCGGCCGTGTTCAGCCGGAGGACGAGATCGTCGGCGGTGGGGCGGTCGGCCGGGTCCTCGGCGAGCGCGGCATCGACCAGGCCGCGGAGAGGGTCGCCCCATGCGCTGGGCAGGGTCGGCTGCGGGACGGGCGGTCGCCCCGCTTCGTCGGCGTCGGCGAACGGGCTGCGACCGGTCGCGGCATAGCCGACCAGGCAGCCCCAGCCGAGGATGTCAGAAGCAGGGGCGGCGGGGCCGCCGGTGGCGCGTTCCGAGGCTGCATGTTCCGGGTTGTCCGCCGCCCCGGTCTGGGCGGGCTTGCCGGAGCCGGGGATCTCCTGGGCGATACTGAAGTCGATCAACCGTGGGCCGTCGGCTGCCAGCAGGACATGGGCCGGTCCGAGGTCGCCGTGGATCACCCCCGCCCGATGGACGGCGGCGAGTGCCTTGGCGACCGCTTTCGCCAGCGCCGCTACCTGCGCCGGCTCCAGTGGTCCCACGTCTTCGACGAACTGCTTCAGCGAAGGCCCCTCGACGTACTCCCGGATGAGGTAAGGGCGGGTCTGGTCGGTGCCATCGACCAGCAGCCGAGCCGTGCAAGAGGAAGGCAGTCGTCGAGCGCAGGCCGCCTCTGTCCGGAGACGGTGCCGTACCTGAGCCTGCCCGGCTTTCGGGCCGCGTGCGGTCTTGACGGCCACGAGGCTTCCGTGGTCATCACGCGCCAGGTAGACGATGCTCGTCCCACCTGACGCCAGTCTGCCCGCCAGCCGGTGGCCACCGATCACAGCCGGGTCATCGGATTCGAGCGGTTCCACACCCGGGGGGAGAACTGTGCCTCCGATAGCCTCCGGCGTTGTCTCCACGAGAGCCCCTTTCGTCCCCGATAACGGACGTATGGGGCCTAGATAGTGCCAACTTAACGCAGTCAAGCGCAAGCTGAACGTCACTATCAGGGCAAAGACGCCACGCCCCGAGTGGGGAGCGTGCGGATCGGCGCGCCGTTCAGGAAGGCGGCGATGTCCTCCACCGCGTGCGAATAGAAGACCCGGTAGCTCTGTTCGGTGACGTACCCCATATGCGGTGACAGGAGGGTGCGCGGTGAGGAGCGCAGCCAGTGGTCTTGCGGCAGCGGTTCGACGTCGAACACGTCGAGCCCTGCTCCGGCGATCCAGCCTTCTTCCAGCGCTCTCCGGAGGGCGTCCTGGTCCACCAGCCCGGCGCGTGCGGTGTTGACGAAGAACGCGCTGGGCTTCATCGCCCGCAGATCGGCTTCCCCGACGAGGCCTTGGGTACGGTCGCTCAGCGCCATGTGCAGCGACACGATGTCCGCCGAGCCGAACAGCTCGCGCCTGTCCGCCAGAGTCACCTCGTGCTCGGCGGCCCGCTCCGCCGTCAGGTTCGGGCTCCACGCGACGACGTTCATGCCGAAGGCCAGGCCGACCCGGGCCACCCGCGCGCCCAGCCGGCCGAGCCCCACGACGCCGAGCGTACGGCCGTCCAGGTCGAGGCCGACGGCCTCCTGCCAGCGCCCCGCCCGGATCCGGGCATCGTCGGCCGCGACGGTCCGTACGAGACCGAGGATCAGGGCCCAGGTGAGCTCGGCCGTGCCTCCGGCGCTGCCGCGGGTGCCGGAGACGACGACACCGAGTTCCCGGGCCGTGTCCAGGTCGATCGAGGCATTGCGCATACCCGTCGTGACCAGCAGTCGCAGCCGCGGCAGCCGCGCGAGCACGTCGCGCGGGAACGGCGTGCGCTCGCGCATCGCCACGATGACCTCGAACGGTTCCAGCGCGGCCACCAGGGCGTCGGGGTCGGCGATGTGTTCCGCGAAGAACCGCGTCGAGACGCCGGGCAACTCCTCCCAGTCCGCCATGGAGGCGGCCACCCGCTGATAGTCGTCCAGAACGGCGACCCGAACTTCACTCACGCGTGCTCCTTCGGCAAGGTAACGGTTCCGGCGCTGGGTGACATGCAGCCCTACCAGGTAGTGAACGGGGGAACAGCGATGCTATTTCTACCGGCGCCGGACTGTCTTCACTGGCCCGATTCCGCCGTGGAACGGGTCCCGGTCCACAACCAGAGCGTGGACAACGATCACGAACAAGAGGGAGACCGATATGGACAACAGGCAGCCGAAGTCGGACGACCAGCCGAAGCAGGTCGGGAAGCCGAGCCGCGAGGAGATCGATGACCTGCCGGCGCGAACCCGTCGGCCGCGGCAGACTCCGGACCGCGAGCCGCGGTCCTGACCGAGCGACTCCGCTCCTCGAAGTGAACGCGTTTTCGGCACGCCCGTTCGTGGATGCCCTGGGCCCGCGGCGTTCCGCGCTGCCACCCCGCGCTCGGCGGAGTCACCGGCGACTGGCCGTCGGGCGGCCGTGCTGTCGGAGTTCGCGCTGAAGCCGAGATGGCCTTCCACGACGCCGTGTGCCTCGACGAATCGGGGTGAGGTCCGACGGCTCGCCGACCGGCGGCAACGCGCTGCGACTTCGGCTCCGCGCCGGTTATGGGCTCAGTAACGTGGAGACCGTCACGGCGCGCAGCCCGCGCCGGCGCAACCCTTCCAGGAGCGGGGGCATGGCCGTCGCGGTTCCGGGATGGCCGAGGTGCATACTGACGATCGACCCGCCCTGCGCTCCGTGGAGCACGTTGCGGACGACGGCGTCCGGGCCGGGATCGGAGAAGTCCAGGGAATCGACGTCGTAGGACAGACAGGCGTGGTAGCCGGCCTCGGTCGCCTGGGCTCGGACGATGGCGTTGGCGTGCGGCGTGCGGGAGGGCCGGAACCAGCTGCCGATGGTGCCCGTGAGGTTCCGCAGCCGTTCGGCGCACTGGGCGATTTCGGCGCGGGCCGCGAGCGGGCTCATCGCGTTGATGTCGGGGTGGTTCTGGGTGTGATTGCCGAGTTCATGGCCGCCGGCGAGGATCAGCCGCGCCATCTCCGGCTGGGCGTCCAGCCAGGTGCCGACCGCCAGCACGGTGATCTGTGCCCCGGCGGCCGCGGTCGCGGCCAACACCCGCCGCGCGACGGCCGGGTCGCCGGCGCCGTGGAAGGTCAGGGCGATCTGCCGGCGCCCGCGCGGACCGTGGACGATCTCGCCGGAGAAGTACGGGGCCCTCGCGCCGGGCGTCACGGCTGCGGAACGGGCCGTGGTGGTCGGGCGCGGCGGGCTGCTCCCGCATGCCGCGGCGGCTCCGGAGGCCGCTGTTGCCGCGATCGCCCCGAGAAGACGCCGACGCTCGAACTCCACGGTCGGCAGCATACGAAGCCCCGGATCAGGCCGCGGTCAGCCCGACCTCTGGCAGAGGCCAACATCGTGCAGCACGAGCCCCAAGGCGATTCGAGGCGCTCGGGCCGCTGGCGATGACCGGCGTCGCAGGCGTATCCCGGCAGTGGTGACGCCGGTCTCACGGCGGCATCGTCACGCTGCCCGGTGCGGAACACCTCGGACATCGGGACCGGCTCGCCGGGCCTCGGCCTGTCGGGCGCGGCGCTGGGCCGCCGCGGCGCGGGCCGCGGTCAAGCTGGCGCGAACCTGGGCGGCACCGCTGCGGGCGGTCGCCGGATCGACGGCCCGGCCCGCGTACTGGGCCAGCACCTCATGCACCGGAGGCGGGGACGGCGGATCCCGGAGCGCCAGAACGGGGGAGGGGCCGCCGCCGATGGCGGCGAGCACGAGGGACGTGTGACAGGTCGGACACCGCACTGCGGACCGGTCGTCCTTGCACATGCCACCGATGATTCCTCGCACCACCGACAAAATCAGCACCATGCCGGGGCATTGCTCTGCCAGGAGATGCGCCGAGCATTACGAAACTCGCGGACTCGCGCTGGGAACCGGCCAGGGTACCGCGGCAATGAGATCGGGGCGGACCCTGGCGGGTCCGCCCCGAGACGGTCAGCTTGCCGGTACGGAGATCTTCCACACGCTGCGGCCGAACGTCGCCGCGTAGATCGTGCGATGGTCGCCGGTGACCTTCAGGTCGAAGACCGGAGTGTCGGGCAGACCACTGCCGAGCCGCTTCCAGTTCTTCCGGCCGTTCTTGTCGTAGAAGACGCCGAAGTCGGTCGAGGCGTACAGCAGGCTGCCCACCGGGTCGTACGTGAGCATCTCGACCGGCGCGTTCGGCAGCTTGCCGCTGATGTTCCGCCAGTTGCCGCCGCCGTCCGTCGTCTCCCAGACGTTGGCCGCGGTGTCGCCTTCCCGGTAGCCGGAGTAGGCGACGAACACGTGGTCGGCGTTGGCGGGGTCGACGACGATCGAGTTGACCCAGCGGGTCGGCAGACCCTTACCGGTGAACTCCGTCCAGTGCGCGCCGAGGTCGGTCGTCTTCCACAGGCGGCCGGTGTCGGTGCCCACGTAGATCGTGTTGCCGTCCGTCTTGGCCGGGGCGATCGAGGTGATCGTGGCGTACTGATTGGAATAGAACGGCCCTTGGTCGTTCTCGTCCGGGGGCACCGGACCGGTCAGGTAGTCACCCGGCGGGCTGATCTGCGTGAACGTCGCGCCCCGATCGGTCGAGCGGTCCAGGACGTTGCCGCCGAAGTACAGTACCGACGGGTTGCTCGGGTCGAGCACGATCGGGGCGTCCGTGGTGATGCGGGCGGAGTGCCGGGTGCCGAATCGGAAGGCGCGCGACGTGCCGCCGCTGTCCTGATGGCGTGTGCAGACGCCGACCTGGGAGCACTCGTAGTAGATGCTGTGGTCGCCAGGGTCGATCAGCACGTTGTGGCCGTCCCCGCCGCCGTAGGCGTTCCACTGCGACAGGTCCGTGGGCTCGGAGGTGTTCGTCCATGTGCGGACGCTGCCGTTGTCCTGCAGCCCGGAGGCGAGCCGGTCGGGAGCGTCGGCCGCCACGGCGAGGTGGTACGACTGGTTCCATGGCGCGTATGTCGCGTGTACCCACGAACCGCTCGCGCCGTTGCCGTCCGAGCGGTAGATGCCGCCGTCGTTGCCGAGGTAGATCCGGCCGGCGACCTTCGGGTCCCACTGCATCGCGTGCTGGTCGGAGTGCACGCCGTTCGAGTCGGACCACGTCGCGCCGCCGTCCTTGGACTCGCGAAGGCTGACGTCCGCGCTGAACAAGTGGTTCGCGTCCTTCGGATCCACCCACATGCGGCCGAACCACCACTGGTAGCCGCCGGACGAACCCGGGCGCCCGCCCGGGACGAAGCTGTCACCGCCGTCGTTCGAAACGTAGAAGCCCTTGTCCGGGCCGTATGGGGTGCCGCTGACCACGTACACGCGGTTCGGGTCGTTCGGCGCGACCGCGACGCCGATCCGGCCGAGGCTGGCGTCGCTCTTCAGGCCGGTGCCGGTCGTGTCGGCCGGGTGGGTCCCGATGACATTCTCCAGCCGCTTCCAATGGTCGCCGCCGTCGTCGGAGCGGAACAGGCCGGAACCGACGCCGCCGTACACGCGCGCGCCGTTGTTGCGCTTGTGATCCCACAACGCGGCGTACACGCGTTCGGTGTTGGCCGGGTCGATCGCCAGGTCGATGCCGCCGGTCGTGTTGTTCGGCGTCGGCAGGACGAGCTTCCACGTCCGGCCGTCGGGGTTCAGACGGTAGATGCCGCGCTCGCCGGCCGTACCGGACAGGTTCCCGGCGGCGGCCACGAAGACGCGCCGCGGGTCCGACGGGTCGACGACGATCTTGCCGATCGCGCCGCTGTCCGCGAGGCCCCACCGCTGCCAGTGCGCGCCGCCGTCGGCCGACCGGTAGACGCCGTCGCCGAAGAACGTCAGCCCCCCGCCGGACGGGTTCGCCTCGCCGGTGCCGGCCCACAACGCTCCGTCGGAGCCGAGCGCGATGGCGCCCATCGTCTGCGTCTGGTCCACCGGCCAGGCGGGGGCGAAGGTCTTCCCGGCGTCCGTACTCTTCCAGATGCCGCCACCCGACACCGCCACGTACGCGGTGTCGGGGTGGTTCGGGTCGACGACGAGGTCGGTGACCCGGCCGCCGACGTTCGTGGGACCGAGCTGCGACCAGGCGCCGCCGCCGTTCTTCAGCGCCTTGGCCTGTGCGATGGCGTGCCTGATCTGGGCCGGTTTGACGTTGTGGCCCGAGGTGAACTTCCGCGTGAGGTACTCGGCCGGTCCCGTGGGGCCGCCGTCCTCCTCGTCCGCTTCCTCTCCCTCTTCCCCGTCCTTGTCGTGGTGCGACCGTTCTGCGGAACCGGCCTCGCCGGCGCGGATCTCATGGCCGGCGGGGACGAGTCCCCGCACGACCAGGGCCGCGACCGCGAGGACGACTACGCTCGCGACGATGAGCAGTGGCACCGTACGGCGTTTTCGCGGCAAGACCTCAGGGGGCGGATCCGAGGCGGAACGTCCGGTCTTGTCGGGGTGGTTTTCGGTCATGACCCCTCTCCTCACCTCGGGCGTGGCATGCCCGACAAAGGCGTCCGACGGGCGACGAAACGGGACATTCGTCGCAACCGGGCCCGCGTGATCGTAGATCGTTTCGGACCGGGCGGCAATGGTCCTGGACCGGGCCGTGCGGGCCGGGAGACGTCCGGCCCGCACGGCGCATGGGTCGACTACAGGTGTGGCCGGGTTCGAGGGTGAAGCCGGCCGCGGTCAGAAGGGGTCACCGGCTGATCTGCGTTCTCCGGTCCGGCCGGGTGCGCATTGCTCCTGCCGTGATGAGCAGGAGCACCCCTGCGGTGTAGACGGCGAGAACGGGAAGGGGAAGCCGACCGCTCGGGCCGAACCCCTGTGCCGAGATCCTGGCCAGGGCGATGCCGGCCGCCGCGACCCCGGCCGCGAGCAGGGGCCAGGACTTCCGGCGGAGCCGCCCGGTGCTCGTGCGTCGCCGCACGGGGGTCAGGCGTTTCTCCGGGCCGCAGCGCCAAGGCGATCGGAACGAACAGGATCGTGAGCGTGACCACCCAGATCAGGCGCTGCCCAACCCTCGCCGCGGGCACGGTGAGATGTCCAGGACGCCGCGTTGGCGAAGCCTCCCGCCAGGAAGAAGATCGGCATCACGTGGAACGGCAGGGAGAGCCACTCGGTCCACGGCAGCCGTGCCATCACGTCCTGCCCGCCCAGGCGGCCGCCGTGGTACGTGATCGAGGTCGCCAGCCAGTGGCCGCCGCGGTCGATCCAGAATCCCGGTGCAGCACCAAGCGCTTCGATTAGGGATTGCCCTAGGGTTCTCCGGATCTCATTGCTGCGCATTCGGGGTGTCGTCAGGATTCGAGGTGGTCCGACATTCCGTCTCGGTGTCGGTGATCGGTCATTTCATGATCGGTCGCGGACGGGGGAGACGACGGGGGCGAGCCACGGATGCCAGGCCGTTCACAGGGCGCCAGTAATCCCGCCCGCGCCCGTGACCCGCCATGGAGGAACCATGAATCTCCGCTCCATCCCTCGCTGCGCCGGTTTAGCCGCCGCGCTGGGCACCGCTCTGGTCACCACCGCCCTCGCCGTCCCGGCCGCGCAGGCTGCCCGGACACCCGATCCCGCCGCGACCGCCGCGAAGCTGGGGCGCACGCTCGGATCACGCAGCGCGGGCGCTTACCTCGACCGTGCGACGCACCGGTTGGTCGTCACCGTCACCAGTGAAGCCGATGCTCGTACGGTACGCGCGGCCGGCGCCGTCCCGCTCACCGTCATCCGTGACGGTGCTCAGCTCCGGCACGACACCAGCACGCTCGACCGGACGGCGCGGGTACCGGGCACCGCGTGGTTCGTCGACCCGCGAACCGACCGGATCGTCGTCTCGATCGACCAGTCGGTCGCCGGAGCAGGACTCGCCAAGATCAACAAAGCGATCGCGGGACTCGGCGACGCGGTCGCCGTGCGACACGTCGCAGGCCGCTTCCGCCCGCTGATCAGCGGCGGCGACGCGATCTACGGCGGTGGTTACCGCTGCTCCGTCGGGTTCAATGTGCAGGACGGCTCCGGCAACGCGTACTTCCTCACCGCCGGGCACTGCGGAAACGACGCGTCGAGCTGGACTGATGATTCGGGTCAGCCGCTCGGTGACACGATCGACAGCCGTTTCCCCGGTACCGACTACGCCATCGTCCAGTACACCGGCTGGGCGGACCATTCCAGCGACGTCGACCTGTACGACGGGAGCACACAGCCGATCACGCAGGCCGGTGATGCCTACGTCGGTGAATGGGTGCAGCGCAGCGGTAGTACGAGCGGGGTGCACGACGGCACGGTCAACGGCCTGGACGCCACCGTCAACTACTCCGAGGGCACCGTATACGGTCTGATCGACACGGATGTGTGCGCCGAACCCGGCGACAGCGGCGGATCGCTGTTCGACGGCAGCACCGCGGTCGGCCTCACTTCCGGCGGCAGCGGCGACTGTTCGTCCGGTGGTGAGACCTTCTTCCAACCCGTCACCGCAGCACTTGACGCGTACGGCGTGTCCATAGGCTGACGCGGCGACGCGCGATCTGAGCCCGGCAGCCTCGAGTACCGAAGCGGCAGGCGGCAGATCACGGGATGAACCGTCGGGAGGCGCACCGGCCGCTCACCAAGGCCGGTGCGCCCTCCCATGTCCACGTACGGGCGTCGTCCGTCCCTGACGACCACCTCGCACCTCGCGGCTGAACGGTTCGCCGTCGTCCAGGTGGCCCGATCGGGCAGAGTTGCCACCGTAAGGCCGGAATCTCGGTGATTAGTGCCAAAGTTCGCCGGGGGCTCGCACTGGTCCGGTGGGCAACCTGGGCTGGTCCGCGCACGTCGTCCGCACCACGGTGATTGGGGCTTGCCGGAGGTCGGGTCGCTGGTTAACGTGCTGTTCAAATTAATAGGAGACTTTCCTGTTTATTTCCAGCAGGTACTGACCCGGGTCTCGGGGGATGCCCGCCGGACTTCCTACGGTGCCGATGGAGTGAGCCATGCGCCCCCGTTTAGTTCTCAGCGTCCTCGCCGCCCTCCTGATCGCGTTGCTCGTACCCCTCGGCGCCCGCGCCGGCGCCGAGGCGGCCGCCGGAACCGCGACGTTCACCAAGCCCTCCGACTGGGGTTCGGGATGGGAGGGGCGGTTCACCCTCACCAACGGATCCGATACCGCGATCAACGGTTGGCGGGTCGAGTTCGATCTTCCCGCGGGGACGACGATCGGGTCCTACTGGGACGCCCTGCTGACCACGTCCCCGCCGCATCAGACCTTCCGCAACCGCGACTACAACGCGGTGATCCCGCCCGGCGGATCGGTCACGTTCGGGTTCCTCGGGACCGGCCCCGGGAGCCCGCTGAACTGCACGTTCAACGGCGCGTCCTGTACGGGTGAGGCCCCGGGCGGCCTCGGCGCCCCCGGCACACCGACCGTTACCGGCCGGACCGATTCGTCGCTGACGCTGTCGTGGACCGCGGGCAGCGGGACACCGACCGGCTACCACGTCTACGAAGGCTCCGGCCTGAGGACGACCGTGAGCGGCACCAGCGCCACGCTCTCCGGCCTCGGGGTGTGTTCGACGCACAGCTACACGGTCAAGGCGTACGACGCCGACGGCGAGTCGCCCGCCAGCGAGACCGTCACCGGCACGACCACCGGCTGCGCGACCGGACCGCTGCCCAGGCACTTCCTGACCGGCTACTGGCACGACTTCGCGAACTCGGCCCGCGCGCTGAGGCTCTCCGAGGTGCCGGCGGACTACGACCTCATCGCGGTCGCGTTCGGTGAGGCGACCTCCCGCGCGGGCGAGGTCGCCTTCGGGGTGGATCCGGGGCTGTCGACGGCGCTGGGCGGTTACACCGACGCGCAGTTCACCGCCGATGTGGCGACGCTCAAGGCGAAGGGCAAGCGGGTCATCCTGTCGATCGGGGGCGAGAAGGGCGCCATCCGGGTGGACAGTGCGGCCGCCGCGACGACATTCGCCGACAGCGTCTACGCCCTGATGAACCGGTACGGGTTCGACGGGGTCGATCTCGACTTGGAGAACGGGCTCCAGCCGACCTACATGGAGCAGGCGCTGCGCCGGCTGCGAGCCGAGGCGGGCGCCGATCTGATCATCACCCTGGCGCCGCAGACCGTGGACATGCAGTCCACGGGTGGGTCCTACTTCCAGCTCGCGCTGAAGATCAAGGACATCCTCACCGTGGTGCACATGCAGTACTACAACTCCGGCGCGATGCTCGGCTGCGACCAGAAGGTCTACGGGCAGGGCACGGTCGACTTCATGACCGCACTGGCCTGCATTCAGCTTGAGAACGGCCTGCGGCCCGACCAGGTGTCGCTGGGCCTGCCCGCCGGCCCGGGCGCCGCAGGCGGCGGAGTCGTCTCGCCGACCGTGGTCGACGACGCCCTGGACTGCCTGGCCAAGGGAACCGGGTGCGGCTCGTTCAAGCCGCCGCGCACCTATCCCGACATTCGCGGCGCGATGACCTGGTCGATCAACTGGGACGTCACCGACGGCGGCGGCTTCGCCGGCACGGTCCGCCCGCACCTGAACACCCTGCCGTAGGCAATTCCCGCAAGACCCCTAGGAAGTAGGTGTTCGGTATGCGCCGATCGCTCGGCATCCTGCTCACCATCATCGTCGTCACCGCGTTCGCCGTGGCCCCAACATGGGCGGCCGGGCGGCTGTCGGCGACCTTCAGCCTCTCCGGCACCACCGGCAAGTACGTGGTCGCCAACCCCGGCACGTCCGCCGTCAGCGGCTGGACGCTGGTCTTCGAACTCCCCGCCGGCGTGACCGCGAGCAACCCCCAGAACGCCACCCTCACTCAGAGCGGGACGAAGGTGACGCTCACGCCCGCGTTCTACATCAACACCATCGGCGCGGGCGCGAACACCGAGCCCTACAGCCCAACCTTCACGCTCAGCTCCGCCGCGCAGCCCACCAAATGCACGGTGAACGGCGCAAACTGCGACGGCACGGGTGATGTGCCGCCCACCCCGACGGCGGTCACCGCCACCTATTCCGTCAACGGCACGCAGGCCAAGTTCGTCGTCGCGAACAACACCGCCGCCACGATCAACAACTGGTCGATCGTGTTCGACCTGCCCGACGGCGTCACCGCCAGTGCGGCCGACAACGGCTCGCTCAGCCAGAGCGGACACACGGTCACGCTCACCGCCGCCTACTACAACGCCACCGTCGGAGCGGGCCGGACCACCGAGCCCTACAGCCCGACCTTCACCGTCAGCCGGTCCGGCGCGGAGCCCGCGAACTGCCGCATCAACGACGCCAACTGCGATGGCTCCGCCGACGTGCCGCCCGGCGCGCCCGGCGGCCTGCGCTCGCCGGTGAAGACGACCAAGACGGTCTCGCTCGCCTGGACCGCCGCCACGCCCGGCAGCCTCCCCGTCACCGCGTACGTGGTGTACAACGGCTCCACCCTGGCGACCACCGTGTCGGAGACCAGCGCCACGGTCACGGGCCTGACTCCCAAGACCGAGTACACCTTCACGGTGAAGGCCAGGGACCGCAAGGGCACGCTCTCGCCCGCCAGCGAACCGCTGAAGGTCACGACCAACGACCCGGCCGACGACACCCAGGCCCCCTCCGTCCCGGCCGGCCTGCACAGCACCGGCAAGGGCTCCTCCAGCGTCGATCTCGCGTGGACCGCGTCGACCGACAACTCCGGTGTGGCGAATTACGACGTCCTGGTGGACGGGACGGTCGCCACGACGGTCACCGGGACGACGGCGACCGTCGCGGGGCTGTCCTCGTCCACGACGTACTCCTTCACCGTCCAGGCCCGCGACCTGTACGACAACGTCTCGAACGTCAGCGCGCCGGTCAAGGTGACCACCGACGACATCGTCGCGGGCGGCTACGCGCGCATCGGCTATTTCGTCCAGTGGGGCATCTACGGCCGCCAGTACTTCGTTCGCAACCTTGACACGACCGGTAACGCCGCCAAGCTGACCCACCTGAACTACGCGTTCGCCAACATCGACCCGAAGAACCTCACCTGCCTGCAGGGCGTCACCAAGGGCACCACCTCCGACCCGGAGGACCCGAGCCAGGGCGACGGCGCGGGCGACGCCGACGCCGACTACGGCCGGTCGTTCAGCGCGGCGCAGTCGGTGGACGGGCAGGCCGACACCGGCTGGGAGAAGCTGCGCGGCAACTTCAACCAGCTCAAGAAGCTCAAGGCCAAGTACCCGAACCTGAAAGTGCTGATCTCGATCGGCGGCTGGACGTACTCCAAGTACTTCTCCGATGTCGCCGCCACCGACGCCTCCCGCAAGAAGTTCGTCAGCTCCTGTATCGACACCTACATCAAGGGCAACCTGCCGGACTACGAGGCGGCGGGCGGCCCGGGCGCGGCCGCCGGCATCTTCGACGGCATCGACCTGGACTGGGAGTGGCCAGGGTCCGAGGGGCACCCCGGCAACCATGTCAGCCCGAACGACAAGGCGAACAACACCCTGCTGATCGCCGAGTTCCGGCGTCAGCTCGACGCGCTGACGAAGGAGACCGGCAAGCGCTACCAGCTCACCGCGTTCACCCCGGCCGACCCGGCGAAGATCGCCTCCGGCTGGGACCTGCCCGAGGTCGCCAAGAGCCTGGACATCTTCAACATCCAGGGCTACGACTTCCACGGTGCGGGCAGCGACAACTCCTGGGAGCCCAACCGCACCGGGCACGCCGGCAACCTGTACACCGACACCGACGACCCGTATCCCTTCCACTTCAGTGTCGAGAACGCGGTGAACGCGTATCTGGACGCCGGGGTCAATCCGCGCAAGCTGACCATCGGCCTGGCCTACTACGGGCGGGGCTGGCAGAACGTGACCGACGGTGGCAAGCACGGGGAGTGGCAGGCCGCCCAAGGGGCGGCTCCCGGGCAGTTCCCGGAGGAGGCCGGGACGCGCGGCTACGGCAATCTGATCTCCAGCGTGCCCAACTGCGCCGTCACGCATGACGAGCAGGCGGTCGCCACGTTCTGTTACACCGGCGCCAACGGGCAGTGGTGGACCTTCGACGACGCGTGGTCGATCGGAAAGAAGGCCGCGTGGCTGCGGAGCAAGAACCTGCTCGGCGCCATGATCTGGGAGATGTCCGGCGACCCCGGCGTCCTCACCAAGGCGCTGGACGACGGTCTGAAGTAGGCATCCGGGCGCAGGGCCGGTGCCGCCCACCCGTACGGCGGCATCGGCTCACCGCCCGTGGGGCCCGCCGGTGGGTCCGGGCGACCTTCGGCCCCCACCCCGGCCGGTTCAGTCGTCATCACCGCTCACCCGGCGAACCCGCCCCGGCGCAGCGCTACGTCGACAGCGACCAGGGAGCGGAACGCAGGTCGGCGGCGCCACGCCGTTCGCGGTTCGCCGGCGGCCCTCCGGCGGCCCTCCCGATCGCGATCATGGAGACGATCGTCCACCCCGGGTCGGGCCGCAGTTCTTCGGTGAGGCCTTCCAGGTCGAAGGCTCGGAACTGGTGGGAGGCCAGTCCCATCGCCTGGGCCTGGATGGTCAGGTGGGCGACGGCCTGGCCGAGGTCGTAGTCCGCGAACTCGGAGTAGAGGAGCTGCGTGTCGTCCACGTAGCGGCGTGCCAGCGTGACGACGAGCAGGCCCGCGTCCGTCGCCCACCGGGCTGAGCTGGGCGCGAGGTGGCGCACTATCCGCTCGTGCTCCCGCTCACCTGGTCGGCCGGCGAAGAATCCCCAGGGCTGGGAGTTGCCGGCGGACGGCGCCCACCGCGCGGCCTCCAACAGCAAGCCGAGCGAGTGGTCGTCGACGGCGGCCGACGGGTCGAACTCGTAGGGGCTGAACCGTTCCGCCAGCAGAGGATGGATGCCGCCGGGCGGTTCTGGATCACGTTGCACGTCCCGGTGCAACCGACCACCGTACGGTGGTATTTCAGCGGTACGGTGCCGAGGTCGGTGAAGAGGCCCTCGTCGGCGGTGAACTCCGCGCGCGAGACGACCGTCAAGACCGGTGGGCGGGAGCCGCGCCGACCCAGCGGCGGTAGGCGTCTACGTCGACGTTGCTGCCGCACACGATGGTGACCACGTGTCGGCCGGCGAAGCGGTCGGGGTCTTCGAGGATCGCCGCGATACCGAGCGCGGCCGACGGTTCGACGACGAGGCCGGCGTGGTCCAGGAGCATCCGCATACCGGCGATGATCGACGCCTCCTGGACCAGGACGGCGTCGTCAGCGACCAGGAGGAGGTCGTCCAGGACGGCCGGGATGGGTCGCCGGCCGGCGACTCCGTCAGCGATGGTGTTGGTCGAGTCGGTGGTGACGACGCGCCGCCTGCGCCACGAGTGCGTCATCGCCGGGGCGCCCAGCGGCTGGATGCAGATCACCTCGACTTCGGGCGCCAAGGCCTTCACCACATGACCCACGCCGGTGGCCAGCGCCCCGCCGCCGAGCGCGATCAGGACGGTGTCGAACGACGGCGGGGTGTCCACCAGTTCCAGGCCGATGGTCGCCGCACCCTCGCAGGTCTCGATGTCCAGGCTGTCTTCGAGCAGCCGGATGCCGTCGTGCCGCGCGATGGCCGCCGCCCGTTCGCGAGCCAGCTCGTGGTCACCGTCCACCAGCTCCAACCTGGCGCCCAGGGCCCGGATGCGATCAAGCTTGGCCACCGTCGCAAAGCGGGATGCCACGACGGTGACGTCGAGCCCCCGGCCGCGACCGGACCACGCGAGGGCTTGGCCAAGGTTGCCCGCGCTGGCGCACACCACCGCTCGCGGGCCATTGTCGGCGAGCAGGCTCGCGACCAGCTCGGTGCCGCGGCCTTTGAAGCTGCGGACCGGGTTCGCCGTTTCCAGCTTGATGCTCACCGTGCACCCGAGGGCGGGCTCCAGTGCCTCGCAGCGGTACAGCGGAGTGTCGCGGAAAATCGGATCGATGACCTGGCGGGCCGCCCGGATCCGAGCAGTGTCGAGGCGCGTCTCCTGCACGGCACAGCAGCGTAGCGCCGCCGGCGCAGTTCCCGGTCTGGCAGTCTGGAGGTGCGTCGTGGTGGGAGTGCCGGGCCGTCTCGAGGTCGACAATGGTTCGGGACAGGCTCGCAGATATCTATAGGCGCGCCCGGAGGCCATGTGGGCAAGGTTGAGGACGATGACACTGCGCGCTGATCTGATCGCATTGCTCGCCGATGCCGGCATCGTTGACGTGGATATCGACGAGGCCGTCGAGGACGAGCACGTGCGCTCGTCCGCATACCGCAAGGTGGTTGCGGTGATCGCCGGCGCACAGCGCCGTGACAATGACCGCGCAGTCGTTTCGGTGATCCTGCGTGACCCCGAGGAATTGGTGTCCAAAACGGCACTCGTCGACTTCGTGGACAGGATAGCGATGAATGCCGATGGCCCGACCGTTTTCCGGCAGTGGGCGGTCGAACTCATGCCCGAAATAGATCAGCTGAAGGCGGACGGGCACCGCAGGTTCCTGCACGGTCGCATCCATGATTGGACGATCTACCTGACCGTCATGACCGGCCGTACTCCGGCTGCTGGTGAGATGGTGAGCGTCACCGATTGGATGCAACGCCGTATCGCCACTCAGTCGACATCTCCGTCGGTACTCGCCGTGCTCGCCGAAATGGGCAGCACAAAAAAGATACGGAACGTCGCAAGAAATCGTGCCGCCAGTCGCGCAGTCGGAAACGAGCGCTGACTTACCTGGGTCTGTCACGGACAGGCCTCAGCAGGGGCCATCGACGAGAAGGTGTCCTGGCGGGAGCGGCGGCTCAGGTCAGCCGCCGACTCCACGCCAGGACACATCACTTCGTCATCCGGACCTTGTCAGAGGTCAGGACTTCGACGACAGGTCGATGAGGAAGACGCCGCCGTCCGAGGCGGAGGTGCGCCCCGTCCGCTCCAGCTCCTCCAGCTTCCGGTCGACGGTCGTGTTCCGCGGCGTGCCGCTGGTGTTCTCCGTACGACCGGTGTTCTTCGCTTCGCTGGACTTCGTCATTGTCCACTCCTTCTTTGCCGATGATCGGTCGCCTTTAGGCGCCCGGGGCAGTCCTGGATGGAACGGCCTGAGGGGGACTCTCCGTGGCCGGGCGTACTCCGCAAGGTGGTTGTGCAGGCCGCAGGCCGGCGAGGTCAACGGGAAGAAGGCGTCGGCCCGCACGTCACGCAGGCCCGCGTCCCGGAGCAACCGCGGGAGCCTGCGTCCGTAGGCCAGGTCGACGCCGCGACCCCTTCGTCGCGCTCCACGCATCCGATCATGCCTCGGGTGCTCGGCCCGTGGGGAGGCGCGGGGCCGTCCAGGTGGGGTCGAACCGCAGGATCTCGGCGGTGGCGGCGCCACTGGTGACGAACGGATCGCAGGCGACGGCGGCCTCGATCGCAGACCGGTCGCCGTCGGCGATGATCACGCCGCCCGTACGGGGGCGCAGCGGGCCGGCGAGCCGGGCCATACCCGTGGCGAACACGCCGTCGGGGTTGGCGTAGTGCGCCTCCTTGAGCGCGTCGATCTTCTCCAATGGAGCGCGGTAGTTCAGCACGATCACGTACATGACCCCAGGCAAGCGCACGCCATGCCCGTAGCGCCAAGACCGATCCAGCGACGTCGCCATAGGATGACGCCTATAACAGCAGGTGACGGGAACGGTGGTGCATGGAGGAGTTTCCGGGCGTGGAGCTGCGGCACCTTCGCTACTTCGCCGTCGTCGCGGATGCCGGTACCGTCACCGAGGCCGCGCGGCGCCTGCGCATCGCCCAACCCAGCCTCAGCCAGCAGATCCGGCTGCTGGAACGGCGCATCGGCACGCCGCTGTTCCGGCGTACGCGTCAAGGAATGGAGCCGACCGAGGCCGGTCGCCTGCTACTCGACGGCGTACACCGTGCCTTCGACGAGCTGCGGTCCTCGGTCGCAGCCGCGCGCGCCGTACCGGAGACGGCGCGCGTCGGGGTGTGTCGAGGCGTGGCCCAGCCGGTTCTCGCGCGGGCGGAGGAGATCATGACGCGTGGCCGCCGACTACGGCTCGCCTACGAGCCGGTCGACTCCGAGCGTCAAGGCGACCTACTGCGGGCCGGCACGCTCGCGTTCGGCATCCTCCGTACGCCCGTGGACGAGACGGGACTGACGCTGAGCACGATCAGCGACGAGCCGCTCGGCGTCCTGCTGCACCGGCGCCACCCACTCGCCGGTCGAACGGAACTGACCTGGTCCGACCTGTCGGGTCAGCGGCTGCTGTGGTTCCCCGCCGGGCGCGCCCGCGGCTACGCGGCCGACGTTCTCGCCCGGCTACGCGAACGCGGTTGGACACCCGAGACCCGCACCGAGGACCACGGCAGCCACACCCTGTTCCGCCACGCCCTCCTCGGCAACGACGACCTCGTCGCGCTACGGACACGGACCAGCCTGGCCGGCGACCCTGATGTCGTCTGGCGCCCGGTCGGGCCGAAACCGCCCCACGAACGGCTCGTCCTGGCCGCGGCCGCCGGCACCGCCTGGTCCCGACAGGTGTGACACGCTCCAGTACGACGTCTCAGCGCAGTTCCTGGATGCGGACCAGGTTGCCCGCGGGATCCCGGAAGGCGCAGTCGCGTACCCCGTACGGCTGCTTGATCGGCTCCTGGACGACCTCGGCGTCGCCCGCCTGCACCCGCTCGAAGGTGCCGTCGAGGTCGTGGGTGGCCAGCAGGATCCAGCCGTAGGTGCCCTTGGCCATCATCTCGGCGATGGTGCGGCGCTCGTCGTCGGTGACGCCGGGGTCGGCGGCCGGTGGCGCCAGGAGGATGGAAGTGCCGGGCTGGTCTGCGGGGCCGACCGTGATCCAGCGCATCTTGCCGCTCCCGACGTCGCTGCGGACCTCGAAGCCGAGAATGTCGCGGTAGAAGGCCAGCGAGGCGTCCGGGTCGTCGTGCGGGAGGAAGGTCGTGTGAATGGTGAGGTCCATGGCTTTCACGCTAGCTGCAGTTCAGGGGCCCGCGCTTCGCGGTGCCTGATCGGTCTGGTCACCTGTTTGGCCACGCATGACGGGATCCCTACGATCGAGCCCGCGGCCTGGCGTCGGTAGACGCTGGGTGGCATTCCGACGAGTTCGGTGAAGCGGGTGCTGAAGGTGCCCAGCGACGAGCAGCCGACCGCGAAGCAGATCTCGGTGACGCTCAGGTCGCCACGGCGCAGCAGTGCCATCGCGCGTTCGATACGCCGTGTCATGAGATAGGCGTACGGCGGCTCGCCGTAAGCGCGCTTGAACTCGCGGCTGAGGTGCCCGGCCGACATGTTCACGCCACGGGCGAGTGCCTCGACGTCCAGTGGCTGTGCGTACTCCCGGTCGATCCGGTCGCGGACACGGCGCAGCCGCGCGAGGTCGTTCAGGTGCTGCGCCGCGGTGAGTGCGCGCCCCCACGACGGGTGACACATGAGAGAACTCCTTTCATCGATGTCCGCGAGCATTTCCGTCGGACGCCGGTTCACAGCGACGCCGCCTCCCACGCGAACCCGTCCGGGTCGGTGAACGGCCCGGCGTCGCCGCCGATCACGATCCGGTGCGATCCGGTGCCGTCGGGAGAGACACCGGCGTCCTTGGCAAGGGCTCGGCGTCCGTAGAGCGCCAGCTTGACCGGACTGGACTCGGTGGCGAACTCGACGTACTTGCGGCCGAAGCTCTTCGCCACGGTGAGGCCGCGGTCGAGGTAGAACCGCTTGCTCGCGGCCACGTCCGCGACTCCCAGCAGGAGCACCATCTGGTCGATCTGCCGAGTGGCCGGGCCGGTGTCCTTCTTCGCCGAGGTCGCGACCTTCCAGATCGCTCCGTCCGGGGCCTGTACGACGCCGCCGTAACCCCACAGCGACTTCGTGGCCGGCTTCAGCGCCGAGGCGCCGGCGTCGAGTGCGGCGCCGATGAGGCCGTCGACGTCGGCCGGCTGGGAGACCGTGAGCGACAGCGTGAACCCACGGAAGCCGGTCGTCGCCGCTTCCGAGGCCCGCAGGCGTATTTCAGTGTCCAAACCGAAGGCTTCGCCGTAGAAGCCGTTGACGGCGGTGGGGTCGGTCACCTCAAGGGTGACGGATTCGATCGAGGTCATGACGATCAGGCTAGGAGCGGCTCCGTGACGCGCGCTTCTTGATTCCTGACCGGTCCGGCCGGTTCCGCTCCCCAGCCGGAGGCCTTCGCCATCACGTACCTTCCGTCACGCGACCTGACCCCACCTGCCCGGGCAGTACGGCTGGGTCATGCGTGGGCGTGGAGGCCCTGGATGGCCGCAGTGATCCCCTTCTGGTCGTAGCCGCCGGTGAGCGCCCACCCGGCGGTCGGTGTGCTCGCCGAGCGCCGACCGTAGACTCGCGGGGGTGTTCGACTCGCCTGACTTCGATCTGGCGCCGTACGCCGGGTTCGACATGGCAAGGTTCGTACGGCGCACCTATTGCAGTTGGCAGGACGCCGGCTGGCGGTCGCTGCTCGTCCAGCGCTTCACCCACGCGCGGGAGGCGGAGCACCTTCCACTGCCCGGGGTGTCCGATCTGCATCTCGTGCTCTGCACGAGCGGGGACGCGATGATGCGGATACGCGACGGCGGGAAGGCGAGCCGGCGACGCTGGGCGTCCGGCCGCCTGGAACTCGTGGTCCCCGGCCACTCGACCGTTCGCAGTTACCGCGCGGCGTCGGCGATGCACAGCGTCCAGGTGCACATTCCGCGGGCGACCGTCGATCGGGCCGCGGCCGAGCTGGGAGGTCCGGGACCGGACTTCGAAGCGCTGTCCGCCGTCCTGAGCGCGGGCGACGCGGTCGTCGAACACGTCATACGCGCGCTGCCGGCCGCCGGGGGCGCGAATGACCTGTACGCGGAATCGGCCGCGGCCTTCCTCGCGACACATCTGCTGACTCAAGGCAGAGACCACCGCGTACCGGGTCCCGAGCACACGGCCGTCCGCAACGGCATCGCGGTCATGCGAGAGCGTCTGGCCCACCCGCTGACGCTCGCCGACATCGCCGCCGAAGTGCATCTGAGCGTGTACCACTTCATCCGCGTGTTCCGGGAAGCCACCGGCGAGACGCCGCATCGATTTCTCACCCGGCTGCGGATCGAGCAGGCGCGGCGGTTGCTCGCCGGCACGGATCTCACCATCGGGCAGATCGCCGAACGCTGCGGCTTCTCCAGCCCCGGCAGCCTGTCCTCGGCCTTCCTGGCGCACGTCGGCGTACGGCCGTCGGCGTACCGCAAGATCTCATCGACAGGTGGGCAATCCCGCGCATGTCCCGAGCCGGCCGCGCCGTCCTAACGTCAAGGCGTGCCGTACACCTACGCTGTGACCTCGCATTCGCCGGCGAACCCCGGCGCCGTCTTCACGGTGCTCGTCCATGGGGCCACCTGGCCGTCGTGGTCGCCGATCGACGCCGTTCAGATCGAGGGCGGCGGCGACCCCGAAGGCCCGCAGCAGGTCGGCGACACCCGGGTCTTCCGCACCGGCCGGGCGGTCTCCCGGGAACGCATCGTCGAACTGGTCGCCGACCGGCGGTTCGGCTACGAGAACGTGAGCGGCCCGTTCCGGTCTTATCGAGGCACCGTCGAACTCGCCGAGGCACCGCGGGGTGGCACCGACATCACCTGGTCGGCGGCCTTCGAGCCGAAGCTGCGCCTCTCCGGGCCCTTCTGGCGGTGGTACCTGACCCGCTTCATGCAGCGGATGGCCGATGGCCTGGCCGAATACGCCGGCGCGGCGACGGACCGCAACCCGGCCTGAACCGACCCCCGTCCAGAGGCTCAGGAGATCTGGGTGATCGCCGTGACCGGCCGCCGGTTGTTCCGGATGTGGGCCCAGCCCATGAGGGTGAAAAGGACGGCGAGCAGCACAGCGGATGAGCCGGCGGTGCCGAGGGCGAGGCCGCCTTTCGCCGTCGGTTTAGTGAGGAGATCGCCGGCCGTGGCGCCGAACGGGCGGGTCAGGACGAAGGCGACCCAGAACAGCAGTACGTTCGGCACCGCGGGCACGTATCTGAGTGCGAGAAGCGCGGCGAGCAGCCCGGTGATGAGCAGGGCGGCGCCGCCGTAGCCGAGGCCTGAGCTGTCCGACAGGAAGTCGCCCATCGAGGTGCCGAGCGTGTTGGAGACGAGGATCGCCGACCAGAACAGCGTTTCGCCGCGGAAGGTGTCGATGTCGCGAATCGCAAAGGTCAGCCCCGTGAATTTCCAGGCCACGAAGACGGCGATGAGGATCGAGATCAGAATCGCGGCGCCGACCGGGTAATCCAGGCCGAGACCTTGTGGTCCCCAGCCGAGCGATTTTGCTCCTTCGGGAAGGTATTTGGTGCTTGCGTCGCGGTTCATGAAGTCCGATGTCGTGGTGCCGACCATGCTCGTGGACAGGATCACCGTCCAGTAGAACAGCGGGTTGTACCGCTTTGAAGCGAGCTGGATGATCAGCGTGACGACGAAGATGAGGAACAGGGCGGTCGTCGTGAGGAAGTAGCCCAGCTTCAGCGTCTGGGCAAACAGGTCGCCCGCCGTCTCGCCGAGCGTCGTCGCAGCGATCTTCATTGTCCAGAAGGCCAGAGTGACCTCTGGCAATTTCTTCACCGCGTATCGGCCGGTAGCGGCGATGCCGGCTTCGATCAAGGTCTCCGGCCTCGTCATCCGTTCCCCCAGAGCTCAACGGGTCGGCAGGTGCGTACGGCTTGGCCGGACAACGGCTGCCGATCGGTGGCGTTGTCGTGATCTGCGCCGGATCAGGCCCCTGTGGCCGGTTCCGAACGCAGGAGGCGGCGAACTGCGGTGGCCGGAGCCGGAGCTACCGGTCAGTGGTCACACCACTGCGCGGGAAACCGCACCTCTCCGCATCCGCTCGCCTACTGTCAGACAACCTACTACACGGGTAGTAGTGATGCCTGGAAACGATCTGGCGTGTTGTCCGATCGGAGCGGGCCGTACGAGGGGCCGGCCCGCCGCTCGTCCACGGTGCGATGAGGGCGTCGCACCCGCCGGTAGGCGTGGTCGCGTCGGCGGGCATGGTCCGGGCTCATGCCTGCGGGCGCCTGCGACCCGCTCCGGTACGGATTCCGAAGGTGGCCACGATCAACGCGACGACCAGGACGACCGCGATCGCCGTGCGGCTGCTGACGAGGGACCGCATCGCGTTGCTCAAGCGGGCCAGCGGACCGGGATCCGGCGCGGGGTCCGACTGACCCAGCCAGATGGTGCCGTCCGGTGCGGCGGCCGGACGGGCGCCGGACGCCCGCACGGTCTGCGTCAGCCGGGGATGCTCCCGGTCCATCTGTGCGGCGCTGATCGCCGTGGAGCCGACGTTCTTGAAGTCGACGCCGCCGAGCTTGATCTCCGTAATGGAGCCGCCCTTGCCGGTCTGGTGGTAGGTGAACTCGCCGTCCTGGATCGAGTGGACGTAGCTGTCGAACACCTGCTTGGGCCGCCAGCCGCCCTGGAGCTTGGCGGGACCGAGGTCCCCGGAGTCGACCAGCTTGTCGAAGGAGGTGGGATGCCCCTCCTGGTGCCGCTTTCGGATCCACTGCGCGATGACCCGGGCGAGGAAGGCGCGGCGGATGGGCGCGTACTCCGGCAGGGTGTTGAGGGCCTCCGCGACCTTCGGCACCACCATCGTCTGTTCGAGGCGTTCGTTGCGGGCGTCGCTCTCCGGGCTGGAGTGGCAGGGTCGCGACAGGCCGTCGATGTGCATGGACTGGGCCTTGACCGCGAGCGTCGCCTTGAGGATGTAGAGGGACGAGCCGGCCTCGCGGACCTGGACGTCGCCCGGGACGATCCAGAAGCGCGAGGTGTAGCAGGAGCTGCCGGACTTCCCGAAGGCCCGCCAATAGCGCGCGCCGAAGGCGGTGTTCGGGTCGAGCAGCCTGCTCGACGTGCGCTTCATCGCGAAGTCGGCCTCGAGCAGCGCACGGCCCGCGTTGGTCTGGCCGAGCTGGGGGTCAACGATCTTGTCCGGCTGCGTGGGGTTGAGGTTGACCCAGAACTTGCTCGGGTCCAGAACCAGCCAGGTCCGCAGGTCCGCGGTGCTGGTCGCGGCGATGTCCAGGCCGGTGAGAGGGCTCTGTTCGAGGCCGGGTGCCGCCGGGCGCGCGGAGAAGGAGTACTTCACGCCACCGGACCCAGGGTCGGACAGGTACTGCATCTGCAGGGTGGAGAAGTCGACGCCGCCCAGGTCCTTGGACTCGAGGGCGCTGGAGAGTCCGTCGTTGCCGCCGCACGGGCCGGCGGCCGACACCGCCGCCGGTGCCACGCCCGCTACACCGTCCAGGATGCCGGCGTGTCCTGGAGGGCACTTCAGTCCCAGGTTGGCGCGGCGCTCTTGCTGTTTCTTCTTTTTGGCGTCTTCCGCCGCCGTGTTCACGGCGGCCAGCTCGTCAAGGAGCGCGAGCCGGTCACTGACGACCTTGATGCCGGCCTTCTGGAATTTGGCGGCCAGTTGGTCCTTCAGACCTTTGGGGGCGAACACGATGACGGGCTTCCCGCTCGGATTGGCCAGCGGGTTTCTCACCAGACCCTCGCGCTTGTCCGTGCCCAGGATCTGGGTGGATTTGCCGGAGCCCTCGCCGGCGGTCACCTCGATGACGGCCGTCGCGGTCTCGATGTCGATCTCGGCGTCACGGTTCTTTCCGTCGCCCTGCTGCTGTCGGTGATACCTGTCCAGCGGCGACTCGCGGAACTTCTCGTTGAACGCGGTGACCTGGGGGCGGATCCAGTTCGCGACGACGGCTTCCCAGTAGCGTTCGCCCTGTTGCTTGCTACCGGTCGGCTGCTGGAGCGCATTGTCGATCTTCGCATCT
Organism: Actinoallomurus sp. NPDC052308; assembly: GCF_040679195.1. Lineage (NCBI taxonomy): Bacteria > Bacillati > Actinomycetota > Actinomycetes > Streptosporangiales > Thermomonosporaceae > Actinoallomurus > Actinoallomurus sp. NPDC052308. Next base: position 209,466 of record NZ_JBFAUM010000009.1, on the reverse strand, counting down.
ATCACCCGGCGGCTTTGCTGGTCGGCCAGGTTCTGCAGGGCGCTCGCGGCGTTCCGGTTCGTGGCCGAGGGGTCGTGCTCCACGGCGGTGCGCGCGTTGAACGCCAGCTGTCGCAGAGCGGCGATCTCCTTGCCGGCCGCATCGAAATCGTTGTTCTTGAGGTCCGCGTCGATCCGCTGCACGATCTCGCCGGCGTCCTGATCGGCACGCTCCCCCAGCGCGACCGTACCGGCGGTGGCCGATGACGCGAGCGCCCCGGGCGCTGCCGAGACGAAGGCGGCGGCGACCGCCGCGACCGCGGCGAGGTGTCGCCATCGAACGGGGCGGCTGGTCATCGGTCTTCGGTCCGTTCGCTGTTGGAAGGTGGTGCGGCAGGGCCGCCCTGGTGCCGGCCGCCCGGACCGGGAGGCGGCGGGTTGACGTAGCCGGGCATGGGGGGCGGGGGTGGCACGGCCGGAGGCAGCATGTCGGGGCCCCGGTACGGCGCGCCGAGACCTGAGTAGGGCACGGCGCCAGGGGCGGGGTGCTGACCGGCCGGGCCGGGGCCGCCGGGGCCGGGATACGGCGGGGCGGCGGGGTTCGGCGAGGGCGGCCAGACGACGGCGGCTCGGAGGTAGCCGGTGAGGATCGCGCGCCGGGCGCCGGCCTGGTCCGGGGCGGGCGTGGCGGTGAGCGCCGTGCCGCGCCGTACGGTGCGCACTCCGGCGATGCCGAGGGCGGCGATGGCCAGGGCGACGACGAAGGTGACGCCGGCGTACGAGGTGTCGTCTCTGCAAGGCTTTCCGAGGCCCGAGCCCGGATTCTTGTAGTCGACCTTGATGTTCGGACGGTAGTCGTAGCTGACGATGCAGGCCGAGGCGGGCCGTGCCGTCAGCGGCGGCGTGAGCGCGGCCAGGAAGGCCGCCGCCAGGACGAGAAGGGCCGTACGGCCGAGCCGGCGGGAGGTCATGACGCGGCCGCCGTCCGGATCGGTGCGGCGCCCGCCTTGAGTCGCAACACCTTCGCGCGCAAACGATCACCCTCCTCGCGATCGGCCGGGGTCTCGCCTGGATCGGCCTGTTGCCGTTCGAACCGCCATCCCGCCAGGTCGAGCTGGGCCGACTGAAGGCGGAGCAGCGCCACCGCCGCCGCGCGGCCGTACCACCTCCAGGTGTTCACCACCGCCCACCAGCGCAGGGCCGGATCAGCCAGGAAGGGCACCTCCGGCGGGGAGATCGCCCCGCCGGCCGCGGCCTCGGCGGACACTGCGGCGTACGCGGCCGAGGCCCGCGCACGCCGCCCGGCGATCAGCATCAGCACGGCGAGGAAGATGAACGGCGACTGCGGGAGCAGCCAGAGCCCCGGGGAGACCACCAGCGTGTCGAAGGTGGTTCCGGCGTCAACGCTGTCGGCGGTCAGATGTGAGAGCCAGGACGCGAGGATCTCGTAGGACGCCGCGCCGCCGATCGCGGTCGCGAAGGACGTCGCGACGACGAGCCTGCGACGCGCCGCCGGCGGACCGGGCAGGCCGCCGCGCCGCATCTGGGCGGCGAGGCCGAACCCCGCGCCGAGCAGCGCGCCCCACGCGACGGTCCCGCCGAAGAGCGTGACGACCTGCCGGAGCCAGAACTCGAAGCCGAACGTGGAGCCGAGGGACGAGCCGAACGAGCCGTAGACCTTGATGAAGACGGTGCTCTCGACGAAGTTGTCGCCGAGCCCGATGGCGGCGCCGATGATCAGGCCGGTCAGGGCGTCGGTGACCCTGTGCCGCAGGAGCAGCAGCGCCAGGACGACACCGGCCGCCACCACCAGCGCGTTCGCCACACCCCAGTGCACCGCCATCAGGTCCGTGATCCGGTAGAACTTCGCGATCGACCCCCAGACGGCATTGAGGTCGGTGAGAGAGCGCTGATCTGCGATGGTGCCGTCGGCGTTGAGGTATCCCTTGAACATGTAGCCGTAGACGGTCGTGATCCCCAGCCCGGTGTAGACGCGGCCGGCCCCGTACACGATCAGTGCGCCCCAGCCGAACGCTGCCAGCAGCGTGGACAACGGCAGCCTGGCGAAGCGCTGGCAGAAGTGCAGCAGTGTCAGCGCGGCGGCGGTGGCGGGCACGCAGGCCAGCGCGACCAGCGGGTAGCTCAGCAGCGTCGAGAAAGTGAGCAGGGAGAACGGGCCGATCACGGCCGTCAGGGTCACCCAGGTCAGGGCGACCGCGCGACGCCCCTCGGCTCGGGTGATCGTCCCGAACACCTGGACCAGGACGCCGATCACGATGCCCGCGAGCACGGCCCAGAAGATCAGGCGCGGCGTGGCCATCATCCGGTTGTAACCGTCGTACAGCCCGTTGTTGTTGAGACTCTCCTTGAGTATCCGTCCGGTGGTCTTCGGCATCTCCATGAAGATCGAGAGCGCCGGCTCGCCGGGCATCACGTGCGGCCGCGTGAGGTTGAGCAGCAGCTCGAGCAGGTACACGGCGATCATCAGCCGGGCGACCAGCAGCGCCCTCGCCCGCGCCTGCACGTCGTCGCGGATGCGCGCCAGCAGGACGACCTTGGGGGCCCGCGCCGTCGCGGGTGGCGCGGCGATCACCGGACACCGCCGGGGACCACGGCCGAGCCCGGCTCGGCGTGCGGAATCTTGGCCGACGCGGCGGTCGGGAAGCTCGTGGGGAAGTTGGTCGGCAAGTTCGTGGGGTAGTTGGTCGGGAAGTTCGTGGGGAGGCCGGTCGGCAAGTTCGTGGGAAAGTTCGTAGGGAAGTTGGACGGCAGGGTCGTGGGGTAGCCGGAGGGAAGCGTCGGTATCGCCGGCAGCTTCGGCATCTTGGGTGTGCTCGGATCGTTGAGCCCGCCCAGCCCGACCACCAGGGCCATCCCCAGCACCATCACGCCGATCACCGAGCCGGCGGTCAGCAGGAAGACCTGCGAGCGCGGGCCCGCCTCGGCCGCATCGGTCACGCCATTCATGTCCTCGAGCCCATCGTCGCTTCCGGATACTAGAAAGACACTAGTGTCTCTATGACCCGGAAGGACAGCACTCGGCGGCCTCTTCCTCATCGCCCCGCCGCTACAGCCCGATCACGATGCCCCCGGAGGCCCCGGCCGGAGCCTCCCCCGTTCGCCGGGTCGGCGCGAGTGCGCCTACCAGGCCGACGGGTTCAGCTGCTCACAGGTGCGGCAGGATGTGCGGCATCAGGTCCTGGAAGGTGCGGCCGTTGGCCGGCTCGCCCACGGCCTTCATCTGCCAGCCGGAGCCGGCGCGCTGCACCTTGGCCATGATCTGCCCGGTGTGCTGCCCGCCGCCGGTGAGGGTGTAGCGCGCCAGCTCCTGGCCGTTGGTCTCGTCCACCAGCCGACAGAACGTGTTCTGTACCTCGGCGAAGGTCTGGCCGGTGAAGGAGCTCACCGTGAAGATGATCTGGTTGATGTGCGCCGGCACCCGCTGTAGGTCGACCAGGATGGCCTCGTCGTCGCCGCCCACCAGGTCGTCGCCCGTGTGGCGCACCGAGCCGTCGTCGCTGACCAGGTGGTGGAAGAAGACGACGTCCACCGGCTGCTCGTCGGCGAACAGGACAGCCGAGGCGTCGAGGTCGATCGCCCCTGTGCGGGAACCGAACAGCCCGCGGCGAGGAGCCGCCTGCCAGCCGAGCACCATCCGCACCGCGGTCAGCGTGCCCCCGTCGCCCTTCTGCAGGCTGATGGCCTGTCTCTTGGACAGGTCGACCGTGCCGCCAAGGCGTGCCGGGGTGGTCATGGATGCCGGGGGGACGCTGTTGGGCCCGGGGGCGGAGACCACGGGTGGGAGCGGCGTCGTGCCTGGGGTTGTGAAGGGCCGGGTTCCGTCGTGTGCCGGGGGTCGGGGCTCGGGTGCGTGGTCGAGTCGGCGTAGTGCCTGGGCGAGGTCGGTGGCGTTCGGGTACCGCTGGGTGGGGTCCTTGTGCAGCAGGGTGAGGACGAGGTCGTTCCAGGCGGGTGGGGTGTCCGGGGCGACCGAGCTGGGGGCGGGGGGTTCCTGGGTGAGGTGGGCCGAGAGGTAGCCCACGGTGTCGGGGGCCTGGAAGGGCAGCCGGCCGGTGATCAGCTCGAAGAGCAGGCAGCCGAGTGCGTACAGGTCGCTGCGCGGTTCCGGGAGGCCACGTGCCTGTTCGGGGGCCATGTACGGGGGCGTGCCCACGATGAAGCCGGTCTGGGTGATGCGGTCCGCAGTCGCGTAGGGGTCGGCCGCCCGCGCGACGCCGAAGTCGAGGACCTTCACGATGCCCGAAGGCGTGATGAGGATGTTGGACGGCTTGATGTCCCGGTGCATGATTCCGGCGTTGTGCGCGTCAGCGAGCGCGTCGCAGATCTGCGCGCCCCAGCGGGCGGCCTCCGGCAGGGTGACGGCGCCTCGGCGCCGGATCGCGTCCAGGCCTTCGCCTCGGACCAGTTCCATCACCAGGAACGGAACCCTGTCGCCCTCGGTGCCGGTCTCGCCGAGGTCGTGGACGGTCACGATGTTGGGGTGCTGCAGCCGGGCGGTGATCCGTGCCTCGCGCAGGAACCTGGCGCGTGCCTCGTCGCCGCGGCCTCCGCCACCGGCGAGCAGGGAGATCACCTTGACCGCGACGCGCCGGCCCAGCGTTTCGTCCTGCGCCTCCCATACCTGCCCCATGCCGCCCTCACCGAGCTGCCGCACCAACCGGTAACGACCCCCGAGAAGCCGATCCCGCACTGCCACCCCCCGTTTCACACATTCCTGACCCGCCTGCCCGCGAACCAGCGCGATGAGAATCATGACGCGATCGCGAAGGCGAGACGCCCGTTACCCAGAGACCCACCGAACGACGGGGATCGCCGAACCGCCCCAAAACAGACACTGGGCGTCCCCGGCGGAACCGAGAACGCCCAGGCGTCGGCATGCTCGCGCCGGCCCTCTGCACCCATCTGGTCCGGCTCGTCCGCGCCGGCGACCACGCCGAGGCGGACCGGCGACAGCGCGACGTCGACCGGCTCACCGACCTGTTCGGCGTCCGCCCGGGCGCCGGCGGCATCGTCGTGCGTCAGGCCCCGCGATGACGGCCCGTCCGCCCGACGCCGTGAGCGGGGGCGTCGTGGATCACCAGGAGACGGGGAGTTCGTAGACGCCGTAGACGGATCCGTCGTGCTTGAACGGGATCTGCTCCAGGCCGGCGGCGAGCCGGAGAGTCGGGATGCGCTTGTAGAGGGTGCCGTAGACGACCTGAAGCTCCATCCGGGCCAGCGGCTGGCCGAGGCACTGGTGCACGCCGAAGCCGAACGCGACGTGGTGGCGTGCGCCACGCCGGAGGTCCAGCCGGTCGGGGTCCTCGAAGACGTCGGGGTCGCGGTTGCCGATGTCGTTGGGCAGGATGACGCCCTCGCCGGCGCGGATGGTCTGCCCGGCGATCTCGATGTCCTCCAACGCGACCCGACGCCGTCCGTTGTGCGTGATGTGGAGGTAGCGCAGCAGTTCCTCGACCGCCGAGGCGACGAGCTTCGGGTCGTCGGTGTCGCGCAGCAGGGCGAGCTGGTCGGGGTGCTCCAGCAGCGCGAGGGTGCCCAAGGCGATCATGTTCGCGGTGGTCTCGTGTCCGGCGATCAGCAGGAGCACGCCGATCGCCGAGGCGTCCTGCCGGGTCAGCTCGCCGGACGTGATCCGCTCGGTCAGCCGGGACAGCAGGTCGTCGCCGGGGTCGTCGATCTTCTCGCCCACCAGGCGGTCCAGGTAGTCGCGGAGGTTCTTGCTCGCCGCCGCTCGATGCTCCGGCGTCGCGGTCCGCTTGATGATGGTCTTGCTGTTGGCCTGGAAGAAGTCGTGGTCGGCGTACGGTACGCCGAGCAGCCGGCAGATGACCAGGGAGGGCACGGGCAGGGCGAACGCCTCCACCAGGTCCACCGGCTTCGGGCCGGCCAGCATCTCGTCGATCAGGTCGTCCACGATCCTCTGCACCATCGGACGCATGGCCTCGACCCGCTTGATGGCGAACGGGGCGGTCACCATCCGGCGCAGGCGGGCGTGCTCGGGATCGTCCATCAGGATGAAGCCGATCTTCGGACCGCCCGGTTGGATCGGCGCCGATCGCGGATAGCCGGGGCGTTCGGCGTCGGAGCTGATCCGCGGGTCGGCCAGCAGCGTCCGCTGGTCGGCGTAGCGGGTCACGAGCCACGAGGTGCTGCCGTCCTCCAACCGGACCCTGGTCAGCGGGCCCCGCCGCTGTTGGGCCATCAGGTCCGGGGGCGGATCGAACGGGCAGCCCGCCGCCCGGGCCATCGGGTACTCGGGGATCTCGGCCGACTCCGGGCCGGACTGCTGCAATGCGCTGGTCATCGCTTCTCCCTTCCGGTTCTCTGGTCGCTCGGTCGTCGCGGCCCGGTCGTCGCGGCTCGCTCAGTCGGCTCGCTCAGCCGGATCGCTCATCGCGGATCGCTCATCGCGGCGCGGTCATCGCGGCTCGCTCAGCAGGATCGCGCCGGCGGGGCAGATGTCGGCGGCCTCACGGACCGCGGCGTGCATGCGCTCGGCGGGCCGCTCGTCGAGCAGGACGACGATCCCGTCCTCGTCCCGCTGGTCGAACACCTCCGGCGCGAGCAGGACGCAGTTGCCGGCGCTGCAGCACTTGTCCTGGTCAACGGACACTCTCATCGTCGTTCTCCTTCGAGTCGTCGCGGGCCGGCGTGACCGGGGCGAGCAGCAGCCCGACGATCGCGTCGGTCAGCCCGGTCGCCGCGTCCTGCCAGCTCGACCGGGCGGTGGGCGTGCCGTCCGCGAGTGCGCGTTCGCGTTCGGCGGTCATGTGCACGAGCAGCTGGCGGATCATCTCGTCGCGCTCGGCGCGCACCTCGGGCGGCAGTTCGGGAATGCACCGGTTCAGCCCGTCCACGGCCTGGCGCAGCATCGGCCGGCTGAGCGAGTCCTCGGCCATGACGGCGCGCAGTTCGGGGTCGGTCATCACCTGCGCCCCGAACCGCGCGAACCAGCTGGGGCTGCCCAGCGAGGCCAGATGTTCGATGTTCGGACGTACCAGGCAATCGACCCAATCTCGTGCGTTCGTGGAGCCGACGGCCTCGGCCACCATCCGGGAGCGGATCCGCTCGATGTCGTCGGTGTGCCTGCGGACGATCGCGCGGATCAGCTCGGTCTTGGTGCCGAAGTGATAGCCGACCGCGGCCGTGTTGCCCTGGCCGGCGGCCTCGCTGATCTGGCGGTTGGACACGGCGATCAGCCCGTGCTCGGCGAACAGCCGCTCCGCCGCGGCCAGGATCGCCTCGCGCGTCGCGAGCACCCGTTCGGCCCGTACCGTTCCGCCCGCCATGGTCGGCTCCTCACCATCGGACCGGCAGGCCGCGCAGCCCGCCGACGACCAGCCCCTCGATTCGCTGGAGATTCTCGGCCTCGACGGCGAGGTCCAGGGACGGCAGGCGGTCGAGCAGCACGCCGAGCACGATCTGCAGTTCGGTGCGGGCCAGCGCCTGCCCGAGGCAGGAGTGCGCCCCGCTGCCGAAGGCCAGGTGCGGGTTCGGGCTGCGGGCCAGGTCCATCTCGTCGGCCCGCTCGAAGGCGGTCTCATCCCGGTTGGCCGCGGCCATGTCGCACAAAACGGTGGTGCCGTCGGTGACGAGCGTGTCGCCGATCTCGACGTCCTGGTCGATGTAGCGGACCATGCCGAGTCCGAGATTGCTGTCGAACCGCAGCGCCTCCTCGACCGCGGTACGGATCAGGGACCGGTCGGCCAGCAGCCGCTCCCAGCGCCGTCGGTCGGCGAGCAGCATGGCCACCATCTTGGCGATCATGTTCGCGGTGGTCTCGTGCCCGGCGACCAGCAGGCCCTGGCCGGTGGCCACCAGTTCCGCCTCGGTGAGCCCGCGGCCCTCGGCGTCGGTCGCGACGATGAGCCGGCTGAGCAGGTCATCGCCGGGCTCGGCCCGGCGCGCGGTGATGTGGCCCGCCATGTACTCGTTGAACTCCGCTTGCGCGACCCTCATCTGGTCGTCGGTGTAGCGGGTCAGGTTGAGCATGGTGTCCGACCAGCGGGCGAATCGGTCCCGGTCCGACTCGGGGACACCGAGGAGGTCGCAGATCACCCACACCGGCAGCGGGAACGCCAGGCCCGCCTTGAGATCCGCCGGCTGTCCCTCCTCCACCATCGCGTCGACGAGCCGGCCGGCCATGGCCTCGATCCGCGGTCGCGTCGCCGTCATCCGCTTGGCGGTGAACCACCGGCTCACCAGCCGCCGCCATCTCAGGTGCTCTTGCCCTCCCTGCGGGAGCGTGTTGGCCATCTCGTTGTTGAAGAGTCCGCCGGACTCGGTGTCGGTGATCCGGGCGGCGCCGGGCGCGTTGAGCCGACGGCCGAACCGCGGATCGGACAGCACCTGCTTGACGTCCGCGTACCGGGTGAGCAGCGACATCTCGTCTCCGCTGGGCATCGTGACGCGCGCCACCGGGCACTCCCGTCGCAAGGTCGCCCATTCCACCGGGGGCTCCAGGGCCGTCGGACGAGGCAGCGGATAGCTCGGCCTTTGCTCATCGACCTGACTCACAGTGAACCCTTCTGTCGGAGTCGGTTGATGTCGCCAGTGAACCCCCCGTAAGACGGTAAGTCAATCGTTTGATTTAAATTTCGGTAGTGGTGGCGCCGGCAGTCACGTCGCCGAGCCGGGCCGGCGGGTGAAGCCGTGGAGCAGGTCGAGAAGGGTCCGGTTCAGCGTTTCGGGTGAGGCGGGGAGGCGGTCCGCGCCGGTCAAATGGCGGAACACCAGTCCGTCCAGGCAGGCGATGAACAACGGGGCCTGGGTCGCCGGATCGGTGGCGCCCGCGGCGGCGAGGGTGTTCTCCGCCAGCCGGTGGTAATGGTCACGGGCCCGGTCCAGGGCGGCCTGGAGTTCGGGTCGGCGTCCGGCCTCCAGCATGAGTTCGTAGCGGGCCCGCATGCGTTCGCCCGCGGAGGTCGTCCAGTGGCGGACGACGTCGGCGGCGGCTTCGGCGATTTCGGCCGGGACCGCGCTCTGCCCCAGGACCGCGGGCCGCGCGGCGAGGTCGGCGGTGTCCACCTCGACGAGGCGTTCGACCGTCGCCTGCAGCAGCGCCTGACGCGTGCGGAAGTAGTACGAACAGGACCCCTCCGGAAGGTCGGCCGTCTGGTCCACCGCGCGATGGGTCAGCCCGCGCATACCTGCCTGGGCCAGGGTCGTGATCGCCGCGTCCGCCATCTGCTGCCGTCGTGTCGTGGTGTCGGTCACGTCTCGCTCCGCCTGAGTTCATCGGTCTCTACAAGTGTAGAGTGTGCGTCGTCCACTACAGATGTAGAGGAGAGGGAATGGAGAACGAGATGCCGGATCCGAGCACGGCGGTGCGCAGCGCGATCGTGGCCGGTGGCGGAATCGGTGGACTCGCGGCCGCCCTGGCCCTGATCGGGCGTGGTTGGCGGGTGCAGGTGCTGGAGCGGGCGGCCGAGTTCGGTGAGGTGGGGGCCGGCCTGTCGCTGTGGCCCAACGGCGTACGGGCGCTGGAGGCGCTGGGAGTGGGAGCCTCAGTGCGCGAGTACGCGCTGCCCGAGACCCAGGCCGGCATCCGCGATGTCTCGGGGCGCTGGCTGTCGCGCACCGACACCGCCGAACTGGAGCGTCGCTACGGGCCCGTGGTGATGATCCACCGTGCGGACCTGCTGGACACCCTGCGCCGAGCCGTCCCCGCGGCCGCCCTGCGCACCGGAGCCACGGTGACGGCCGTCGACACCGACGGGCCACGGGTGCGGGTCGAGCACACTCAAGGCGTGTCCCACGCCGACCTGCTGATCGGCGCCGACGGCATCAACAGCACCGTGCGGCGGTCGATCTGGCCACAGGCCGCCGCGCCCCGCTACGCGGGATACACCGCGTGGCGGCTGGTGGTGGAGACCGGCCCGCCGTCGGCCGGCGGCGAGACCTGGGGACGCGGCGAACGCGTCGGGATCAGTCCGCTCCCGGGCGGGCGGACCTATCTGTTCGGTGTCGCGAGCGTTCCCGCCGGGCAGCGCGGCGCCGATGGGGAACTCGCGGAGCTGCGCCGTCGGTTCGCACACTGGCACGACCCGATCCCGGCCCTGCTGGAGGCCGCCGCCGAGGACGCGGTGACACGCCACGACATCTACGAACTGCCGCCGCTGCGGTCCTACGCCACAGGGCGGGTCGCGCTGCTCGGCGACGCCGCGCACGCGATGACCCCGAACCTGGGCCAAGGAGCCAACCAGGCTCTGGAAGACGCCGTGACCCTGGCCGCGCTGCTGGACGCCCACCCCACGGTTCCCGCGGCGCTGGCCGCCTACGACCGGGATCGCCGGCCGCGCACCCAGATGATCGCCGAACGGTCCCGCCGCATCGGCGTCCTGGCACAGTCCACCTCGGCGCCCGGCCGGGCGCTGCGCGACCGCCTGATGCGGCTGATCCCGGCCTCCGCCATGCTCCGCGGCCTCGCCCCGGTGCTGTGCTGGCAGCCTCCCCACGTCACCACAGGGTCAGGGAACGGGTGAAGATCTGCGCGAGGTCCTCGTCCGTCACCGGCCGGGGCGCCATGTCCAGCAGGCGGCGCTGTTTCGCGGCCCCCTCGACGAGGGCCGGAACGTCGGCCTCGGTGTAACCGGCCCCGCCGATCCCGTCGGGCATCCCGATGTCCCGCATGAGGCTCAGCAGCGCCCTCGGAAGGTGCTCGGCCGCGTCGGCGGGCCGTTCCATCTCCGGGGCGAGCAGCTCCGCCGCGCGTACGTGCCGCTCCGGGCAGGCCTCGAAGGTGAACCGGAACGCCTCCGGCGCCGTCAGCGCCACCGCCATGCCGTGCGGGATCAACGGCTGTCCGTCCGGGTAACCGGCGGGCCGGAACTCCCGGACCCGCCCGGCGATCGGATAGGCGCCGGCGTGCGGGATGTGAACGCCGGCGTCGCCGAACCCGAGCCCGGCGAACGTCGCGGCCAGCGCCATGTCGCCCCGGGCCTGGGCGTCGTCACCGTCCTGTACGGCGGTCCGGAACGACCGGGCGATCAGGGTCAGCGCGCGTTCGGACCACATGTCGGCGACCGGGTTGGCGCCGCAGTACGGCACCCGCTGCTCGGGGGACTTCCGCTCGAAGGAGGTGTACGGCTTGGCGGTGTAGCTCTCCAGGGCGTGACAGACGATGTCCATGCCCGCCGACGCGGTGACGCCCGCCGGCTGGGTCGTCGTCAGATCGGGATCGACCACCGCGAGGGCAGGCCGCAGCCGGGGATGGCTGATCCCGGTCTTGACCTTCAGCTCGAGCACGTCGAGCACGCAGACCGTCGTGCTCTCGGCGCCGGTACCGGTCGTCGTGGGCACGGCGATCAGGGGCAGCAACGGCCTGGCCGGAGCCCGTCCGGCGCCGATCGGCGGGTTCAGGTAGTCCGCCAGTTCGCCCTCGTTGGTCGTCAGCAGGTTGATCGCCTTCGCGGTGTCGATGCTGGATCCGCCGCCGACCGCGACGTAGGCGTCCCAGGGGCCGGAGTCGCGGGCCCGCTCGACGGCCTGGCGCAGACCGGCGTCGGTGGGTTCGACGCGCACGCCGTCGAACACCTGCGCCTCGATCCCGTACGCCTTCATCTGGTCGGCGATCCGCTGCGGGGCGCCGGTGGCGGCGACGCCCGGATCGGTGACGAGCAGGACCCGGCGCGCGCCGTACTGGGTCAGATCGAATCCGATCTCGGCGGACGCGCCGGGGCCGAACTTCAGCAGTGGCGCGCCGTAGGTGAACACCGATTCGGGGTTGCTCGGAATGGATGCCATGGAATCGCCTCCTCCCGGCCAGCGTAGAAGCTCGTCGATCGTCGCCGGCCTGCGCTACCGGGGGGCACCGCCGCCACTGTCGGGTCCGGAAGGTTTCCACCAAAGTGGAAGGGACTTTTCGGAGGCTCCTTCGTAGGATCCTGCTGCGCTCACTGACAGCGCTTCTCACCGCCCTGTTCCTAAGCAGGAAAGAGCAACGGTGCCAAGGATCCGCCGACTCGAATTCTGGAATCGCGGGCATCGGGACGACGAGGCCGCGGCATCCGCGAGGTCGTTCGAGCGACGGTGCCGCGATGCCGTCTCTCGCGTGTTCCGGAGGCCGCGTCTCCGCGGGGGGCGACTGACCGGTTATGTCGCGGTCACGGTGATCGGTGTCCTTGGGGCGGCGTCGATCGCGTGGGGCGCCGGAATGCGCGGTGCCGTGCCACGCCTGTCCGACGTCGGCGCCTGGCTGGGGAGTTCGAAAAAGGGCGAGGTCGTCCACGCGAACGGCCTGTCCGGAAAGGTGGACGGCCGGGTCCGGCTCACCGCGTCGAACGGCCATCCGATGCGCGTCATCCAGGACGGTCCGACGGTGCTCGTGGTGGACGAGGTCACCGGTCTCGTGAGCCGCATCGATCCCGGTCAGCTGAGCGTCACGCAGTCGCGATCGTTCGGAGCGGCGGGCATCCGGGTCGTGGCCGACGCGCGGACCTCCTACGTCGTCGACCCGGTCCAGGGCACCGTGCAGCGCATCGACCCGGTGACGCTGTCCACGATCGGACGGCCGCTGACCCTGACGGCGCCGCTGGGCGAGGCCGCCATCGACGGGCAGGGGACCCTGTGGGTTCCCGTTCCGGCGCGGGGAGAACTCGTGCCGATCCGGGGTGATCGGCCGGGTACGCCGGCCAAGGCCGGGAACCCGCAGGATCCGCTCACGCTCACCATCGCCGCGGGCGTCCCGGTGGTGACCGACGCGCACACCGCGACGACGACGGTGATCGGGACCTCCGGTGGCGGACTGCGGGTGAACCTGCCGTCCCCGATCAGCCGGGACACGACGCCCGGGGGTCTGCTGGCGCCCGCTCACACCGATGGCGTGCTCGTCCCCATGGTGGCGCGCTCGCAGGGCTCGCTCGTGGTGGTGGACACGGGAACCGGTGCCCTCACGACCGTGGGACTCGACACCCGCGGTGACGACCTCGGCGTACCCCAGGCACTCGGCCAGAAGGTCTACATCCCGGACCAGGCCAAGGGCGACCTCATCGTCTACGACGCGGCGGCGGCCCGGTTCGAGGACCGCATCCCGGTCAGCGGCCGTCGCGGCCCGCTGGAGTCCTTCGTACGGGACGGTCTCCTGTGGGTCAACGACCAGAACAGTGCCACGGCCGTCAGCGTGAGCTCGTCCGGCGCGGTGCACCACGTCGGCAAGTACGACCCGGGCGCGCCGTCCGACCGCCCCTCCGCCGGTCGTGGATCGCCGCCCGCCACCGCGTCCCAGCCCGCCACCGGGTCGCCGCCCGCCACCGCGCCGCCGACCGTCTCTCCGCCCTCTCCCGCGCCTCCGGCGCAGGCGCCGGCCGGCCCACCCGGCACCGTCACGGCGACCTCCGGACCGGGCTACGTCGACGTCACGTTCAGCCCGGCCGGCAGCGGCACCCCTGTCGGGTACGAGTTGCGCGGTTCACCGGCGGGCGGGTCGGCGCAACCGGCGCGGACTCCGGCGGGCGGACCGTTCTCCTTCCACGTGACCGGCGGACGGTGCGCCACGGAGTACAGGTTCACCGTCGTGGCGCTGTACGCGGGTCGGCGGGTGTCGTCGCGGCCGAGCCAGGCGGTACGGCCGTGCGTCGCCCCGGGCGCGCCACGAAGCCTCGCGGTCCGCGGCCGGAAGGAAGGCGAGGTGGATCTCGCGTGGCAGCCGCCGGCCAACGCGGCCGGCACCGACGTGGCGTACGACCTGTCGTGGAACGGCGCGCGCTCCGGTTCGGCCGGCGGGCTCACGGGCACCTCCCGCGCGGTCACCGGGCTCGCGTCCGGCGGCGACTACGACTTCACGCTGACCGCTTCGAACGCGGCGGGCGCGGGGAGGTCGGCGTCGGTGACGACGACGTTGGCCTATCCGACTCGCCAGTACCAGGTCTACAACAACTCCAAGCTCCCGCTGAACGTCCGCGCCGCTCCCGACCAGGGCTCGGCGTCGGTGGGCACCATCACGGCCGGCGGGCAGCCCACCGTCCCGGTGATCTGCCAGGTCACCGGCGGGAGCGTCACCGACCCGGTCGACTCGACGGTGCACGGACGCATCTGGGACCGCATCACCTGGAACGGCGGGACGGCCTACCTCAGCGACCTCTACGTCCACACGCCTCGGTCGGCGGCCGGTGACTACGGCGCGTTCTCCGACCCGCCGCTGTGGCACTGCTGACCCGCCGGGCCGTCGTCATGCTGACACCGAGGGGCTGGGGCACGCTGGCCGCCGTCGTCGTCACGTACGCGTGTGCGAGCGGTCTCGGTTACGCCGAGCTCGGGATCGTCGCCGCCGGGGGCGCGGTCCTGCTCGTCGCCTGCGTGGTCTGGGGGGTACCGCGGCCACGGCTCCGGGTGGACCGTGAGATCGCACCGCTCAAGGTGGCCCGCGGCGATCCCGCCGTGGGCGTGGTCACCCTGGTCAACGTGGGCCGCCGCGAGCTGGGGGGACTGCGCGCCGACGAGGTCTGCGGCGCCGGGACCGTCTCGGTGGACGTTCCGTCCCTGCCGCGCGGCGGACGGCGGACGGTCAGCTACGCGATCCCCACCCGGCGGCGAGGTGAGGTGACGGTCGGGCCGTTGCGGCTTCTCCGCTCCGATCCGCTGGGCCTGGTCCGGCGGGTCGCGGTGTACGGCGACGGCCGGACGCTGCTCGTTCGCCCGAGGACCTTTCCGCTGCCCATGCTGCCGTCGGGCCGGTCCCGTCACCTCGAAGGGCCGACCGCGGACAACGCGGTCGGCGGCACGGTCACGTTCCACGCGCTCCGCGAGTACGCCAGGGGCGACGATCTGCGTCACGTCCACTGGCGGTCCAGCGCGCGTACGGGGCGGCTGATGGTCCGCCGGTTCGTCGACGCCGGGCTGCCGCACACCACCATCGTCCTCGACGTCCGGCCGGACGTGTACTCGGGCGGGGACGACCTGGCCGAACTCGCCGTCGACGTGGCCGCGTCGGTCGCCGTCGCCGCGGGCCGCCACGGCTTCCCGGTCCGGATCCTCGCCGGCTCGAGGTCCCTGGTGCGGACCCGAGGCGGCCGGAACGACGTGACCACGCTGCTCGACGCGCTGGCCCTCGTACGGCCGGACCCCGTCGAGGCACTCCCCGAGGCGCTCGACGCGCTGCGCGGGGGGCCGGCGGGCGGCGTGCTGATCGTCGTGACCGGTATGCCGGAGCCGGCCGAGTTCGTCGGGCTGGCCGGTCTGCGCGGGCGTTTCGACCGGGCGGTGGTCGTCCGGCTCGGTGCCGCGCCGGGCACCGCCCTCATCCCCGGTGCGACCTGCGTGGACGCGGTGGACGCCGCGTCGGTGATCGCGGCCTGGCAGCGTGAGGCGGCGCGGTGACCCGGCGCCGTCAGGTCGTCTCGGCGCTGCCGTCCGCGCTCACGGTCGCCGTGGCCGGCCTGGCCTTCCACCGGGTCTTCGGCTGGCGGGCGCTGCTCCCGGTCGTCGCCGTCGCCGTGCTGGTGCCGAGCGTCATCGTCCTGCTCCTGGCCGCCCGGCGCCGGCCCTGGCCTTTGTGGACCTCTCTGCTCCTTGCCGTGGGGTGCTTCCCGCCCGTCGTGTCCGCGACGCTGTTCCGGGCGCACGCGGCGTTCGGGTTCCTGCCGAGCGCCGCGACGTTGCGGGAGATGGCCGGCGGGCTGCGCGACTCGTGGAAGGTGACGCTGACGACCCTCCTGCCGGTGGCCGATCGTCCGGACGTGCTCGTTCTCGCGTCCGCGGTGGTGTGGCTCGGCGCCCTCGCCGCCGCCGAGACCGCCCTGCGCACCCGGCTGGTGACCGCCCCGATCGTGCCGGCGCTCGGCGTGCTCGCGGTCGCGCTCCTGCTCGGGGCGGACGGTCCGGGTTCCAACCGCGTCGTCGCCTCCGGGGTGGTCGCCCTGGCGGCGCTGGCCGCCTGGGCTCGCGCGTCCGCCCGCGTGCCGAGCCTCGCCATCGGGGCGCCGGCACTGGTCGGGCTCGCCCTCCTCGCCGGTGCGATCGGCCCGAACCTGCCGCTGGTCGCCCACCGGGCGCCGTACGATCCACGCCGGCCACATCTCCGTACCGCCGCCGGACGAACGGGTGGGCGTGAACCCGCTCGACGAGGTCTCGGCATGGCTGCAGAACCCCGAGACGCCGCTGTTCACCGTGCGGGCGGCGAGTCCGGAGAACTGGCGGCTGGCGATTCTGGACCGTTATGACGGTCGTGTCTGGGCGCCGTCGCAGCGCATGGTCCCCACCGGCGGCCGCGTGCCACCGCCCGTATCCGGCCCGGCGGTGCGACGGCGGGTAGTCCAGGACATCACCATCGGAGGCCTGAGCGGCCTTTGGCTGCCCGCCGCGGACCGGCCCGCGTCGGTCGGCGGCCCGGCGGTCTACGCGGACGCGGCCAGTGGCACGCTCCTCGCGCGGGCGCCGCTGCACCCGGGCCTTCGCTACCGGGTCGTCTCGCAGGTGCCGGAGTACGCTCAGCGCCGGCTGGGGGCGGCCGTCGCCGACGACAGAGCGGCGGCGGACCTCGCGCTGCCCGAGCGGGACGCGCGGGGGCGGCCGATCCCGCAGCGGCAGTCGCTGGGCCGGCTCGCCCGGCAGGCCACGGCCGGCAGCACCTTCCCGTTCCAGCAGGCGCTGCGGCTGGCCGACTACCTGCGTACGAACGAGGTCTACGACGCCGAGGCCACGCCCGGACACGCCTACCGCAACCTGGAGTTCTTCCTCACCACGAGCCATCGGGGCACCTCCGAGCAGTTCGCCGCGGCGTTCGCGGTGATGGCCCGCACGCTCGGGCTCCCCAGCCGGGTGGTCGTCGGGTTCCGCCCCGGCGCCGGAAGCGGCGGCACCTGGCAGGTGCGGGCGGGCGACGTGCTCGTGTGGCCGGAGGTCGGCTTCAAGGATCTGGGCTGGGTGCCGTTCTACCCGACCCCCGACCGGGCGTCCGGCCAGGCCGGGGCCCCGGCCGTGCCCGCGGGGGAGTCGGCGGCGCGGCGCGCGGCGGACCTGAAGGCCGCCGCCGCCCGGCCGGCCCCGCCCAGGCGTACGACACCGGCCGTCCCGAAGGCCACGGGCCCCACGCGCGGACGGACCATCAGGGGCCGGCCGTGGGCCGCCGTCGCGAGAGCCATCCTGGTCGTCGCGGCCCTGGCCGCTCTGAGCTACCTGCTGCTCGTCACCATCACGCCCTACTGGCGCTCGCGGCGCCGGCGACGCGCGGCGCGACCCGCCGTACGCGTGGTCGGTGCCTGGCGGGAGACGTTGCACCGGCTCGGCGCCGTAGGGCTCGCTCACGCCACGAACCTGACCGCCGAGGAGGTGGCGCGGTCCGGTGCCGACCTGGTCGGGCCGCCCGCCGCCGAGCACCTGCTGCCCTTGGCCGCGCTCGTGAACCGGGCGTGCTTCGGCCCGGCTCCCACGGAGGAGGTCGCGGCCCGCGAGGCATGGGAGCACTGCGACGCGGTGGCGCAGATGATCGCCTCGTCGCTCGGTCCCGCCCGCCGGCTCGGCCGGCGCCTGCATCCACGGGTGCTGCGCCGATGACCGGCTTGGGGCCGTTCGTCACCTCGTCGGTTCGGGAACCGGTATGGCACCGCGGATACAGGCCGGTTTCGACCAGGCGACGACGGACGGCTGCCCGAACACCACCACGGCGCCCACTCGGAAGCAGTAACCGGTCTTCGGATCCAGTTGGACCACGGTCGTGGTCGTCGTGCCGGCGCGCAGCGGCCGTGGCCCGGTGCTCCCGGCCGGCACCTGCTGGAGGAACAGCGGGAACCCGTCGGCCGACCCGAGCCGCCAGTGCAGCGTCACGCTGGTGTCATTGGCGACCGCCGTGAGCCTGGTCGGGCGGGCGGCCTGGACGACGGCCGCCGGGGCACTGGCGGACGGCGCCGTCCGCAACGACCGTGGTGACGGGCCGGGCGTCGATGGTCGTGCCTCGCCGGTATGGCCGCCGACGTACAGGACCGTGCCGGCGCAGCCGAGCGCCAGGGCGGCCGCCCCGGCGACCAGCCACCGCCCACGCCGCCGTCGCCTCGGTCCGGCCGGGGCGTCCCGGGACGCGCCACGTCCGGGCCGCAGCATCGTCTCGGACAGGTCGGGATCCTGCGGCGTCACTTCGCCGGGCGGACCGGTGTCCGGTCCGCCGCGGTCTCCGGGCGGGTCCGGTCGCGGGTGAGTCGGCGGACCGGTGGTCGCGGACGCGTCCTCGTCGAGGGTTCGATGAGGCGGGTCCGGGACCGGCCCGAGAGGGCCACGCGGCGGGTCGGTCACCGGCGCGAAGGAGCGATTCGGCAGGTCGGTGACCGGCAGCGCCAGGTCGGCCTGGATCCGCCGCAGCTCGGCCGCGAACGCCGACGAGGTGGGAAAGCGGTCCGGCGGTTGCCTGGCCATCGCCTGGCGGATCGCGTCGAGCACCGCCGTCGGAACGTCCGGACGCGGGATGGCGGGCGGGTCCTCACTCAGCATGCGCAGCAGTACGGGCGCGATGCCCTCGTCACCGCTTCGCCGGTACGCCGGCCGGCCGGCGAGCACTTCATAGAGGGTCGATCCCAGTGAGTACACGTCGGACGATTCGGTGGACTGTCCCCCGTGCAGCACTTCGGGGGCCGTGTGGTGCGGCGTCAACGCGTCCGTCACGGAGGAGGAGTCCAACCGGCTCCTGAGCCGGGCCACGCCGAAGTCGGCCAGCGCCGGCTCCCCGTAGCGGGAGATGAGGATGTTCTGCGGCTTGACGTCGCGGTGCAGTACGCCGGACTCGTGGGCGGCGGCCAGGGCGCCCGCGATCTTCACGCCGATCCGCAGCACCTCCTCCACCGGCAGCGGGCCGGCGGCGTCGAGGCGTTGCTTCAGCGACCCCCTCTCGAAATACTCCATCGCGATGTACGGACGGCCGGACCGGGTCGTACCGGCGTCGTACACGGTGACGACGTTCGGGTGACCGGCGAGGAGTCCGGTGAGCCGGCACTCGCGCAGGACCCGGCGTTGGATCCGGTCGTCGACGGCCGGCACCGACAGGACCTTGAGCGCGACGTGCCGTCCCATGGTGACCTGCCAGGCCCGGTAGACCACACCGAACCCACCGTGCCCCACCGGGGCCAGGTCACGGTAGCCCGCGACGTCCTCGCCGAGCCCGCGGTCGGCGCGGTTCTTTCGCCATGCCATCAGGAGCCTTCGAACGTGTGAGGGTGCCGGCGCGCCCCGGCGTCGCCGGCACCCGGTCCGGTACGGAGGTCAGCTGCCACCGGCGGTGAGGATGTTGCCAAGCACCTTGTCCACGCTCTGCTGCAGATCCGTCAGCGCGCTCTGGATCTGCTTCAGGTCGTTCTGGACCTTGGGCCAGATGTCGCCGCGGAACTTGATGGCGTCGCCGCCGTCCCAGTGCTGCGGGTTGCTCAGGTCGGTCCCCGCCCGGTTCAGCGCGGTGATGGTGTTCGGAAGCTGACTGTTCAAGATGTTGAGCAGCGTCTTGCTCGCGTTGACCGCGACATCGTCGACGGTGACGCGACCGGTACCTGCTGCCATTGTCGAATCCCTTCGTGAGGTTGGTGAGATGGGAGTCCGCGAGAGCGGTGATCTCCTATTGGGTCACGGTGTTGAGCACTTGGTCCTTGTATCGCGACCGGAACCCGTTCAGTACGTCCTCGATGGATTGTCCGTTGAGGTGATACTTGAGCGGATTGTTGAGCACATCGATGATGTTCTGGCTGCTCGAAAGGTCGACGGGCCCGTTCGGTCCGACGACTTGGCCGGTCTGTATGAGGCTGACGACCATCTGGAACTCGGCGGTCTGCTCCGCCACGTAGGCGAGAGCGACGGCATCGGCGTTCGCGTTCGGCGCCGTGAACAGACCGCCGATGATCGGAATCTGGTCGTAGGGAATATTCGGGTGGGCGGCCGACTGGAGCCACGCTGCCAAGGCGCTCGATATCGCGGCATAGGAGACCTTGGCCAGAACCGGCGTCGACGGGGAAGGAAGGAGAGACGTCGTAACGCCGATCACGATGTTCTCGATGATGCTCTGGACCAGCGCCTGATTGTCCGCGATCTTCTGGTCGCTGCTCTTCATCCACTTCAAGAATGGCTGCAGCATCTCACCGAATTCGGAACCGTAGCCCTCGCCCCAGAGGGTGAGATAGTCCATGTCGGCCGAAGAGGAGGGAGCGGTGATGATCTGTATTACGCACTGCGAGACGAAGTCCGAGACGGCCTTCTGCACATCCTGCGGGTGATCCGAGGTGACGCCGTCCATCGCCGTTCCGACTTTGTCCAGCAGGCCGGCGACCTCGGCAGGGGTATGCAGCGTCTGGACCCCCTTGAGCAGGATATCGAAGATCAACTCCTGGCGCTGGTCGCGGTTGGAGTTGCGGAGGCTGAAGCCGCCGTTCAGCAGCTTCTGGAGATGCTCGGAGTCGAGACTCTCGAAGAAGGTGACCGCTGACTTCGGATCCTTCTGGAGGCCGTCGAAGAAATGCTCGTTGAAGTAGCTGAGGTCGACGAGTCCCATCTCGTCGACGATCCAGTTGCACGCTTGAGGGCTTAGGTCACCGCTTGAGACGGCGGCAAGTATGCCCTGCAACAGTTGCTGCTCGTAGGACTTGAAGCCTGTCGTTCCCGGCGCCGTACCCTTCGGATATGGCTTGACCAACAATGTCTTCAGGGTCACCTCGTCGAGGCCGTTCAGGAAGGCCGCCATGAACGCCGGGTCGTTGACGTGCTTGGCCAGTTCCTCGAGTAGCTCGGAGGTCGCGCCCTCCTTGTTGAACTTCGTTGCCAGATCCGTGCCGGCCTCTTCGGAGATCGTCGCGGCGAGATCCTTGTCGAAACTCGCGTCGTCGAGCGTCACGGTCGCGACGCTGCGCGGATCGATGCCTCGCCGGTGGAACTCGTCGAGGACGCCCGGAGGCCAGGTGCTGTTCGAGCCCGTGCTCGCGTCCTCGAAGGTCTTCCCGACGTCGTGCACGTGCGCGTCGGTCGTGCGGACCGTCGTGAGCAGCCCGGACAACCGCGTGATGAACGGCGATGAGCCGCCGGTGTACAGGTCGGGAATGGTCGCCGTCAACGGATGGTAGGCACCCGCCGGGATCGTGAAGTACCCGTTGACGGCGTTCAGCAGCGCGCCGTTGATCTGTGGCTTGACCTTGTCGTTCTCGTCCGTCGTCGCCTTGGCGTACGCGTAGAGGTTCTCGGGGACGGCCGACTGCTGGCCCGGTTGGCCGGGGTGGCTGTTCGCGCGCGGTGCGTCGGCGGGTGGTCCCGGGGAGGTCGTCTGCGCGGGAGTGCCGTTCTTGACCTCACGTGCCTGCGCGCTGGCATTGTCTATCTGAGCGGCGTACGCGTTGAGTTGATTCGCGTCGTCGCACAGTTGCGACTGCTGTTTGTTGAAGTCGTCCTTCCAGCGCTCGTACCCTGTGCCGACCCAGCAGCCGAGCTCTGAGATGAGCTTGGCACCTCGTGTTCCGGCCAGACCCGTGACGTTGCCGGCCGCCTTTCGGAGGGCGGCCGCCAGGGTCTCGGCGGCGGTGAAGTCATACCAAGCAGACGGGTCCTGCGGCACCTTTACGTCCTGTGCTCGATCATCGGCTTCGGCTCTTCCATCACCCGATGGCCTGTCGCGTGCCGGTGATCGGACGCGTGACCTCGGATGTCGCAAGGAGCTTACGGATCGATCCGCCGGCCGACCATGGCCCAAAAGTGGAAGTCGCTTCGTCTCGGAGGCATGCGAGAATCGGAGTATGTCCGCTGAGCCGTTGGCTTCGGCGTCGTTCGGTCATCCCGGATCATTGCTGGACGGCTCCGACCTGAGACGAATCCTCGACTTTCTCGGTGACTGTGAAGGGCTGCGGAATCTTGTGGATTTCCGGCAGGCCGTGACCGAGTCGCTCGCCCGGCGCCTCGGCTACCGCACCACGACGTTCTTCGTCGCGCCGACTTTCGCCGGGCTGACCGCCGACCAGGCTCCGGTCACTACGGGCCGGGCCACGCGGATGGTGCCGTCGTACGTCGAAGAGTTCCATCGCAACGATCCGCTGGTCGACGTCAACTTCTGGGTGCGGCAAAGCCGGCCGCGTCCGATGTCACTCGATGAGCTCACGGGAGCGATGGGCCCGTCACATCGCCGCTACCTCGAGACCTTCCTCTTCCGTAATCGCATTCACGCGAAAGTCGTGATTCCGCTGGTGCCCGGCGGAATGACCGCCGCCGGCGGCTGTGCCGGCATCGGGCTGCTGGCCGAGGAGCCCGGCGCCTTCGGGCCGCGCGACCTCGCGATCGCCCGGGAACTTCACCGGCATCTGACCAACCTGTTCCGGCACCACACGGCCGAGGTGACCGGACCACTGATCATGCCCACCCTGTCACCGCGACAGCGGGACGTCGCGGAGCTGGTGGCCCAGGGGAAGTCCAACAAAGAGATCGCACAGGTCCTCTACGTCGGCGTCGACACGGTGAAGAAGCACCTGACCCAGGTGCTCAGGCTGACCGGCTGTTCCAACCGGACCGAACTCGCCATCAAGTACGGGGCGGGGCCGCGCGTGAGCGGATGAACACCTGGAAGCGTCGCTCTGCTCACCTGGACGCCTGGGCCACCTGCACGCCGTCGAGGGTGCCGTCGGACACGAGGTAGCCGCGGCCCGGCGTCGCGGCCATCCGGTTGGTGCGGGGCAGTCCGACGCCGAGCAGGTCACCGTCGAGATCGTGGTCGGGGATCAGGAGAACCCCGCAGTGGCTGTCGCGGACGGAATGGGTCCAGTGACCGTACGCCCGGCGCAACGCGTCGGCGCGGCCGGCCGCCACCACGTGCATGTCCGCGACGTTCGAGGAGACGAGGCGGTTCAGCACTCCGTGCGGGTCGTCGACGGAGTCGGCGTCGTCGACGAGAACGACGAGCGGCCGGCCGCTCAGCTCCTCCAGCGCCGGATCCAGCGCTTCGTAGTCCGTGACGAGTCGCGCGAGGCCCGGGGCGTCGCGCAGGGGGGAGCGGCGCGGCGCGTACCCGAGCACGGCCGGTGCGCCGGCGCGACCGGTGAGAACGGCGGCGATCGCGCACAGCGCGGTGCTCCGGCCGGACCGCGCCGGCCCGGCGATCAGCGCGTGCTCGCCTTCGTACAGGGTCAGGCCGGCGGGCTCCAACGTCGTGTCGCCGACGCCGAGCGGGAGCCACCAGGGATCGCCCGTGACCCGGGGTACGGCGGTCAGCTCGGACAGTTGGACGCCGGCGGGCAGTACGCCGACGCGAGGGGCCACGCGGCGTGCGTGCGGGCGCAGCGCGCCGACCTCGGCGACGGCCGCGGTCAGGTCCTCTCCCGGCCAGGCGAGCTGGATGACCTGGCCGCTCGCCGCGACCACGGCCCGGCCGGGCACGAATGCCGGAACACCGCCGCGCGGCACGTCGAAGTAGCCGTACTCCCCGGCGTCGGCGAGGCGGAACACCAGCTTCTGCTGCGTGAGGGCGGCCCACGGCCCGGGAACCGAGCCCGCCCGGTCGGCGGTCGCCGCGATGAGGATCCCGACGGCCGGGCCGTCCGCGTAGACCCGCTGCAGGTCCTCGATCAGGCGCATACCGGTGAGGTCCTTGTCGTGGTCGGCGATGAAGGCGCCGAGATTGTCGATCAGAACCAGCCAGGTCGGACGGCCGGCGCCGCCGGAGGCCTTGCGCCGGTCGAGCTCGTCCCGCAGCAGACGGACCAGGCGGAGCCGGCGTTCTCGCTCGGCGACGCCGACGTACGCGCCGGTGTGCGGCAGCCCGGCCAGGGGGGACAGGTCTCCCGCGTCCATGTCCAGGACGTACAGGTGAAGCTCGTCCGGCGCGTGGCGGCGTGCGGTCGCCAGAGCCAGTGCCGCCAGGGCGCTGGTGGTGCCCGCGCCGACCACGCCGTACAGCAACAGGTTGCCCGCGCCCGGATCCCACCCCACCGCGTACTGCGTCTGCCGGTCGGGATCGTCGGCGAGCGCGAGGGCCGGTAGGCCGGCGGCCTCGCCCTGCAACCCCCGCGCCGCCGGGTCGGCCAGGTCACCGGCCGCCACGACGGTGGGCAGCGGCTCCGGCCAGGGCTGCCGCGGCGGGCGTGCGCCGAGCGAGGCGAACGCCTCGTTCGCGGCGGCGACCAGGCGCTGCAGATCGGTCGGGCCGTCCGGGGCCGGCCCACCGGGGTTCGCGGCGTGTTCCCGCTCGAAGCGGAAGGGCGTGACGGTCACCGGTCCGGCCGCGTCGCGGGCCGCGCTGACGCCCGTCGACAGGGCGGTCTGCACCGGCAGCACCTCCTGGGTGCTGACGCGGTAGAACGCCCGGCCCCACTGCCTTCCGCCGATGCCCGCGGCCGCGGCGTCGTCGATCACGTCCTGGGAGTCCGAGGCGCTCTCCAGCCGCAGCGCGATCCGCAGCTTCACGTTGTTCTTGATCGCGTCGTTGACGGAACCGGCGGGCCGTTGAGTCGCCATGATCAGATGCATGCCCAGGCTGCGGCCGAGCTGGGCGATTCCGACCAGGTTGTCGACGAAGTCCGGCAGCGCCTTGACCAGCGTGGCGAACTCGTCGATCACGACGACCAGCCGGGGCATCGGCTCCAGCTCGGGCCGTTCGGTGTCGCGCAGCCGCTGGTAGTCCCGTACGTGCGACAACCCGGCCTGACGGAGCAGATGTTCGCGGTGCCGCAGCTCCGCCTGCAGGCAGCGCAGCGCGCGGGCGCCGAGCTGCTCGTCCAGGTCGGTGACCAGGCCCACCGAGTGGGGCAGCCGCGCGCATTCGTCCAGCGCGCCGCCGCCCTTGTAGTCGACCAGCGCGAAGGTCAGGTGTTCGGGATCGTTGTTCATCGCCAGACTCGCGACGAGCGTCCGCAGCAGCTCGCTCTTGCCCGAGCCGGTGGTACCCGCGATCAGCCCGTGCGGACCGTCGTCGTCCAGGTCGATCCCGAACACGTCCTTCTCACTGACCCCCAGCACGGCGGTGGCGCGCAGGTCCGCCGCGCCGGCCCGCCACCGGCCGACCACCGCGTCACCGCCGACCTGTTCCATTCCGAGCAGCGGCAGCAGCGTCACCGCGTCGGGCAGCCCGGCACCGCGGGCGTGCAGCTCAGGGTCCTCGAACCGGGCCATCGCCCGGGCGCAGTCACGGGCGAACCGCTCCGGCATGCCCGTCGGAAGCACCCCGGTCACCGTGTCACGAAGGGTGAACCGCTCGAGCACCGCCATGCCGTCCTCGGCGATCTCCAAGGTGCTGGAGCAGACCGCCGGAAGCCGGTCGGTGATGACGATGCCCGCCACGGGCCCGCCGCGGCCGGCGAGGAGCTCGCGCAACGGGCAGGGACGGCCCTCGAGCAGGGAACGCCCGTCGACGACCACCAGGATCAGCGGCGCGGCGTGCTCGGCCGCGTCCTCCCGACCCACGGCCTCCGCACCCGCCGACAGGAGGAACCCGGCCAGCCTGTCGGCCTCCTCCGCGCCCGCCGCGAGCAGCCGCGCCGAGCCGCCGCTGCGCCGGTCCACGGTGTGCGGCAGCCATTTCGCCCAGTCCCAGTCCGTGACCCGGTCGGTGTCGGCGAACACGGCCACCACGAGGTCCGCGGGACCGGCCGACACCGTCGCCTGGCACAGGAGGGAGCGCGCCACGGCCGTGGTCGACGTTCGCCGGCCGCGCAGGCCGACGACACCTCCGGCGGACAGGCCGACCTCCACGGGGACGTCGCTCAGCCGCGCCATCTGCCGGAGCACCGCGGCGACCTCGGGCGCCGCGTCCCCGCCCTGGCCGAGCGACAACGGCGGCGTCCACGGCACGGTCGCCGTACCGATGGCGACGTCACCGAAGTCCGGGGCGCTCGGGCGGCGTTCCCACAGCCGTACGCTCGGAGCCTGCGCGCGGAACAGGGCCTCGGCCGGATCGGGCGACACGGCGCGCCGATGTGCGATCTCCACCGCGCGGCGCACGCGCAGCGTCTCGCGCAGGCGTTCCAGCCGCGCCGTGAACTCGCGGACTCCGCGGCGCATGCTGCGCCGACCCTTCGTACGGTCCTCCACGAAGTTGGCGAGGAACATCAACGGTGTCAGCGCGGCGATCGCCGCGTACCGGACGTCTTTGGAGATGACGACGAACGCCCCGGCCATGACCAGCGGGCCGACCAGCGTCGCGACGCTGAACGTGACCCCGGACCTCGTCGTCGGCTTGACGGGCAACGAGATCGGCTCGGTGTCCACGGTGCCGGCGGCGCGGGGCGCACGGGTGAACGGCAACGTGCCCGCCGGTGAGGCCTCACGTACCGGGTCAACGGACACGACCGGGCCGAGCGCGGTCGCCGGCACGACCCGGATCAGGATCGCGCCACCGAGCGCCACCACGTCGTCGGGGCCGAGAGCGACCGTCCCGACCAGCGCCTCGCCGTTCACGTCCGTGCCGTTGCGCGAGCCCAGATCGGTGACCGACACCAGCCCGGCCGGGTTGATGTCCAGGCGGCAGTGCTCTCGCGAGATGGCCGGATCATCGATCCGCACGGCGGCGTCGCTGCGCCGCCCGATGATCGCGGACCCGGGGCCGAGCGGGAACGAGCCGCCCGCGGCCGGTCCACCGACGACGCGCAGCCAGACCAGCGCCGGTGCGGCCGATGGCGACCGGTGGTCGGCCGGTCGCACGGTCGACCCGCCGACCAGGCCCGACTCGCCGAGTCTCTCGTCCCCGGGAACCGGCCGGCCGTCGATGGAGAGCCTCGGGGACGGCGCGCCCAGCACGAGGGCGAGGTCCGCCACCGACGCGTTCGGCCGCTCGATCACCACGTCGATCTCCCGCGCGCCGTCTCCGTCCTCGTAGCGAAGCTGCACCATTCGCCGCTGCTCTCCCGTCGATGTGCGGTCTCAGCGCACGGTGGGGGATCTGAACGATCGGTGCCGACGCACGCATGCCGGCCGACTCGTCCGATCGTTCCCTGGAAGGACGGGGCAGATCCTAGGGCTGAAAGGCACGCGCCGGTATTCCCCTTTCGGGTACGTGCCGAGACCTCCCTTGACGACCTGGGCGGGTCCCGTTAGCTTTCCGCGACATGGGACGTCCTACCATCGGACGTCCTATGTCCAGGATTGGGGATGCTCATGCGTCTGCAGAAACGCGGAGGCACGGCGCTCGCCGCCGGTGCCGCCGCGCTGGTCGCGGCCACGGCCGCCGGCGTGGCACCGGCTCAGGCCGCAGCGGCCGGCCGGTGCGAGGTGTCCGTGCCGTACACGGCGAAGACCGAGGGGTACAGCGCGTTCCGCATACCCGCGGTCGTCGAGACCAGGTCGGGCGACCTGCTGGCGTTCGCCGAGGGCCGGTCGGACGGGCTCGGTGACGCCGGGAACATCGACACCGTCGTGAAGCGGTCGACCGACGGCGGCTGCACGTGGTCGCCGCTGCGGGTCGTCCAGGACAGCGGCCCGAACACCTCCGGCAATCCCGCGCCCGTCGTCACGGCGAGCGGCCGCATCGTGCTGCTGACCACCTACAACGCCGGCAGCGCCACGGAGACGCAGATTCTGCGCGGACAGGTGCCGCCCGAGGACGGCCGGCGTGTGTTCGTGCAGTACAGCGACGACGACGGCGCGACCTGGTCCGCGCCACGGGAGATCACCGCCGCTGCCAAGCCGCCGAACTGGCGCTGGTACGCGACGGGGCCCGGCCACGCGACGCGGCTGACCCACGGTCCGCACCGCGGGCGGCTCGTCGTCCCGGCGAACCATTCCATCGCACCGCCCGCGGGCTCCTCCGACCTCGGTTCGGAGGCCAAGTACTACGGCGGGCACGACCTCTACAGCGACGACAATGGCCGGACCTGGCACATCGGCTACGTCGACGACGTGCCCGACGGCCAGGTGAACGTGAACGAGACGACCGCCACGGAGCTGCCGGACGGGCGCGTCTACTTCAACACGCGCGACCAGAACGGCACGGCGCCCGGAAACCGGGCCGACGCCTACAGCGTGGACGGTGGCCGGACGCTGCAGCAGCCGTTCCGCCCGCAGCCGGCGCTCGCCGGACCGGTCGTGGAGGGCAGCGTCCTGCAGGTGCGCGGGCGCAAGGCGCCGCTGCTCTTCGCCGGCCCGGCCGATCCGAGCAAGCGGGCGGTGATGACGGTGCGCGCCAGCCGGGACGGCGGCGCCACCTGGCGGTCCGCGCTGACGCTGTCGCAGCTGCCGGCGTCCTACTCCGACCTCGTCCAGATCGACGCCCGCACGGTCGGCCTGCTCTACGAGACCGGCACCGCGGGCGCCAACGAGACCATCACCTTCCGCCGCATCGACCTGCGCGACCTGTCCTGAGCCCCGATCGTCCGCCGGCGACTCCTGCCGCATCGGCCCGTATCGGTGCGGCAGGGCCCGGAAGAGTCGGATCATGGGGGCATGGCCCAAGACCCCCGATTCGACGAAGGCCAGGCGGCGGCCGTCCCCGCCCCGGTCGCGGACGCGCCGACCTCGCCCCCGGACGGCCCGGACCTGGCCCTGACGCACACCGCGGAGACCGCCAAGGCCATCAAGCCTCCCGAGACGCCCCGCACCGAAGAGCTCGAGGCGACGCTTACGCGTGAGCTCCGGCCGGCCCGAGTGGTGCCGCGCTGGGCCGGCTGGCTGATCATCGTCGCCGGTGTCGCCATGCTGCCGTGGATCACCGGACTGAGTTTCGTCCTGCCCACCAGCCATGAGGCGGCCCACTACAACGCGTCCTGGATCGGCTTCGACCTCGGGCTGTGCGCGATGCTCCTGCGCACCGGCTGGCTGGCGCAGAAGGGCCGGGAGCACATCGAGCTGAGCGCGGCGATGACGGGCACCCTGCTGCTGGTCGACGCGTGGTTCGACGTGGTGACCGCCGACAGCCGCGGCGAGTTGACGCTCGCGCTCGTCCTGGCGTTCTGCGGTGAGCTGCCGCTGGCCGCCTTCTTCCTGTGGATCGCCGGGCGCGTCGAGTACCGCCGTCAGCGGCGCGCCGAGGCGATGTCGCGGATCCTGCGAAGGCTGCGGGTGTATCGCTCCCGTGCCGCCCGCGCCTCCGGGGAACAGCGCGGCTGACGGCGGCCGTCACCTGCTGGGCTGGGGAGCCTTGCAGTTCGCGGTCGGGTTCAGCCCGATGTAGTTGAGCGGACCGGAGATCATCGTGAGGCCGATCGTGGCGAACTTGGTGCAGCTCCCGTCGAAGTGGGCGTAATAGTGGCGCTGCCCGGCGGCGAGCCCCCCGATGACCAGCCAGACGACGACCATCCACCGTCCGACCCGCATCGCCACCTCCGCTGACCTCGCCGTCGACTCCGGAGGTACGACGGTCACCAAAGATCGCCCATAGTTAAGCAAGTCCCGCGGTGCAGTGTCACCTCGCCCGCGGAAGGCCGGGTACGGGGCGACCGGCCTCAGGGCAGGGTCGGCGAGCCGGAGCCGGCGACGTGCAGGGGGACGCCGCGCGTGCGCAGCGCCGCGACCTGGTCGGCCGACGTCTCGGAGTCGACGATGACGAGGTCGAAGGCGGTCAGCGCGGCGAGCTGGTGCAGGCCGTTCTTGGCGAACTTGCTGTGGTCGACGAGCAGGACGCGACGGTCGGCGGAGTCCATCAGCGCCCGCTTCACCGCGACCGTCTCCTGCGACTGGTGGTAGCAGTGGCCGTTGGTGATCGCCGTGGTCGACATGAACAGCAGGTCGGCGTGCAGCGACCGGATCGTCTCGCTGGTGCGCAGGCCGAGGAAGGCGTCGTAGGCCGGGTAGTACGCGCCGCCGAGGGCGATCAGGTCGATGTCGGGCTTGCCGGCCAGCAGGTTCACCGCGGCCAGGAAGTTGGTGATCACGGTGAGCGGTCCCAGTGACGGCAGCAGCTCCGCGACGGCCAGGCCGGTGGTGCTCTCATCGATCATGATCGAGGCGCCGGGGGAGACCAGCTCGATCGCGGCCTGGGCGAGCTGCCGTTTGGCCTCGGCCATCGCCTGCAGGCGGTGCCGCACGTCGCCGTGGTAGATCGCGGACGGCTGCGCCGTGGCGCCACCGCGTACCTTGCGCAGCCAGCCGTTGCTCTGCAGTTCGTCCAGATCGCGGTGGATGGTCATCACGCTCACGTCGAACGTCTCGGCAAGGCTCTTGACGTGCACGAACCCTTCGTCCACGACACGCTGACGGATCTTCTCCCGGCGCTCTCGCGCGCCTGCGGCGTCGCTTGCGGCCGGTCCCGTCGCGTCCTCTGCCACCTGCGTTCCTTCCCCCGGATGAAGCTGGATGTGATGTTCCGCGCGGAACGTAACATACACCCCGCGATGGCGAGGAACGCCGGATCCAGTGGCCGTGGCGGGGTCACCGGACATACGAGGTCGGCGTTTTGTAACACCTGATAACACGATTCGATGTTAAAAACCCATAGAAGCTTGACATAGTTCTGCTCTCGGGTGTTTCGTTCGTCACTCGAGAGGCGGTTCTCGCTGGCCGCCGTGCCTCCTCGACCCCCGAACCATCGGAGGAGAACGTGACAATGCTTCGTCTCAGAACGGTCGCCGCGGCGACGGCCGCCGTCGCCGCGCTCACCGCCGCCACGGCCTGCTCGCAGAACGGCTCCGGCGGCTCCGGCGGATCCGGTGACGCCAAGAAGGCCAAGATCGCCTTCCTCATGCCGGACATCGCCTCGACCCGGTACGAGCTGTACGACGCGCCGCTGTTCAAGGCCAAGATGAAGCAGCTGTGCCCGGACTGCACGGTGCTGTACCAGAACGCCGGCGCCGACGCTTCCAAACAGCAGCAACAGGCCAGCTCGGTGCTGGCCCAGGGTGTCAAGGCCATCGTCATCGACCCGGTGGACTCCGCGGCGGCCGCCTCGATCGTGCGGACCGCGCAGGCGCAGAAGGTCGCGGTGATCGCCTACGACCGGCCGATCCCGGCGATCAAAGCCGACTACTACGTGTCGTTCGACAACCAGAAGATCGGCGCGCTGATCGCCCAGTCGCTGGTCGACCACCTCAAGCAGCAGAAGGCCAAGGGCGGGATCCTCGAGGTCAACGGTTCGCCGACGGACGCCGCGGCCGGCCTGATCAAGAAGGGCATCCACAGCGCCGTCGACAGCAGCGGGCTCAAGCTGCTCGCCGAGTACGACACGCCCGGCTGGGAGCCGGCCAAGGCGCAGGACTGGGTGAGCGGCCAGATCAGCAAGTTCAACGGGCAGATCGCCGGCGTCGTCGCGGCCAACGACGGCACCGGTGGCGCGGCGATCGCGGCGTTCAAGGCGGCGGGCGACTCCGTGCCCCCGGTGACCGGGAACGACGCCGAGCTGGCCGCCGCGCAGCGGATCATCGCCGGCGACCAGTACAACACGATCTCCAAGCCGATCAAGATCGTGGCGGAGGCCGCGGCGGACGTGGCGTACAAGTTCGTGCAGGGCAAGCCGCCCGCGGGACAGACCACGCTGTTCAACACGCCGTCCCAGCTGTTCACGCCGACCGTGGTGACCCAGGAGAACGTCGGCAAGGTGCTGCTCGGCCCCGGCGGTGCTCTCAAGGTCTCCGACGTCTGCACCCCGACGTACGCGGCGGCCTGTACCAAGCTCGGCATCAAGTAGCGGTCCGCCGGCCCCGGCTCACCGGACCGGGCGCCGGCGGCTTCGGCCGTATCGACGAAGGATCAGCATGTCCTCATCGCCTTCCCAACCGAGCCCGCTGCTGTCACTGCGGGGCATCAGCAAGACCTTCGGTGCCGTCGCCGCGCTCACCGACGTCGACCTCGACGTCTCGGCCGGTGAGGTCGTCGCGGTCGTCGGCGACAACGGTGCCGGAAAGTCCACCCTGGTCAAGACGCTGTCGGGGGTCCACCAGCCCGACGCGGGAACCATCACGTTCGACTCGCGCCCGGTCACCATCCCGAGCCCGGCCGCGGCGCAGCAGCTCGGCATCGCCACCGTCTTCCAGGACCTGGCGCTCTGCGAGAACCTCAACGTGATCGAGAACCTCTTCCTCGGCCGGGAGCTGCGCGGGCTGCGCCTGGACGACGTCGCCATGGAGGTCCGCTCGCGGGAGCTGCTCCGCCGGCTGTCGGCGAAGATCCCGAAGTTGTCGGTCCCGGTCGCCGCACTGTCGGGCGGCCAGCGGCAGACCGTGGCGATCGCGCGTTCGCTGCTCGGCGACCCGAAGATCGTCATCCTCGACGAGCCCACGGCGGCGCTCGGCGTCGCCCAGACCGCCGAGGTCCTCAACCTGATCGACCGGCTGCGTGAAGGCGGCCACGGAGTGATCATGATCAGCCACAACATGGACGACGTGCTCTCGGTCGCCGACACGGTGGCCGTGCTGCGCCTCGGCCGCAACAACGGGGTCTTCGACGCGGTCGAGGCCACCACCGAGCAGATCGTCACCGCGATCACCGGGGCCGCCGACAACGCGGTGACCCGGCGCGCGAGGCGGACGCGCCGCACGGTGTCGGCGGGCGTCGAGGAAGGGGCCGACCATGAGTGACCTGAGCACCGCGCCGCCGCTCGCCGAGCAGGAGCAGTACGAGCCGGAGGAGCCCACCGGGCTGCGCGCGGTCGTCGCGCGCCTCCGCGGCGGCGACCTCGGCGTCATCCCGGTCGTGGCGGGGCTGGTCGTGATCTGGACCGTGATGCAGATCCTCAACTCGGTCTTCCTGTCCAGCGTCAACCTGGTCAACCTCACCCTCGAGTGCGCGCCGGTCGGCGTCATCGCGCTCGGCGTCGGGCTCATGCTGCTGGTCGGCCAGATCGACCTGTCGGTCGGCTCGCTGAGCGGGCTGGCGGCGGCCCTCACCGCCATCCTGTTCGTCGATCACGGGCTGTCGCCCTGGCTCGCCGTACCGGCCTCGGTGGCGTCCGCCGCCGTCATCGGCCTGCTGTACGCGCTGGTGTTCAACCGGCTCGGCGTGCCCAGCTTCGTCATCACCCTCGCCGGCCTGCTCGGCTTCCTCGGCGTACAACTGTGGGTGCTCGGCAGCAAGGGGTCGATCAACCTGCCGTACGACTCCGGTCTGGTCACCTTCGCCCAGCTCGACTTCCTGCCCGCCTGGCTGTCGTACACCCTGGCGGTCGTCGCGGCGGGCTGGCTGTTCGCGGCCGGATACCTGCGGGCGCGGGCACGGCGCGGCGCCGGGCTGCCCGCGGCGTCGCTGCGCGGGCTGGTGCTGCGCAGCGTCGTGCTGCTGGCCGGCCTCGGGCTGGCGGTCTGGTACCTCGACCGCGCCCGTGGCGTGGGCTGGATGTTCGTGCTGTTCCTGGCGCTGGTGCTGGCCACGCACTACATGCTGGCGCGCACGAGGTTCGGCAAGTCGATCTACGCGGTGGGCGGCAACGTCGAGGCGGCCCGCCGGGCCGGCATCAACGTCAAGGCCGTCTACACCTCGGTGTTCGTCCTGTGCACCTCGCTCGCGGCGATCGGCGGCGTGCTGGCCGCGGCCCGCCTCGCCGCGGCGAACCAGAGCACCGGCGGCGGTGACGTCAACCTCAACGCCATCGCCGCCGCGGTGATCGGCGGCACCAGCCTGTTCGGCGGGCGCGGCAACGCGTTCGCCGCGCTCCTGGGCATCGTGGTCATCCAGTCCATCTCCAGCGGGCTCACCCTGCTCGACCTCAACTCGTCCTTCCGGTACATGGTCACCGGGGCCGTGCTGCTGCTCGCGGTGGCGCTGGACGCGGCGGCCCGGCGCTCGCGCGCCTCCCACGGCCGCGCGTGAGGACATGACGACACGAGGAAGGAAGTGACCATGGCGGTCGTCTGCGTCGACGCGGGCACCACGATGATCAAGGCGGTCGGCTACGGCGACGACGGCGCCGAGCTGGCGGTCGAACGCCAGAACACCACCGTGCGGCACCCGGCGCCCGGCCACGCCGAGCAGGACCCGGCCGAGGTCTGGCAGGCCGTCGTACGCGGCGTGCGGCGGGTGCTCGAACGCCTCGACACCCCGGTGAGCCACCTGGCGCTGACCGCGCAGGGCGACGGGTCCTGGCTGGTCGACGCCTCGGGGGCGCCGACCGGCCCGGCGATCCTGTGGAACGACGGCCGGGCCGGGGCGATCGTCGAGCGCTGGGCGCGCGACGGCGTCCTGGAGCGGGCGTTCCGCCGCAACGGGTCGCTGACCTTCGCCGGCCTGCCGAACGCGATCCTCAGCTGGCTGCGCGAGCACGACCCGGACCGGCTCGCCCGCTCGGCCGCCTCGCTGACATGCGGCGGCTGGATCTTCCTGCGGCTCACCGGGGAACCGGTCGCGGACCTGTCGGACGGTTCCGCGCCGTTCATGGACATCCGCGAGCGCGACTACTCCGACGAGCTCCTCGCCCTGTACGGGATGGAGTGGGCCCGGCCGCTGCTGCCGGAACTGCGCGGCGACGGCCGGCGCGTCGCGCCCCTGACCGCGTCCGCCGCGCGCGAGCTGGGCCTGCCCGAGGGCACGCCCGTGGTCCTCGCCCCGTACGACGTGGCGTCCACCGCGATCGGTGTCGGCGCGGTCGAGGCCGGTCAGGCGTGCACCATCCTGGGCACCACGCTGTGCACCGAGATCGTCATGGACGAGCCGCTGCTCGACACGGCCCCGTCCGGTCTCACCGTGGCGCTCGACCAGCGCTACCTGCGGGCCTTCCCGACGCTCGCCGGTGGCCAGGTGATCGACTGGGCCTGCCGCATGCTGGGCCTCGGCGGTGACCCGGCCGCGCTGTCGCTGCTCGCCGAGCAGTGCCCGCCGGGCGCGGGCGGCCTGGTCTTCCTGCCGTACCTGTCACCGGCGGGGGAGCGGGCGCCGTTCCTCGACACCCGCGCGCGGGGGTCGTTCCTCGGGCTGTCCATCGACCATGACCGGGAGCACCTGGCCCGCGCCGTCCTCGAAGGGCTGTGCCTGGTGATCCGCGACTGCCTGACCGCCTCCGGGGCCCGGCCCGTGGAGCTGCGGGTCAGCGGCGGCGGATCGGCCAGCACCGCCTGGCTGCGGATGCTGGCCGACGTGACCGGCGTCCCCGTCGTCCGGACCGCGGACGCCGAGGCGGGCGCGCGCGGCGCGTTCATCGTCGGCGCCGTGGCCACCGGCCGGGCCGCCGGCGAACGCGAGGCCGCCGACGCCTACATCCGGCCCGGCGACGTCTTCGCGCCGGACCCGGAGAACGCCGAGCGTTACGCCGGCCTGTACGAGGCGTTCCTCGAGATTCGCGGCGCCACCGCGGCGGCCTGGCCGACGCTCGCCACCCTGCGCGGGGAGGCGGAGTGAGCGGCCACGACGAGGTCTGGCTGGGCGTCGACCTGGGCACCCAGAGCGTACGAGTCGTCGCCGTGACGGCTACCGGCCGGATCGCCGGGGCGGGCGCCGAGCCGCTGACCGGACGACGCGAGGCGGGCCGCCACGAGCAGGACCCCGAGGAGTGGTGGCGGGCCACCGCGGCGGCCTGCGGGCGGGCGCTGCGGGACGTACCGCCCGGCGCGGTGCGCGCCGTCGCCGTCGACGGCACCTCCGGGACGATCCTGCTGACCGGCGACGACGGGACGCCGCTGACCCCCGGTCTCATGTACGACGACACGCGCGCGACCGAGGAGGCCCGCCGGGCCGACGAGGCCGGCGCCGCGGTGTGGGCGGAGCTGGGGTACCGGCGGATGCAGCCCGCCTGGGCGCTGCCGAAGCTGCTGTGGCTCCTGGACCGGCACGAGGGACCGGCCCGCCTCGCCCACCAGGTCGACTTCGTCAATCGGCGGCTGGCCGGCCACGCCGTCCCCGCCGACCTGAGCAACGCGCTCAAGACCGGGGCGCACCTGATCGAGGAGACCTGGCCGGCGCAGGTCATGGACGCGCTCGGGATACCCGCCGGCACGCTCCCGGAGCTCGTACGGCCGGGCACCCCGATCGGCACGGTGTGCGCGGCCGCGACCGAGGCCACCGGCATCCCGCGGGGCACCCCGATCATCGCCGGGATGACCGACGGCTGCGCCGCGCAGCTCGGCGCGGGGCGGTTGACCGTCGGCTCGTGGAACTCCGTACTGGGGACGACGCTCGTGCTGAAGGGCGTCTCCGAGGAGCTCGTCCACGATCCGTACGGCGCGGTGTACTCGCACCGGGCGCCGGACGGCGAATGGCTGCCCGGCGGCGCGTCGAGCACCGGCGCCGGCGTGCTCGCCCGCGACTTCGCCGGCCGCGACCTGCGCGAGCTGGACCGGCTGGCGGAGCGGCACGAGCCCTCGCGGGCCCTCGCGTACCCGCTGGTCTCCGAGGGGGAGCGGTTCCCGTTCGCGGCGCCGGACGCCCGCGGCTTCCTGCTCGGGAGCACCGGCGACGAGGCCGACGACTACGCGGCGATCCTGCAGGGCGTCGCCTACCTCGAACGCCTCTGCTTCGACCACCTCGACCTGCTGGGCGCGCCCACCGGCGGCGACATCACCTTCACCGGCGGCGCGGCGCGCAGCCCGTACTGGTGCCGGCTCCGCGCCGACGTGCTCGGCCGGTCGGTGATCCTCCCGGCCGACCCCGAAGCCGCGCTCGGCGCCGCCGTCCTGGCGGCCTCACCGGGCCGCCGCGTCGCCGAGGTCGCCGCCGAGATGGTCGCGGTCCGCGAAACGATCGACCCGGGCCCGCGTGCCGACCGGTTCGACGACGGGTACCTGCGTCTGGTGGGCGAGCTGGAGCGACGCGGCTGGCTGCCCGCGCCCACGGCCGCACACGCACGCGCCGGCGCGGCGTCCGATCGAGCGGCGCCGACTCAGGAAGGAACGTCACGATGACCCTTTTCGTCCTCGTCCGCCACGGAGAGACCGAGTGGCACGCGGAGAACCGCTACGCGGGCATCAGTGACATCGCCCTGACCGAACGCGGCCTGGAACAGGCACAGCAGCTCGCCGCGTGGGCCAGGACCGCCGGGCTCGCCGCCGTCTGGACCTCCACCCTCACCCGGGCCCAGCTGACCGCCACCGCCTGCGCCGAGGCCATCGGCGTACCGCTGAACGTCGACGAGCGGCTGCGCGAACTGGACTTCGGGCACGCCGAGGGGATGACCCGCGCCGAGATGCACGAGCAGTTTCCCGAGGCGCTGCGGGCGTTCCGCGCCGACCCGGTCGCCGACCACCTGCCCGGCGGCGAGGACCCGACCGACGCGGTCCGCCGGTTCACCGGCTGCCTGTACGACCTCGTGGACCGGCACCCCGACGACCGGGTCCTCGTCGTCGCGCACACCACCGCGATCCGGCTCGCGCTGTGCGAGCTGATCGGGGTGCCCCTCCGCGACTACCGGCGGATCTTCCCGTCGGTGCGCAACTGCGCGCTGACCGAGATCCGCCTCACCCGCGAGGAGGCCGCCCTGCTGGAGTTCAACACCCCCATCGAGAGAATCAACGCCGTCCAGGAGACCCCATGACCACCCGCCTGCTCGCGGCCGGAGACCACTTCGTCCTCAACCGACTCCTCATCGACGCCGTACGGGCGCAGGCCCCGCGTGAAGTGGAGTTCGCCGAGATCACGCTGGACTGGCCACTGGTGCCGTTCGGCCGGGTCGCCGAGGTCGACGAGGCGTCCGGCACCGAGGACCAGATGATCGAGGCGCTGGGCGACGCGGAGATCTGCCTCACCCAGATGGCACCGCTGACCCGCCGGGTCATCGAGGCGTGCCCGAACCTGAAGCTGATCGGCATCGGCCGCGGCGGACCGGTCAACGCGAACCTCGAGGCGGCGGCCGAGCATGGAGTGACCGTCTGCTTCGCGCCCGGCCGCAACGCCGGCGCCACCGCCGAACACACGCTCGGCATGATCCTCGCCGCCGCGCGCCGCATCCCGCAGACCCACGCCGACCTGACCGCCGGCCAGTGGCGCAGCGACTACTACCAGTACGACGCGGTCGGCATCGAGCTGTCCGGCAGCACGGTGGGGCTCGTGGGCGGCGGCGCGGTCGGTCACCGGGTCGCCCAGATGCTCGCGGCCCTGGGCGCGCGGGTGCTCATCCACGATCCGTACCTGAGCGAGACCGCCGTCGGCGAGCTGGTCTCCCTGGACGAACTGCTCTCCCGCGCGGACGTCGTCACGCTGCACGCCCGCGTCACGCCGGAGACCAAGGGGATGATCGGCGCGCCGCAGATCGCCGCGATGCGGCCCGGCGCCATCATCGTCAACTGCGCGCGCGGCGCCCTGCTCGAC
Organism: Actinoallomurus sp. NPDC052308; assembly: GCF_040679195.1. NCBI lineage: Bacteria > Bacillati > Actinomycetota > Actinomycetes > Streptosporangiales > Thermomonosporaceae > Actinoallomurus > Actinoallomurus sp. NPDC052308. The sequence goes on along the minus strand of NZ_JBFAUM010000009.1, from coordinate 171,448 downwards.
TACGAGGCCGTCTGCGACGCGATCGAGGGCGGCCACCTGTTCGGCGCCGGGTTCGACGTCTTCCCGGAGGAGCCGATCCCGGCGGAGTCCCGGCTGCTGTCCACGCCGGGCATCGTGCTGACCCCGCACCTGGCCGGCGCCAGCCGCCAGACCGCCGCGAACGCCGCCCGCATCCTCGCCGAAGACGTCGCCCGCTACCTGCGCGGCGAGCCGCTGGCCCACGTCGCGAAGACCTGACCGGCCCCCTGGCGTGTCCGGAGGATCCACCGGCCGGACACGCCCTGGCGCGGACGATCACGCGCCGGCGTGCAGGTAGGCGGCCCACAGGGACGGCGTGGCCGGGAAGGCGTCACGCGCGGCGCGTACGGCGTGGTGCAGGGCGTGGGCGGACCGTGCGGTGTCGAGCGTGCCGTCGCTCGTCCTCAGGGCGGTGTAGAAGGCGTCGGCGACGGTGACGGCGAGCGCGTCATTGATCTGCCACAGGGTGCCGATGACGTGCGGGAACCCGGCGAGCTGGAACGCCGAGGTCAGGTGGATGGCCTCGTCCAGCAGGGTGACCTCGGCGGTGAGGGCGGTGCTGCAGGCCGACAGGTAGGCCAACTGGGCGTGGTCGAGGACGACCGAGGCCAGACTGGCGACGTTCAGCGGGTCATCGCGGTGGTCGTGCAGCAGGAGCAGGCTCTTGGACGGATCCGTGGGGTGGGTGAACCCGTGGCAGGCGAAGTGCGCGATCGTGCGGCCGGGCAGGTGCGCGAGAACGACGGCCTTGGTCGGGACCTCCTGGGCGGAGGCGGCGACATCGCCGGGCGTGCCGGGTTCGGCGAGCAGCAGCGGTCGGGGCAGATGGGCGTGGACGAGGGCGGCTTCGCGGGGGACCTGCTCCAGCCGCCCCTGGCCGGGTAGGCCCGGAGTGGTCGGCATCGCGACGATCAGAGCACGGTGGTCGCGGGGCCGGGGGCCGGCGCCGGCGCGTTGCCGGGCATGGCGCAGGGCCCCGATGGTGGGCGTGTAGGAGGAGACGACCCGGTCCATCACGCTGCGCCGGCCCGGTCCGGTGTGGTGGCCGGCGGCGTGGATGGGCAACATGCCGAGCAGGCCGCCGGGCGCCCACCAGAGCCGCGGCCAGGGCCGGCCCTCCGGCGGGGGCTCGTGGTGGCCGAGGGCGGACAGGATCGGTTCGGCGGCGTTGTCCCACAGCCACCCCAGGATCTCGCGGATCTCGGCCTGTGCGCCGACCCGGTCGACGGCGCGGGCGTCGGGGTCGGTGGTGGTGTACAGGGCCTGGTGGAAGGCGTCGATCCGCCCGGTCACCGCCTCGAAGGTCAGGGCGGGCAGCGGGAGGCTGGTGACGCCGTCGGCGGTGAGCAGCAGGGCGTCGCTGCGGTAGGAGCTGATGTTGAACGCCACCACCGGGCCGGCCGTGGCCTGTGCCATCAGTTGCTCGTCGGTCAGGGGCAGGGCGAAGGAGGCGAATCCGTCCTGCTCCCGGATCTCGGCCATGACCGCGGCGAACTCCTCGGCCACGTGGTGCCGATCGCGGGTCCGCCGCTCCGGCGCCTCGGCACCGATGCCGTCGGAGAGCATGCCCATCGAGGACGACGTGTCGTCGGGCCGGTCCAGCAGATCACGTAGTTCGCTGAACCGCGCGGCCAGCTCCGGATGCCGGTCGCGTAGCTCGGACAGGTCGCTCCGGGTGTCCAGCGCCTGGCTCAGCAACACCGCCCTGGCAGCCTCCAGCAGCCGCAGTGCCCGGGGCGCGCGCTCGGGCGCCGGGGTGGTGGTGTCGGCGAGCGCCAACGCGGCCGCGTCGGCGGCCAGACCGGCGGAGCTGCCGATGGCATGCTCCTGGTCGGCCCGTTCCAGTTGCCGCAGGGCGACCTCGGGCAGCAGCCGCACCGCGTCTTCCACCAGGCCGGCGGCCAGGCCGGGCTGCGACTCGGCGGCCAGGTACGCGGCCGCCCGGGCCGCCTGGACACGGGTCGACGGCGCGGCCGACTCGAGTCCGGCCGCGGACGCCTGTGCCCACAACGCCGTGTCCCGGTCGGCCTGCGCTCCGGTGTGTTCGAATCGGGTCCGTAGCGTGGCCCCGAGGTTGAACAGCATGGAGGCGCGGTTGGGATGGTCGACGGGAGCGGCGTCCGTCGCCTGGCGGAACGTGTCGATGGTGGCGTCCAGGTCGGCGCGTGCTTCGGTGTGTTCGTACCGTGCCCGCAGCGCGTTCCCCAGGATGGACAGGTACGTCGCGCGGTTGGGCTCGTCGGCGGGGGCGGCGTCTGTCGCCTGCCGTAGCGCGTCGATGGCGGCGTCCAGGTCGGCGCGTACTCCGGTGTGTTCGTACCGTGCCCGCAGCGCGTTCCCCAGGATGGACAGGTACGTCGTGCGGTCGGGATGGTCGGCGGGAGCGACGTCCACCGCCTGGCGGCTGACCTCGACCGCCGTTTCCAGGTCGCTCTCCACCCCGGTCCGTTCGAACCGTGCCTGCAGTGCGAATCCCAAGCTGGCCAGGCGCTCGGCGCGATGGGGCTCGTCGGCGGAAGCGGCGTCTGTCGCCTGCCGAAGGGCGTCGACGGCGGTGTCCAGGTCCCCCAGTGCCCCGGTGTGCCCGTACCGTGCCTGCAGCGCGTTCCCCAGGTTGGCCAGAATCCCGGCGCGGTAGGGATGATCCCCGGGGGTGAGGTTCGCCGCCTGCCGCAGCGTGTCGATGGCGGTGTCCAGGTCGGCCGGTGCCCCGGTGCGCCAGAATCGGAGCCGTAGCCCGTTTCCCAGGTTGGACAGCATCCCGCCGCGGTAGGGGTGGTCGGCGGGCAGAGTCTCCACTGCCTGCCGCAGCGCGTCGATGGCGGTGTCCAGGTCGGCCGGTGTCGCGGTGCGCAGGAACCGTGCCTGCAGCGCGCTGGCCAGGTTCGCCAGGATCGCGACGCGGTTGGGATGGTCGGCGGGGGCGGCGGCCAGGATGCGCTGCCACAGCCCGGCCGCGGAATCCAGTACGGACTGGTCTCCGGAGCCGAGCGCGTACTCGAGCAGCGCTTCGGCGGTCGGGGTGGCCTGGTGAGCGAGGACGGGCAGCAGCGGTTCGGGCAGCCCGGCGGTGTCGGCGACGAAGCAGGGGGTGAGCATGCCGACCGCGGCGGCCAGATCCTGCTGGTCCTGCCCGTCGGGCAACGCCTGGTAGCGGTACCAGTGCAGCCAGCCGAGCAGGTATCGACTCTGCAGGTCACCGTCGTCGTCACGAAGGAGCTGGGTCAGGCGCGTGGCCCGACGCAGAGCATCGCGTTCCAGCACCGGAGACAGGTCCTGCGCGCTGACGACCTGTTGCAGTAAGGCGCCCACCCCGGTTCGGAGTTCTTCCCGTTCCCCCACGCGCCCTCCGTACATGAGTGAGCGTTCCATCGAGATATCTCGCCGATATGGTCATGTGCCCGGCATCATGGGTCAAGGCCGCGTTGCGCCGGCCACAGAGCCGCGCACGCGGGCCGATCGGCCAATGGTGAAGGAGACGGGCGAACGATGACCGAGGAGACACGGCCGGCCGCCGACGCGTTAGCGTACGTGTGCGGGCAGGTGGACTCCCTGCGCGCCATCCTCGCCGACGGTCATGGACCATCGCCGCTGGACGATCTGCTGGCGGCGGCACGCGACGGGCGGGACCTGACCGGCCCGCTCGAGACCCTGCACACCACCCTGTTGGCCGCCGGCGACCCGTTGGGCGTGTGGGGGCACGTACGGTCCTGGCGTGCGGTGAACGCGACCGGGATCGACCAGCGCGCGCCGTTCGAGCCGGTCTACCTGTGCCCGCTTCTCCGCTGCTCGGGCCGCCGACCCGACAACACCACCGTCTTCCCGCTCACCTGCACCATCACCGGCCGTCCGCTGCGTCGAGAAGAGCTGTAGAGGTGGGCGGGTTCCTGGGTGAGCTCGGCAAGAAACTCGCCGAACGGTGGCTGTCGCTGCTGGTGTTGCCCGGTGCCCTGTACCTCGCCGTCTTCATCGTCGCCCGAACCCTCGGCCACCGCCACGCCCTGGACGTTCATCGGCTCACCGGCCGCGTCACCGCCTGGGCCAAGGCTCCGAGCGCCGTCACCACCGGCGGTCAGCTGGTCCTGCTGGCCGCCGCGCTGGCCGGCGCCGCCGGGGTCGGACTCGCCGCCCAGGGCCTCGGATCGGCGGCCGAACGCCTGGCCCTTGCCGCCGACTGGCGCACCTGGCCCCGGCCGCTACGCCTCCTGGCCCAGCGGCGGGTCGAGCGCCGACGCGCCCGGTGGGACGCCGAGCACGCCCGCTACCACCGGCTCTACGCCGAGGCCGAGCAGGCTCTCAAACAGACCGGCACCCGCCTGGACCCCGCCGACCGGCACGCCGCCTACCAGGCCTGGACCCGCATCGGCCTGGAACGACCCGACCGGCCCACCTGGAGCGGCGACCGCGTCAACGCCGCCGCCACCCGGTTGAGACGCGACCTGAACCTGGACCTTCCGACGGTGTGGCCCAACCTGTGGCTGCACCTGCCGGAGACGGCCCGCACGGAGGTCACCGCCGCCCGCGCCGCACTCGCCCGCGCGACGACTCTGGCCGGCTGGGCGGTCCTGTACGCCCCACTGGTCTGGTGGTGGTGGCCGGCTTCCGGAACGCCCCCTCAGTGAGAACCGGACGGCGGGGCCGTGCGCTGTCCGGGAAGATCGAGGTCCTCCGGCCGTTCCTCAGTCGGTCAGGTCGGCGAGCCGGACGAGTGATTTGCCGATCTTCCCCCCGGAGAAGAGCTTGCCATAGGCGGTCAGGGTGTTCTCCAGGCCGTCCGTCACGTCGAACGCCATCCGCAGCCTGCCCGCGTCGTACCAGGGCCGCATGATCCGGTTGACGTCCGGGCCGCGGTGATAGAAGTCCGGGGAGAAGAAGCCGGTGAAGGTCAGCCGCTTCATCAGCACCTGATCGAACTTGTACGGGCCCGGCACCGGTCCGTCCTCGCCGTAGTTGACGAGCAGCCCGCAGATCGCGACGCGCCCGAAGAGCGCCATGTTCTCGAGGGCCGCGTCCAGGATCGCGCCACCGACATTGTCGAAGTAGAGGTCGATCCCGTCGGGGCACAGGGAGCGCAACTGCTCCGCGACGTCACCGTCCTGGCGATTGATCGCGGCGTCGAAACCGAGTTCCTCAGTGATCCACGCGGACTTCTCGGCCGACCCCGTGATTCCGATGACCCGGCAGCCGAGCTGCGCGGCGACCTGCCCCGCGAGCGCGCCCGTGACGCCGGAGGCCGCCGACACGACGAACGTCTCGCCCGCCTTGGCGGCGCCGTACTCGGCCACGCCGAGGTAGCCGGTCCAGCCGTTGGGTCCGAAGACGGCCAGGTGCTGGCGAAGGTCGTCAAGGCGCCGGCTCACCCGTTCGACATAGGTCTCATCGGGCCGGGACACCGAGAAGTCCGACCACTGTCCGTAGGCGCGCGCCAGGTCGCCCTCGCGGAAGTCCGGATGGCGCGAGGCGACGACCTCACCCAGCACCATGCCGATCACCGGGGAGCCCAGCGGCGTCGGCGGCGAGTAGGAGTCCTCGCGCGCGGTCATCCACATCCGGGTGCCGGCGTCGAGCGAGAAGTACGCGTTCCGGATCAGCACGTCCCCGTCGGCGAGATCCGGAAGCTCGTCCTCCACGAGGTCCAGCGCGGATGCGTAGTCATCACCGACCGGGCGCCGCACGAGCTTCCAGTACCGGTTTTTCTCCCCCACTGAACTCCCTTTCTAGACAGTCCGTTACCACCGCCAAATCTGGCAGAGCGCCGGGCTCGCGGATGCGCGCAGCCGAGCTATGTGATCAGCTTCATAGCGACCATCTTGGGAACCTCCGGCCTCTGAAGCCGCGTCGTGACGGTCGCCCGGCCGTCGGCGGCGACGTGGTGGAGGGTCGGAAACGAGGAAGACGTGGGTCGCCGACAGTGCCTCGATCTCGGCGATCGCCTGGAGGTGTGCCATACGTCCGATAGCGGCCAGGGCGACGCGCTACTGGCCGGTCGGCTGCGGGCGTAGGTTTCCGTGCGGAGGCCGCCATGCCGCGAAACATCGACGATCTCATCGACACGTATCTCGCCCGTAACACCGATCCCGGCGTTCGGCCGAAGGGGGAGACTCCGCCGGCTCAGCAGAGCATCGACGATCTGCGGGGCAACCGGGTCGAGGCGTTCATCGATGGCAAGGCCTATTTCGGTGCGATCGACGATGAGATCGACGCCTTCCTGGCGAGTAGTGTGCCCGGCAAGTACTTCTACCTGTCGGCATGGTGGCTCGGGCTCGTGTCCGTGGGAAATGTCGATGTCAAGATCGGCGGCCTCGCGGACGCTCTCCCCAAGAATCTGAACATCCCGAACGAGTGGTCGAGGTACGTCAACCTCCCCGAGTTCACGCTGCCGAAGAGCGGTAAGACACTGCATTCCCGGCTGGTCGACCTCTCCGCCGCCGGAGTGGATGTACGGGTACTCGCGTGGACCTCCCCGTTCGCGCCGAAATACAAGCCGGTGGCCGACAGGACCGACGCGATCCCGGATTTGAACCTGCAGACGATCCTCAGCGTGGACTCGCTCCGCCGTGCCTCCGGGACGCTCGCCGGCCGTGTCCTGCTCAACACGCTGGCGCACCCGTTCGGCGGCGCCCACCTCAAGCTCGTCATCTGCGGCGACCGCGATGCCATGCGTGCGTACACCGGGGGATTCGACCCTGTCCAGAATCGCCTCGATCCGGTCACCGACACGGACGGCTGGCATGACGTCGCCGTACGGGTGCAGGGATCCGCCGCCGCCGCGATCTACGCGTTCTTCCAGCAGTTGTGGAACGAGCAGTGCAAGAGATCCGCTGAGACCTTCTACCTCAACGGTGCCGAGATCAAGTCGAATCCGCCGTCCGCCCAGACGATCGACGATCGATCGGCCGTGCGGCCGATCTCCAACGCCGACCAGTACGTCCAGGTCCTCCGTACCGTGCCGCAGATGAACTTCTCCACGGCCGGGCCGCCGCAGCTGGCGGACAACCGGGTGCTGCGCTGGTTGTTGGCGAACCTGGGCGGATTCAAAAGGCCACCCCTGTCGTTCGCCACCGCCGGCATCTTCGAATTCAAGGTAGCGCTCAAGAAGGCGATCGAGAATGCCGAACGCTACGTCTTCATCGCGGACCAGGCGTTCCAGAGCCAGGAGATCATGGACTGGCTCAACGCGCGACTGCGGAAGCGGCCGAGCCTCAGGGTGATCCTGCTGTACGGCGCCGACCCGGCCGATCCCCCGTCGGGCCTGTTCGCAGAGGCGATCAACAACCACCTGGTCAAGGACGATGTGGGGCTCGACCGCACCGGCTTGGGACTTCCCGTTGGCGTCGCCTGCTACGGCTGGCCGGGGGTGGTGGTGCACAGCAAGGTCACGATCGTGGACGACGTGTGGTGCGCGGTCGGTTCGGCCAATTGCATGCGCCGCAGCCTGTACACGGACATCGAACTGTCGGTCGGGGTGGTCGACGCCACCGACGTGACGTTCGCGCAGCGTCTGCGGCGGGACCTGTGGGCCCGCTACTGCGGCATCCCGCTGCCGCAGGATGGCGACTTGATGGACTTCTACGAGAACGAACGCACCGCGCTGCTCGACATCAACAAGGCGCTCGGCATCTGGGACACCGATTGGGACGCCCGGCCGAACGGCGTCTCTCTCAGGTCGTCGATCAAACGGTTCGCCCTGCCGGTGGCCGTCACGATCCCCTTCAGCCAGCAGGCCTACGACGACCAGGATCCGGACTCGCGGACGACGTTCTGACCGTACGGCCGATCAGAGAGAGGCGCGGACATGACGCTCCAGGACGTGGCGGACAGCCTCCGCAAACAGGCCGCACAGGGCACGGTCGTCCTCGATGAGTCCCTGCTCGGCCTGGCCGGCCTGAGCGATCTGCTCACCGCCACCGCCGGGCTCACCTCGGTCGAGGTCGCAGGGGCGGAGCTGACCGTGACCGATCACTCGGTGGAGGTCGCCGGGACGTCCTCGCTGCTCGGCCTGCGAGACGCGGCGGTCGCCGCGACCGTCGCGGAGACGGCCGGCGGCCTGCGGCTGCTGGTCGCCGTCCGGCTGCCGGTGACGTGGCGGTTCTCCCAGAGTTTTCCGGACCTGCCGGACTACCTCGACTTCGGCAGTATGACCGGCGGATACCGCACCACGTACCTGGACGACCTGGACCTGTCCGAGGCGTCCCTGATCCTCTCGACGGAGGAGGTCACGGATCCGCAGGACGGAGTGATCGAGCGGGGGCTGAACTTCCGGGGCTCCGTACGGCTGTCGGGACCGCTCGCCAGGATCGGCGCGCTCACCGACGCGGACACCGCCCGGCTGGGCGGGCTCGTCCGGGGGCCTGGAGCCGCGACGGACTTCTGCCTGCGCGCTCCGCTCGCGCTCGGCGTCGAGTCCGGGTCGGTCGGCCTCACCGAGGTCGCCGTCGAGCTGTGCAGCGGGCTCACGGCCGCCGGCGGCACCGCGACCGTACGGCTCAGTGCCGTGGTCACCGTCGGCGCGGCATCCCTCCGGTTGGTCTCGGAGGTCAGGATCGGCGGCACCGACGACGTATGGGCGCTCTCCGGGGACTTCGAGGGCGTCGGTCTGCCAGGCCTGGCGGAACTCGCGGACCTGGTCGGCGGCCAGGACCTGGCCGCGGTCCTGCCCGGCCCCTTGGCCGCACCGGGCGGCATCACCCTGCGGGAGGTCGGGATCGGCGTCTCCCTCGCCACGCGAACCGTGGACTACGTGCGGGTCACCCTCGGGGTGGGCGACGAATGGCCGGTGATCCCGGGAACGTTCGACGTCCGCGGCGTCGCCGTGCGGTGGCTGGTGACCGCGCCGTTCGACAGCGGACGCCGGGCCGTCGGCTGCACCCTGTACGGCACGGTCGACGTCGGCGGGGTCGGGCTGAGCGTGGTCGCCGACCTGCCGGGCCTCCGCGTCACCGCGGGGCTCGAACGGGGACAGACGATCCGGCTCCAGGATCTCGCCCGGCAGTTCCTTCCCGACACGCAGGACGTGCCCGACCTCGTGCTGTCCGACTGCGTGCTGAGCGTGCAGCCCACGGCACGGGCGCTGAGCCTGAACGCGACACTCGGTCCCTGGTCACTGCCGCTCGGCCAGACGGATCTCACGATCAGCCGGCTCACGATGGCCCTGTCCTACTCCGGCGGCGACCGGCCGCAGTGGGACGCCACCATGACGGGCACGGCCGAGGTGGCCGGTGCGACGGCCTCCGTCACCGTCACGGTCGGCGACGTCGTCCGCGTGAGCGGCAGCGTCGGCGACGTCTCTCTCGCCGCGCTGGCGGGTGCCGTCGCCGGTGTCTCCCTGCCGGACGAGGTCCCCGATCTGCGGATCGAGCACGCGACGTTCGACGTCACGCCGCACACCGGCGTGTTCAGCGTCACCGGCCAGGCCACCGCCAGATGGCGGCTGCCGTTCGGCGCCGACGACCTCCAGGTCGACACGCTCGACCTCGCCATCGACAAGGGGCCGGCCGGGATCGGCTGCTCGCTGTCGCTGCGCGGGCAGGGGCCGGCCACGGTCGTGGACGGCCTGACGTTCGAGCGCCTGGCTTTCGACTACCGGCTGACGCCGCCGGACACCTGGTCGCTGTCGGGAAGCATCACCGCCCAGGTCCTCGACGGGGAGGTCGAACTCGCGGCGAGCGTACGGCAGCAGGGCGGCGCGCGCACCGTCCACCTCGAGGCGACCCGCGATCCGGCCGCTCCGCCGTTCGCGCTCGCCGGCATCGCCACGCTCGACTACCGCCAGGTCACGATCGACATCAGCCGGGCGGACGGACCCGGCAGCGTGAGACTGAACACCTCCAGCCCGTACACCTGGCAGGTCCAGGTGAGCGGCGGCCTGCGCATCGACGCGCTGCCCGATGACGCCCTGGACGGCACACTGTCGCTCGAACGCAGGACCGACGGGTTCGGTCTCGCCTTTCAGCCGGGGCAGGCCACCGTCCGCGTCCCCTGGCCGGTGCCGGGGACCTCACTGGCGACGACGCTCGCCCTCGGACCGCTGGCGATCTCGCGTTCGGCGGGCGCATGGTCGCTCGACGCCACCGTCACCGTCGCGTTCAGCGGCCTGCCGGCCGCCGTCCAGCACGCGCTGGCCGAGCGGATCACCGGCCGGTTCTCGGCCGGCGGCGGCCAGGTACGGCTGGCGATCGACCGCGTCATCGCACCTATCGAGATCGAGATCCCCGACGCGCAGGCCGGCACGGTCACGATCCCGATGGGCACCGCGCTGCTGGACGCGTCCGACTTCGCCCTGACGGTCGGCGGGGAGTTCCGGCTCTCGGCGGACTTCGGCGTCGGCCTGCCCGCCGGCCTGAACGAGATGTTCGGCACCCGGCCGGACGGCAGCCCCAGCGTCGAGATCTTCCGTACCTACCTGGCGGACGACCCCGGCAGCGTCACCCGGTTCCGGCTCTCCGTCGGCAGCGCCGAGGGACTGTCGGTCGCCCTGCTGACCTCACCGATCCGGGCGGTCACCTTCCAGACCCGCCAGCAGCACACCTGGGCGGTCGTCGACCTCGGCGCGTACGGCGCCTTCGAACTCCAGGTGCCCGAGTTCGGCTACGACGGCACCGCGTTCCGCGCGAACGGCGGCTTCCGTACGACGCGGCCGCTCGCGCTCCCGCTCACGCCGCTGCGGACGCTGCTGTCCGGCGCCGGCCTACGGGAACTGGCCGACGTCCTGCCGAGTTCGGTCCCGCTCAACGACCTGGAGGTCTACGACCCGAAGACCGGGCTGAACATCCAGGGCCTGATCGACGCGTTGCACCTGCCCGACTCCTTCACCCAGGTGCTGCGGACCGTCGAGGAGCACGTCGACCGGCTGCCGTCGGCACTTTTGGCGTACCTGAACGTCAAGGTGCCCGACGGCTTCACCTTCGACTTCACGATCACCCCGACCGGAGGCGTACGCGGACGGCTGGCGGTGGAGGGCGGCACGCCGATCCGGCTGCTGCTGCCGAGCGTCGGCCCTCTCGGTCCGCAACTCGTCGGGCTCGAACTCCGCGAGGTGGCGGTGGGGGAGTTGTTCGGCGGCGTGCTGCTCTGCCTCGACCTCGACTGCACCATCGAGCAGTTCGACCTGGCCACGCTGGCCGCGGTGCTGCTGCTTCCGCCGGACGGGCTGCCGATGCTGCCCGACTCGCGGAACCTGATCAGCCGGATCGACATCCGCAACCTGTCGATCATCGCCGTCTACGAGACCGGCATCCCCATCGTCGTTCCCCTGTTCTACGACGAACTCGCGTACGAGCGGCTGGGGCTGGAAGGCGTCGGGTTGCGGTCGCACTGGAGATTCCCCAGGCCGACGCTCGACGTCGACTTCCTGCGCCGGCTCTTCGCACAGTTCGCGGCGTTCTTCACCGACCCGCACGCCCTGCTCGACCCGTCCGCGCCTCCCGGGGCCGACCTGTCCTTCACCATCGGTCCGAACGCCATCCATCTCCCGGCCTACATGGGCGGCGGCACGCTCGGCTCCGACCAGGACCTCGCCACCGTGAACGTCTACGCCTCCGTCGCCCGCACCCTCAACTTCCTCAAGGCCGGCGACACCGACGAGATCATCCAGGCCGTGCCCCTGGACGACCGGGTGGGCTCCGTTCATGTGGCGTTCGCCCCGATGACTCTCGACGTCGGTTGGCTCATCACCACTCCGGACGAGTTCCGGCAGGTCGCCCACGATCGACTGACGATCTCCGGTGATGACACGGAGGCGATCCTGCGGGTCGTACCGGCGACCGCGAACGAGCGCGGTCTGATCGCCCTGCTCAAGGGGGACTGGCGGTTCCGGGACGTCGCCGCCGTCGAGGTCTGGTTCGGCCTGGCGGCCACACCGATCGGGTTCGCGACCGGCCTTCGGGTGGCCGGCGACATCACCGACCTCATCGGCGTCGAACTCGACGGGACGGTCGTGATCGATCCTCAGGCGCAGGAGGTCTTCTCGCTGTCCGGGCACAGCAGGCTCACGCTCGCCGGCGACCAGGTCCTCGCCGGAACCCTGAGCGTCACCGGAGACCGATTCGCCATCTCCGGTGAGCTCGACCTGTTCCCCGACGCGCCGGGGCTCCGCGTCACCGGCTGGCTCACCGGCTGGATGAGCGACCGAGAGTTCTCCTGCGCCGGAGGCGTGACCGCCGGCCTCGGGCCGGCCTTCGTCCTGGCGAGCGCGAACTTCGAGCTCTCGCACACCGGCGTCACGCTCTCCGGCACCTGGCTGGGCCAGACCGCCGCGTTCACGGCGCGGCGAACCGGCACGGCGGTGGAGTTCCGGGCCGAGATGTCGCCGATCGAGATCACCGAGGGCTTCCGCATCGGCGGATCCACCGGCCAGGCGGGGCCGACGGCCGCCCTGGCGATCGACGGCGGAGGGGTCCCCAACGTGCTGCTCGCCGGCTCGATCACGCTGCTGGACATCCAGGCCGAGGCGACCGTCACCATCGACGGAGACGGTTTCAGCGTCACGGTGACCGGCAAGCTGTTCGGCGCGTTCGAGGCCGAGGTTCGCGTATCAGGGGCCGACCTGGCGAACAGCGCCGCGATCACCGTCGTGGCGACGCTGGAGGCCGACTTCCTGAGCTACGTCCAGCAGCAGGCCGCCGACGCCCTGAAGGCCGCCGCCGACGACGCGACCCGCTCGATCGCCGGCGCCTCGGACGCGGTCGACCAGGCTCAGCGCCAGGTCGACGGGCTCGACCGTCAGCTGGCCGACCTGCGGAGCACCGTCCAGGCCGAGCGCGACCGGGACCAGCAGAACCTGGCCGTCGCCCAGGCACGGGTGACGGCCGCTCAGCAGCAGCTGAACCAGGTCGACCAGAAGCTGGCCCAGGCGCGTGCCACGGTGCAGGCCGAACGCAACACCGCGCAGGCGGTACTGCGCTCCTCACAGACGGACCTCGACAACGACCAGCGGGCGGTCAACAGCATCAACGCTCAGATCGACAGCACCAAGAAGTGGTACTACGGCCTGCCCAAGATCGACGTGCCCTGGAAGGACTCCCAGACGACCCAGGCCATCCCGTTCTCCACCAAGATGAGCGGCCTCTACGCCGCGCTCGGCACGGCCACGGCGACGCTCGAAGGCGCACGGAAGGCCCTGAGCGTGGCGCAGGCGGCCATCCCCTCCGTACCGGTGGACGCCGACCCGCGCGTGGCCGGTCTGATCACCGCACAGGGGACCGCGTACGGCAGCCTGTCCCTCGCACAGGGCGCCCTGGCGGCCGCCCAGGCGCTCATCCCGCGGTTCCCGGTGGACGCCGACCCTCGTATCGCCGGTGTGCTCGCCGCCCAGATGTCCGCCACGGCGAGCCTCAGCGTGGCGCAGCAGGCGCTCACGGCGGCGCGGGCCGCGGTCGGTCCGGCCATCGCCGTCGCCGACTACATCACCCGCGACGGCCTCGGCGCCCTGCTCAGCGTGCAGGCCGCCGGCTTCGACGGCACCCTCGACCAAGCGGGTGGCGGGGTGGTGACCGTATGGGCCGACCTGACCTACATGGGCGGCCGGCGGCGAGCGCAGTTCGGCTTCGACTTCCACGACCCGCTGACCAGCGTCCGCGGCCTCGCCCACTCCCTCATCGGCCCCTGACCGACCGTCACCGCCGCTACGGTCGGGAGAACAGGACCCACCGGTCCAGGCCGAGCAGCAGGCGGGCGTGCTCGCGCAGCGAGACGGCGGGGGTGCTGAACGTGCTCTCGGCGAGCAGGTAGTGCTCGAACGCCAGACGCCACGAGTCGTCCGGCACGGTGGGCGGCCGGGCGACCGTGAGCCAGGCCATCACCTCCAACGCGGCGACCGGTTCCGCGCCGTAGCGTTCGTACCCACCGGCGGGCCGCCGCGACCAGCAGGTCCTGGCCGTAGTCGCAGGCGTCGTAGAGGGCGTCGACATAGGCATAGACCGCCCACGGCTCCGCGGTCGGCAGCAGCACGAGCGTCGCGATGTCCTCGGTCGATCCGAACCAGTCCTGGACGCTCAGGTCCGGCTCGCCGAGGGGCTCGCGGGCGTCTTCCCAATCGAAGAGGGGCTTCACCGCGCAGAGCCGCATGGTTAACGCCGGTTCCGTACCCATCCCCCGGAAAGGCCTAGGGTCATGGCAGTCCCTCAGATCGGCGAGAACCCCAACTGCATCTCACCCACCGCGCTGCCCAGCGCAACCCGCCTCGCCCGCGAGCATGTCGCTCAGCGGCTCAACCTGTACGACCACGGACATCTGATCGCGACGGCCGGCATCATCACATCCGAACTGGTCACCAACGCCGTCAAAGCCGTCGGAACGGTCGAGGAGAAGATCAACTGGGCGAAGGTCTGGGCCAAGCTACAGACCATCGCGGTCTGCTGCTACAGCGACGGTGGCTACGCCGTCATAGAGGGCGACCGTGGTTCAGAACGATGGCAAAGCCCGCATGCCAGCACCACGGGTCGGCTCTTTGCCGAGCATTCGGTACGACCCCGCACGACCATTCCGAGAAGATGACGGACGATCTCCGCAGGTCGCACACCCAGGTCGCACACGTCTTTCACCGGCGTTTACTCAGCGGAGAATTCGTCTCCCCTGAGTAGACACCACGGGAAACGACGCCCGGCCCGGCGGATGGACCGTTCTTGCCCGACCGGCGCCGCACGCACTCCTCGCCGTCACCGATCGACCAGCGCGTGATCCACCGGACACCCCCTGGACCGTTGAGCCTGTATGCGGTGTGCGCGGTGGACCCGTCTCGATCCACACCGCGCCGACCGGGTGACGGACGGCGGGGCGCCCGGCGCGGCGCCCCGCTCCACCGGGTCAGGCCAGGCTGTTCCGCAGGTTCGTGACGCGGGTACGGGCGGCGTCGAACGCGCTCTGGCCGAGCTGCCCGCCGCGCAGGGCGTTGGCGAGACCGGTGACCGCGCTCTGGGCGTAGCTCGGGTCCTCCCCGCAGACGAGCAGGAGGTCCATGCCGGCCTTCGCGGCCGAGACCGCCCGCTGCGCCGTGGTGCCGAAGTTCTTCAGGGCGCCGGCGACGAGCGCGTCCGTGATCGTCACGCCGGTGAAGCCGAGCCGGCCGCGCAGTTCGTTCTGCACGATGGTCGGCGACAGGCCGGCCGGCAGTTGGGCGTCCAGCGCCGGGTAGATCGCCCACGACAGCATCACGAGGTCGACGCCGGCGCTGATCGCCGGGACGTACGGCGCCTCGTCGATGGACCGCAGGTTCGACGCCGAGACGTTCAGGGTGACCGGCGCGTTGTCGGTGTTCTGCGTCTTGCTCGCGGCGCCCAGTCCGGGGAAGTGCTTGGCGGTCGCCGCGACGCCGGTCGCCTGCTGGGCCCGGATGAACGCGCTGCCGCACTGGCCGCAGACCGTCGGGTCCTTGCTGTAGGACCGGCCGTACTGGTCCTCGAAGTCGCCGGCGGTGCGGTACACGTCCAGCACCGGGGCGAGGTTGACGTTCATGCCCACGCTCGCGAGGAGCCGGCCGGCCTGGTCTCCGGCGTCGGTGGCGGCCGCCACCGGGTCGGCGGACTGGCCGATCTGTTTCTCCGACATCGTCGGGCCGCCTGGCAGCCGGCGTACCTGGCCGCCCTCCTGGTCGGTCATCAGCAGCAGCGGCGCGGTGACCGGGCTGGACCGGCCGGCCTCCTGGAGGTCGGCGCAGACCGCGGCGATCTGGCTCAGGCTCGAGATGTTGTCGCCGAAGAAGATGACGCCCGCCGCCTTGCCCGCGGCGATGGCGTCCAGCAGGGACTGCGGCACGGTCGTGCCGGAGTAGGAGTAGATGACCCGCTGCCCGGCCTGCTGCTCCGGTGTCAGGGTCGCCGCGGGGCGTACGCTCCGGCCCGCCGCGCGGGCGGTGCCGGCCATACCGAGGGTGGCGAAGGCCGCGCCGGCTCCGGTGAGCAACGCGCCGCGCCTGGTCATGGAGTGGTCGTGCATCTCATGTCCGCGCGCCGGGTCTCGCGTGACGGCCGGGCGCGCCCGCGGACGCGCCCGGCCGGTGCGGGCCGCTCAGCCGTTGGCGAGGGCCTTGACGCGCGTGATGTCGCCGTTGAAGTAGTCCTGGTCGCCGGGGAAGGTGCCGCTGTCCGCGAACTGCCAGATGGTCTGGTAGCCCCAGTTGTACGGCATCGGGCCCGGGGACCCGTTGTAGTTGGCGAGCATCAGCGGGTTGGTGGAGGAGAAGTCGCCGGTGTTCCCGGTGCACTGGCTCCACCAGCTCGTCGCCGTGTAGATGACCGGCCAGCGGCTGGTCTTGGCGTGGTACTCGTTGCTGAAGGAGAGGATCCAGTTGACCATCCCGGACGCCGACAGCCCGTAGCAGGCCGCGCCGTAGGGGTTCCACTCCATGTCGAGCATGCCGGGGAACGTCATGCCGTCCTTGGACCAGCCGCCGCCGTGGGCGACGAAGTAGTCGGCCTGGGCGGCGCCGGAGGAGGTGTTCGGCGTCGCGAAGTGGTAGGCGCCGTGCACGATTCCCGCGTAGTACGCGCCGGTGTACTGCTGGCTGAAGTACGGATTGGTGTACGTCGTCGACTCGGTCGCCTTGACGTAGGCGAACTTCGCGCCGTTGGCGGCGACGGTGGACCAGTTGACGTTGCCCTGCCAGCCGCTCACGTCCAGGCCCGGCGTCTGGGCGACGTTGGGCTGGAGGACCGCCTGACCCGAGCCGGGCTCGTGCTTGGCGATCTGGGAGCCCAGCCAGTCGCGTTCCGGGTGGGTGACGGGGTTGGGGGCGGCGGAGGCGGCCTGGACTCCGGTGAAGAGCGCGCCGCAGAGGGCGACGGCGGCGGAGAGCGCCGTGAGACGCGACGCACGCGCCGTACGGGGGGAGCGCTTGAGTGGTGACACGTGATCCTCCAAGGAGGGGCCTGGGGACTTTCCGTGTACTCCGCGGGGGACGCTCGCGCTGTCGGTAGCGGTGGCGGGGGGACCGCGGATCGGGGGCGGGCGGGATGGCTCCTTTCGGGCGCGAAGTGCCCACTGGTAGTAGATAACTTGCGCCACTACCCTAGAAAAAGTGGAAAAGTACCCCAACTGGCGTGGTCGAATTGGCGAGATCTCGCGTCTCTCCCGGTCACAGCGGGCCGAGCGAGGATGCGACGTCGATAGAGTGCGCCGGTGACTCCCCAGCGATCCCCCCGCGTGCTCGTCATCCAGAACGCGGAGCGCAGCGGACCCGGCCGGCTCCCCGGATGGTGGGAGGAGATGGGGCTCCAGGTCGTGGTGGTCCCCGGCGCCGAGACCCCGGCCACGCCGGAGGGATTCGACGCGGTCGTGCTGCTCGGAGGCGGCTTCCTGCCCGACGACGACCGGCACGCCCCCTGGCTGCCGGTGGAGCGTGCGCTCACCCGGCGCGCGGTGGCCGACGGCGTGCCGCTGCTGGGCATCTGCCTGGGCGCCCAGGTGCTGGCCGCGGTGACCGGAGGCACGGTGCGCGGCGACCACGGCCGGCCGGAGCGCGGGTCATGTGCCGTCTCGCTGCGCCCTGAGGCGGAGACCGACGTCCTGTTCGCCGGGCTGCCTCGCGAGATCCGTGTCATCCAGAACCACCGGGACCAGATCACCGAGCTGCCCCCGGGCGTCGTACGGCTCGCCGAGAGCGAAGCCTGTCCGGTGCAGGCGTTCCGGGTGGGGGAGCGGGCCTGGGGCGTGCAGTTCCACCCTGAGGCCGGCGCCGATCGCCTCGATCACTGGGACGAAGCGGCCCTCGCCGATGCCGGACTCGACCTCCGGGCGCTCCGCGCCGAGGCCGAGAAGGCCGAGCCGCAGTCGGCGCGGAACGCGAAACGCCTCGCGGCCAACTTCGCCGAACTCGTACGCCGGGCCGCCGGCGGCCCCTCCGATCGCCTCGTCGACGTCGGCGGCGACCTGCCGTAGGGCGCTCGTCGATCGCGCCCCGCGGCGTGGCGGGGCGGACCGATAGAACGAGCCTATAGGAGGCTAGTTTAGCCACATATTACCTATTAATAGTGTTATGCGCTGATTAGAGAGGGATGATGGCAATTACGACTGCCCCGAGTTAGTCAATCCAGGGCTGTCGTGTTTCGGGCTCTATGCCATTCCGATCCAAAGGAGGCGCGACTGTGTCGAGGAAAGCGTCCGTTTGCGGCCTGGCGGCCGCGGCAGTGGCGAGTGGTCTCCTCCTGGCCTCGCCTGCACACGCCCAGACGCCTACGACGACCCCGGCCGGCGGGCAGGTCACGTCCGCCACGGCGGGGGACCTCAGCTCCGTCCTGCCCGGTCAGGATGACCGGCGGAGCCGCGAGCGCATGCGCAGGGAACGCCAGATGCGCCGGGAACGCGAGATGCGCCGGGAACGCGCGATGCGCAGGGAGGAACGCCTGCGCGGCCGGGAATTCCCGCGTGAACGCGGCGTCACCAGAGAGTTCCCGCGTGAGCGCGGGACCGTCAGGGAGTTCCCCCGCGAGCGCGGCGGCGTGTCCGCGACCACCGGCCGGGTCCGCGCGACCACCGGCGGCGAGGAGCGCGGTCGGCCGGAGTTCCCGCGCGAGCGCGGCATCACCGAGAGGGGACGCCTCGGGCCGGAGGAGCGCGGCCGGCTGGAGATTCCGCGTGAGCGCGGCATGACCCAGTCTCAGCGGCAGGCCCAGTCCCAGAGCCAGCGGGCGCGGGGCGGCCTGGAGGAGCGCGGCATGACCCAGTCCCAGCGGCAGGCCCAGTCCCAGAGCCAGCAGGCGCGGGGCGGCCTGGAAGAGCGCGGCCGACTGGAGATCCCGCGCGAGCGCGGCATCACCGAGAGGGGACGCCTCGGCCCGGAGGAGCGCGGCCGAGAGGAGATTCCGCGTGAGCGCGGCATGACCCAGTCCCAGTCGCAGGAGCAGTCCCAGTCTCAGGGCCAGGGCCTGGAGGACTAGGAAACGCGACCGAGACCGAGTGACCAGGGGAGTCCCGAAGCGGTATCCGATCCCCTGCGATTCGAGGGCACAGGCGCCGCCTGTGCCCTCGTCCTCTGCGAGACCCGCGCGGTTCTGCGCCGCCGGGCGATAGTCATGACCTATCTCCGGCCCGAGAGCGGCCCCGCTCATCCCCGCCTTCCTCGACCGCGCCGGGAGGTCGGCGCCCCGTTCGAATGGGCGTGAAATCAACGGATTTCAACACCACGATCGGCTTATTCCAACAAGGTCGCCAATGTATTGACGCGATCGACCAGACTGCTTACTGTCACGTCAACATCTAGATGTCCCCGCCATCGAGTCTGCCGCGCCGGCACCGCAGACGATTCGCTCTCCTTCGCCCCTGGAGCCGTCCGCTATGCGCAGACACCGCCCCGCCCTGGGCAGACGCGTCCTGCCATCCATCGGCACGATCATCGTCCTCATCCTCGGCCTGTCCGGCCTGACCGGTACGGCGCGGGCCGCCACCTCCCTGCCGTGCGACATCTACGGCGCCGCCGGCACGCCCTGCGTCGCCGCGCACAGCACCGTGCGCGCCCTGTTCGGCGGGTATTCGGGCCCGCTTTACCAGGTGACCCGCGCCTCCGACCACGCCACGCACGACGTGGGCGTGCTGTCGGCGGGCGGCTACGCGGACGCGGCCGATCATGACGCGTTCTGCAACGGTACGACGTGCAGCATCACGAAGATCTACGACCAGACGTCGCGGCACAACGACCTGACGCCCTCCCCGGCGGGCACGGCCGGCACCGGCGCCGACTCACCCGCCGACGCGAGCGAGATCGCGGTCACCGCCGGTGGCCACAAGGTGTACGGCGTCTGGATCTCCCCGCAGCACGGCTACCGGCACGCCGTCGGGTCCGGTGTCGCGCAGAACGGGCAGCCCGAGGGGATGTACATGGTCGCCAGCGGCACGCATGTCGGATCCGCGTGCTGCTTCGACTACGGCAACGCCGAAGCGGTCCCCTCCGACACCGGCAACGGTCACATGGACGCCGTCAGCATCGCGACGACCTGTTACTTCACGCCGTGCACGGGCTCGGGCCCGTGGGTGGAGGCGGACCTGGAGAACGGGATGTTCCAGGGCGCCAACGGCTCCAACACCGCGAATCTCGGCAACAACAGCACCTATGTGACCGCGCTGCTGAAGAACAACGGTCAGACGACGTACGCCCTGAAGGGCGGCAACGCGCAGTCCGGCGGCCTGTCGACGTGGTGGAACGGCGCGCTGCCGAACCGCGGCGGCTACATCCCGATGCACCAGGAGGGCTCGATCATCCTGGGCACCGGCGGGGACAACAGCAACTGGAACATGGGCACGTTCTTCGAAGGCGTGATGACCTCGGGCTACCCGACCGACGCCGCCGACAACGCGGTGCAGGCGAACATCGTCTCGGTCGGCTACTCCGGCCAGACGAACGTGCCGAACGGTCCGCAGGGCACGATCACCGGTCCGGGCGGCAAGTGCGTCGACGTCATCGCCGACGACACCGGGGCGAACGGTTCCGGGGTCGACCTCTGGGACTGCCAGTCGTACGCCGAGGACCAGCACTGGGAGCACTTCGCGGACAACTCGCTGCGCACCCTCGGCCGCTGCCTGGACGTCACCGGCAACGGCACCGCGAACGGCGTGCAGGTGGAGCTGTGGGACTGCAACGGAGACGGCGCCCAGGTCTGGCTGCAGCAGGCCGATGGTTCGCTGCGCAACCCGCAGTCCGGACGCTGCCTGGACTCGCCGAGCGGATCCACGGCGAACGGCACGCGGTTGCAGATCTATGACTGCAACGGCTCCGCCGCGCAGAAGTTCGCGGTGAACGGCGGCGGTGCGATCGTCGGTCCGGGCGGCAAGTGCGCCGACGTTCTCGGCGATGACTCCGGCGCGAACGGCACCGCGGTGAACATCTGGGACTGCCAGTCGTACGCCGGGGACCAGCACTGGGTTCACCTGTCCAGCGGTGCCCTGCGCACCCTCGGCCGGTGCCTGGACATCAACGGCAACGGAACCGCGAACGGCACGCAGGTGGAACTGTGGGACTGCAACGGCGTGGGCGGTCAGGTCTGGCAGCAGCAGGCCGATGGTTCGCTGCGCAACCCGCAGTCCGGGCGCTGTCTCGACTCGCCGAGCGGATCCACGGCGAACGGCACGCGGTTGCAGATCTATGACTGCAACGGCTCCGCCGCGCAGAAGTTCGCGCTGAGCTAGGCGCCGCCAGGGCGAGGCCCGCCGATCCGGCGGGCCTCGCCTGAACGCCGTAACGATCCGGCGGGCACCGTCGAAACGCCGCAAAAGGTTCCGAACGGCTCTTCCGGGGCGGATCGCGGACGCGAGAGGCTGATGGCGTCAACGCCGGGCGAAACGGATGGAGCACCCATGGCCCTGGACGTCAGGTCGGTCCGCGCGGCGTATCCCGCGCTGCGGGACGGCTACGCCTACCTCGACGGCGCCGCCGGGACGCAGGTCCCGGAGGCGGTGATCGAGGCCATCGCGGCGGCGTACCGGGCCGGGATCGGCAACGTCGGGGGCGCCTTCCCGGCGAGCGAACGATCCGACGCGATCGTCGCGGGCGCCCGCCAGGCCGTCGCCGACCTGGTCGGCGGCGACCCGCGCGGTGTCGTCCTCGGACCGAACATGACGACGCTGACCTACCGGTTCGCCGCCGCGCTGGCGCGCGCCTGGCGTCCGGGCGACGAGATCGTCGTCTCCCGCCTGGACCACGACGCCAACGTCCGGCCGTGGGTGCAGGCGGCCGAACGCGCCGGAGCGACGGTGCGGTGGGCCGAGGTCGATCTCCCCTCGGGCGAGTTGCCGGCCGAGCAGTACGACGCCCTGCTCGGCGAGCGGACCCGGCTGGTGGCGGTGACCGCCGCGAGCAACGTGCTCGGCACCATGCCCGACGTCGCGGCGATCACCAAGCGGGCGCACGAGGCCGGCGCGCTGACCTACGTCGACGGAGTGCACGCCACCCCGCACACGCCGGTCGACGTGGCCGCCCTCGGCGCGGACTTCTACGCCACCAGCGCCTACAAGTGGTCCGGCCCGCACGTCGGGGCGGCCGTCGCGGCGCCGGACCTCCTGGAGACCGTCCGTCCGGACAAGCTGGCCTCCTCATCGGACGCCGTCCCGGCACGGTTCGAGACCGGTACGGCGGCCTTCGCCGACCTGGCGGGCGTCAGCGCCGCCGTCGACCACCTCGCCGGACTCGACGCGGAGGCCACCGGTGATCGGCGGCAGCGGCTGCTCGCGTCGATGGCGTCGGTCGAACGGCACGAACAGGCCGGGCTCGCCCGCCTGCTCGACGGCCTCGCCGCCCAGCCGCACGTCCGCCTCCTGGGCGGCCCGCGGCGCCGTACCGCCACCGTGTACTTCACCGTTCAGGGGTACACGCCACGCTACGTGGCCGAACACCTTGCCGCGCGGAGGATCAACGTCTGGAACGGGCACAACTACGCGTGGGAGGTCACGGCCGCCCTGGGCATCCGCGACCATGGCGGCGCCGTACGTGCCGGGCTCGTCCACTACAACGACCGTTCCGACGTGGACCGCCTCATCGCCGGGGTGTCGGAGCTGCGCTGAAAGGCGCCCGTCAGAAGATCATGCGGTCGGGGCCGCGGGTACCTTTCGCGTACCGGGTGACCGCCTCCTTGAAGACCTTGTCCGGGTCGAGGTGGCGGAGTTCCTCGGCGATGAGCTCCGCCGTCGGCCGCCGGTGCAGGGCGACCTGACGGTCCGGCTGGTCGGGCCGGGACAGGATCGCGATCCTGCCGTCCGGGCGGGTCACCGCGATCTGACCGGACCTGGTGGACAGTCGTACGGCGGTGATGCCGGGCCCGTAGGTGGAGCACACCTCACAGGGCACGGACAGCCGGGCGGCGAGCCAGCCGCCGAGCAGTTCGGCGCTCGGGTTGCCGGGCTCGGCCTCGACCTCGGCCGCGGTGATGGCGGTGTCCGGCGCCCCGTCGAGGATGGCCGCCAGCAGCGACCGCCACGGTGTGATGCGCGTCCAGCACAGGTCGGTGTCGCCGGGGGAGTAGGCCGCCGCGAGCCGCCGGAGTGCGTCGAGCGGGTCCGCGGCGCCGGTGGCGTCGGTGACCCGGCGCTGCGCCATCGCTCCGAGCGGGTCGCTGCTCGGCCGTTCGGGCGCGGTGCCCGGCCACCAGATCACGACCGGCGCGTCGGGCACCAGCAAGGGCAGCACCACGGAGTCGGCGTGCTGGGCGACCTCGCCGTACAACCGCAGCAGCACGGTCTCCCCGGGGCCGGTCTCGCCCAGGCGCACCTCGGCGTCGAGCCGGGCCTCCTCCGCGGTGCGGCGCGGGATGACGCCCAGGATCCGGCAGGGGTTCTCCCGGGCCGCCTGGGTCGACGCGCGCACCGCGTCGTACTGCGCCGCCTCATCCGTCACGATGACGAGGGTCAGCACCTTGCCGGTGGCCGCCCCGCCCATCCGGTGCCGGGTGGTCGTCAGCGTGGCCTGGATCTTACGGGTGTCGGCGTCAGCGAGCTCGATGATCATTGTGGAGTCGCCTCCCGCCTCGTCACGGGCCGCTCTCGCCTGCTACGCCTTCCATTCTCCCGGTCCCGGGAACCGCGCGGACACCGGGCCTCGGTTACGTCCCGGCGTCGGGAGGATTTCGCCGAAGTTTCACCGGCCCAATGGTGGGGCGGACAACAAATCGCCTGGCCAGCGCATATGCCCGGTGGGCCGGGTGGTCGGACGGCGGTGCTGTTACCGAAATGTTACATCCTGACTCTCTTGACTGGTGTGGCAAACAGGGCCAACGTCTCTCTCTGAGAGCGCTCTCAGGAAACATTCCCGCCGGTTTCCGACGGCATCCGTCGGGCCGTAACCCCCCGCCTTGGCGCGGTGCCGTTCGGGCCCGCCCCCGCCGGCCCCGCGCCATCTCCCTCCACACGAAAGGGAGCCTGTATGCACTCCGTTCCCCGCTCGGCGGCACGCCGCCGCACACCGCTGCACGTTCTGGCCGCCGTCTGCGCCGGGTTGACGCTTCTCGCCGGCTGCCTCCTCGCGGCCACCCCGCGGTCGGCCCGGGCGGCCGCCTGCGGTGGCACCAACGTGGCGCTGAACCGTCCGGCGACCGCGTCCTCCACCGAGAACTCCGGCACGCCCGCCACGGCCGCCGTGGACGGGAACACCGGCACGCGCTGGTCCAGCGCCTTCAGCGACCCGCAGTGGCTGCAGATCGACCTGGGCTCGTCGCAGCAGATCTGCCAGGTGACGCTCACCTGGGAGGCGGCGTACGGGAAGGCCTTCCAGATTCAGGTGTCCGACAACCCCAGCGCCGGCTGGACCACCATCTACAGCACCACGACCGGCACCGGCGGCACCCAGACGCTGAGCGTCACCGGCACCGGGCGCTACATCCGGATGTACGGCACCGCCCGCGGCACCCAGTACGGCTACTCGCTCTGGGAGTTCGCGGTCTACAGCGGGAGCACGACGACGCCACCGCCGGACTCCTTCTGGGGCGACACGAGCGGCATCCCGGCCGCCCAGAACGTCCTGATGTTCAAGATCCTGAACCGGACGAACGGCAAGTACCCCGACAGTCAGGTCTACTGGAGCTGGAACGGGCAGACGCACTCGATCGCCGAGCAGCCGTACATCGACATGCCCGCGAACTCCGCCGGCCGGATGTACTTCTACCTCGGCTCGCCGACCAGCCAGTACCGCGACTTCATCGAGTTCACGATCGGTTCGGCGGTGTTCAACGGCAACACCACGCGCGTCGACGGGTTCGGCCTGAAGCTGGCCCTGCGCCTGCACGCCAAGGACGGGTACGACACGCAGGTGGGAGAGGACCAGGCGACGTTCGCCGAGGACCGCGCGGCGACCTTCCAGCGGTTCCAGAACGAGGTGCCGACCGAGTTCAAACACCTGGCCACGGTGCAGGCCCCGTACTACATCCCCGCCCCGGGCAGTGACAGCGCGTTCCGGGCCGGCGGTCAGTACGCGAACTACTTCACGAGCTACGCCCAGTCGGTCGGTGTCAACGAGAGCACCTCGAACATCACCGGCTGCGCGGGCTCACTGGCGAGCAACCCGAACATGTGCGCCGCGCTGAACCGCCACGTCGCCCAGCTGCCCCAGTCGCAGTGGTCCGACCCCACCCAGTACTACAAGGCGGCTCCGGCCAACTACTACGCCAAGTTCTGGCACGACCACGCCATCGACCACCTGGCCTACGGCTTCCCCTACGACGACGTCGCCGGCCAGTCCTCGTTCATCTCCCACGGAAACCCGCAGTACCTGCTCGTCGCCGTCGGCTGGTGACCAAGCCGCTCCCCGAACCACAACGGTGACCCCCGCCCACCAACGGGGGCGTACGGCCCGCCCCGTACGCCCCCGGTGAAGGAGCACACATGAATCTCGAACGGCACGTGAGACACCGCCGCGAGGCGCCCCCGGCCACCGGCCGCGCCGCGTGGAAGGGCCGCCTCAGGGCCGCGGCCGGGGCGCTCGTCCTCGCCGTCGGCCTGATCACCCCCGCCGCCACCGCCGTGCCCGCCACCGCCGCGTCCGCCACCGCCACGCCGGCCGGGGCGAGCGCCGCCGCGCCCGCCGCCGTACCGGCGCCGCCCGCGGGCTTCAGCCTGACCTGGAGCGACGACTTCACCGGCGCGAGCGGCAGCGGTATGAACACCGGGACCTGGAAGTACGACACCGGACCGGGCAGCAGCTTCGGCACCGGCGAGATCGAGACGATGACCAACAGCACGGCCAACGTCTACCAGGACGGCGCCGGACACCTCGTCCTCAAGGCCCTGCACTCGGGCTCGGACCCGCGCGCCGGCTGGACGTCCGGCCGGATCGAGACCCAGGCCGCGACGTTCGGCGCCCCCGCGGGCGGCGTCGTGATGATGCAGGCCTCGATCCAGCAGCCGAACGTGACCACGGCGAACGGCGCCGGGTACTGGCCGGCCTTCTGGATGCTCGGCTCGACGCTGCGCAGCGGCACGCCGTGGCCGACCTCGGGTGAGGTCGACATCCTGGAGGACATCAACGGCCGGAGCTCGGTGTTCGGCACCCTGCACTGCGGCACCAACCCCGGCGGGCCGTGCAACGAGTCGACCGGCATCGGCAGCGGGGAGCGCGCGTGCTCCGGCTGCCAGACCGGGTACCACACCTACGCCGTGCAGATCGACCGGTCCGTCTCGCCGGAACAGATCCGCTGGTACCTCGACGGCAACAACTACTTCACGTTGAGCGCGAACCGCGTGGACGCCACGACGTGGGCGAACGCCGTCGACCACCCCTTCTTCATCATCTTCGACCTCGCGATGGGCGGCGGCTTTCCGGACGCCTTCGGCGGCGGTCCCAACTCCGCGACCGTGTCCGGCGGCCAGCTGAACGTCGACTACGTGGCCGTCTACAACAAGGCGCCCGGCGGTGGCGGCGGGACCGGCACGAACCTGTCCCAGGGGAGGCCGACGACCGCCTCCTCGACCGAGGCGCCGGGTACCGCCGCGGCGAACGCCACGGACGGCGACACCTCGTCCCGCTGGTCCAGCGCTTTCAGCGACCCGCAGTGGCTCCAGGTCGACCTGGGCGCGGTGCACCAGCTCAGCCACGTCGTGCTGAACTGGGAGGCCGCCTACGGCAAGGCGTTCCAGATCCAGACGTCCAACGACGGCTCGAACTGGACCCCCGTCTACTCGACCAGCAGCGGCACCGGAGGCGTGCAGGACGTGAGCGTCTCCGGCTCCGGCCGCTACGTGCGGATGTACGGGACTCAGCGGGGGACTCCGTACGGCTACTCGCTCTGGGAGTTCCAGGTCTTCGGATCCTGACCCCCGGGCCCGCGGCCTGAGGGGTGTCCGGACACGGATTCACCGGACACCCCTCAGGCCGACTCCCGGACGACCAGCTCGGTGGGCAGGGTGACGACGGGCTCGATCTCCGCACCGCCCACCAGGCTCAGCAACTGGCGTGCCATCCGGCGGCCGATCTCGAGGATCGGCTGCCGGACGGTCGTCAACGGCGGGTCGGTGTCCCGCGCCAGGTCGGCGTCGTCGAAGCCGATGACCGCGACATCGTCCGGCACCCGGCGGCCCGCCCGCCGCAACGTCTCCAGCGCGCCGCCGGCCATCAGGTCCGACGCGGCGAAGACCGCGTCGAGCTCCGGTTCGGCCGCGAGCAGCCGCCGCATCGCCTCCGCGCCGGAGCCGTGGGTGAAGTCGCCGACCTCCACGATGGGCGGCCGCCCCTCCTCCCGCAGAGCCTCCCGGTAGCCGGCCAGCCGGTCGATCCCCGCGACCATGTCCGGCGGACCGGCGATCGTGGCGATCCGGCGCCGTCCCGAGCCGAGCAGGTGGCGCACCGCCGCGACCGCGCCGCCGTGGTTGTCCACGCCGACGTACGGGACGGAGACGGTGCCGAGGGGGCGTTCGTTGCACACGACGGGGATCCCGATCCGGGTCAGCACGGCGGGGAGCGGATCGGCGCCGTGCAGCGAGGAGAGCATCACTCCGTCGACGTGGCGGGCGGCCACCGACCGCTCGATCCGGTCGTGGCTCGCGGCCGATCCGGC
This sequence comes from Actinoallomurus sp. NPDC052308, assembly GCF_040679195.1. Taxonomy (NCBI): domain Bacteria; kingdom Bacillati; phylum Actinomycetota; class Actinomycetes; order Streptosporangiales; family Thermomonosporaceae; genus Actinoallomurus; species Actinoallomurus sp. NPDC052308. The sequence continues at coordinate 143,972 of NZ_JBFAUM010000009.1, read as the reverse complement.
CAGCATCAGCACGAGCTGCTTGTCCGCCGCCTCCAGTTCCTGGCTGATCCCCTGGACGAGACCGGCGAAGAAGCGGTCGGCGGAGAACACGCGGGTCGTCGGCTCGGGCACCACCAGCGCGAACAGGTCGGTGCGCCGGGTCATCAGGGTCCGCGCGGCGTGGTTCGGCACGTAGCCCAGCTCCTCGATGGCGCGGCGCACCGACTCCTCGCTCGCCCGCGTCACGGACAGGCCGTTCACCACGCGGGACACCGTCGCCCGCGATACACCCGCCCGAGCCGCGACGCTCTCCAGCGTCGGCCGCTCGCCCCCTGGCCGCCCCATACGGAAATCCCCTCTCTGCCGAGCGCGTGCGCCGCCCGCCGGTGCCGGCGCACGCGACGTGGTCATCGTCGTGACCACCGGTGACGGCCGTCAACCCACGGCAGCGCGAATCGGCCGCCGGTGAAAGCACCAGGTGGGAGGGGGTCGTTCCGATCGCCGGTCCGGCCGGCCCCGTACGGCGGGAAGCGGGCATCCACGAGAGGACCGCACATCGAGTTTTTTCGCGTTACTGATTGGAAGATGCAGGTATTTGTCTGGATATTGCGCTTGTGTGTCACGGGAGTTACCTTCCCTGTAACACGCTCCACCCCGCCTCAGCCCCGCCCCGTCACGGCCCTCGATCTGGATCGCCCCAACCCGCCGGCGTCCGCACTCGTCCGTGCGGCGGCCTCCGGTGCCCGGCTCCCGCCGCAGCGTGCGCGCGGGGCCTCTCCAGGTCCGTGACCTTCCGGGGCCTCACCGAGAGTGAGCCGTACATGTCCGATCAGTACGCGAGACGCCGAACCCGTCTCGGCGCCCTCCTCAGCGGCCTGCTCGTCGCCGCCGGCCTCGTCCTGCTGTCGGCCGGGCCCGCCGACGCGGCCGCGAGCGGCGGCGTCGGCGCGACACTGCCGTACGTCGAGGTCCAGGCGGAGAACGCCACGACCAACGGCACGGTCATCGGCCCGAGCGCGGCCTACAACACGCTGCCCGCCGAGGCCTCCTACCGCAAGGCCGTGACCCTGCAGGGCAGCGGCAAGTACGTCGAGTTCACCACCCCGGTCGCCACGAACTCGATCGTCTTCCGCTACAGCATCCCGGACAGTTCCAACGGCTCGGTCTACACGGCCCCGCTGTCCTTCTACGTCAACGGGACCAAGCAGAGCGACTTCACGCTGACCAACGCGTACAGCTGGTACTACGGCGGTTATCCGTTCACGAACACGCCGGGGAGCAACCCGCACCACTTCTACGACGAGGCGCACCGTCTCTTCCCGACCACCTACCCGGCGGGCACGAAGTTCCGGCTGCAGGTCGACGCGGGGAACACCGCCTCCTCCTACACGATCGACTTCGCCGACTTCGAGAACGTCTCGGGAGCCCTGTCCCAGCCGTCCGGCTCGGTCTCGGTGACCGGCAAGGGCGCCGACCCGACCGGCAACGCGGACTCCACCGCGGCGTTCAACGCGGCGATCTCCGCGGCGGGGGCCGGTGGCACCGTCTGGATCCCCGAGGGCACCTTCAAGATCCCGGGCCACCTCGTCCTCGACAACGTCACGATCAAGGGCGCGGGCATGTGGCACTCGACGATCGTCGGCGCGGCCCCCGGCTTCTACGGCAACTACGCGCCGAACGGCAGCAGCGGCGTCCACCTCGCGGACTTCGCCATCTTCGGCGACGTCCAGGAGCGCAACGACGGCGCCCAGGTCAACGGCATCGGCGGCGCGCTCAGCAACTCCACCGTCGACCGGATCTGGATCGAGCACGAGAAGGTCGGCGCCTGGATGGACGGGCCCATGACCAACCTCGTCTTCAGCGGCATGCGGATCCGCGACACGACGGCGGACGGCGTCAACTTCCACGACGGCGTGACCGCCTCGAAGGTGACCAACAGCGACCTGCGCAACCTCGGTGACGACGGCCTGGCGACCTGGTCCGACACCAACGCCGACGCGAACGACTCGTTCGACCACGACACCGTGCAGTACCCGATCCTCGCCAACGGCATCGCCATCTACGGCGGCCACGACAACACCGTCGCCGACAACCGGGTCATCGACGCCGGCCTCACCCAGGGCGGCGGCATCCACGTCGCGCAGCGCTTCAGCTCGACCCCGCTGGGCCGCACCGACGTGCTGCGCAACACGATCATCCGTTCGGGCAGTCTCGACCCGAACTGGAACTTCGGCGTCGGCGCGCTGTGGTTCGACGCGCGGGACGCGGCGATGAGCGGTCAGGTCAACGTCGACGACATCCTCATCCAGCAGAGCCCGTTCGAGGCGATCCAGTTCGTCTCGGGCTCCAGCATCACCAACGTCTCCATCAACAACGCGACGATCCAGAACACCGGGACCTGGGTCGTGCAGGAGCAGGTCGGCGGCTCGGCCAAGATCACCAACAGCACCGCCACCGGAACGCAGGCGCCCGCGCCGATCTACAACTGCGGCGTCGGCTTCACCCTGACCGATGGGGGCGGCAACTCCGGTGTCGTCGGCTCGACGGCATGCCAGAACATCACCAACCCCACCTTCCCGCCGTACCTGCCGGACAACGGATCGCTGATCTCCATCAGCCCCACCGCCCTCGGCTTCGGCAGTGTGGCGACCGGCTCCACGAGCGCCGCGCAGAACGTGACCGTCACCAACAGCGGCACCGCCGCCGCCCCGGTCGGCTCGATCACCACGAGCGGTGACTTCAGCCAGACCAACACCTGCGGCAGCTCGATCGCGGCGGGCGCGTCCTGCACGGTCGGCGTCAAGTTCAGCCCGACCGCGACAGGCTCGCGCACCGGCAACCTGAGCATCACGGCGTCCGGGATCACCAACACCGTCCCGCTGTCCGGCACGGGCGTCGCGCCCGGGCCGATCCTCAGCCCGAACCCGGCGAGCCTGAGCTTCCCCGGCACGCTCGTCGGCCAGTCGTCGGCGACGCAGGCCGTCACGGTCACCAACACGGGCACGACGTCGGCCACCGTGTCGGGCGTCAGCGCGAGCGGCGACTACACCCAGACCAACAACTGCTCGACCCTGGCGGTCGGCGCGTCCTGCACGGTGACCGTGAAGTTCACCCCGTCCGCGTCCGGCACCCGTACGGGCAACGTCACGATCACCAGTAACGCCAACAACAGCCCGACGACGGTCGCCCTGACCGGCAGCGGCATCGGCACCGACACCAACCTCGCCCGCGGCCGGACGGCCACGGCGAGCAGCGAGGTGAACGGCACGCAGACCGCCTCGACCGCGACCGACGGCGACGCCAACACGTACTGGGAGAGCGCGAACGGCTCGTGGCCGCAGTGGCTGCAGGTCGACCTCGGCGCCGCCTACAGCATCGGGAAGGTCACGCTGAAGCTGCCGCCGTCCTCGGCCTGGGGCACGCGCACGCAGACCCTGTCGGTGCTGACCGGTACCGACGGCTCGAGCTTCGGCACCGCCGTGGGCTCCGCGACGTACACGTTCACCTCGCCGACGAACGTGGTGAACATCCCGGTGCCGGCCACGAACGCCCGGTACGTCCGCGTCAACTTCACCGCCAACTCCGGCTGGAACGCCGCTCAGGCCTCCGAGCTCGAGGTCTACCCGAGCGGGAGCTCGTCCGGCGGCTCCGCGACGCTCAGCGCCGCCCCGACGTCGCTGAGCTTCGGGAGCCAGGCGGTGAACACGACCAGCGCGGCGAAGGCCGTGACGATCACGAACACCGGCTCGGCGGCGGCGTCGCTGTCGTCGGTCGTGGCCACCGGCGACTACTCGATGACGAACAACTGCGGCAGCTCCCTTTCGGCCGGCGCGTCCTGCACCGCGAACGTGAGCTTCCGTCCGACGGCGTCCGGTACGCGCACCGGCACGCTGACCGTCAACAGCAACGCGACCAACAGCCCGACGACCGTCGCGCTGACCGGAACCGGTACGGGCGGCACGGCCACCGACCTCGCGGCGGGCAAGCCCACCGGCGAGTCCAGCCACAACGACGTCTACCCGTCGAGCAACGTCACCGACGGCAACCAGGACACCTACTGGGAGAGCGCCAACAACGCCTTCCCGCAGTGGGTCCAGGTCGACCTCGGCTCCGCGCAGAGCGCCGACCGGATCGTCCTGCAACTGCCGGCGTCCTGGGGCGCGCGCACCCAGACGCTGTCCGTCCTCGGCAGTACGGACGGGAGTAACTTCACCACGCTCAAGTCGTCCGCCGCCTACACCTTCGACCCCGCGAGCAACAACACGGTGACCATCCCGATCACCGCGACCACCCAGCGGTACTTCCGGGTCAACGTCACCGCGAACACCGGCTGGCCGGCCGGCCAGATCTCCAGCCTCCAGGTCTGGAACGGCTGACCCGACGAGACGCGGGGTGGCTCCCGGCCCGGGAGTCACCCCGCGTACCGCACCCTGTCCTCGGGACGAACGGCGGCGGCGAACGCGGGGATCAGCCAGCGGCGGAGGAAGGGCCGTGGGTCCTCGGCGGCCGTCCACCGGTGCTGCGGGCCGGGGATGTAGGAGTGCAGCAGGCGTAGCAGGAACTCGGCCAGACCGCTCAGTTCCGCGTCGTCGTACCCGTGCGCCGGCCAGTCGATCGAGAGGCGTTCCAGCAGCTCACGGGTGAGGCGGATGGCGACCGGCGACAGCATCTCGGCGCCGAAGCTGGCCGTGCGGCCGGTGGCCAGCAGCAGGCCCACGTGCGGCTCGACGGGCACCCGCTCGATGGTGAACGCCAGGGCCTCGATGAGGATGTCGGCGGGCTCGGTGAACGGCGCGACGTGCGCGATCAGCCGGTCGGTGAACTCATCGGCGGCGGCCAGCGAGGTGGCTTTGATCAGCTCTTCGATGTTGCGGTAGTACCGGTAGATCGTCGCGCGGGTGACCCCGAGCTCCTCGGCGACGTCGGTGAGGCCGGTCTTGCGGGCGCCGTACCGGTCCACGCAGCGGGCGGTCGCGTCGATGATGCGCCGGCGCGCATCATCGTCACTCTTCGGCGGATCGCCCCGCCACCCGTGCGTGCGCATGGCCCCATTTCACCAGACCGGCCGGAACCGCGTCGATCACGTCACTCGGCCTTGACAGTACATGTTTTCAGAATATGTACTCTCGTATGCCGGGCAGTCCCGTACGGGGGAGAAGCGAGCCCTGGAGTCGTGATGAAGACCGTTTCCGGAGGTCCCGACCATCTCGAGGAGTTGCGCACCGACCCGATCGCCCTGATGCGCCGCGTACGGGAGGAGTGCGGCGACGTCGGCCGGTTCATACTGGCGGGCCGGCCGGTCGCCCTGCTGTCCGGCGCGGAGGCCAACGAGTTCTTCTTCCGGGCCCCGGAGGAGGACCTCGACCAGGCCGAGGCCTATCCGTTCATGACGCCGATCTTCGGCGAGGGCGTGGTCTTCGACGCCACGCCGGAGCAGCGCCGCGAGGCCCTGCACAACCAGGCCCTCAAGGGCGCGTACTTAAAGGGGCATGCCGCCACCATCGCCGCCGAGGTCGAGCGCATGGTCGCCCCCTGGGGCGAGTCGGGGCGGATCGACCTGCTCGACTGGTTCGCCGAGTTGACCATCTACACCTCGTCCGCGTGCCTGATCGGCAAGAAGTTCCGCGACCGGCTCGACCGGCGCTTCGCCGAGCTCTACCACGACCTCGAGCGCGGCACCGATGCCATCGCCTACGTCGACCCGTACGCGGACATCGAGAGCTTCCGCCGCCGCGACCGCGCGCGGCTCGCCCTGGTCGAGTCGGTGCGGCAGATCATGGACTCGCGACCGTCGCGACCGCCGCGCGAGGACCGCGACCTGCTCGACGTGCTGATGTCGATACGCGAGCCGGACGGCACGCCGAAGTTCACCGCGGACCAGGTCACCGGGATGTTCATCTCAATGATGTTCGCGGGCCACCACACCAGCTCGGGCACCGCGGCCTGGACGCTGATCGAGCTGCTGCGCCACCCGGACGTCATGCGGGACGTGGTCGCCGAGCTCGACGACCTGTACGCGGACGGCTCGGAGATCAGCTTCCAGGCGCTCCGGGAGATCCCCCGGCTGGAATCGGCGATCAAGGAGGCGCTGCGGCTGCACCCGCCGCTGATCCTCCTGCTGCGGGTGGCGAAGACCGAGCAGCGGGTCCTCGGCGAGACGATCCCGGCCGGGACGATGGTCGGCTGCTCGGTGGCGGTCTCGAACCGCATCCCGGCCGACTTCCCCGACCCCGACGCCTTCCGGCCGGAACGGTACGGGAAGGGCCGCGAGGAGGACCTGGTCAACCGGTGGACGTGGGTGCCGTTCGGCGCCGGGCGGCACCGGTGCGTGGGCGCCGGCTTCGCGATGATCCAGCTCAAGGCGATCTTCTCGGTGCTGCTGCGCGACTGGGAGTTCGAGCTCACCCAGGATCCCGGCTCGTACCGGAACGACCACAGCAAGATGGTCGTCCAGCTCGCCCGGCCGTGTGCCGTCACCTACCGGAAGAGGCGTTCGTGAGGATCGAGGTCGACCTGGATCTGTGCCAGGGCCACGCGATGTGCGAGCTGGAGGCGCCTGACCTGTTCGCGGTCGAGCGCCGGGGCAGGGTCCGCCTGCTGGATCCGGAGCCTCCCGAGGACGCCCGCGCCGAGGCCGAGGCGGCCGTGCGGTACTGCCCCACCGGAGCCCTCACCCTCAAGCCCACCACGCCCTGACACCGAGGAGGTCAGCATGGCGGGTCACTCCCGCGACGAGCTGGACGACATGGTCCGGCACTGGCTCGAGACCAACCGGCGCTGCGAGGAGATCGGCGACTGGCGCCCGCTCGCCGACCTGTACACCGAGGACGCGACGTACGGCTGGAACGTCGGCTCCGACCAGGACTTCATGGCCGTCGGGCGCGAGGAGATCCGCGAACTGGCCCTCGGCAGTGAGATGGGCGGCCTGGACGGCTGGTCCTACCCGTACCAGAGCATCCTCATCGACGAGCGCAAGGGCGAGGTCGTCGGGTTCTGGAGGCAGGTCGCCGACGCGCGCCGTTCCGACGGCGGCCCGTACGAGGTCGCGGGGATCGGCGGTAGCTGGTTCCGGTACGCGGGGGACCGGCAGTGGTGCTGGCAGCGGGACTGGTTCGATCTCGGCAACGTCACCTCCCTCTTCGTCGAGATGATGAAGGCGGACGCCCTGTCGGACGGCATGCGCAGACGCCTGGACCGCGCCGCCGCGGGCGGGCCGATCCCCGGCTACTACAAGCGCGGCCAGACCCCCGTGCCCCTTTGGTGAGCCGATTCCCCGGGCCCAGGAGGACGTCCATGCCCGAACAGCCCGTCAACGACGCCATCAACCTGACCAGCGGCGACTTCTGGGGCCGCAACCCCCACGCGGAACTGCGCTGGATGCGGGAGAACGCACCCGTCTACTGGGACCCGAACAGCCGGACGTGGGGCGTCGCGAGCTACGCCGACGTCAAGTCCGTCTCCCGCCGGCCGGACGTCTTCTGCAGTGGTGAGGGCATCCGCCCGGACACCTCCAACCTGCCGATGATGATCGACATGGACGATCCCGAGCACAAGCTCAGGCGGAAGCTCGTCAGCGCCGGATTCACCCCACGGCGGGTCGCGGCGCAGCGGGAGTACCTGCGGCGGATCTGCGACGAGATCATCGACTCCGTGTGCGAGAGCGGCGAGTGCGACTTCGTGCACGACATCGCCGCGCAGCTCCCGCTGATCGTCATCGGCGACGCGCTCGGTTTCCCGCGTGAGGAGCGCGAGTCGCTGCTCACCTGGTCCGACGACATGCTGCGCGCCCTCACGGGCGGCGACGATCCCGGGCTGCTGGAGCACGCCACCCGGGCGTTCACGGGCTTCACCGAGTTCGCGTCGAGCACCATCGCCGACCGGCGCGCCTGCCCGCGCGACGACCTCATCAGCGTGCTGATCAACGCGACGGTGAACGGCGAGCGCCTCGACCACGAGTCGCTCATCCAGGAGTCCCTGCTCATCCTGATCGGCGGGGACGAGACCACCCGGCATGTCATCTCCGGCGGCGCGTGGCAGCTTTTCCTCCATCCCGAGCAGCGGCAGAAGCTGGTCGACGAGCCGGCGCTGATCCCGACCGCCGTGGAGGAGATGCTCCGCTGGGTCTCGCCGATCAAGAACATGGCGCGCACCGCGACGCGCGACACCGTGCTGCACGATCGGCGCGTCGCCGAGGGCGACAAACTCCTCCTGCTGTACCCGAGCGCGAACCGGGACCCGCGGGTCTTCGCCGACCCGGACGTCTTCGACGTCACGCGCACGCCGAACGAGCACCTCGCCTTCGGGAACGGCCCGCACTTCTGCCTGGGCAACAGCCTCGCGCGGCTGGAGCTGACCGTCCTGTTCGAGCGGCTGCTCATCCGCCTGCCGGACCTGGAGCCCCTCAGCCGGGACGAGCCCGCCCACCGGCCCGCGAACTTCGTGTCCGGGTACGAGGCCATGCCGGTGCGCTTCACGCCCGTACGCCGCTCGGCCGCGTGACCCTCGGCGCGTCAGCATGTCCGCGTGCGGCTCACCGCGTCAGCCTGACCCGTGAGCCGCACCGCGTCAGCCGCGCAGCGGGCGGCGCGCGCGGAACCGGAAGGCCGCGCCGGTGCTGAGTCTGGTGAGCCCGACCTCGGGCGGTTCGGGCGCGGGCTCGGCGCCCGGTTCCACCGCGATCTCGAAGGCCACCCTCTCGCCCGCGCGTACGGCGGTGTGCCGTACCCGCGCCCGTGGCTCGCCGCCCCGCACGAGCGCGCCGAACGCCGCCGGACCGTGTCGCTCGTCCTCCAGTGGTGCCAGCCAGGTACGCCCGTCGGGCTCGGCGGTCAGCGGGCACTCGCGCAGCGCGACCCGCAGGCGGTCCGGCGCGAGCCGTTCGCAGGCGATGTCGGTGTAGCCGACGGGCGCCAGCATCGGGTGCACCCGCAGCAGCCGGACGACGCCCTCGACCCCGCCGCCGACGCGTAGCGCGCGCCGCAGCCGCCCCGAGGTCAGCGCGCCGAGGCCGGCGAGCATGCGCGGCGTGAAGGAGCGGGCGACGTCGGGGCCGAGGCGCTGTTCGACGGCGATCAGGAAGCTGCGGAACAGCAGGTGGCTCTGGATCGCGACCTCCCCGAGCGCGACCCGCAGGGCGGTGTGCGACAGATCCTCGAACTGGAAGCCCGGGTCGAACGGCCCGCCGTAGTCGGGCCGGCCACCGGGCTCGGCGTCCTCGGCCGGCGGGGGCGCGGGCAGGGTCACGTTCGCCGCCAGCGACGCCTGGACGAGCGGCAGGTTCGGGTGCGGGCGTGCCGGGGGACCGTCGTCGTCGACGAAGACGGTCCACCGGCAGTGCGGCCACCGGTCGGCGGGGACCCGCGGCGGCCGGTGCACCGGGCGCACCTTGGCGTGCGGGTTGACCGCGCCCGCCGTCGCGTCGAAGGTCGGGTCCTCGATGGTGTGGCACATCCCGCGTACGAAGTCCTCGCCCATCGGCTCCACGTCCAGCAGCGCACCGCACGAGGCGAGGAAGAACTCGCCCTTCGCCGCGTCGTGCAGCCGGTAGCGGAAGTCGAGGAACTGGTGCGGCGCGCCGATGTCGAGCTGCATGTTCTTGAAGATGACGTCGACGCCGGTGCCGCCGAAGCCCAGCGCGCGCTGCACCCGCAGCGCGTACACCGGGCTCGCCGCCATCCACTCGTCGATCGCGACCTGCTGCATCGTCTCCCGGTCGACGTGCTCGAGCAGCAGCGGCATGCCGATCCGGTCCTGCAGGTGCCCGTGCAGCAGCCACTCCCGGCCCAGCACGCACAGCTCCTGCCGGCCGAGCCGGTCGATCGTGAAGGTGCGGTCGGACTCCTGCGCCTCTTCCGCCATCCCGGGCTCCCGTGTTGAGCGAACGCTTGGTCAAATTACCAGCCGCGAGACCTTGTACGCCATCACTTACCGAACTAGTGTCTGGACACATGTCCAGTGACGCGATGACGGAGGCGACCCGGCGGCGGCTGACCGACCGCCAGGCCGACACGGTGCGCCGGCTGACCGACGCGGCGGTCGAGGAGGTCCGCCGGACCGGCGTCGACGGGCTGACCGTCCGCAACGTCGCGCGCCGCGCCGGGGTCGCGCCCGCCACCGCGTACACCTACTTCACGTCGAAGAACCACCTGATCGCCGAGGTGTTCTGGCGGCGACTGAACACACTGCCGCCGGTCGACCCCGCGCGGGAAGGACCGCGAGAGCGGGTGATCGAGGTGCTGCGGGAGATCACCTTCCTGGTCTCCGACGAACCCGAGCTCGCCGCCGCCTGCACGACCGCGCTGCTCGGCACCGACCCCGACGTGCGGGAACTGCGCGGGCGCATCGGCGTGCTCATCCGCCGCCGCCTCCAGGACGCGCTTTCCCCGGAGGCCGACGAACGGGTGCTGGGCGCGCTGGAGTTCGCCTACGCGGGCGCCCTCGTCCACGCCGGCATGGGTTACACGTCCTACGCGCAGATCGCCGACCGGCTCGCCGAAGTGGCCGGACTCCTGCTGTGAGGTGACCACCGTGGCCTCTACCCTCGAGGTCTCCTACAACCCCTACGACTACGCGATCCACGAAGACCCCTATCCGGCGTACGCGCGGCTGCGCGCGCACGCTCCGCTCTACCGCAACGACGAGCTCGACTTCTGGGCGATCTCCCGCCACGCCGACGTGGCCGCCGCCTTCCGCGACCACGAGCGGTTCTCCAGTGCGAACGGCGTCTCCCTCGATCCGAGCGCGTGGGGCCCGGCCGCGCACCGGACCATGTCCTTCCTGGCCATGGATCCGCCCACCCACACGCGGATGCGGTCCCTGGTCTCGAAGGGCTTCACGCCGCGCCGCGTACGCGAGCTCGAAGACGACATCCTGCGGCTGACCCGCCGCCACCTCGAACCCGCGCTGGCCAGGGGCGAGTTCGACGTGGTCGCCGACTTCGCCGGCCGGCTCCCGATGGACGTCATCTCGGAGCTGATGGGCATCCCGCAGGCCGACCGCGACGAGTTACGGCGGCTCGCGGACCTCGTGGTCCACCGCGAGGAGGGCCTGGGCGACGTGCCGCCCGCCGGCATGGAGGCCGCGCTCACGCTGGCCGTGTACTACCAGGACCTGGTCGCCGAACGCCGCCGCAGGCCGGGCGCCGACCTGACCTCCGCGCTGCTGGCCGCCGAGGAGGGCGGTGACCGGCTGAGCGAGCAGGAGATCATCGCCTTTCTCTTCCTCATGGTCGTGGCGGGCAACGAGACCACGACCAAGCTGCTCGCCAACGCGCTCTACTGGGGCCGGCGGAACCCCGCGCAGCTCGCCAAGCCGCTGGCCGACCCCGCGCGGGTCGTCGCCTGGCGGGAGGAGACGCTGCGGTACGACACGTCCAGCCAGATGATCGTCCGTACCGTCGCCCGGGACACCGAGCTGTACGGCCGCGTCGTGCCGGCGGGCGCGCGGATGCTGCTGCTCGTGGGCTCGGCCAACCGCGATCCGTCGGTCTTCCCCGACCCCGACACCTACGACCTGGAGCGCGACACCTCCGCGCTGATCAGCTTCGGCGGCGGCCGTCACTTCTGCCTGGGCGCCAACCTGGCACGCCTCGAGGCGCGGATCGCCTTGACCGAGTTCGTGCGCCGCGTGCGCGAGTACGAGATCGACGCCGCGAACGCGGTGCGCGTGCACTCGATCAACGTACGGGGGTTCGCCGCCCTGCCCATCGCGGTGACCCTGCGCTGACGTCCACCGATCACCTTCCAGGGAGTCCGCGATGCCCCGGTTCGCACCTCATCCGCAGCGCCGCCCGGCGCTGATCACCGGCGCCTCCTCCGGGATCGGCGCCGCCACCGCCACCCTCCTCGCCGCCTCCGGCCATCCGGTGGCCCTCGGCGCGCGCCGCGCGCACAAATGCGAGGAGATCGCCGCGACCATCCGCGCGAGCGGCGGCGAGGCCGTCGCCTGCGCGCTGGACGTCGCCGACTCCGACTCGGTCAAGGGCTTCGTGTCGGCCGCCACCGAGGCGTTCGGCGACCCCGAGATCGTGATCTCCGGGGCGGGCGACCTCGACGCCACGCGCGTTCACGAACTCGACTCCGAGGCGTTCGCCGCGCAGCTCCAGGTCCATCTCGTCGGGGCCCATCGTCTGGTGTCCCACGTGGTGCCCGGCATGGTCGCGCGCGGGCGCGGCGACATCGTGTTCGTCTCCTCCGACGTCGTGCGGGTGCCGCGCACCCGCATGGGCGCGTACGTCGCGGCCAAGAACGGCGTGGAGGGCATGACGCGCGCGATGGCGATGGAGCTGGAGGGCACCGGCGTACGCGCGTCGGTCGTCCGGCCGGGCCCGACCATGACCGGGATGGGGATGAGCTGGGACGCGGAGACCACCGGCGCCGTCCTGGAGGACTGGGTGAAGTGGGGCGTCGCCCGCCATCCGTACTTCCTGCGGCCGGAGGACGTCGCCACGGCGATCGCCGCCGTCGTGCACACCCCGCGCGGCACCCACCTGACGCTGGTCGAGGTCCAGCCAGAGGCCGCGGTCGACAAGGAGAAACGATGACTCTTCTCGATGATTGGCGGGACGGCCCGTCTCCGCTCCTGATCGACGGGAAGTTGGTCCGTGCCGACCAAAGCTTCGCGACGATCGACCCGGCCACGGAGGAGACCATCGGGGTCGCCTCCGACGCCACGCTCGCCGAGCTGGACCAGGCGATCGCCGCGGCCCGCCGCGCGTTCGACGAGTCCCGCTGGGCGGCCGACCTCCCGTTACGGGTCCGCTGCCTGCGCCAGCTCCACGACGTGCTGGTACGCCACGGCGACGAGCTGCGCGACCTGACGGTACGCGAGGTCGGCGCGCCGCGGTTCCTGACGTACGGAGCGCAGTTCGACGCGCCCGTCGCCGACCTCCTCTGGTTCGCGCGGCGCGCCGAGGAGTACGAGTGGACGCGCGACCTCGGCCGCGCCGCGCCGATGGGCATGGTCAGCGACCGTCAGGTGGTGCGCGAGCCAGTGGGCGTGGTCGGCGCCGTCACGCCGGGCAACTTCCCGCACCAGATCAACCTGGCCAAGCTCGGGCCCGCGCTGGCCGCGGGCAACACCGTGGTGCTCAAACCGAGCCCGGAGACCCCGTGGTGCGCGGCGGCGCTCGGCAGGCTCATCGCCGAGGAGACCGACCTCCCGCCGGGCGTCGTCAACGTCGTCACCGGCACCGACCACGCGCTCGGCGCGCGGCTCGCCGCCGATCCCCGGGTCGACCTGGTCTCCTTCACCGGCTCGGCGGAGACCGGCCGCGCGGTCATGCGGACGGCGGCCGAGTCGCTGAAGAAGGTCCTGCTGGAGCTCGGCGGCAAGTCGGCCTTCATCGTCCTGGACGACGCGGACCTGGGGAGCGCGTGCTCGTACGCCGCGTTCAGCGGGATCACGCACGCGGGGCAGGGGTGCGCGATCACGACGCGGCTGCTCGTTCCCCGCGCACGCCACGACGAGGCCGTGGAGATCACCGCCCGGACGCTCGCGAAGATCGGCGTCGGGGATCCCGGCGATGACGGCACCGTCTGCGGCCCGGTGATCTCCGCGCGGCAGCGCGACCGGGTCGAGGAGTACCTCGCGCTCGCGGTCGAGGAGGGCGGCGCCTTCGCCACCGGCGGGCGCCGCGCCGACCGCGAGAAGGGCTTCTGGATCGAACCCACCCTGGTCACCGGGCTGACCAACGCGTCGCGGACCGCCCGAGAGGAGATCTTCGGCCCGGTGCTGGTGATCCTGCCGCACGACGGCGACGACGACGCCGTACGCATCGCGAACGACTCGCCGTACGGGCTGTCCGGCGCGGTGCACGGCGGCGACCTCGACCGGGCGCGCGCGGTCGCGCGCCGGCTGCGTACCGGCACGGTCGGCGTCAACGGCGGCGTCTGGTACTCCGCCGACGTGCCGTTCGGCGGCTACAAGCAGTCCGGCGTCGGCCGCGAGATGGGCCTCGCCGGGTTCGAGGAGTACCTGGAGATCAAGTCGATCGCGGAGGGGGCGGGATGAACCGCTTCGAGGGGAAGGTCGCGGTGGTGACCGGCGCGGCACAGGGCATCGGCGAGGCGTACGCGCGCGGGCTGGCCGCCGAGGGCGCGAGCGTCGTGGTCGCGGACGTCGACGAGAAGGGCGCCGCGGTCGCCGACGACATCAAGGGCCGCTTCGTACGCACCGACGTGTCCGATCCCGCGTCGGTCGAGGCCATGGCGGCGGCGGCCGTCACCGCGTACGGCGGGATCGACTACCTGGTCAACAACGCCGCCGTCTTCGGCACGATGAAGCTGGACTTCCTGTTCACCGTCGACTGGGACTACTACAAGAGGTTCATGGCGGTGAACATGGACGGCGCCCTGCTGTGCGCCCGCGCCTGCCATCCCGCCATGGCCGAGCGCGGCGGCGGAGCGATCGTCAACCAGTCCTCCACCGCGGCCTGGCAGTACTCCGGCTTCTACGGCCTCGCCAAGGTCGGCGTCAACGGCATCACCCAGCAGCTCGCCCATGAGCTCGGCTCGCTCGGCATCCGGGTCAACGCCATCGCGCCCGGCCCGATCGACACCGAGGCCAACCGCAGGGTCGTGCCCGACGGCATGTCACAGAAGATCGTGCGGGACCGGATGGCGCTCAAGCGCATGGGCACTCCCGAGGACCTCGTCGGCATGTGCCTGTTCCTGCTCTCCGACGAGGCGTCCTGGATCACCGGGCAGATCTTCAACGTCGACGGCGGCGAGGTGTTCCGCGCATGACGTACGGCTTCGTCGGGCTCGGCCAGATGGGCGCGCCCATGGCCAGACGCCTGATCGGGCGCGATCTGATCGTCTACGACGCTCGTCCGGCGGCGATGGAACCGCTGGTCCAGGACGGCGCGCGGGCCGCCGACCGGCTCGCCGACGTGGCGTCGGCCTCGCTCATCTCCCTCATGGTCCGCGACGACGCCCAGGTCGACGAGGTCGTCACCGCGCTGCTGTCCTCCGTCGAGCCCGGCACGGTCATCGCGATCCACTCGACGATCCACGCCGCGACCGCGACCGCGCTGGCCGGCCGCGCGCGGCCGTACGGCGTCGAGATCGTCGACGCTCCGGTCTCCGGCGGGTTCATGGGCGCGGCGGCGGGCACGCTCGCGGTCATGGTCGGCGGCACCGCCACGGCGTTCGACCGGGTGCGGGAGCCCTTCTCCGCGTGGGCCGACCTCATCCTCCACGCCGGCCCGGTGGGCGCCGGCACCCATCTGAAGCTGGCCCGCAACCTGCTGCACTTCGTCGCCTTCACCGCGGCGGCCGAGGCGGAGCGCCTCGCCGAGGCCGCCGGCGTGTCACTGACCAAGCTCGGCCGCGTGGTCCGCCACTCCGACGCCGTGACCGGCGGCCCCGGATCGATCATGATCCGCCGTACGACGGCGCCCCTCGACCCCTCGGACCCGCTGCACGACATCATGTGCCACGTCCGGGACCTCGGCGAGAAGGACCTGTCCCTGGCCCTGGCCCTCGCCGACGAACTCGGCGTGGACACCCCACTGGCCCGGCTGAGCCGCGCGCGGTTCGCCGAGGGCCTCGGCGTTCCCCCCGGGGGTGTGTCATGACGGACGAGAGGCGCCGGCGTGGCCTGGAGAAGATGAGCGAGGTGTACGGCTGGGAGGTCGGCGACGGTCCCGGCGACTTCTTCGGCATCACGGTGGACCACCTCTTCGCCGAGATCTGGACCCGCCCGGGCCTGTCCATCCGCGACCGCCGCCTCCTCCTCATCGGCCTGCTCGCCGGTCAGGGCCTGAACGACGTGCTCGACATCCAGCTCCCCGCCGCCCTCGGCAACGGCGAACTGACCCCCGCCGAACTCCGCGAGATCGCCATCTTCCTCACCCACTACGTCGGCTGGCCCCTGGGCGCGAAGCTCAGCGTCCAGATCGACACCCTGATCGCCCGGCACGAGAAGAAGCCCGGCTGAGACTCACGAAGAGATGAGATCGAACTCCTCCCACGTCCCGATGGCCGTGCGGTTGGCGATCAGCGACGCGGCTCCGGCGTTCTCCGCGGTCACGTAGTCGTTGTTCGCGTGCGCCCGCAGGCTGACGCTGCCGTCGGGATTGTGAATCAGGTCGAACGTCTCCCACGGGCCGATCGCGGTGCGGTTGGCGATCAGCGGTGACGCGCCCGCGTCGTCCGCGGTGACGTACTCGTTGTTCGCGTGCGCCCGCAGCGCGATCGCGCCGCCGCCCAGGTCGATCTCGTCGAACTGCTCCCACGGGCCGATCGCGGTCCGGTTGGCGATCAGCGGCGACGCGCCGCCGTTGTCCGCCGTCACGTACTGGTTGTTCGCGTGCGCCCGCAGGCTGATCACGGCGTTGGGGGTGCCGGCACCGAGGCCGAGGGTGGAGGAGGTACCGGACAGCGACTTGGCGCCCTGGTTCGCCGTGCCGGTGAGCCGGGTGGCGGAGTAGCCGCTCAGCGGTTTGGCGGTGCGCTCCAGGACGTACACGGTGTTCGCCGACGTCGGGAAGGTGACCTCGCCGCTCGACGACGTCGTGACGATCGCGTTGTCCGACACGCGCCGCACGCGCACCTGCTGGGTGCCCCAGGGATTCACCACGGTGGCCGAGTTCCCGTACAGGCTCTTGAGTCCGACGTACTTGACCTCCCCGGCCTCGCGCTCGGAGCTGACCAGGAAGCCGTCCTTGGCCAGCAGCGTGAACTTGCCGACGAACGAGGAATCCGACGGCACCGCCGGGAACACCCGGATCCTGTCGTTGTAGCTCTGCAGCAGCGACTCGTTGACCACCGACAGGTGGACGCCGAGGTACTCGAAGACGCCGTTCGTGTTGTCGGTCAGCCCGTTGGGATACGTCTGGTACTTCCGCAGCATGGTCTTCATGCCGTTGTACGCCTGGTCGCCCAGGCCCAGCCGCGCCGCCTGGATCGCGTCGTTGGCCCAGACGTTGTCGTACGGGAAGGGCCGCCGGTTCCAGGTGTTCACGGCGGTCTGGTAGTCCGGAGCTCCTATTCCGGTCGTGTTGTACGGCCAGATGACCTCCGACGCGACGTTCTCGTCGTTGTGCGTCTGGGTGATCGGTGGCGTGT
Organism: Actinoallomurus sp. NPDC052308; assembly: GCF_040679195.1. Classification (NCBI taxonomy): domain Bacteria; kingdom Bacillati; phylum Actinomycetota; class Actinomycetes; order Streptosporangiales; family Thermomonosporaceae; genus Actinoallomurus; species Actinoallomurus sp. NPDC052308. The sequence goes on along the minus strand of NZ_JBFAUM010000009.1, from coordinate 126,924 downwards.
GCGGCAGGTAGGCGCTGCCGTCGGTCGGGTAGGGCGCCAGGTCGTCGAGGATGTTCTGCCACTGGCCCCGCAGGTCGGCGTCCAGGCCGAGCGTCTGGCTCGCCTGGATGGTCACCGGGAAGAGGCTCTTCACCGCGGCGAGGTCGGTGATGGCGCCCGGGACGTTCCAGTACGTCTCGTGGGAGTTGGAACTGGCCATGGTGTACTTGCCCGAGCCGTCGCGGGTCAGCTTCGCGGCGTAGAACCGGACGACGTCCCGCATGAACGGGTAGGCGGTGTTCCGCAGGTAGTTCGTGTCGTTCGTGTACCGGTACTGCAGGTACATGTTGTACGCGGCCTCGGTGCCGGTGGACAGGATGTTCTTCGTGTAGTCGCTGTTGATCGTGCCGCGCGCGTTGCCGTCCCAGCCCATCGTCTCCGGGACCCACAGGCCGTCCACGCCGTAGCGGCTGTTCGTGTACGACTTCAGCGCGGTCTGGTTGCGGCTGTAGAGCCGGTTGAACGTGCTCAGCAGGTCGGTGTGGTTCGAGGCGAGGAACGAGTTGTAGACGTCGCGCTGGTTCCAGTACCAGTAGCCGTAGCTCCACTTCGTCTGGTCGCCGGTCGAGCGGTACACGCCGTTGATGAAGTGGAACGGGTAGTTGCCGTAACCGCCCGAGGCGATCATGTAGGTCGCCAGGTAGTAGACGTTCTCCAGGTAGTCCGCGTCGCCGGACAGGCCGGAGTACTGCACGAACGACCGCTGCCAGAAGCCGTGCCACCAGTTCCGGTAGTCGGTGAGCGTCGTGGCGTACCCGGTGCTCTTCACCGCGGCGAGCTGAGACCGCGCCTGGGCGACCGAGTCGTGGTTCGGCGCGTTCAGCCGGCTCGCGGCGGTGAACCAGATCGTGTAGCTGGAGGACGGCGTGATGTTGAGCCGTACCTTGGAGCCGTTCACCACCTGGCTCGTGTAGTTCGCGCCCTCGACGGTCGCCGCGAGGGTGGAGCCGAAGCCGTTCGAGTCGTTCTGCCCCCGGCTCAGCCCGACGCCGCTCGCGTCGGCGAAGGTGGAGTAGGTCTTCCAGGTGTTCAGGTCCGGGACGTCCGCGACGTTCGTGACCGTGCTCGGATCCCACAGGCTCAGGTCGAGCGCCACGCCGGTGACGTTGGTCCGGTGGTCGTCGACATGGATGCCCATGACCTCGGAGTTCGGCGACCCCATGATGGTCACTGTGCGGTCGGAGTCGTACTTGGTGGTCAGCGTGCCGTCGTACAGCGACAGCCGCTGCTGGTAGGTGGAGTACCCGGTGTCCATGCCGGGCGTGGAGTACAGGTTGACCAGGCCGGCCGCGTACGCAGACTGCTCGGACAGATCGGCGCCGGAGACCTGCATCGTCAGGCCGTTCTGATTCCACGCCATCGCGCCCGTACGCCCGTTGCCGACGGTCAGCCCGTACGCGGGGTTGGTGTTCGGCCGGTCGTAGACGATGTCGTGCTTGCTCAGGTAGCCGGCGTAGTCGACGTTCAGCACGCCGGTCGAGCCGTCGAACGCCGCGTCCGTCGGGGACGCGAGGGCCGGGACGATCACCGAGAGGTCCAGCACGCCCGCCACCAGGGCGAGGACCGCCAGGAGCCGCCGCAGTGGCCGGCGGTGGGACCGATTGTCATGATCCATCATTGTCACCACGTCAGTCCTGAATGAGGTCGAACTCTTCCCACGGCCCGATGGCCGTGCGGTTCGCGATCAGTGACGAGGCGCCCGCGTTCTCGGCCGTCACATACTCGTTGTTCGCGTTCGCTCGCAGGCTGACGCTGCCGTCCGCGTTGTGGACCAGGGCGAACGTCTCCCAGGAGCCGATGGCCGTCCGGTTCGCGATGAGCGGCGAGGCTCCTCCGTCGTCCGCGGTGACGTACTCGTTGTTCGCGTGGGCGCGCAGGGCCACCGCGCCGCCGCCCTGGTCGATCAGGTCGAACGTCTCCCACGAGCCGACGGCCGTCCGATTGGCGATCAGCGGCGAGGCCCCCGCGTTCTCAGCCGTGACGTACCTGCCGTTGGCGTGGGCGCGCAGGCTGATCACCTGACCGGTCGGCGGGTGCTCGGCGACGCCGAGGACGTACGTGAGCTGGGCGCTCGTGAACTCCGGCTGCAGGGTGCTGGAGGTCGCGGACTGCACCTGGAAGCGGCCGGGCGGTGACACCGTGCCGCCGCAGCCCGCGTTCGGCGTGCCGACGTGGGTGGAAGTGTCGGTGTTGCCGGTGACGGTCCAGTCGCGGACGCCGTTGACGGCGTACCCGTAGCCCATGTGCGCGCCCTGCAGTGTGTTGCCGGTGACCGAGGCGCCGTAGTTGGTGCCGGTTCCGCAGCCCCAGACCTGCGGGCCCATGGCGATGCCGACCTTGATGAAGGCGCTCTGCGCGTTGATCGTGTTGCCGGTGACGGTCGTGCCCGTGTAGTTGCCGTTCATCGGCGCGTAGTCGACGAGGTTGATCCCGCCGAGCAGCGTGCGGGTCCTGGCGACGATCGTGTTGTTCTTCACCGAGGAGCCGGGCGCGCCGAAGATGACGATGCCGCCGTCGGTGGCATCCTGCACGGTGTTGCCCTGGACGGTGCTGTCACCGCAGGCGAGCGAGATGCCGTCGGCCCACGTGCCGCTCGGCGCGTCGGTGCCCGCCGGGCCGATGGTGTTGTTCAGGATCTTCGCGCCCTGGCAGGCCGGCGTGCTGTTCGTGACGGCGCCCTCGATGAAGTGCAGCGTCGACCAGCTCCGGGTGTCGTGCGCGTAGACGTTCTGCACGGTCTGGCCGGTGCCGGAGGCGCCCATCTCCATGAGGGCGCCGCCGTCCAGCCGGCCGAGGGCCGGCCGTCCGCCGTCGATCTGGATGTTCTGTACCGTCACGCCGGACTGGTCGGTGCCATTGATCGCCGTCGTGAGCGAGCCGGACAACTTCAGGGTGGCCCGGCTGCCGTCGGTGGGCAGGCCCTGCGTCTCGATCCGCTGGTTCGGGGCGGTGAACCTGATCGAGTCGCTCAGGGTGAAGACGGCTCCGGGGCACAGGACGGCGGCCGCGCCGGTCCCGGTGAGGGCGGCGTTGATGGCGGCGTCGGTGCCCGACGGGATGCACGCCGCGGCGGCGCGGGCTCCCGTGGCCGTCGCCGGCACCAGGAGGGCCGCGACGGCCGCGAGCATGGCCGGGAATGTGACGGATCTTCCGCGAATCGGCATTGAGTCGATCCTTACTGGCGGTGGCGGGGGGAACTAGCGCGAAGCCCGGCGGAGGGGCCTGGTCGTCGTCCACACGAATGTCGTGGTGCCGGCGGCGCCGGTGGAGTCGGTGGCGGTCACCGTCACCGTGCTGGTTCCGGCGTGGCGGGCGGCGCCCGTGATGGTCCCCGAGCGGCTGATCGACAGACCGGCGGGCAGGCCCGTGGCGGTGAAGACCGGGTCACCGGTGGCCGCCGCGGTCATCCGCAGGTGAACCGCCGTGCCCACCGGGCTGCTCATGCCGCCCGGGTCGGTGACCGTGACCGCGCCCGTGCGTCCGGCCAGGTCGCTCTTGAGCGTGCTCGTCACGGTGAGCGAGCCGGTCAGCGGCAGGTTGCGCGAGGAGTCGCCGACCAGGATCTGGTACGCGCCGGGGGTCGTCGTCCAGCCGCCGGCCGTGTCGTCCCAGTGCGCCAGGTCGCGGGCGGTCACGGTGAACCGTACGGTCTGGCTCTGGCCCGGCTGCAGGTCGACCCGCTGGAACCCCTTGAGCTGGTGCGGCGGCTCGCCGATCGAGGCCGGAGCCCCGACGTAGAGCTGGACGACCTCGGCCCCGGCCCGGCTCCCGGTGTTGGTCACGGTCGCCGTCACCGTCGAACCGCCCGAGCCGAGCGCGCCGACCTGCAGGTTGGAGAAGGAGAACGTCGTGTACGACAGGCCGTACCCGAAGGGGAACAGCGGCGTGATGTTCTTCGCGTCGTACCAGCGGTAGCCGACGTCCAGGCCCTCGGAGTACTGCACCTGGCTGCCGTTTCCGGGCCACTGCGCGGTGGTGTGCGCGGGCACGTCGTTCAGGCTCGCCGGGAAGGTCACGGGCAGTTTGCCCGACGGGCTGACGTCGCCGAACAGGATCGCGGCCAGCGCGTTGCCCACCTCCTGACCGGAGTACCAGCCCTCGAGGACTCCGGAGACCTGGTTCAGCCACGGCATGGTCACCGCGGAGCCGGTGTGCAGGACCACGATCGTCTTGGGGTTGGCGGCGGCCACCGAGGAGATGAGCTGGTTCTGCTGGCCGGGCAGGTCGATCGAGGTGTTGTCGGTGCCCTCGTTCTGCGGATAGGTCGCGAACACGATCGGCACGTCGACCGACTTGGCCAGCGTGACCGCGCGGTTGACGCCGTCCGTGCCGTCGGCCGCCTCGAACTGCACCGTGGCACCGGACCCGGCGCGGTTCTGGATGCCGGTGAGCGGCGAGACGGTTCCCGAGGAGGTGACGGTGGCGCTGCCGCCCCCGACACTGGCCACGCCCGCGCCGCCGTCGGCGCCGATCACGGCGATCTTCTTGGTGGTGGAGGTGGACAGCGGCAGCACGCCGTTGTTCTTGAGCAGGACGGTGCCCTCTTCGGCGATCTGGCGGGCGGTGGCCTTGTGCGCGTCGGTGGTGACGACCGCGCCGGTCGAGCCGGTCTTGGTCTTGTCGAACAGGCCGAACGCGAACATCTGGGTCAGCACCCGGCTGACCATGGTGTCCAGCGTCGCCTGGGTGACCTGGCCGGACGCGACCGCCTGCCGGAGCTGGTCGCCGAAGAACGCCGCGCCCGGCATCTCCTGGGTCATGCCGGCGTTGGCGGCGGGAGCCGCCGAGTGCAGCGCGCCCCAGTCGGAGGTGACGAACCCGGTGAAGCCCGCCTGCTGGTAGAGCGCCGTGTTCAGGATGTACGGGTTCTCGCAGGCGAACTTCCCGTTGATCACGCTGTAGGCGCACATCACCGAGGCCGCCGCGCCCTGGCCGACGGCCGCCTGGAAGCCGGGCAGGTAGATCTCCTGCAGCGTACGGGTGTCGACGATCGCGTTGTCCGACATGCCGTTGCGGTAGGTCTCCTGGTTGTAGACCGCGGCGTGCTTGGCCTGGGCCATGACGCCCTGGCTCTGCACGCCCTTGATCTGCGCGACGGCCATCTGGCCCGTCAGGTACGGGTCCTCGCTGAAGCTCTCGAAGCCCCGGCCCCAGCGCGGGTCGCGGTCGATGTTCAGTGTCGGGCCGAGCGCGACGTCCGCGCCCTTGCCGGCGAACTCGCTGCCGGCCACCACGCCGTACTGCTGCTCCAGCGCGGTGTCGAACGTCGCGGCCCCGGCCACCGGCGCGGGCAGCTGGGTGACGCCCCCGAGCCCGTCGCCCGGTCCGCCCGGCCCGTCCTCCAGACCCATCGCCGGGATGCACAGCGACGGGATCGCGGCGGTGTTCCCGATGTACGGCGAGGACGCACCGGTGCCGTGCAGCAGGGTGATCTTCTGGTCCTGGGTCATCTGCGCCATGACCTGGGCGACGCGCTGGGACACCGGCGCGGTGGACCCCACCCAGGGGCAGGAGCCGTTACCGCCTCCGCCGTCGCCGCCGCCGATCGTGAACACGGCGAACTCCCAGAGCGAGTAGCCGTACTGGGTGGCCCGGGCGGTGCCGTACATCCGCACGTAGCGGCCGGTCCCGGTCACGTTCAGCGTCTGGGTGCCGCCGGCGCCCGTGGTGGTCGAGTAGATCGTCGTCCAGTTCGTCCCGTCCCCGGAGACCTGGACCTGGAACGCGGTGGCGTAGGCGGCCTCCCAGGTCAGCCGGGCCCCGCAGACCTGCTTCGACGATCCCAGGTCCACCTGGAGCCACTGCGGGTCGCTGAACGCCGAGGACCAGCGGGTTCCGGTGTCGCCGTCGGTGGCGGCGGAGGCGGGCGTCCCGGCGTTCTCGATGGACGAGGCCGTGGTCGGCTGGTGCGCGGCGGAGTCGGCGGTGCCGCACGACGCCGTGCCCCCTGAGCCGTAGACCTGGAACTCCCAGAGCGAGTAGCCGTACTGGGTGGCGCGGGCGGTGCCGTACATCCGCACGTAGCGGCCGGTCCCGGAGACGTTCAGCGTCTGGGTGCCGCCGGTGCCGGTCGTGGTGGAGTAGACGGTGGTCCAGGCGTTCCCGTCGGCGGAGGTCTCGATCTGGAAGGCGCTCGCGTACGCGGTCTCCCACCGCAGGACGACCTGGCTGACGGCGGCACTGGAACCGAGGTCCACCTGCAGCCACTGTGGGTCGCTGAACGCCGAGGACCAGCGGGTGCCGGTGTCGCCGTCGGTGGCGGCCGAGGCGGGCGTGCCGGCGTTCTCGGTGGAGGAGGCCGTGGTCGGTCTGCCCTGGGAGAGCAGGACCGCCGCGGCGCGGCCGGGCGGTGCCGCCGCCGTCGACGCGGCGATCAGCCCGATCAGGGCGACGAGCACGACGATCAGTGAGCGTGGCGAGTCGAGGACGCGTCTGGGGCGAGCGCGGAACATCGAGGCTCCTCGGCCGGTGGGAGGCGGACACCGGCGACTCGAGGTGGCGGATCCGGCGTACGCGCGGTCACGGGGGCGCCGCCTGCGGAAGGCGGTGTCCAGCGCCGGTTCGCCACACCTGGCGGGGTGGGTGGCGGGGACGGGGCGTGGGAGCTCTCGACGCTGAGAGCGCTCTCAGGCAGAGTGACGCCCATCACAGAAGCTGTCAAGGAGATCCGATCTTTGACGTCTCTTGACAAGGTACTGCAAAGAGCAGATAAGTTCACGAAAAATCCAAACAGCCGCCGATCGGAGCCTGCCGATGAGAAGACATCTGCTAAGAACCGTCGCCGTCATCGGGGCACTCATCGGAGGGCTGCTGGCCGGCGTGCCCGCACACGCCGCGGCGCGACCGTGGCTGAACACCGCGCTCGCGCCGGTTGACCGGGCGAACGCGTTGCTCGCCCAGATGACCCTGGCGGAAAAGATCACCATGATGCACCAGGGCGCCTCCTGCGACTACGGCGCCTGCGTCGACGGCAACACCCGCCTCGGCATTCCGCAGCTCCGCCTGCAGGACGGCCCCGCGGGCGTCGCCGACGGCGCCACCGGCGTCACCCAACTGCCCGCACCCGTCGCCGGCGCGGCGACCTGGGACCCCGACCTCATGGGGGAGTACGGCAAGGTCATCGGTGCCGAGGCGTGGGGCAAGGGCGCGAACACCGTGCTCGGCCCCACGATCAACATCGACCGCGATCCGCGCTGGGGCCGGTCCTTCGAGTCGCTGAGCGAGGATCCGTACCTCGCCGCGCAGCTCGGCGCCGCCGAGATCCGCGGCATCCAGGCGCAGGGCCCGATGGCGCAGGTCAAGCACTACGCGGTCTACAACCAAGAGACCTACCGCAACACCGCCCAGGACAACGCCGTCGTCGCGGACCGGACCCAGCGCGAGATCTACCTGCCCGCCTTCGAGGCCGCGGTCAAGGACGGCAAGGCCGACTCGGCGATGTGCTCGTACTCCCAGATCAACGGCACCTTCGCCTGCGAGAACGGGCAGCTCCTGAACAGTGTCCTGAAGCAGCAGTGGGGCTTCCCCGGCTTCGTCACCTCCGACTGGGGCGGCACGCACTCCACCGTCGCCTCGGCGAACAACGGTCTCGACCAGGAGATGACCGGCAGCACCTACTACGGCGACGCCCTCACCGCCGCCGTGAACAACGGCCAGGTCTCCCAGACCACCATCGACGACCACGTACGCCGGATCCTGACCTCGATGTTCGCGAGCGGCCTGTTCGACTCCCCACCGACCGGGACCATGGGCGCGACCGTCACCTCCGACGCCCATCAGGCGACCGCCACGAAGACCGCAGAGGAGGGCAGCGTGCTGCTGAAGAACAGCGGTCCGGTGCTGCCGCTCGGGTCCTCGACCTCGTCGATCGCGGTGATCGGTGACGACGCGGGCGCGAACGCGATGACCGCGGGCGGCGGCAGCGCCCACGTGAACCCCTCGACACTGGCCTCCGTCGTCACGCCGTACCAGGGCATCAAGTCCCGCGCGGGCAGCGGCACCAAGGTCACCTACGCCCAGGGCGTCGCCTCGCCGAACGGCCAGATCGTCGACTCGTCCTACCTGACCCCGGCCTCCGGCTCCGGGACCGGGCTGACCGCCCAGTACTACAACAACACCGGCATGACGGGGACCCCGGTCCTCACCCGGACCGACCCGAACGTCAACTTCCTGTGGGGCGGCCAGCCGCCCGCCTCCGGCCTCCCCGGCAACGGCTGGTCGGTCAAGTGGACCGGCAGGCTCACGCCGCCCACCACCGGCACGTACACCTTCGCGCTGACCAGCGACGACGGCAGCCGGCTGTACGTCAACGGGCAGCAGGTCATAAACAACTGGGCGGACCAGCCGCCGACCACCAAGACCGGCACCGTCTCGCTCACGGCCGGACAGCCGGTGGACATCGAGGTCGACTACTTCCAGGACGGCGGCGGCAGCCAGGTCAGCCTCGGCTGGCAGATCCCGAACCAGAACCTGCACGACGAGGCGGTCGCGGCGGCGCGCGCGGCCCAGGCGGCCGTGGTCTTCGTCTCGAACGGCGAGGGCGAGGGCGCCGACCTGAACACCATCGACCTGTCCGGCGACCAGAACAAGCTCGTCACCGACGTCGCCGCCGCCAACCCCAACACCGTCGTCGTCGTCAACAGCGGCTCGGCGGTCACCATGCCCTGGGCGAACGCCGTCAAGGGCATCGTCGAGAACTGGTACCCGGGCCAGACGGACGGCACGGCGATCGCGGCGCTGCTGTACGGCGACGTGAACTTCTCCGGCAGGCTTCCGGTCACCTTCCCGCAGAGCCTCGCCGACGTGCCGGCGAGCACCGCCGCGCAGTGGCCCGGCCAGAACGGCACCGTGCAGTACTCCGAGGGCCTGAACGTCGGCTACCGCTGGTACGACGCGAAGAACAAGACGCCGATGTTCCCCTTCGGACACGGTCTGTCCTATACGACCTTCGGCTACAAGAACCTCACCGTCGGGACGCCCGACGCCTCCGGCAACGTGGCGGTCGGCTTCGACGTCACGAACACCGGGTCGCGGGCCGGGACCGAGGTCGCCCAGGTCTACGTCGGCCAGCCGTCCTCGGCCGGCGAGCCGCCGAAGAACCTGCGCGGCTTCAGCCGGGTCACGCTCGACGCCGGCCAGACCAAGCACGTCACGGTCACCCTCGACGCCCGCAGCTTCCAGTACTGGAACGGCAGCGGGTGGGCGACCGCGGCCGGGACCCATCAGGTCCTCGTCGGCGCGTCCTCCCGGGACATCCGGCTCACCGGCCAGGTCACCGTGTCCGCGCCGACGAGCCACGTGATCACCCTGCGCTCCCACGCCAACAACCAGTACGTGACGGCGGAGAACGCCGGCGCCGCGCCGCTGATCGCGAACCGGACCGCCATCGGGCCGTGGGAGCAGTTCGACGAGGTGGACCAGGGCGGCGCGATCGCGCTGCGCTCGCACGCCAACAGCAAGTACGTCACCGCCGGAGCCTCGCCGCTGATCGCGGACGCGACGAGCGTCGGGGCGGCACAGACCTTCGACCTCATCCACAACTCCGACGGCAGCGTCAGCCTGCGAGCGCACGCGAACAACGACTACGTCTGCGCCGAGAACGCGGGCGCGGCCTCCCTCATCGCCAACCGCACGGCGATCGGTCCTTGGGAAGAGTTCGACCTCATCAACGACTGAGTGGAAGGAGCGTCATGACCATCTCCCGCCGAAGGTTCATGACCTCAGCGGTGGCCGGCTCGGCCCTCGCCGCCCTGCCAGGAGCCACGTCGGCGCTGACCGCCCCAGCGCGGGCGGCCAGCGGGCCCGGTGACGTCGTCGGCAAGATCACCGTCGGCTACCAGGGCTGGTTCGCGTGCGCCGGGGACGGCGCGCCGATCAACGGCTGGTGGCACTGGAGCCAGAACTGGTCCCAGCCGCCGTCCACGAGCAACAACGTCATCAAGGCCTGGCCGGACATGCGGGAGTACAGCAGGACGTACAAGACGAACTATCCGAACCTCAACAACGGCCAGCCCGCGACGCTGTTCTCCTCCTACGACCAGCAGACCGTCGACACCCACTTCGCGTGGATGCGGCAGTACGGCTGCGACACGGCCGCGCTGCAGCGCTTCAACCCGACCGGTGGAGAGGGCCCGACGAGAGACGCGATGGCGAGCAAGGTCAGGTCCGCCGCCGAGTCGCACGGCGTGAAGTTCTACATCATGTACGACGTCTCCGGCTGGACGAACATGCAGTCGGAGATCAAGGCCGACTGGACGAACAAGATGCGGACGCACACCTCGTCCTCGGCGTACGCCCGGCAGAACGGCAGGCCGGTCGTCGGCATCTGGGGCTTCGGCTTCAACGACGGCAACCACCCCTGGAGCGCGTCCGTGTGCCTGGACGTGGTCAACTGGTTCAAGGGCCAGGGCTGCTACGTCATGGGTGGTGTGCCCACCTGGTGGCGGACGGGAGTGAGCGACTCACGGTCCGGCTACCTGGACGTCTACCATGCCTTCAACATGATCTCGCCGTGGATGGTCGGCCGGATCGGCGACGCCGCCGGCTCCGACTGGTTCTACACCAACGCCAACCAGGGCGACCAGGCCGACTGCAACGCCCACGGCATCGACTACCAGCCGTGCGTGCTGCCCGGGGACCTGTCGGCCCGCCAGCGCGCCCACGGCGACTTGATGTGGCGCCAGTTCTACAACATGGTGCGGGTGGGCGCGCAGGGCATCTACATCTCGATGTTCGACGAGTACGGCGAGGGCAACCAGATCGCCAAGACTGCCGAGAACGCCGCTATGGTCCCCTCGGGCTCCGGCCTGTGGGCCCTGGACGAGGACGGCACGCCCTGCTCCTCGGACTACTACCTGCGCCTGACCGCCGACGGCGGCCGGATGCTCAAGGGCCAGCTCGCCCTGACCCCGACCCGCCCGACGAAGCCCACGTGACCGGCGGCGGCGCTGGGTAGCATGCCACCATGCCGTCGATCCGCGAGCACGCCGAGCTCAAGCTGCAGCCGTTGCCGCACGCGCGACGGTCGCTGGCCGAGCAGGTGATCTCCGAGGTACGGCGGGCGGTGCACACGGGAGCGATGGTGCCCGGCCGGCTCTACTCGGTGTACCAGATCGCCGAGCAGCTCAACGTCTCCCGGAGCCCGGTGCGCGAGGCGCTGTTGCGGCTCGCCGAGGCGGGCTTGGTGCAGGTCGAGCGCAACCGGGGATTCCGCGTCGTGCTGCCGCACCCGCGGGAGATCGTCGAGATCTTCGGGGTGCGGTTGGCGCTGGAGCTTCCCGCCGTCCGGCGGGTGGCCGACGGCGACCTCACCGAGCTGGGCGATGCGCTGCGGGCGACCATGGCGGAGATGGCGGCGGCGGTCGAGGCCGGTGACGAGGCGCTGTTCTTCCAGCTGGACCAGGCCCTGCACGACCACATCCTCGTCGCGGCGGGCAACGGCCGGGCCCGGACGATCGTCGGCGGCCTGCGCGACACCATGCGCATCCTCGGCACGTCGACCGACGACCGGTCCCGTACCCTCCGGCAGGTGCACGAGGAGCACGAGCCGATCGTGGCGGCCGTCGCCGCCGCGGACGCCGACGGCGCCGTACGGGCGATGCGGGCGCACCTCACCAACACCGGCCTGATCCTGGCCAGGCAGGCCGCCAGGGCCCAGGGCGAGCCGGTCGACGTGGACGCCCTGTGGGCGTCCATCGTCGACGAGCTCTAAGGGAGGGCGATCGCGCGGTCGAGGCCGAGTTCGTCGCGTACGCGGGTCAGCGACGCGGCCCGGATCGAGGCGTACAGCTCGTACGGGTCGTGCAGCGGCCGGCCGAGCACGCCGGCCAGCGCCTCGGCGCCGAACTCCGCCCCGGCCCTGGTCACGTCCTTGGATCCGTCGGAGGTCAGGTTGGACTGGAAGATCCCGGCGGCCGAGCGGGGCAGGAAGTCCTCGTACACGATCGGCCGGGCCGTCACCCATCCCTCCGCCAGGAGGCCGGCGAGGTCGGCCGGGGGAGTGGACGCCGGACGCGCGCCCGTGGTGTGGAACGTGAAGTAGGCGAGGTCCCCCGCTACGAGCTCGGCCTCGGTGGACGGCACGCGGCCCTCCCACAGCCTGGCGGCGACGGCGTTCCGCTCCTCGGCGGTCACCCGACGGTCCGCGAGCGCGGCGTCCAGCTCCGCGGACAGGTCGTCGTACAGCGCGCGTCCCGCCGGGGTGACGGCGATGCCCCGCGCCTCGACCTCGCCGAACCGCACCCGCAGGTCGTCCTCCACGATGCGGCCGTCGTCCTCCCGGAACACCCGCGGTTCCGCCAGCGCGCGGAAGGAGGTCTGGCGCAGCAGCAGGTCGGGACCGTTCCAACGCGGCGGCCCCTGGATGGCGTCGATCATCGTGACGCCGCGCTCGCTCATCCGCGCGTAGAGGGCGTCGATGTCGAGGACGCGCGGGGTCAGGTGGTTGACGTGCGTGCTCGGCACCCCGCCGATGTCCGCGGCGACCGAGGACACCCGTTCCAGTTCGGCGTACCAGCTCCGGGAGACCGGCTCGCGGGACAGCTCGAACGCGGCCGTGGCGAGGGTGAGGAACTCCTCGGCCGCCTGGTCGTCCAGGCCGCCCTCCGCCTCGGCCCGGTCGGCCAGCTCCAGCAGCCGGGGCGGGAACAGCCGGCGCGCCCCGAGGAACTCGCCGAGCCTGCGTTCGAGGTCCTCGTCGAAGAACCGCCGGTCGCCCGTCACCAGCATGGAGGTGAACACGCGGAAGGGATTGGCGGCCAGTTCGGCCTCGTCGACGGGCCGGAACGCCGTGGAGACGACCGGGACCGAGCTGCCGGCGGCCTCGCGCAGGTCGTAGTAGCCGACGGGGTACATGCCCATCGCGCCGAAGACGCGGGCGACCTGCGCCATCTCGGCGGGCGTGCCCACCCGGATCGCGCCGTGCCGCTCGGCCGTGACGCGGTCGATGGAGCCGAGCCGCTCGGCGTCGGCGCCCATCCGCTCCAGCACGTCGCGGTTCACCTCCTGCGCGACGTCGACCAGCGTGTTGTACGCGGGGACCTCCGTGCCGTACATCGCTGACAGCCGTCGAGCGAAAGCCGCTCGGAGTGCCGTCGAGTCGACCATCTGCCCTGCCTCCTTGCCGTCGAACCGTCGCCTCGTGACACGGAAGGGTACGGAGAATGTGGGCGGAGCGCCAGGGGTCGCATGTAACATGCTACTTATGGACCGGGCCGCCAACCTCGCCACCGACCTGCGCCGACGCGGAGTCACCGACCTGCTGACCGACTCCATGTCGCGGTCGGCGTTCTCCTCCGACGCCTCCCTCTACCGGGTGCCGCCCCTCCTCGTGGCCCGGCCCCGGTCCGCCGAGGACGTGGCCGCCGCGGTCGAGCTGTGCGCGCGGCACGAGATCCCGCTCACCGCCCGCGGCGCCGGCACGTCCGTGGCCGGCAACGCGGTCGGCCCCGGGCTCGTGCTCGACTTCAGCCGCCACATGCGGAAGGTGCTGCGCGTCGACCCCGAGACCCGGACCGCCGTGGTCCAGCCCGGCGTCATCCAGGCCGAGCTGCAGCGGGCGGCGGCCCCGCACGGGCTCAGGTTCGGTCCCGATCCCTCCACGCACACCCGCTGCACGATCGGCGGCATGATCGGGAACAACGCGTGCGGGTCCCGGACCCTCGGCTACGGCCGTACCAGCGACAACGTCGCCGGCCTCAAGGCCGTCACCGGCAACGGCACCCTCCTGGACCTGTCGTCCCCGCTCGGCGAGCCCGCGCCCGGCGGCCCCGCCGAGGTGGCCGCGCTGCACGCGCTCGCGGCCGCGAACCTCGCCACGATCAGGACGGAGTTCGCCCGGTTCGGCCGTCAGGTGTCCGGGTACGCGCTGGAGCACCTGCTGCCGGAGCGGCGGTTCGACGTCGCCCGCCTGCTGGTCGGCAGTGAGGGCACCCTCGCCGTGCTGACCGAGGCGACGGTCACCCTGGTCACCGACCCGGCGCACCGGGTCCTGGTGGTGCTCGGCTACGACGACATCGCCGCGGCCGGCGACGCCGCCCCCACCCTGCTGGAGCACCTGCCCACCGCCTGTGAGGGCATCGACGCGCGCATCGTCGACGTCGTGCGCACCCGGAAGGGCCCGGACGCGGTGCCGCCGCTGCCGCGCGGGGCCGCGTGGCTGTTCGTCGAGGTCGCCGGGGACGACGAGGCCGAGGTCCGGGACCGGGCCGGGCGTGTGGCCGCCGGCTGCGAGGACGCCCTGGTCGTCACCGACCCGGCGCGGGCGGCGGCGCTGTGGCGCATCCGGGAGGACGGCGCGGGCCTGTCCGGCCGCAGCCCCGCCGGGCGCCCGGCACACGGCGGCTGGGAGGACGCCGCCGTGCCCCCGGCGATGCTGGGCCGCTACCTACGCGACTTCGAGTCGCTGATGGGCGAGTTCGACGTGACGGGCCTGCCGTACGGGCACTTCGGCGACGGCTGCCTGCACATCCGGATCGACTGGCCGCTGGACCGGCCGGACGGGCGGAAGGTATTCCGCTCCTTCCTGGAGTCCGCGGCCACGCTGGTCGCCGGCTACGGCGGTTCGCTGTCCGGCGAGCACGGCGACGGCCGGGCCCGCAGCGAGCTGCTGCCGCGGATGTACTCCGAGGCGGCGATCGACCTGTTCGGCCAGGTCAAGGGGATCTTCGACCCGGGGGACGTGCTCAACCCCGGCGTGCTGGTGCGGCCCCGCCCGGTCGACGCCGACCTGCGGGTCCCCGCCGCCCGGCCGGTGCGCAAGAGTCTCGCGCTCGCGTACCGCCACGACGGCGGCGACTTCAGCCAGTCGGTGCACCGCTGCACCGGCGTGGGCAAGTGCCGCGCCGACAACACCGGGTCCGGCGGCGTGATGTGCCCGTCCTACCTGGCGACCCGCGAGGAGAAGGACTCGACCCGAGGGCGGGCCCGGGTCCTGCAGGAGATGGTCAACGGCTCCCTGGTCTCCGGCGGATGGCGCTCGCCCGAGGTCCACGAGGCCCTCGACCTGTGCCTGTCCTGCAAGGGCTGCGCCTCGGACTGCCCGACCGGGATCGACATGGCCGCGTACAAGTCCGAGGTGCTCCACCAGAGCTACCGCGGGCGGCTGCGTCCCGCCGCGCACTACTCGCTGGGCCGGCTGCCGCTCTGGGCGCGGCTGGCCGGCCGCATGCCGCGCGTCGTCAACGCGGCCCTGCGGGTGCCGGGGCTGCGGCGGGCGGCGCTGGCCGTGGCCGGCGTGGACCGGCGGCGCAACCTGCCCGAGTTCGCGCCACGGACGTTCCGCGACTGGTTCGAGCGGACCCGCGACGAGCGCCCGGCGGAGGGCCGGCCGGTCATGCTGTTCGTCGACACCTTCACCGACCACTTCGCGCCGGAGGTGGGCCGCGCGACGGTGGCCGTGCTGGAGGCCGCGGGGTACCGGCCGCAGATCAGTGAGCGCCGCCAGTGCTGCGCGCTGACCTGGATCTCCACGGGGCAGCTCGACGCGGCCAAGAAGATCCTCGGCCGTACCGTCGCCGAGCTGGCCGAGGCCGCCGAGGCGGGCATCCCGATCGTGGGCATGGAGCCGTCCTGCACGGCGGTCCTGCGCTCGGACGCGTTGGAGCTGCTGGACGAGGCGGTGGCGGCGCCGGTGGCGGAGCGGACCCGCACGCTGGCCGAGCTGCTGGCCGAGACCCCGGACTGGCGGCCGCCCTCGTTCGACGGAACGACGGTCGTGGCCCAGCCGCACTGTCACCACCACGCCGTCATGGGGTGGGGCCAGGACGCCGAGATGCTCAAGAACGCGGGCGCGGACGTGCGGCGGCTGGGCGGCTGCTGCGGCCTGGCGGGCAACTTCGGGGTGGAGAAGGGGCACTACGAGGTGTCCGTCGCGGTCGCCGAGCACCAGTTGCTGCCCGCGCTGCGCGAGGCGGACGCGGACACCGTCGTCCTCGCCGACGGCTTCTCCTGCCGCACGCAGATCGCCGACCTGTCGCCCCGCCAGGGCGTCCACCTGGCCCAGCTCCTCGCCGAGCGGCTCGACCCCGATTCGTAGGATTCGTAGCCGAGCATGCTCAATCCGGTCCACCTGCGAACGCTGACCGCCGTCCTGGACGCCGGGTCGTTCGCCGACGCGGCGCGGCGTCTCGGCTACACCGCCTCGGCGGTCTCCCAGCAGATCGCGGCGCTGGAGCGGGCGGTGAAGATGCCGCTGTTCGAACGCGGCGCCCACACGATCAGGCCGACACCGGCGGCCATCTACCTCGTACGGCGGGCCGTCGACGCGCTGTCCGCGCTCGACGCGCTCGAAGAGGACGTCCGCGGCATGGCGGAGGGACGCATCGGCCGACTCCGGCTGGGCAGCTTCCCGACGGCCAGCCAGCGGCTCCTGCCGATCGGCCTGGCCTCCTACGCCCGGGCGTACCCGTCGGTGGAGATCCTCCTCGACGAGGGCGAGCCGGACGAGCTCATCCCGCTCGTACGGGCCGGTGAGCTCGACCTGGCGCTCGTCTACCGGTACGACCTGGTGCCCCGGGCCTGGCCGCGCGACCTGGAGGAGACCCCGCTGCTGGGGGAGGACCTGCTGCTCCTGCTGCCCGAGCGCCATCCGCTGGCCGCCGCCGAGGCGGTCGCGCTCGGCGACCTCGAACACGAGACCTGGGTGGCCGCCCGGGAGGGCACCGCCGGCGCGTCCTGCCTGCGCCGCCTGTGCGCTCAGGCCGGCTTCGAACCGCAACTGGACTACCGCAGCAACGACTACGGCGTGATCCACGGCTTCGTACGGTCGGGCCTCGGCGTGGCGCTGGTCCCGGCCCTCGCGCACCTGCCCGGTGAGGGCGTGGTCGCGACCCGGCTCGGCGGAGCGGCGGCCCGCAGGCACGTCATCGCGGTGCATCGCCCGGCGGCCGTGAACCCGGCGGTGACCGGCGCCGTACGGACGCTGCGCCAGGCCGCGGCCCGGCTCGCGGAGGACCTGCCCGCCATCGCCGTCGAAGCATAAGAAGTTCTTCGGCCACGGCGACAGATGGCGGTGCTCGGCCGCTTCCTCCGGCCGCGCGCGGTCCCCGATGCTGGACGCACCGAGCGAACCGAGAGGTGGGCAGCGCTGCCGTGAGCGATGACGTCTTCGCACTCATGGACGAGTGGGGACCCGAGAAGGTCGTCTGCGTGTCCGACCGCAGAACCGGGATGCGGGGTGTCCTCGTGCTGGACAACACCGCCCGCGGGATGGGCAAGGGCGGCACCCGGATGAGCCCGGCGGTGACCGTCGGCCAGATCGCGCGGCTCGCCCGCACGATGACCTGGAAATGGGCCGCCGTCGACCTGTTCCACGGCGGCGCCAAGGCCGGCATCGTGGCCGACCCCACGGCGCCGAACAAGGAGGAGATCCTGCGCGCCTTCGCGCGGGCGCTGGCCAATGAGGTGCCGAAGGAGTACGTCTTCGGCCTCGACATGGGCCTGACCGAGAACGACGCCGCGATCCTGCTCGACGAGCTCGGCGACCGCGGGGCGGCCGTCGGCCTGCCGGGTCCGCTCGGCGGCTTCCCGTACGACCAGCTCGGCGTGACCGGGTACGGCGTCGCGGAGGCGACCGACGCGGCCGCCGCCGAGCTCGGCCTGGAGCTGCGCGGCGCCCGCGTCGCCGTCCAGGGACTCGGCGCGGTGGGCCGGGCGGCCGTCCGCAGGCTCAGCGAACTCGGCGCCGTGGTCGTGGCCGCGTCCACCGTGGCAGGCTGCGCGTACGACCCCGACGGCCTCGACGTGGACCGCCTTCTCGCGCTCAGCGCCGAACTCGGCGACGACTGCGTCCGCGAGTACGGCCCGCCGGAGCCCGCGGAGCGGGCCCTGTCGGCGGAGACCGACATCCTCGTGCCCGCCGCCCGCGAGGACGTCATCGACGTCGACGTCGCCGGGTCGACCACCGCCAGGCTGGTCGTCGAGGGCGCGAACCTCCCGGCCACGCCCGCGGCCCGCGAGATCCTGCACAAGCGCGGCGTCGCGGTGGTGCCCGACTTCATCGCCAACGCCGGCGGCATCGTCGCCGCCGCGCACTCGATGGACGCCCGCTACTCGCCCTTCCAGGTGGAGCCCGGTGACGTCTTCCCCATGATCTCCGGCAAGCTGCGCGCCAACGCGGTCGCCGTGCTCCGCGAGTCCCGCCGCGCGGAGGTCACCCCCCACGAGGCGGCGTACGCGCTGGCCCAGAGCCGCGTCCGCGAGGCCATGGTCCTGCGCCGGCGCGTGCCCGAGCACGTCTGAGAGGAACCTGTCGATGAGTCGTGAGCTGCCCACCCGCGCGTCGGCGGTCATCATCGGCGGCGGCGTCATGGGCGTCGCCGCCGCGTACGAGCTGGCCGCGGCGGGCGTGACCGACGTGGTGCTGATCGACCAGGGGCCGTTGGGCTCCGGCTCGACCTCCAAGGCCGCCGGGGGAGTGCGCGCGCAGTTCTCCGACCGGGTCAACATCGAGCTCGCCGTGCGCAGCCTGCAGACGTTCGAGACCTTCGCCGAGCGGTTCGGGCAGGAGATCGACCTGCACAAGCCCGGGTACCTGTTCCTGCTCGACACGCCCGAGGCCGTCGCGGAGTTCGAGCGGAACGTCGCCGTGCAGAACGACCTCGGCGTGCCCAGCCGGATCATCACGCCGCGCGAGGCGGCGGAGCTGTCCCCGCTCATCGACACCGACGGGCTGCTCGCCGCGGCGTACTCGCCCACCGACGGGCACTGCACACCCGAGTCCGTGGTGCTGGGCTACGCGGGCGCGGCCCGGCGGCACGGCGCGACGCTGCTGCCGAACTGCGCCGCCACCGGCATCGACACGCTGAACGGCCGCATCGTCGCCGTCGAGACCGAGGGCGGCCGCATCGAGACCGACACCGTGATCTGCGCGGCCGGCGCCTGGTCGCGCGCCGTCGGCGCGTGGGCCGGCGTCGACCTGCCGGTGACCCCGCTGCGCCGGCAGATCCTGGTCACCGAGCCGATCCCGGACCTGCCGCCGACGGCGTTCACCATCGACTTCGCCACCTCGTTCTACTTCCATCGGGAAGGGCGCGGCCTGCTGATCGGCATGTCCGACCCCGAGGAGACGCCGGGGTTCAAGCTCGACCGGTCCGACGCCTGGCTGCCCCGCCTCGGTGAGGCCATGGCCCACCGCGCCCCCGCCCTGCTGGACGTCGGCTTCGGCACCGGATGGGCGGGCCTGTACGAGGTGACGCCCGACCACAACGCGCTCATCGGGACCGCGCCGAGCGTCGACCGGTTCATCTACGCCACCGGCTTCTCCGGCCACGGCTTCCTGATGGGCCCGGCCGTCGGGGAGGTCGTCCGCGACCTCTACCTCGACCGCGCGCCGTTCGTGGACGTCACCGGCCTGGACGCGCGGCGGTTCGACCGGGCCGGGGCACGTCCCGAGCTGAATATCGTCTGACCAGAACCCACTACTCGAGGGAGAACCCTGATGGTGACCACGCTGCCCGGCGCCGACGAACTGGCCGCCCTGGCGCGAGAGACCGCGAAGCGCTGCGGTGTGGACGTGGACGCGCTCGGCGCCGGGGTCACGACCACCTCGCCGATCAACGGCGAGCGCCTGGCCGCCGTCCGGTGGGTCGACGCCGGCGCCGTCGACGAGGCCGTCGGACGAGCCCGCGAGGCGTTCCTGGCCTGGCGCCGGGTACCCGCGCCGGTGCGGGGCGCGCTGGTCAAGCGGTTCGGCCGGTTGCTCACCGAGCACAAGGACGACCTCGCCACGCTGATCAGCCTGGAGGTCGGGAAGATCACCTCCGAGGCGCTCGGCGAGGTCCAGGAGATGATCGACATCTGCGACTACGCGCTCGGCCTGTCCCGCCAGCTGTACGGGCGCACGATCAGCTCCGAGCGGCCCGGCCACCGGCTCATGGAGACCTGGCACCCGCTGGGCGTCGTCGGGGTGATCAGCGCGTTCAACTTCCCGGCGGCCGTCTGGTCCTGGAACACCGCGATCGCCCTCGTGTGCGGCGACCCGGTCATCTGGAAGCCGTCCGAACTCGCCCCGCTGACCGCCCTCGCGTGCGCCGCCATCCTGGACCGCGCTGCGGTCGAGGAGGGCGCGCCCGAGAACCTGAGCCAGGTCCTCCTCGGCGGTCCCGAGGTCGGGGAGGCGCTGGTCGACCACCCGGGGATCGCCCTGGTCAGCGCGACGGGCTCGACGCGCATGGGCCGCGCGGTCGGACCGCGCGTCGCGGCGCGGTTCGGGCGGTCACTGCTCGAACTCGGCGGGAACAACGCCGCCATCGTGTGCCCGTCGGCCGACCTGGACCTCGCCGTGCGCGGCATCGTGTTCTCCGCCGCCGGGACGGCGGGCCAGCGCTGCACGACCATGCGCCGCGTCATCGCCCACACCGACGTCGTCGGCGCACTCGTCGACCGCCTCGCCGACGCGTACGGCCGGCTGCCGATCGGCAACCCGCTGACGGCCGGCACCCTGGTCGGACCGCTCATCAACGAGCGCGCGTACGAGGCCATGCGCGGCGCGCTGGACGCCGCCGTCGCCCAGGGCGGCACGCTCGTGGCCGGCGGCGGGCGCAGGCTCGACCAGCAGGCGCCGGGCGCCTACTACACCGAGCCCGCACTGGTGCGGATGCCGGAGCAGACCGAGATCGTGACCCGGGAGACGTTCGCCCCGATTCTGTACGTCCTGCCGTACGAGAACCTGGAAGAGGCCATCGCGCTGAACAACGCGGTGCCCCAGGGCCTGTCGTCCAGCATCTTCACCCGGGACCAGGCCGAGGCGGAGCTGTTCGTCTCGCCCGAGGGCTCCGACTGCGGCATCGTCAACGTCAACATCGGCACGTCCGGCGCCGAGATCGGCGGCGCCTTCGGCGGCGAGAAGGAGACCGGCGGCGGCCGCGAGTCCGGCTCGGACGCCTGGCGCGGCTACATGCGCCGCGCCACCAACACCATCAACTACTCCGGCGAGCTCCCCCTCGCCCAGGGCGTCGAGTTCACCGTCTGACCGAACGCCCGGTCCGCCGCGACGCGGCGGGCCGGGCACACGGGCTATCGGACCGTGCAGTTCCCCGGCCGGGCGGAGGACGCCTCGAATCCGAGGTCGCCGATGGACTGGCCGTGAGCGAGCTCGCGGCTCTCGCCGTTGAAATCCGGGTGGTCGTACAGGCACCAGGGCCGGGCGTCCTGGTTCTGCGCGCTGCGGACCGGCGGGGCGAGGAACCGCTCCTCCTGGTGGATGAGCCGCAGATGGCCGTGGCCGTGCGGCCCGGTGAAGGCGCACACCACCCCGAAGATGCGCGGGCAGGGCAGCGGCTCATCGGCATGCGCCGCCGACATCGGCCCCGCCACCCCCGCCGTGACGGCGGCACCGGCCACCGCCAGCGAGACCCGGCGAACGATCATGTTCATGGTCCTCCTCGATCAAGAGGTGTACCGTACGCAAGGAGTTATAGCAGAGCGTGAGATTTGGTTGACGGAGAGTAGTCACTGCTGGTCGGGTGACTCAATGGTCACCCCGCATCACGGGCGATCAGCGCACGTCGCGGGTCAGACGGGCTCGCAGCGGAACGCCGCGCGACCCGTGCGGCGTGCCTCGGCGACGGCCGCGAGACGCGCGAAGAGCGGCGGACTCATGGCCTCTTTCCATCCGCCGAGAGGCTGGACGAGCCAGTCGGTGTGTTCCACCGGATCGAGGACGATGCGATCGAGCCGGTCGGGTGTGAGCACCCCGCCGTCGAAGACGAAGCCGACCTTGGCGCACGGCCATGCGGGCCGGGGCGGCAGGAAATGCGTCAGGAGAAGGCGCGGTTCGCCCGCGAAGTCGAGGCCGATCTCCTCCCGGCACTCGCGCACCGCCGCGGCGAAGGGCGTGGCATCACCATGCTCGACGTTGCCGCCGGGGAACTGCCACGCTTCCGCGCCCTGGGCCGACCGCAGCGCGAAGGGGTCACCGGCGACATCGGTGAAGTACAGCGCCGCGTACATCGTGGCGCTCGGGAGCGTCTGGATGTACTGCTCAGGGGGAAGCCAACTCACGAACGCTCTCCGACTTCGCTGGTGTGACCGCGACCGCAGTGGCCGTGTGCGCGGCCAGGCCCAGCGTACGCCGGGGCGGAGAACCGAAGTCTCGGTGATCACTGCCGGTACCGACGGACGATCGCCCGGAACCGGGTGTGCAGCCAGATGCCATCGGAAGCAGCCTCCGGCCGCTGGTCGCGGGATATACGCGGGATGAAAAATCGGGCGTCGACCCAGGTCAGCCCCAAGAAGGCGAAGGGCTCCGGGGATGACCCGGAGCCCTGTCACCGCAGTTTGCCTCACGCGGCAAGCGCCTTCTCGATCACGCGGTTGATCCGTTCCTCGTCACCGTCGAGACAGGGACCGCCCCGGCCAAGTTGGAGGCTAGATCGCTTGGTTCTCAGCCGACCCGGGGCTCTGTGTCGAGTGACCGTCAGTGGCATCGCCCCTCGCCCAGCTTCCAGCGTGCGCCTTCACGGGGCGAGGGCCAGGGCCACGATTGGGATTTGATGACCGCCTGGGTCAACTGATCAGGATCGGCCGCCTCGATCAGTCGCCATCCGGCCGGGGGAGGGACGATCGCCCACCACGCCCCCGTACGTACGCCGAACCAGAACACCAGCCCCGGAAACCGCCGATGCAACACGGCGACCGGATCCGTGCTCATGGCCGTCCGCCTGGCCCCGTATCACGCCTTTTCAGGTATTCGGCGAGTCGCGCCGCCGCGCCGGCGGGGTCGTCGGCTGTGTGAGCTTCATACTCGTCGCGTCGCCACACGAAGGATCCGCGTGAGGCGTCGACTTCCACCCATATCTTCTGTTGGGTGAGATCGCTTCGAAGCGATACGGCCGGACGCGCATCGCTCAGCCCGGGCTTGAGACCCAGGGCAGCCAAGTGGCGACACAACTCGATCAGCGTCTCAAGCGACTGCTCCTGGTTGACCTTAGCCACTATGTGCTCCTTTCGTTGAAGCGGGGCCGACTGGGAGACCTGCGTGATTCCTGACTGCATCTGAGCGGATAGAGGTAAGCGCAGATCCGCTTGTTGCTGTCGCCAGTCCCGCAGCCCGTCACCCCGCCCGCAGCCGGATGGCTGCGAGTCGTCGCACGTAGGAGCTTGCCGAGGCCCAGTGTCCCGTCTCGATATCGGACAAGTGCCGTCTGCGGCTTTTGCTGCTCAGTTGTGTCTCGTTTCGTTCTCCCTCGTGTTACGTTCGACGCATCCGGGCGGTTGCAGGGAGGGGCATAGCGGTGGCCACTATGCTGATTCGGCTCAAGGTCGTACTGCGGGAAAAGCACCTACAGCCGCATGGTGCATTTTGTCGGGAATACGACAAAGTGGCGCGTGTGATCGATCCGGAGCTCGTCGGCAGTTGGCCCAGCCGTGCACAGTTCAATCGATGGCTGTCCGGCGAGTTGAAGGGGCTTCCACACCCTCATCACTGCCGGGTGCTGGAGAAGATGCTCCCGGGTTACACGGCGACGCAGTTGTTCGAGCCATACAAGACCGACATGCCGAACGTCGCAGAAAGAGGCGTATCTGACGGGGCCGGGCTGTTCGATGTCATCGAGAGCCGCATTGATCGTCCGGCGGTCAGCGCCATCGAGTGGGGGCCGGAGCAGTCGCAGGCGGGGAGGGGCCACACCAGGCTGTCCGCGCGTGACGCCGCGAACGTGAGTGAGAGCACCCAGCGGGTGGGCCAGCGACTGCTCAAGCTCAAGCAGGAGCAGTGCTTAAGCGATGAGGAGATCAGCCAACTCGCTCACCTCGCCGGTTACATCATCGACCTAGACACCCGCATCGACATCCATATCGCCCGTGGCGGGGCAGCACACGTCACCTACCGTTACGAGCTGCTGAACTTGACGGACCGCCCGCTGACCCGCCTTGCGCGGGAGCTATGGTTCGAGCACACCATCGGCAGGCTCGACCTCTCCCCGTTGCGAGAGAGCACCAGGCGCATGGCGATTCAGCGCAGACATGACACCCCGAACCTGTCGAAGTTCGCCTGCCAGCTATCGCCGGCGATCCAACCAGGAGAGTCCGCGGTGATCGGCTATGTCTGCGAGGGCGGCAGGTTCGAAGACGCCTTGTACTGGCGCCAAGGCATCAACCGTTACACCCGCCGCTTCACCCTGAACCTCCGGCAAGCGGACGCCGGGGACTTGATCGGCTGCTCGGCCATCGAGGAGCATCAAGATGGCCTGGAGGTCTCCGCTACCGAAGAACTGATCTGGGACTACGAAGGGGACGACGTCATCATCACGCTGACCCGCGACTACCTACGCCCTGGCCAGTCGGTCACGCTGCGCTGGACGGTGACGCGTGAGCGCGCGTGACGCCGTAGAGCACACTCTTCGAGCCTGGAACCGGCACGAGCTGGACCGGGGCGCGCCTGCCGTCATCGACTTCGATTTCCTCCCGCCCGAAGACGACCCGCCAACGCCCGCCGACCGGCTCACCACCTTCGAGCGACTGAGCGAGCTGACCGCTGAGGTACAGGATCCCGCCGTCCTCAAACGGATCACCGCCGATCTGGCGTATCTTCGCGCGCTGATGGGCGAGCGCCCGCCGCTGGATGTCTACATCCGCGCTACTCAGGGGTGCTCCGCAGCCGGATGGCCGACCGAATACGTCACCGCGAAGGGCGAGCAGGCCCGCGCCTGCCTTGACGCACTCGGCGTCGGTTGGGGAGAGACCACCATCACCGACCTCGCCCAAGCGGAAGGGCACATCGACGCAGACGCGGCACCGGACGCGATCCGGCAGGCCGCCGCCGAGTACGAGCCTGCGGTCCGTCGCAGGACCGGCAGCAGCGCCCCGTACGAGCTGACGGTGGAGACGACCTCCGTCGACGCCTATTGGGCGTACTGGCTGGACGGCGCCGGTCAGCAGGTCCGGCTCCGGCTCAACATGCGGAACGCGACGTTCACCAAGGTCCAGGTCCGCCAGTTCGCCCTTCACGAAGTCCTCGGCCACGGGCTGCAAAGCGCGAGTATCGCCACCCGATGCCGAATCGAAGACGTCCCCTGGGTACGCCTGTCATCGGTCCACGGTCCTCAGCAGATCCTCCTCGAAGGACTCGCCCAAGCCATGCCCCTGTTCGTCAGCCCCGACGACGAAGCATTGATCAGTCGTGTCCGTATCGACCACTACCTCCAACTCGTGCGAGCCGAACTCCACCTGGCCATCAACGCGGGAACGCCGATCGAAGATTGCGTACGGCACGCCAGACGACGCGTCCCCTGGTGGAGCAACGACCGGATCGCCGGCACGCTGACCGACCGCAGTACCGATCCGCTACTCCGCACGTACATGTGGGCTTACGTCGCGGGGATCGACTGGTTCGCCAACCTCGTCGAGGCCGACAGCGCGACGATCGGCCAGGTGCTAGAAGCCGCCTACCGGACACCACTCACACCGGCCGATCTCGAAGCCCTCTGGCCGCAGGGTCCCACCATCGGAGGCGCTGGAAGCAGCCACAACTAGCGGCCAGGAAGCCGTCACCGAAATGGCCAGCCTTGTGCAACCTCGGTTGATGGGCGACGTTTCGTTATCGGGTGATGCTTTCCGCCGGTCCTAGATTTCGACGCGCCGCTTCCGGTCCTCGGGCCGTGGCCGACCCTGCGGTCCGGGTCGGCTTGTCCTCGAATAATGCCTGTCCCGATCGAACAAAATTTCGTGATACAGTTCCAAATTTGCAGATATGTGTGGAAGGTGAGGGTCCTGGCCGATCGCTCTGGGCATGCGGCCAGCAAGACCGCCACTCTGGGTGATTCTTGCCAACGGTCATCTTCACATCGAGGGCCTGCTATCGGGCAGCAGTCGACGGGAGGCGCGACCCGCGTGGTCAGTTCTACGTCGGGAGCAGGACGAGGGCGACATCCTCGAAGCCATTCTGGTTGCTGTGGCCGTCGGTACGGGTTCCATCACCGGGCAGGAAATACTGCATGCTGTATTTCCCGCTGGCTCCCAGCTTAATAGCCTGGTCAAGGACATTCTGGACCCTCGGCATACCGTCCTGCATCGCTTTGCGGATGGTATTCTCGATTCCTTTCTGGCAAAACGGCCAGCCTCCCCCTAGCAAAAACGAGGTGGCATAGTCTGCGCTTCCGTGTAGGTATCCCGCCTCGTCCAGCCAGAACAGGAGGTAGTATGACAAAGCGGCGTCGGCGTCCGTGCAATACCATTTCGGATGGTGGATATGTATCGTGAAATAGACTCGCACGAGCATGTCCCGTGGCTGATGTCGATGGGAGTCTTTAGGGTCGTTGTAGGGATAAACGTCCTTCCAGAATATGCCATGTGCCTTCAGATCGGACGAGAGTGTGGCCTTGGTGCCTTTGAGGATGTCCTTGACCGTATTTGTGATGGCAGGATTTTGGACGGTCTTCGTGAGTTGAATGATCTGCTCATTGTCCTCACGCACCCACGTCAGTGTCGCGGCGGACGAGCTATCCTTGGGGGCCGAGAATGACTCCCCATCGTTATTGAACGGCTGATTGAACTGTTCGAACTGACCGTACCAGTACCAGTTCCTGAACCAGTAGTCGGTAAGCAACGGCATGTTTCACCTCCAGAGCCCCGACGGTTCATGGTCGGGCCACAGACGACCCAATCCTGTCGATCCGCCCCTCACTTCGGCTTTCTCAGGGGAGATCCTGCCCAGATGACTTTGGAAGCGAGAAGCTACTGCACCCGAGACCAGCCGTAGTGTCACAAGTTACCTAAAGTCACCATGCATCCAGCTCTGCGGTCATGTCAACGTTCTGGCGCGAGTATCTTTTTTCGAGACTGCTTAGAGACTGAATTATTGCATTCATTTGGCCTTGGACAATGTGTGCCGGTTGTCAACGCTGAGCCAGCATCCGCACCGGCAAGGACCCGGCTTCGGCCGCTTCCCCTCCTGCATCTTCGCGATCAACGCCGCCTGGCTCGAACGCGCCTTGTGCGGGGGCAGCCCGCCGAGTGCTAACGCTGGTGCTAACAACCGCCGCGGACGATCTTGGACAGGTCTGGACTAGTGGGCGGACGAATGCCAGTTCACAGGCCGATTCTGGATGGCTGTGGACAGTCGTAGCCTGACTACGGATCGGATGCTGCCTGCTTCTGCGGATCAAGGCGACGGTGCTACACGCCGCTGCTGCTGGTCGTGTCGGTGCCTCTCAGTACGTTGTAGTTGTGTATGACGAGCCTGTGCACGATGCGCCGACGCTTGTTGGCAACTCGCTGGCTATCCCGTGCGAGAAGGTTCGCCGGCAATCTTCCCGATCACTGCTGAGCAGTTGGATCGCCTTCGTGACATGTTGGACCGGGGGCCTGAGCGGGACGCCGACTGGTATCCGGTTGAGGCGGACATGTGGCCGCGGTTGAGGGAGGCCCTCGGCTGCCCCCGCCCGAATCGCCGGCTCGTGTGGTTCTTGGAGACGGCGGCCACCGAGGCGCGCACCACGCGGGATATGTGCGGGATGAGCGGTGGCGCGTAGGGACAGCGCCTCGCTGTTCCCTGAGGTCCGAGGGTGGGTGGATGTGGAATCGCCGACCCTCTGTAAATCCGCCGGCGCGCAGTATGAACCCCTACTGTACAGCGCGAAAAACGGGCAACGCCGTCGTACAGCATGCGTTGTTACTGCGGCGGCCCAGAGGTCGACGGGTTAAGAACGGGTTGTTGCGCACCGCGCCGCACGGCTTACCTGGTTAGGATATTTTCAAGTATGCGTCTACATCTGGCTTCACCTGAATTACTATCCAACCGGTAGGGCCAACGACAAATTGAGCGCCACTATCCTTGTGAGCCCTAACCTCTCCGTCAATTTCCCATGGAGGGCTAGACCTATAGGCGCGCCACTGTACTGGAACATCCGTCGTCGACCATAGTGTTGCAAGCCCACTAAATTCCGGACCACTATAAAGCTCCGTCCAGACTCCATGTCGACAGAATGTATAGGTAGGATTTGACATCTAGTCCACTCTCCCTTTCCATTAATGCTCCACGCCCGCACGCAGGTCATTTATAAAATCCACGATATAATCGAGGATCACCGGATCAACACCTGTCACTTTATTGGTTTCCTCCTGGCAGTGGAGCAAGGTAAGATATGCTTTCGTGAGCAGGTCACCCTGGCTCTCTATCGGGAGGAATTCTCTCGGGAAGAAGATGCGCAACGATTCTCCCGTTACGACATGACCTGCCGCCCCGATACGACCGGAAGGAATATGCGTGACAATGTCATCAATTGATGTCACCGGATATTGAATATTCGCGGCTCGAGCAAGTTTGAGGATGAATGCCGCAAAGCGGAGTTCAGGACTGACGCGCAATGCCAAGTCTAGGACTTCGAAGTCCTCTGACATAAAAGTGATGGATTCGCTAAGAGCTTGCGAAACCTCAGGCATTTGCCACTTCCCGTCTGTTTGGTCGGCTGTTGACTTCAGCATTGCGGGAACGTTTAGTGTCTTGACGCCTAGAAGCCACCGTCGGATGCGGTAGCGCCACAAGTTCCCGGCCCTCGGTCATACATGATAAAGGTTTTCTTCTGTGCGCCCGAAGGGGTATTGCCTCGGCGTTGGCCGTTGCGCCATCACGTTCAAACACCATGTCGCCTTGGGCTTACCCCCGTTGAGCGTCTGAGAAGGCCAACGCAGAGCATGGAAGCTGACAACCCTGTATATAGAAGGGGTGAACCGCCCCGGGTTCTGTGGAGACCGAGGGCTGGCCGGGTAATTCTGAGGCTCTTCGACTGCTGCGTGACGGTGCCCCTAACGACCCCGATGGGGACGTGCGAGAAGCGGCGGTGCGGGCGGTGGCCGAGGGTTGGCCGGGTGATCCGGGGACTCTGCCGCTCCTGCGTGATCGCGCCGCTAATGACTCCGACGAGGACATGCGGAAGGAGTCGGTGCAGGCGGTGGCCAAGGGCTGGCCCGCCGGAAAGTGAGGTGGCGGCGTACGGGCGACCGTACGCGTGGCGTGCGATTGGCGTCCTGAGTAGCCAGCGCTGGACTCGGCCAATATCGGGCTGCGCGACGCTTTCGGTCCTCGGGGTCTTTGGGGCACCTGCAGTCCGGGTCGGCTTGTCCTCAGACGACGCGGGTGCGGCTGACGGCAACGGTGACGGCAACGACGGCAACCGGGGGCAGCCATCGGCGCATGTCCAACGCCGTCGACCTCGGCGGATACCCTGTGACCAGGGGTGTCCGTATTCCTTGTAAGCGGCAGGTCGACCGGTTCGACACACGGGCCGTAGCCGACTGCGGTACAGCACGGAGGTACAGCAAACCGGCCTACGGCAGGCAGCTACGAGGAAGGCGATGTAGGAAGATGAGCACGAGGGGCCTCGGCACGTGGCGGACCATCTTGCTAACGTGAGTGCTAACACCAGGACTGGATGACCTTGGACGGATGTGGACTCCGGATCGCTGGGGGAGCAGGTCAACGGACTGATCTGGACGGCCGTGGACATCCGTAGCCTGACTCGTAGTGAAGAGTGCCAAGAGCGATCGGTACTGGGCAACTCTTGTCGCGGACTGTGGTCGACTCCAACTACGGTCCGGTAGTGCGGTTATTGGCTGATCAGGGTCAGGCCTTCGTGTTCGGCGAAGTCCTCGTAGTCCTTGACGGTGAGGGTGGCCAGCGGCAGCCCGTAGGTGAGGGTGCAGGCCGCGAATTCATGAGTCGTTGGCAGGGCGGGGGCGACCGCGGCGGATGGCGTACGCGGAGATCTGGCCCCATAAGCGGGCGACGTCATCGGTGTACGGCAGCACGATCACGCCGTCGAGCCAGTGGCCGAGGGCGTCGCGGTTGCGGCGGCCCCACTGCCGGAGCTCTGCCCACTGGATCAGCTCGCCGAGGGTGATGAACGTGATGCACGGCTGCTTGCCGATCAGCCGGGTCATGACGGGGGAGGGGAGCCGACGCTTCAGGCTGAGGGACGAGACGTCCGTGTCGAGGACTACGCGATCCACGGCTACTCAGGCGAGGTCGGCGTGACGGGAGGCGTGGACGTGCGCCAGGAAGGCGTCAAGCTCCTTGTCGGTGTCGAAGACGTCGTCCTGGGCGAGATCGTCGGCGGACTCGATCGGCCTGATGCGCTTGCGCCGCGCCAACTCGTCGAGCGACACTGAGCCGCGCTCGGATGGCTCGGCCGCGTACTCCGCGTTGCTGATGGTCACCGTCACCTCCTCTCGCCGACACTACGAGGGTCACGCGGTCGCCGGCCGTACGGAGAGCGAAGCGGACACCCGGAAGCACGAGCACCGCACGCAGGATATACGCGGGATGACGCCCGTACTCGCCCCACCCTGACGGTAGCCCTCCGCAGGTCAGGACCGCTGCGGCCGTCGAGTCGCCTGTGGATTCCTAAACCGTGTGCAGCCCTCCCCAGGACGGGGGCTGCGGTTCGCGGCGGGCGTCATTCGTCATCGGGAGACGCCCGCCACTTGGTCATCGGTGCCAGCGACGCTTGGTGACCTTGGTCTCGATGTCGAACGTGCCGGTGGGGCTGCCGTCCGGGTCGAGGCGCGGCGTGACCTCGCCGCGCCGGACCTTCAGCGGGCTGCCAGGCGGGAAGTACCACTCGGCTTCGGTCAACGCGTCTTCGCGGACCGCCGGGTCGCGCAGTTCTGCACGCGTCCGGTCGTTGAGCCTCACCCTGGCGGTGCGGCCTTCCTTCCTCGTGTAGGAGGAATCACGTGCCACGAGGATCATCTCCTGGTGCTTGTGGGTGACGTACTGGCTGCACATCCCCGGATTTGCGTTGTGCGGGTCTTACGGGAGCGACCGTCCGCAGCAGGCTGGGCCCCGCAATCCAGGTTCTCGAAGAGGCCCCGCCGGAGACTCAGGTTCTGGCAGTCGCCGCGACGCTGTCGCGTTCCAGGAAGCGGGCCGGGACGACGGTGCGGCGGCCGCGGCCGTCGCCGTCCGTGGCGTCGGCGCGGCCGATCTGGGCGAACAGTTGCTCGGCGGCGGCGCGGCCCATGTCGTACGACGGTTGCACGACGACCGAGATCCTCGGGCGCACCAGCGTCGTCCACTCCAGGTCGTCGAAGCCGAGCAGGGAGATCTCGTCGGGGATCGCGATCCCTCGCTCGGAGAGCAGCGAGAACGCGCTCTTGGTCATGTAGCTGTCGGCAGTGAACAGCGCGGTCGGCGGATCCTCGATGTCGAGCATCGCCTCGACGGCCTGCGTGCGGCGCTTCGGCTCGCTGCCGTGCGGGACGAGGGCGATGAGGTCGCGGTCGGGGTGGAGGCCCGCCGCGGACAACGCCCGCAGGTATCCCCGTACCCGGTCGAGGGAGGGGCGGGAGGGGCCCGCGACGCTCGCCCGTACCTTGCCGATCCGCAGCGCGGGGGGCTCCTCGGGCTGGACCGAACCGAGGAAGGCGACGCGGCGGTGGCCGAGGGCGATGAGGTGGTCGATCGCGGCCGTCGTCGCCGCCTCGTTGTCGGCGACGACGCTGTCGATGCCGGCGTCGCTGAGCTGCCGGTCCAGCGACACGACGGGGACTCCGGCCCGGGTGACGGCGTCGATGTGACCGTGCTCGCGCACCGAGATCGGGGTGATGATGATGCCGTCGACCTTGTGCGAGAGCAGGACCTTGGTGGCCTGCTGTTCCTGGCTCGCCCGGTCGTCGGTGTTCATGACGATGACCTGGGAGCCCTCGCGCAGGGCCACGTCGCAGATGCCGCGCATGGCGGCGGAGAAGAACGCGTCGGAGATGTCGGCGCAGACGAAGCCGATGACGTCGGACTTGCCGCTGCGCATCGTACGGGCGATGCGGTCCGGCTCGTAGCCGAGTTCGCGGACCGCCTGGTTCACCCGCTCGATGACCTCCTGGCTGGAGTAGCCGTACCCGCCGAGCACACGGGAAGCGGTGGCCCGCGAGACGCCCGCGCGTTTCGCGACGTCGTTGATGTTGGGCCGCGACCGCTTGGGGCGTTCCCGGGATCCGGGTTCAGTCGCCACGTTGAGTTCCTTCTGGTTCGTGCGGAGGCGGCGTGCTCACAGGTCGACCCGGGTGCCGATGCCGTTCGAGCGGGCGGCGGCGTACGCGCGCCATGCCAGCAGGGCGTCCTGAACACCCAGGCCATTGCTGTGGAACACTACAGTTTCCGCTTCGTCGGCGCGTCCTGGGTGATCACCGCGGAGCACCTCGGCGATCGGATGCACCGCCTCCTCTTTCAGCATGCCCGCCCGTACGGCCTCCAGCACCGGCCCGGTCGACCGCAGCGCCTGCTCGGGCAGGTCGGTGAAGGTCCGGGCGGCCCGCGCGGAGCAGGCGACGTCGATCTCACATCGGTCGGGGGCGTACGAGCCCATCGTCAGCACGGTCGTGCCCGCCCCCAGCCAGGCTCCCTCGATCACCGGGGTACGGCTGAGGGTGCAGGCGGCGATCGTACGGCTGCGTTCGCACAGGTCCCGCGGTGACGCGGCCACCTCGACCGGGAGATCCGCCAGGCGGGCGTCGAGGTGCGCCCGGCCGAGGGCGTGCAGCCTGGGACTCCATATCAGGAACCGGTCGACCGGCAGCAGCGCGTGCATCAGGCCGACGAACTCGGTGGCCTGCGCGCCGGCCCCCAGCACGCCGACGGTGTGCGGCCGGTCGGGGGACAGGGCCCGCGCCGCCGAGACCAGACCGCCGGCCGTGCGCAGCGCGGTGATCGTCGTGCCGTTCAGCACGCCGACGGTCCGGCCGGAGTCCGGGTCGTGTACGGTCACGGTCGCGTGCACGGTCGGCAGGTCCCGCTCCGCGTTCCGGGGATGCTGCGTGCCGGCCTTGAAGACGACGCCGGTCTCGCCGGCCGCGACGGCGCTGTGCACGAACGCCATGCCGTCGGGGGCGAACGTCGTGTAGTGCGTGTGCGCCGACCGTACGCCATCGCCCTCGGCGGCCAGGAGGAAGGCGCGGTCCTGGGAGTCCACGACGTCGGCGGCGCCGACGGCGGCCCGGATCTGCGCGTCCGACAGGATCAGGACGTCCATCTCAGAGCACCCGGGCGAGGAAGGAACGGGTGCGCTCGTGCTCGGGTGCCGCGAAGATCTGCTCCGGCGGGCCGGCCTCCACGACGCGACCGCCGTCCATGAAGACCACGTGGTCGGCGACGTCCCGCGCGAAGCCCATCTCGTGGGTGACCACGATCATGGTCATCCCCTCGTCCGCCAGGTCGCGCATGACCGCGAGCACGTCGCCGACCAGTTCGGGGTCGAGCGCGGAGGTGGGCTCGTCGAACAGCATGAGCTTCGGCCGCATGGCCAGGGAACGGGCGATCGCGACGCGCTGCTGCTGCCCGCCGGACAGCGAGTCGGGGTACGCCTCGGCCTTCTCGGCCAGGCCCACCTTGGTCAGCAGCTCCATCGCCCGCCGGCGCGCGGTCGCCCGGTCCACGCCGCCCACGACGACGGGGCCCTCGACGACGTTCTCGATGACCCGCCGGTGGGGGAAGAGGTGGAAGCCCTGGAAGACCATGCCCATCTGGCGGCGCTGGGCCGCGAGCTGGGACGACGTCATCTCGCGGAGCGCGTCGCCCTTCCAGCGGTAGCCCATCGGCTCCCCGTCGAGGTAGACGTGCCCGCTGTCGGGGACCTCCAGCCGGTTGACGCAGCGCAGCAGGGTGCTCTTGCCGGAACCGGACGGGCCGATGACGCACTGCACCTGGCCGGCGTGGACGTCGAGGGAGACGTCGCGCAGCACGTGGTTCCCGCCGAACGCCTTGTTGACCTTCTCGATGCGCAGGAGAGGGAGCATGACCGGCTCACGCCTTTCCGAACGAGGGGAGGAACCGCAGCCGCTTGACGTTCTTCACCGCGCCCGCCTGGTGCGTCGTCTTGAGCCGTTTCTCGACCTGCTGCTGGGCCACGGTGAGCAGCGTGGTCAGCACGAGGTACCAGATGGTGGCCACGAGCAGGAGCGGGATCGTCTTGTAGTTGCGGGAGTAGATCATCTGGGCGCTGTAGAGCAGGTCCGGGGTGGCGAGGACGCTCACCAGCGAGGTGAACTTCAGCATCGAGATCAGGTCGTTGCCGATCGGCGGCACGACGATGCGCAGCGCCTGCGGCAGGACGACCCGGCGCATCACCTGGAACCTCGACATCCCGATCGACAGCGCCGCCTCCGTCTGCCCCTTCGAGACCGCCTGGATGCCGGCGCGGATCATCTCGGCGGCGTAGGCGCTCTCGGTCAGGGACAGGCCGAGGATGGCCGCCGTGAACGCCGAGATGACCGTGTTGGTGTCCCACGACGCGAGCGTGGGGCCGTACGGGACTCCGAGCTTGAGCTTCGGGATCAGCGTGGCCAGGTTGAACCAGAAGACCATCTGGACCAGGGGCGACACGCCGCGGAAGAACCACAGCCACAGCCAGCTCACCGACCGGAACAGCGGGTTGGCGGATAGCCGCATGACCGCGAGCAGGATGCCGAGGGCCAGCCCGATCACCATGGCGAGGACCGTCAGCTCTAGGGTCGTGACCAGCCCGCTGAGGATCTCGCCGTCGAAGAGGTACTCCAGGACCGTCGACCACTTCATGTTCCGGTTGGTCACGAGGAGCTGGGCGAACATCCCGATGATCAGGATGAGGACGACCCCTCCGACCCACCACCACGGGTGCCGGAGCGGCACCTTCCGCGTGCCCTCGGCACTTCGGAACCCACGGTCATCTTCGGCCTGGTCGGCCGGGCTGCCCGCCATCTGCATCGTCGACTCCTTCACGTGGGGGTGGGTCAGAGGGCCCCGGGCGGCATCAGCCCTCGGGGTGGGCCTTGGTGATGAGGACGGCCGTCTTGAGGTCGCCCTGGCTGGTCACGCCCCACTGGGAGCGGATCTTGGCGTAGGTGCCGTCGTTGATGACCGCCTGGAGCGCCGCCTTCAGCGCCGGGCCGAGGGGGCTGCCCTGCTTCACGCCCAGGCCGTTGTAGACCGCGTTGACGAGCAGGTCGGAGGTGTCGAGCTGGCCGCTCTGCTTCGCGCTGTACTTCAGCTTCCCGGATCCGGCGGCGACCAGTTGCACGCGGCCCGACGTGACGGCGAGCTCGGCCGAGGGCTGGTCCTTGAACTGCTCGATCCGCATGGGGGTGGAGCCGCACGTCTTGGCGTTGTTCTCCGTCAGGTACTTGTACTCCCACGCCCCGGTGAGCACCGCGACGGACTTGCCGCACACGTCCTGGATCTTCTGGACGTTGAGCCCCGAGCCCTTCTTCCAGCCGAAGGCGGTGCCCTCCTTCTGGAGGGGCACGAAGTCCAGGCTCGCCAGCCGGTCGGGGGTCACGCCGAGCGAGGCCACCGCCACGTCGTACCGGCCGTTGTCCAGCCCGGGGATGATGACGTCGAAGCCGGTGGCCTGGTAGGTGAAGGTCATCCCCATCTTGGCCGCCATCGCCTTGGCTAGGTCGACGCTCCAGCCCTTGATCTTGCCGCTCTCGACGTACTCCTCCGGGGCCCAGTCCCCGAAGACGGCCACCTTGGCGCTCTTGAGGTTCGCGGGCACGAGCTTGGCGACCGCGGGGTCCGCCGCCTGCTTCGGGGCCGCGTCCCCGGACGCGGTGGAGGTCTTGGAGTCGTTGCCGCAGGCGGAGAGGACGAGTGCCGCGCACGCCGCGAACGCGGCCAGGGCCGCGCCGGCGCGGCCACCCCGGGTACCGGTCATGAGGATTCCTTTGCTGCTGTGGCGGACAGGTGCCGTGTCAGGTCGGAGGTGATCGGTCTGGCGTGCCCGAAGGCACCGAGGGAGGTGCAGACGCGGGCGGCGTGCGCACAGGCACGGCGCAGGGTCTCCTGCTTCCCGAAACCCGAGGTCAGGCCGGTCAGCATATGAGCGATGAAGGTGTCCCCGGCCCCCAGGGTGTCGACCACGTCGACCGGGGCGGCCGGCTCCGCGAAGAACTCGCGGCCGTCGAAGAGCTGCGCGCCCGCCGCGCCGCGGGTCGCCAGGGCGACGCGCGCCCCCTGGTCGCACGCCCAGCGCAGCAGGTCGCCGGTCTCGGCCTCGCTGAGATGGGAGGCCGAGAAGAAGGCGTAGGTGACGTGCGGGAGCAGCCGGGCCGCGTACTCGTCGCCGGTGTGCGCGTCGAAGTCGAACGACAGGGGCAGGCGCTCCGCGACGGCCGGCAGTTGCTCCTCGAGTTGCGCCGAGTAGCTGGAGTGCGCCAGGTCGTGGGCCGCGATGAACTCCAGGTCCTCGTCGTCGAGCCGGAACCGCGCCACGCCCCGGTCGTACGGCCCGAAGGTGCGCTCGCCGCCGACGTTGACCACCGTGGCGTAGCCGGTCGGACCGGCCGGCCGCCGCAGGCGTGAGACGTCGACGCCCTCCGCCCGCAGGGCCGCGGCGAGCTGGTCGCCCCGCTCGTCCCGCCCGGCCGATCCGACGTAGGAGGACCGGGCTCCGGCGCGGGCCGCGTGGACGGCGACGTTCACGCAGTTGCCCCCGGGGTACATGTGCCCGGTCTCCGGATAGCAGTCGATGATGTTGTCACCGACGGCGGCGAGCCGCATCAGTACTCGACCTTCCACATGTAACGGCGGTCGGTCAGCGGACGGCCCGAGAACGCCTCGAAGTGCTGCGCCAGCCGGGCGGTGACCGCGCTGGCCATGACGAACGCCCCGACGGTGGCGCGCAGGTCCGCCGGCACCCCCGGAAGCGACAGGGACGCGCCGTCGATGACGTGGTTTCGGTGGTTGTAGCGCTCCAGGAAGTTCAGCGCCCGCTGTCCCATCGGACGGGTGGCGTCCTCACCGAGCAGCAGGATCACCGGCACCTCGCCGTCGACGACCTCGAAGGCGCCGTGCAGGAACTCGCCCGAGCCGGTGGCGACCGCGTGCTTGATCTGCATCTCCTGCAGGTAGCAGGCCCCGAAGGTCTGCGCCGCGCCCTCCAGGGGACCGGAGCCGAGGACGTACACGCACGGCTCGTCCACGCACGCCGCCGCGATGTCACGCAGCAGGTCGTCCAGTTCGCGGACGGAGGTCTCGAACGCCGCCGAGCAGCCACGGAAGGCGGCCACGGCCTCGTCGTAGTCGTCGGCGACGCCCTGCGCCTTGAGCAGGGCGTACGCGATGAGCCCCTGGAGGACCTGCTTGGCCTCGACGCTGCGGTGCAGGACGATGTCCGCCGCCTCCTTGGCGACGACGCTCTCCGGGTCCTTCGTGACGAGCAGCACCGGGGCCCCGGCGTCCCGGGCGAACCGGACGGCCCGCGCCGTCTCGGCGGTGCCGCCGTTCGTGCTGCTCGCGATCACGATCGAGTCGGGACCGAGGGCGGACGGATCCCGCAGCATGAACTCGTCCGCGTTCAGCGCCACCGCGGGGATGGGGGAGCGCTCCAGGATGAAGCGCATCGCCCCGAACATGAACAGCGAGCCGCCACAGCCCACCAGGTAGATGACCCGGGTCGTCGGCTTGAGCGCCTTCTCGACGAAGGCGGTCACCTGAGCCTCGATCTCGGGCGTCACGGCGACGTCGATATCGCCACGGAGGGTATCGGGAATCGGGCCAAGGGGACGGACGGGCTGGCGTACCAGGCTCAATGCAGGCTCCACTGTGAGAACGATCTCAGATTGGGGGTGATGATGCCCCCGCCGCGACGGGCCCGTCAAGACCCCGACGGAGGTCGGTCCGCCGTTGGTCTGCGGCTCCCAGGCCAGGCGTCGTCAGGAGGCCTGCGTCGGGCGGTGCCGGGTGGGCGACGCTGGACGCGGGCCGGTCCCCCGTGCCGGCCCGAGGTCGTGACCTTCTCCACCGTCGAGCGCCGTCTTCCCTGGCCTCACAGGAAATTCCTCGCCGATTCCGTGGTGCGGTTCGATTGGCGGATTCCACCGCCGTACGGCCCCATTTCCAACGTCTCCGCCGGGCAGGACGATCAGGTTGGTCCGACGCGCCCGTGAGATGAATCGATGTGCTTAACGGAACGGCCGGCGAGCACCTTTCCATGCCGCGCACGCCGCCCGCCGACGTCCGGCCTGGTGTGCCGCATCGGTCTCTCGATCCGCGCGAGGGCTTTCGACCCATATCAAAACCCCGACGCGGGATCTTCTGATGCGCTTTGATGGTGCTTCACCGAAAGATCCACTTGTATGCAGAAGGAGCAGTATGCGGGCAGCGACCCTGGCGATCGGCGTCTCCGGCCTCCTGGTTCTCACGGCGTGCGCATCTCCGCAGCCGACGGTGAAGACGGCCGCCGAAAGCGACGCCCTAACCGTCTACGTGCGACCGGGCGGTGCCTCGGTCGCCGGTCGCTCGGGGGAGGCGCACGCCGACTCGGCGGGCAGCGTCGGCATCACCGCGCAGACGGCGGTCGGCTCCCTGACGGACGCGCAGGCGGTGATCGCGGCGAGGCGGGCGAAGAACGTGACCGTCGTCCTTCACGGGGGGACCTACCACGACGCGG
Organism: Actinoallomurus sp. NPDC052308; assembly: GCF_040679195.1. Lineage (NCBI taxonomy): Bacteria > Bacillati > Actinomycetota > Actinomycetes > Streptosporangiales > Thermomonosporaceae > Actinoallomurus > Actinoallomurus sp. NPDC052308. Next base: position 88,531 of record NZ_JBFAUM010000009.1, on the reverse strand, counting down.
ACATGCGCTGGACGGCGGGCACCCCGGACGAGACGATCACGGTGGCGCCACAGGCGGGTACGGGCCCGGTCGTCTTCGACGGGCAGGCCGCCAAGAAGAAGGGATACTGGACGATCGTCACGCCGAAGTCCGCCAAACTGGTCTTCAAGGGCCCGATGACGATCCGCAATTACGGCGACGGCGGCATCAAGGCGCAGGGGAACAAGACCGACGGTCCGGTGCGCGGCCTCGTCATCAAGGGGATCACCTTCACCCATCTCGGCAACGCCTGGGTCAAGGGAGGCAACGGCTACGCCGCAGTGCACCTCAACTACGTCGAGAAGCCACAGATCCTGAACAACAAGTTCAGCAACCTTGAGAACACCGTCAAGCCCGGCAACATGCACGCCGTCTACTTCGCGTTCAACCCCACGGGAAAGACCCCTGGGAGCAACCACGGCCTGGTCCAGGGAAACACCTTCCAGGTGATCTCCGGTGACCCGATCCGTGCCAGCGACGGCAGCAGCTACAACGTCGCGCGGAGCAATGTGTTCAAGACGGGTAAGGATCACAAGGGCAAGACCCGTGGGAACGGCTACAAGGGGATCTTCACCTACTGGGTCTTCTCGCGCGCGAACAAGTGCGGCAAGGGCAATAAGTTCTACGGCAATAAGACGTATCGGAGCTACTCGAACGCGACGATTCCGGCGGCCCGGTCCGGTGCCGACACCGGCCGCAAGTGCACGTCGGTGACCAGGTCGGGCGACTGACCGCTGAATGCTTCGGCGACGATGAACCGGCAGGCTCGGAGCCTCATTCGTCCTGCCGCTGGAAGATCCCGGCATGCCGGGCGACGAACTCCTCGATGCTCTGAGCCGGTCGGCCGGTGATCCGCTCGACCGTGCGGGTCGAGCGGTCGTAGCGGTGCCGCCGGTGCAGCCGGGCCATGGTGGCCAGGTGCTGTTCGACGTGCGAGCCCAGCTCGGCCCGGGACAGCACCTTGTCGGCCCACTCATCGGGAGACACGTCGACGTAGGAGATGTGGCGGCGCAACGCGCCGGAGAACTCCTCGGCGACGCCCGTCATGTCCTGCGAACGCGGGCCGGTCAGCTCGTACACCTGCCCGATATGCGGGCCAGGGTCATCGAGGACCGCGGTGACGACCCGTGCGACGTCCTCGGCCGCGATGGGTGAGGTGCGGCCCCGGCCGAACGGGAGCTCGATGGTGTCCCGTTCGGCGATGGATCTCGCGGCCAGCACCGTGAAGAGCGGGTTGTCCAGGAAGATCGTGGGGCGGATGTGCGCTACCGGCAGGCCGGACCAGTCCAGCAGCTGCTCCGACAGCCAGTGCAGCCGCTGCTGGCGTGACTCCTCCGAGCTCAGGGCGTCCATCTGCGACACCGTCATCTGGGAGATGTCGACCAGGATCTCGAGCCCGCCGAGCGAGCGGGCCACGGTGGCCACGGTGGCGGCGGCCTCCAGGTAGGACGGCGACACGCTCATCCCGAAGAACATCCTGTGGGCGCCGTCCAAGGCCCGCGCCACATCGGTGGGACGTGTGAGGTCGCCGACGACCACGTCCGCGCCGAGGCCGCGCAGGGCGTCGGCGCGCCGGTCGTCGTGGTGCGCCATCGCGCGGACGGCCCGGCCGCGGCCGATCAGCGACTCCACGACCGTACGGCCCACACCGCCGACGCCACCCCCGGCCCCGGTCACCAGCGTCAGGTCGCCCGATGAGCTCACGAGACCAGTCAATGCGTTGTGGCGGACGACCGCAAAGAAAGCTTTCCCCTAGTGCAGGCGGTGGTCTCCTGCCGCCTCGTCGAAGATGAGCCAGGTGCGCGTCGACCGGATGCCGGGGAGCGTGTGTATCCGGGCGAGGACGACGTCGCGCAGCGTGACGTTGTCGGGCGTGCGGACGAGTATCACGAGATCGACGTCGCCGCCGACGAACGCCAGGTGCTCGATGTACGGCACGTCGCGCAGGCGTGCGGTGACCTCCCGCCAGGAGTGCTGCTCGATGGTCAGGAGGACGTACGCCGCGGTGCCCAGGCCGGTGCGCACGGGATCGATGCGGGCGGTGAACCCGGTGATGACGCCCTCGGCGACCAGCCGTTCCACGCGTGCGTAGACGTTGGAGCGGGAGACGCTCACCCGCTCGGCGAGGGTGCGCATGGACAGCCGCCCGTCGCGCTCCAGCTCGCGCAGGATGGCGCGGTCCACGTCGTCGAGCGGAGCCGCCGATCGTCCGGCGGGACCGGCGCTTGCCGTCGCCTCGAAGGACAGATGATCCACAGGCCCCTCCCAGTCGAGCCGTTCGTCCGTGTTTTCGGGTTAGTTCTGGCCTTTTGGCTGTTTTGCCACGATATTCCTAGCACTGGCCGAGCATGGAAGGCAGGGCCGTATGACGGATCGACAGCACGACGGCGGCCCGGAGGCGCTGCTCCCCTCGGAGCGGCCGGTCCGCTTCCTCACCGACACGGGAACGGCGGTGCGCGGCCGTCCCCGCTATCCGCTGCCGAGCCCGGAGACGCTCCGCCGGGCGTACCGCGCGATGGTCGTGGGACGCCGGTTCGACGCCCAGGCGACGGCACTGACCAAGCAGGGACGCCTCGCCGTGTACCCGTCGAGCCATGGGCAGGAGGCCTGCCAGGTCGGGGCCGTCCTCGCCCTCGAGGACGGCGACTGGCTCTTCCCCACGTACCGGGAGTCCATGGCCCTGGTGACGCGCGGCATCGAGCCGACGGAGGTCCTCGCCCTGCTGCGCGGCGACGCCCACTGCGGCTACGACCCGCACCGCCACCACGTCGCGCCGCAGTGCACGCCGCTGGCGACCCAGACCGTCCACGCCGCCGGACTCGCCTACGCCGAACGGCGCAAGGGCAGCGGCCGGATCGCGCTCGCCTGCGTCGGTGACGGCGCGACCAGCGAAGGCGACTTCCACGAGGCCCTGAACTTCGCCGCCGTCTTCAAGGCGCCGGTCGTGTTCCTGGTGCAGAACAACCAGTACGCCATCTCCGTCCCCCTCGACCGGCAGACCGCGGCGCCGTCCCTGGCGCACAAGGGCGTCGGGTACGGAATCCGCTCCGAGCGCGTCGACGGCAACGACCCGGTGGCGATGCTCGCGGTGCTGTCCGCCGCCGCCGAGCACGCGCGCTCCGGCCAGGGACCGTTCCTGGTCGAGGCGCACACCTACCGTCTCGAGTCGCACACCAACGCCGACGACGCGACCCGCTACCGCACCGACGCGGAGGCCGAGGAGTGGCGCCGGCGCGACCCGATCGCCCGGCTGGAGGCGTACCTGCGCCGCCGCGGCCACCTCGGCGACGAGGACGTCGCGGAGGCGGCGGCCGCCGCCGAGGACTTCGCCGCCCGGCTGCGCACCGCGATGAACGCCGACCCCGAACTCGCCCCCCTCGGGATGTTCGACCACGTCTACGACGTCCCGACCCCGCAACTGGACGAACAGCGGGCGTCGCTCCGCTCCGAACTCGAGGCCGAGGAGGCGCTGACGTGACCAGTCCGTCCACCACCATGGCGCAGGCCCTCAACTCCGCGCTCCGCGACACCCTGGCCGACGACGAACGGGTCGTCGTCTTCGGCGAGGACGTCGGGCGGCTCGGCGGTGTCTTCCGCATCACCGACGGCCTGACCGCCGAGTTCGGCGAGGACCGCTGCTTCGACACGCCGCTCGCCGAGGCGGGCATCGTCGGATTCGCCGTCGGCATGGCGATGGGCGGCTTCCGGCCCGTCGTCGAGCTGCAGTTCGACGCCTTCGCCTATCCGGCGTTCGAGCAGATCGCCTCGCACGTGGCCAAGATGCGCAACCGCACCCGCGGCCGGGTCGAACTCCCGATGGTGATCAGGATTCCGTACGCCGGCGGCATCGGGGGAGTCGAGCACCACTGCGACTCGAGCGAGGCCTACTACGCGCACACGCCGGGGCTGAAGGTCGTCACCCCCGCCACGGTGGACGACGCGTACTCGCTGCTGCGCGAGGCGATCGAGGACCCGGACCCGGTGATCTTCCTGGAGCCCAAGAAGCTGTACTGGTCGAAGGCACAGGTCACCCTGCCGGTGCGCACCGAGCCGTTCGGCCGCGCCGCGATCCGCCGCCAGGGCCGCGACGCCACGCTCGTCGCGTACGGTCCGACCGTGCCGGTCGCGCTGGAGGCCGCCGAGGCCGCCACCGAGGAGGGCTGGGACCTGGAGGTCGTCGACCTGCGGACGATCGTGCCGTTCGACGACGAGACCGTCACCGCGTCGGTGCGCAGGACCGGCCGGTGCGTGATCCTCAGCGAGGCCGCGGGCTTCGCCGGGGTCGGCGCGGAGATCGCGGCCCGGGTCCAGGAACGCTGCTTCCACAGCCTGCACGCCCCCGTGCTCCGGGTGACCGGGTTCGACATCCCGTACCCGCCGCCGATGATCGAACATCATCACCTGCCGAACGTCGACCGGGTCCTCGACACGCTCGACCGGCTCCAGCGCGACGACCGCCCCGACCAGCGTTTCCTGCCGCTGGGCGGTGCGGCGTGACCGCGACCGGCACCGAGGTGATCTTCCGCCTCCCCGACCTCGGCGAGGGACTGACCGAGGCCGAGATCACCGAATGGCGCGTCGCGCCGGGGGAGACCGTCACCGTCGACCAGAACGTCGTCGAGGTGGAGACCGCCAAGGCCGCGGTCGACGTCCCCATCCCGATCGCGGGCACGGTCGCCCGGCTGTACGGCGAGGTCGGAGCCGTCATCGCCGTCGGCGAACCCCTCATCGCGGTGACCGTCGCGGGGGAGACCCCCACCGCCGGTTCTGATGTGCCGGACGCCGATGACGAGCACCGGCGCGCGGCCGAGCGGTACCGCGAGGAGGAGCGCGCCGGCTCGGGCAACGTCCTGGTCGGATACGGAACGGGTACGGCCCGCCGATCGCGCCGCCGCCGCGCCGGACGCCCCGTCCCGACGTCGCCGCGCCGAGAGCCCGCTCCGGCACGGGTCGCCTCGGTGGCCCAGTCCACCTCAGCGGCCCAGTCCACCTCGGACGCCCCGGCCGCCGGGACGCCCGTACGGCCCGAGGCGCCGCGCGTCATCTCACCCGTGGTCCGCCACCTCGCCCGGACCCACGCCATCGACGTCGCCGCTCTCACCCCCAGCGGCCCCGGCGGTGTCGTACTCCGCCGCGACGTCGACGCCGCCATCGCCACAGCCGCCGCGCCGGGAAGGGCTGCGCAGGGAAGGGTCGCGCCCGCCCTGGCCCAGGCGCCGGGGATCACCGTCCCGGCTCCGGCGGCGGCCACCGGCCTGGCCGTGGCCCCGGAGCCGGCCGACCACCGGGCGGACGAGGGGCGGGCGGACGACGAGACTCCCGTCCGCGTACCGCTCCGGGGTGTACGGCGGGCCATCGCGGAGAAGCTGTCGCGCAGCAGGCGGGAGATCCCGGACGCGAGCACGTGGGTCGACGTCGACGCCACGCCCCTGGTCGAGCTCAAGGCCGGTCTCGCCGGCGCGCTCCCCGACGCCCGCATCGGGATGCTGGCGCTGTTCGCCCGGATCTGCGTCGCAGGGCTGCGGAGGTTCCCCGAGCTCAACGCCTACGTGGACGCCGAACGCCAGGAGATCGTCCAGGTTCCGCAGGTGCATCTCGGCTTCGCCGCGCAGACCGACCGGGGCCTCGTCGTGCCGGTCGTCCGCGACGCCCATCGGCTCACGCTCGCCGAGCTCGCCGCCCGGATCCGGGAACGTACCGAGGCCGCCCGGACCGGCCGGCTCGACCCGCGCGACCTCACCGGCGGGACGTTCACGCTGAACAACTACGGGGTCTTCGGCGTGGACGGCTCCAACCCGATCATCAACCATCCCGAGGCCGCCATGCTCGGCGTCGGCCGGATCACGGACCGGCCCTGGGCGTTCGAGGGGGAGATCCGGCTGCGCAAGGTGGCGCAGCTGTCCTTCACCTTCGACCACCGCGTCTGTGACGGAGGCGTGGCCGGCGGCTTCCTCCGCTTCGTCGCCGACTGCGTGGAACGCCCAGAACTCCTGGTCGCCCACCTGTAGCCACGCCGCCGACCGCACCGCGCCGCAACGCTCGGCTAAGACGCGCCGCGGGAGGCGACATGCGGTGGTCCGTCCTGATCCGTCAGCCGGATCACCGAGCCTTCGCGCCACCACCGAGTCTGTGCGAAGGCCGACGGAGCCGAGCGCGTTCGCGCGCGGTTGGACGTGGATCCACTGGTGAGCGCTGCTGTCTAGCAGCAGCGATCACCAGGGATCTTCACACCGCAGGGCGTGGGGCGGCTCCCAGTCCTGCTTTGATCACATCGGTCGCATGCGCGCACGGGCAGGCGGCAGCGGCATGGGAGGGTGACGGGTATACGGGTGACGGTCGAGTGGCAGCGGGCGATCGACACCGAGCCACGGGGCGCGCTGGTCAGGTTCCGGCGGTAGTTCGCCGAGCGGGTGTGGAGCGATCTCGTGGATCTGCGGTTCGCGACCGAGGTGGGGATCTGCCACTCCGATGGCGTGTTCCGGGCGTTCACCCCGCTGATCGGCCATGCCCCACAGACCCCGAAGCCTGTGGGACCGAACGGGACGACGTGCCGGAGCCGGTCGACACCCCGAAGGAGTGGCTGCAGCAGCTCGGCTGGATGCTGACCAGGCGTACCTTCGTCAGTCTGGACGACGGCACGATCTGGCACAGCGACCCCGACCAGGACGTCGGCTACGAGCTCATCAACAGCCATCTGTCCTCGCCGGCCTATGTGCTGTACAAGGTGATGGCGGAGGCACCGACGCGGCGTGTGGAGCTGCCGTCGCCGGACGACTGGGAGGGTGCCGAGAACGTCGTGCGCGCGGACACGCGGCGCTGGGGCCCGGTGCCCTTCTCGGACCCGGACGGCTTCTGGCCGCGCTACCTGGACGAGTACCAGCGCCGTCGGGCGGCCGGGCCGGCCGGCGTCAGCCGATGCCGAGGTCGGTGGCCGTCCGGCGGAAGATCCAGGACGTATCTGACTTGTCTCGGGCGTCCGATCCAGGACAGTGGGCGGGGTAAGGCCCCACAAACAAGATCCTCTGAGAGGGGAGATTTCGCATGAGCGAGCTCTTCATCCGCGCACTCGTCCGCACAGTTCTGGCGTGGGCGTCCGCGTGGCACAGCCCGGCTCGTCCGTCGGCTGCGGAGATCGCCGAGGCCCGCGCGTACGGGATCGGCGAGGCGGAGTACCTGCGGATGTGGGAGCATGCGCGGAAGGCCGGTGCTGGCCGCTCCGCCCATGCGGTGGTCCTTGCCGCCGATGCCCACGCCGCCCTGCTGTCCCCTCGACCGCTGAACCACAGGGGGCAGACCCGCTGACCTACGGTCACGAGGCGGTCCGGGTTCTAACCGGAGGTTCGTCGGACAATCGCGACGGGCGCACAACCCGACTCTGCTCGAACAGAGCGGAGAAACAAGCAGGCCCGTCCATCGCCCGTCAGAAGGCGAAGGGCGGGCCTTTTTCCTGATCTCAGTCAGCCGAGAACGAGACTGGCGTGGCGCAAACGGCGGGATGGCTTGACAAAGGTTCCCATGCGGGTGAGCGCTCCGATTCGCCGGTGCTGGGGCGCGAGAAACCTCGCTTCGGGCTCGCCTGACCAACGCGGCCAGCGCTAGCGCCTCATCGTTCCGAACTTATGGGGTGGGTGACGGTCGATAACGTCGACAAAAGCAACGTGCCGCCGAGGGATCGGCGGCACGCAGTTGGGGCTGGCGCCTGTACTCGGCGCTAGTTCTTCGTGCTCCGGGACCGCCCGAAGAGGAGCGACCCCAGCACCGCCAGGGGCAGGCCCAGGCGGACGGCGTTCCAGTACCCGATCTCGGGGATGACGGGCCACCACACCTCGTGGGCCGTCTCGATGGTCCACATCACGACCCATCCCAGGATCATCGCGCCGAGCACGGCGCACACGCCGAGCAGGACGAGCGAACCGATCGCGGAGGTGAACTTGCTCATTGGGGTTCCCCTTTTTGTAGACAGCTTCTAAGAAGGAACGTCCAGGAAAGAGCTCGAACGCAACAACGCCTTCTCTGCCCGGGCATGCGTGATCCAGGAATCCACGAGCTCCGGCGAAGCCGGTCGGCGATCGACGAGCACAGGAGCCGACTGGAAGGAGCGGATTCGAATTGGTGACGCTGCCGCTCACAAGGCGAAACGTCAGTGCTCAGAGCGGGCGTCGGCCCCAATGTGACTGAGGGTGGGCGTCTGAGACGTCGCGGAGGGACAGGGACTGGGCGTCGGCGAGGCCTGCGCGGGTGCCCGCTCGGAGGCGTGCCCGGACCTCGGTAGCCGTGCGCGGCCGGTACTTCGGGTCATGTCCGCAGCCGCACATCTCGAATCCCTCGTAGCGCAGGCCGGCAGCGAGGACGGCGGCCACGGCGGCCCATCGGCGGTCGTCGGCCCGCCGAGGTGCGGCGAAGTCGTGCCCCGCGTAGGTCATCGGCGTGCGGCAGCGCGGGCACAGGTGCTCTCGGCCGTCCCAGGGGTACTTGTGGCTCTGGCGGCAGGGCACGCAGACGTAGTGGACCTTGTAGACGACCATCGCGTACCTGCACACGGTTTCAGGGTAACCGGGCATGATCGTCCCGCAACGGAATTCCGCCGGCGGTGACCGGCGGTGGGCCGGTCACCGGGCGCGGCGGCTATCCGCCGGACTGCTCGCTGCGGTGCCGTACCTTCTCGGTCAGGCGGTCCAGGCTCTCGGTCAGTTCCTGTTCGACCCGGGATCGGGGCGGCGCGTGTTGCTCGTCGAAGAACGACAGGTGGACGACCGCCTCGCTGCGGTCCGGCTCGATGCCCGTGACCTGGAGCCAGCCGGCGTACTCATCCGTGTCGCGGGTGCCCCACTCCACCCGGAGCTGATCGCGCTCGGTCCGCATCAGGGCGCGCTCTCGCTCGGAGCCGTGCTCGACCGTGACCTCGGGCAGGTCGGCCGCCTCCAGGTGCACCTCCTGGGGCATCCACTCGTCCATCGTCTGCGGGTCCGCGGCCTCGTCGAAGACCAGTTCGGCGGGGGCGGCGAAGGCCCGGGACCTCTCGTACTCGGTCATCGTCGTACTCCTTCCCGTCAGGGCGGCGGTAGCCGCCGCTGACCGGTCGGCTACCCGAATGTGCCGGGCCGACACTCCGGGTGACACGGGAGTACGGTCACCGCGGTGGGGTCTGGCCGTAGCCGGAGAGCCTCTCGGCGACCCGCGCGATCTCCTCGGCGTCCAGGAGACGCGGCGTGCCGGCGCTCACCGCGCGCAGGTAGAGCTCGCTCAGCCATTCGAGGTATTCGCTGCCGGTCCGGGCCGTGCGCAGGTCGGCGCCGATCGTCACCGTGCCGTGGTTGCCCAGGATGCAGGCGGTCGACTCGCGTAGGCCCTCGACGGTGTTGTCGGCCAGCTCCTGGGTCCCGTACGTCGCGTAGGGCGTGACGCGGACCGGCCCGCCGTACTGCGCGATCATGTAGTGGATCGGCGGCAGCTCGTCGACGAGCGTGGACAGCACTGTGGCGGCCGTCGAGTGCGTGTGGACGATCGCCGACGTCTCCTTCGCGGCGTACACCGCCAGGTGCAACGGCAGTTCCGAGGTCGGCTGCAGCGGCGCGTCGACGGGCGTTCCGTCCAGCGCGTGCACCCCGACGAGATCGGCGGTCAGCTCGGAATAGTCCACGCCGCTGGGGGTGACCGCGACGCGGTCGCCGACCCGGACGCTGACGTTGCCGGACGTGCCCGGCAGCAGACCGGCGGCGGACAGGCGCCGGCAGGTGTCGACGATCTCTTCGCGGACCTCACCGAGCAGCATGGCACTTCCCCTCACGCGGCGCCGGACCCGGCCGCCGCATCGATCTCAGCATCTCTCGCCGGCCGCCGGGCGCTTCCCGCCGGCCGGGCCCCGCTCGTCGTCGGTGACGTCGGCTATCTTCCCAAGAGGACGGGGTCATCGGTCACGGGGCGGTCGATAGTTTTTCGAAAGTCATTGCGGACCCTCTCGGGCGCGGCGCTAGAGAGATTCGCCTGCGGCGGCCGTCGTTGACCGGACGACCTGCTCCGAGGAGGATGTCGAAAGATTGCGCTAATCTTCGAAACGCAAGATCGACGATGTGGAGGCGCGCGTGGCACGTCCAGCCGAAACGGGATCGGAGCCGACGACCGGTCGGCGTTCCCGGCCCACCTTGGCCGACATCGCCATGGAGGCCGGCGTCTCCACGGCGACGGTGTCCAAGGTGCTCAACGGCCGGACCGACGTCGCCGCGGCCACCCGGGAGCGGGTCACCCGGCTGCTCAAGGCCCACAGCTACCTCCCGCCCGGCGTACGACGGGCGCGCAGGTCGGGCCTGGTCGACGTCGTCATCAGCGGGCTCGACAGCCCCTGGGCGGTGGAGATCCTGCGCGGCGTCGAGGCCGAGTGCGCCGAGCGCGGCACGGGCACCGTCGTCTCGCTCGTGCGCGGGGACGACGCCCGGCCGCCGAGCTGGGCCTCGCTCAGCGTCCAGCACCACAGCGACGGCGTGATCCTGGTCACCTCCCGGATCACCGCGGCGCAGCGCGCGCAGATCGAGCGGGCGGGCGTCGGGCTCGTCGTCATCGACCCGGTCGACCTGCCCGAGAGCGATCTGGTCAGCGTCGGGGCGACGAACTGGTCGGGTGGCCTGTCGGCGACCGAGCACCTCATCTCGCTCGGTCATCGGCGGATCGCCGCGATCGGGGGCCCGCAGGAGATGCTGTGCACCCAGGCGCGGATCGACGGCTACCGGGCCGCCCTGGAGCGCGCGGACATCGAGCTGGACCGCACTCTGATCCGGTACGGCGACTTCCAGTACGAGGGCGGGTTCCAGGCGGCGCGTGAGCTTCTGGAGTCGGCGGACCGTCCTACCGCGATCTTCGCGGGCAGTGACCAGCAGGCGATGGGCGTCTACGAGGCGGCGCGCCAGGCGGGTCTCACCATCCCGGGGGACCTCAGCGTCGTCGGCTTCGACGATCTGCCGCTCTGCCAGTGGCTGTCGCCGCCGTTGACCACCGTGCGCCAGCCGCTCGAGGAGATGGGGCGGGTCGCCGCCCGGACGCTGTTCCAGCTCCTCGACGGCGAGTCGCTCGTGACCCCGCGCGTCGAGCTCGCCACCGAGCTGCGCGTCCGGCTGTCCACCGCCCCGCCCTCCGCCTGACCGGCCCCGCGACGACATGGCGAACCCGGCCCAGGAGAACGCCCGCTCCGCGCCGTCGCCGCGCGCCTTTCGCAATCCGGTCCTGCCGGGCTGCCACCCCGACCCGTCGATCTGCCGGGTCGGCGGCGACTACTACCTGGTCACCTCCTCGTTCGAGTGGTTCCCCGGGCTGCCGATCCACCACAGCCGGGACCTGGTGCACTGGCGGCCGCTCGGTCACGTCCTCGACCGGCCGGAACAGTTGCCGCTCGACGGCGTCCGCCCCTCGGGCGGCCTGTACGCGCCGACCATCCGCCACGCCGACGGCACGTTCTACGTCGTCTGCACGCTGGTCGACGGTCCCGGCCCGTCCGGCAACTTCGTGGTGACGGCGACCGACCCGGCCGGGCCCTGGTCCGAGCCGCAATGGCTCGGCGAGTCCGAGAGCTTCGACCCGTCGCTGCTGTTCGACGACGACGGGCGGGCCTGGTTCCACGCGACCCGCCCGGTAGACGCCGACGGACACACCGAGATCTGGCTGCGAGAGTTCGACCCGGCGGCGCTGCGCCTCACCGGACCGGAACACGTGCTGTGGCGCGGCGCCCTGCGCGACGCCGTGTGGGTGGAGGCCCCGCACCTGTACCGGGTGGGGGACTTCTACCACCTGGTGGTGGCCGAGGGCGGCACCGCGGGCGACCACGCCGTCACCGTGGCGCGGTCCCGCGAGGTCACCGGCCCGTACGAGGGGAACCCGCGCAACCCGGTCCTGACCCACCGCCATCTCGGCGCCGGTCACCCGATCGTCGCCACCGGGCACGCCGACCTCGTTCGGACCGGCCCGGGGGAGTGGTGGGCGGTCCTGCTCGGCATCCGCCCGTCCGGCGGCCGCCTGGGCAACCTAGGCCGGGAGACCTTCCTGACGCGGGTGGTGTGGGAGGACGACTGGCCGGTCGTCGCGCCCGGCATCGGCCGGGTCGAGGCCGTCGGAACCCCTCCGGACCTGCCCGAGCACCGCTGGCCTGCCGAGCCCGCCTGCGACCACTTCGAGGATCCCGAACTCGGCCCGCAGTGGAACCGGCTCCGCACACCGCGCGAGCGGTTCTGGGACCTGGCCGAACGCCCCGGCCACCTGCGCCTGCGGCTCCGCCCGGAGACCGTGACCGAGCACGCCTGCCCGAGTCTGGTCGCCCGCCGGCAGAGCCACGCGCACTGCGCCGCCCACACCGCGCTGGACTTCGCTCCCCGCGACGCGAACGAGTGCGCCGGCCTGGTCCTCCTGCAGAACGACGCCTTCCAGATCCGGTGTGTGGTCACCCTCCGCGGCGGCCGGCGGGTGCTCCGGCTGATCCGCAGGGCCGCCGGGGCGGACCGGACGCTCGCGGAGGAGACGCTGCCGGAGGGGCGGGTCCGGCTGGCGGTCGAGGCGCACGACCAGGTCTATGAGTTCCGGTACGCCGTGCGCGGCTCGTCGTGGCGGCCGCTCGGCGGGCCGGTGGACGGCACCGTGCTGAGCACCGAGGTCGCCGGCGGCTTCATCGGGGCCTACCTGGGGATGTACGCCACCAGCACCGGACGACCCAGCGCGAACGTCGCCGACTTCGACTGGTTCGAGTACCGCGGCCTGGAGTGAGCCGCCCGTCGACGGACGCTCCCGCGTTCCGGCGACACCGCCGCGTTCGACTGGTTCCGCGTCGGCCCCGCCGCGGGGTAGGCGCCGGGGAACGAGGCACCCGGCGCGCCTCCCGCCCGGCCGTCTGCCTGCCGCCCTGTCGCCCGGCCGGGCGACAGGGCGGGAGCGGCCGGGTCTTACTCCAGGAAGCGCCGTACTCGTTCGGCCGTGCCGTCGGGGTCCTCCCAGAAGAACAGGTGCCCCTGGTCGGGGAGCCACTCCAGCCGCGCGCCGGGGATGCGCTCGGCCAGCAGGGGCGCGTTCCGGGGGTCGACGACGCGGTCGGCGGTGCCGTGCAGGACCAGGGTCGGCGCTGTGACGCCGGCCAGCCGCCCGAACGCGTCGTGGCCGAGCGAGGCGGCGGACTGCGCCTGCCACGCCCTCGGATCCTGCGGGTCGGCCAGCCTGCGGGCGAGGAGATCCTCCAGGGGGTATGGCGACGCCAGCGCGTTGGCGGTCAGGCGGCGCGTCGCCTCCTCCGGCGGCAGACCGGCCGCCTCGCGGATGAGGGTGAGGGTCGCCTCCGGCAGCGGGTACGCTTCCACGCCGCCCGGTGTCGTACAGGCCAGGATCAGCCGGTCGACCCGGTCCGCGTGGTCCAGGGCGACCAGCTGAGCGATCATCCCGCCCAGGCTCGCGCCCATGACGTGCGCCCGTCGTATGCCGAGAGCATCCAGCACCGCGACCGCGTCCGCGGCCATCGTCGCGGTGTCGTACGGGCCCGGCGGCGCGTCGCTGCCGCCGATCCCGCGGTTGTCGAAGGTGATGACCCGGTGGCTCTTCGCGAGCGGCTCGACGACGGGCGCCCAGCCCCAGCGGGGGTAGCCGAGACCGTGGATCAGCAGCAGCGGCGGACCGTCGCCCACCTCCTCGTACGCGATCCGTACGCCCGCCGCCGTCGCCGTGCCCGTCGTCATCGCCGTCCTTCCGTCTCGCGCGGTCAGCCCAGCCAGGAGGCCACCTGGGCCTCCGCGCCGGAGTTCCAGCCGAGCTGCAGGTGGTTGAGGGGCAGGGTCGCCGAGGCCGCGCGGTTCGCGATCCCGGCGGTGTTGGTGCAGCTGGCGACGAACACCGCGCCGTCGGACGGGCCGGTGTGCTCATTGTGCAGCAGCGGCATGGTCGGGGAGTTTCCGCACAGCTCGTACACGGGGACGCTCGCCGGGACACCGGCGTCGATCAGCGGCTGGACCAGCGAGCCCTGGTCGATGCTGTACTGGATGCCGCGGCCGCTGGTGTAGTAGCCCTGGCCCCCGTAGTAGGTGGTGTACCAGTCCTGCTCGGTGGTCGGCAGCGGGTAGACGTCGTCCCAGCGGTACAGCATCTGCCGCCCGCCGGGGAACGCCGTGCCCTCGTAGCTGAGCTGGGTCTCGTCGTACCAGAGGCCGTAGCAGACCATCGCGGTGTGCGGCGCGGGCGCGTCGAGGGAGCCGCCGCACTGCGGGTAGATCGCGAAGTCGTGGCTCCAGCCGTGCCGGAAGCCCCAGTCGAAGCCCTTGTTCGGCCCGCCGACCAGGATGAGCCTGCGCACGTCGCCGGCGTACGCGGTGCCCCACGACCTGCGCAGCGAGGAGACGTACATGCGGGCGTTGAACGCGCCCTTCGACCAGCCGACGACGTCGACCTGGGACGCGCCGGTCTCGGCCTTGATGAGCTTGACGGCGTCGCCGATCTGCTCGCTCCAGTAGTACCCGTCGCCGGTCTTGTGCGGGAAGCCGATCGCGAAGACCTTGTAGCCGCGCCCGTCGAGGTACTGCATGAGGCCGGTGGAGGGGCAGCTCGAACTGCCGCAGCCGTTGGCGCCGAGGACGTTCGGGTTGGCCCACGCCTGGTCGGCCGTCTGGTTCGCGCCGTGCACGAGCAGCACCGGTACCGGCTTCGAGCCGGTCAGCGCGCCCGGCGCCTGGTACAGGAGGAAGCGCGACGAGTGCGGCTCGGCGACGCCGCCGAACAGCCGCTGCGTCTGCCCGGTCTGGTCACCGACGCCGCCCGGCGGGTACGCCTCGGCGGCGAACCCGGATGACGTGTCGCGATACCGCTCGACCTTGGCCCAGCCGTTCTCCAGGCCGCTGGTGTAGGTCGCCTCGAGCGTGACCGAGGACGTCGCGTACGCCGGAAGAGGCGACGCGAACATCAACAGGAGGATCAGAGTGACCAGGATTCTGCGCATCCGCCGCCCCTTTTATGAGAGGTGATTCACCTGTTAATTTGGCGGTGCCGGCCTACCGCGTCAAGAGCCGGTCGGGAGTGAACATGACCATGTACACGCGTGAGGCCGGCGAGGGTGAGCCGGTGCTGTTCGTGCACGGCAACCTGTCCGACGGCTCCGCCTGGGACGAGCAGCTCCGCCTGCTGCCGTCCGGCTACCGCGGCATCGCGCCGGACCTGCGCGGCTTCGGCCGCAGCGGCGCGGCGCCGATCGACGCGACGCGCGGGGTCGGCGACTTCCGCGACGACCTCGTCGCGCTGCTCGACGAGCTCGGTCTGGACTCGGTCCACCTCGTCGGGCACTCCATGGGCGGCGGCGTCGTCATGGACCTGGCCGCCCGGCATCCCGAGCGCGCGCGGACCATCACCCTGGTCGCGCCCGTCAGCCCGTACGGCTTCGGCGGCACCCGCCTCGACGGCACGCCGTGCACGCCGGACTTCGCGGGATCGGGCGGCGGCACCGCCAACCCGGACCTGGTCAAGCTCATGCGGGAGGGCGACAGGACCGACGCGCATCCGGTGTCGCCGCGCAACGTCGTCCGGACGCTGTACTTCCCGGGCGCCGAGGCCGTGCGCGCCGAGGAGGAGCTGCTCGAGGGCATCCTGCGCACCCGGGTCGGCGACGACCACTATCCCGGGGACGCGACGACCTCGCCGCACTGGCCCGGCACCGCGCCCGGCACCCGCGGCGTGCTCAACACGATGTCGCCGAAGTACTTCGACTGGAGCGGCTTCCCCGAGTCGGGTTGCCGGGCCCCGGTGCTGTGGGTGCACGGCGACCAGGACGCGGTCGTCTCCGACACCTCGATGTGCGACCTCGGCCACCTGGGCGCGCTCGGGTACGTCCCCGGCTGGCCGGGCGAGGACGCGTTCCCCGCCCAGCCCATGGAGGCCCAGACCCGGCAGGTCCTCGACCGCTACGGCGCCTACCAGGAGAGGGTGATGGCCGGCACCGGGCACTTCCCGTACGCCCAGCGGCCGGACGAGTTCGCCGCGATGTTCCACGCGCACCTGGCGGGCTGAGGCGATGGCCTGGCGCATCGAGGAGGAGCCGCCGCCCACCAGCACGCGCGGACGGCCGCTGTCGGCGAAGGGGGAGCGCACCAGGCGCAGCCTGCTGGACGCCGCCGAGCAGGTCTTCGGCGCCCTCGGTTACCACGACGCGTCGATCGTCAAGATCACCGAGGCGGCCGAGGTCGCGCAGGGCACGTTCTACCTCTACTTCGAGGGCAAACGGCAGATCTTCGACGAGCTCGTCGCCGACCTGAACCGCCGGGTGCGCCGCGCGATGTCCGAGGGCGCCCGGCAGGGCCGCACCCGTACGGAGGCCGAACGGCTCGGGTTCCGGGGCTTCTTCCGGTTCACCGCCGAGCACCCGGCGCTGTACCGGATCATCCGGCAGGCGGAGTTCGCCGCGCCGGACGCGCTCCGCCGGCACTACCAGGCGATCGCCGACGGGTACGTCGCCGGGCTGCGCGGCGCGATGGACGCCGGGGAGATCGCTCCCGCCGACCCGGAGGTCGTCGCGTGGGCGCTGATGGGCGTCGGCGAGATGATCGGCATGCGCTGGATCCTGTGGCGGGACGACGCCGAGGCCGGCGAGGTGCCGGAGCACGTCTTCGAGGAGATGTACGCCTTCGTCCGGCGCGGGCTCGGCGCCTCGTGATCCTCGGACGCTGGATCCGCGACCGGGCGCGTACGACGCCGCGCCGGACCGCGATCGTGTTCGGCGACGAGGAGATCACCTACGCCGAGCTCGACGACCGCTCGGAGCGGCTGGCGGCCGGGCTGGTCGCGCGCGGCCTCCGGCGGGGGGACCGGGTCGCGACGCTCACCGACAACCGGCCGGAGCACGCCGAACTCTTCTTCGCCTGCGCCAAGGCCGGGCTGATCCTCGTGCCGCTCAACGTGCGGCTGACCGTGCCGGAGCTGGCCTACCAGGTCTGCGACGCCGAACCGGCGATGCTGTTCGCCGCCCCCGGCCGTACCCTCCCGCCCTTCGCCGGGCCGGTGGCAGAGTTGACCCGCGAGAGCCTCGACGCGGTGGCGGCCGCGCCCGGCCCCGTCGATGACGAGGGCGTCGGCCCGGACACCGGGCTGCTGATCGTCTACACCTCCGGCACCACCGGCCGGCCCAAGGGCGCGCTGCTCAGCCACGCGAACTGCTTCTGGACGAACCTGTCCCTCGACCGGGGCTGCGAGCTGCGGGAGGACGACGTAGTCCTGCAGGTGCTCCCGCAGTTCCACGTCGGCGGCTGGAACGTCCAGCCGCTGCTCGCCTGGTGGAAGGGCGCCACCGTCGTGCTCGAGCCGGCCTTCGACCCGGGCCGCGCGCTGCGGCTCGTCGCGGAGCGCCGGGTGACCACGATGATGGGCGTCCCGGCGACGTACCAGTTCATGGCCGCGCAGCCGGACTTCGCCACCGCGGACCTGTCGTCGCTGCGGTGCGTGGTCGTCGGCGGCGCGCCCATGCCGGAGCCGCTGCTGCGCACCTGGCTGGAGCGGGGAGTGCGGATCACCCAGGGGTACGGCCTCACGGAGGCGGCCCCGAACGTCCTGTGCCTGCCCCCGGAAGAGGTCGCGCGCCGGGTCGGCTGGGCGGGCAGGCCGTACCCGCACGTCGACGTGGCGCTCCTCGGCCCGGACGGGCCCCTGACCGGACCGGGCCGCGGCGAGCTGGTCGTCCGCGGGCCGAACGTCTTCGCCGGCTACTGGCGGAACCCCGCCGCGACCCGGCAGGCCGTCCCGGACGGCTGGCTGCGCACCGGCGACATCGCCGAGCGCGACGCGGAGGGCTTCTACCGCATCTGCGACCGGGTGAAGGACATGTACGTCTCCGGCGGCGAGAACGTCTACCCGGCCGAGGTCGAGTCGGTGCTCGCGGGGTTTCCCGGCGTCGCCGAGGTCGCGGTCGTCGGCGTGCCGGACGGGCGCTGGGGCGAGGTCGGATGCGCCTTCGTCGTCGGCGACGTCCCGGTCGACGGGCTGCTCGCGCACTGCCGGGAGCGCCTCGCGGCGTTCAAGGTGCCCAAGCACGTGCGCCTGGTGCCCGCGTTGCCGCGATCGGCGGTCGGCAAGACGCTCAAGAACGAACTGCGCGCGGAGTTCGCCGGATGATCGGGCTGGCCGCCACGGCGTCGTACCTGCCGTCCCGTTGGATGCCGGCCGCCGAGATCGCGGGGCTCAGCGGCATCCCCGAGGACGTGCTCGTCGACCGGTTCGGCCTGCGCGGCAAGCACATCGCCGCACCGGACGAGCACGTCAGCGACATGGCGGCGACGGCCGCCCGCCGCCTCATGGCCGAGCGCGCCCTCCGCCCGGACGACGTCGACGCCCTGGTCTACTTCGGCTCGACGTGGAAGGACTACGCGGTCTGGCACGCCGCGCCGCGCATCGCCCACCTGCTCGGGCTGCGCCGGGCGGCGGTGTTCGAGATGGCGTACGTCTCCTGCGGATCGCCGGTCGCCGTACGCGTCTGCCGGAACCTCCTGCGCGCCGAGACGGAGCTCACCACCGTCCTCGCGGTCGGCGCCTCCCGCGAGTCGTCCCTCATCGACTACACCAACCCGCGCGTCCGGTTCGCGTACGACTTCGGCGACGGCGCGGTCGCCGCGCTGTTCACCCGGGACGAGGGCGCGGAGGTTCTCGGCTGCCACATGCTCACCGACGGCTCCTTCTCCGGTGACGTCATGGTCCCGGCGGGCGGCAGCGTCGCGCCGGCCGACGCCGAGACCGTACGCGGGCGGCGGCATCTCCTCGACGTGCCCGATCCCCGGTCGATGAAGGAGCGCCTCGACCCGGTCAGCCTGCCGAACTTCGTCGCGGCGGCGACCGGCGCGCTGACGCGCTCGGGCGTGGACCGCGCCGACTTCCTCTGCGCGCTGCACGTCAAGCGGTCCCTGCACGACGCCCTGCTCAAGGAGCTCGGCCTGCCACCGGACCGCGCGGAGTACCTCGACGACACCGGTCACATGAGCGGCGTCGACCCGCTCCTCGCGCTGGACCGGGCCGCCCGTGCGGGCCGTCTCGTGCCCGGCGACCACGTTCTCCTCCTCGCCGCGGGCACCGGCTACACCTGGGCCGCCGCCGTGCTCCGGTGGACCGGTTAGCCGCATGGCGGACGGCGGCGTCCGCGCGTCACTCCCGCGCCAGGGCCGGCACCGTGCCGGCGCCGGTGGCGTCGGCGCGCAGTCCGTCGAGGAAGAACGCCAGGTGCCGTTTCCAGGCGAGCGGTGCCACGTCCATCGATTCCCGGATCACCTGCGACATCGCCCAGACCAGCGTGACGAGGTCCTGCGACGCGAAGTCGGCCCGCAGCACCCCGTCGTCCTTGGCCCGTTCGATGATCCTCTCCGCCTGTTCGAACCCGCGGCGACAGGCCGCTTTCACCTCAGAGCTCATGGGGAAGCGCTGGGCGAGCGCGTCGTTCATTCCGCGGTCCGTCGCCTGCAACGTGAACAGCCCCTCGATGAAGCCGACGAATCCGGCCCATGAGTCATCGGCCGCCAGCGCGGTGGCGGCGATCCGCTCCAGCGCGCCCAGCCTCTCGGGGAAGATCACGTCGAAGAACGCCTCACGGGTCGGGAAGTGGTTGTAGAGGGTGCCGATGCTGACCCCGGCCTTGCGGGCGATCTCCTCCAGCGGTGCGTCCAGGCCACGCTCGGCGAACATCTGAGCAGCGGCCGCTAGAAGCTTGTCTCGGTTGCGCGCGGCGTCGGCGCGCAGCGGCTTGGCTCCGGTTGCCATGCCTTCCATCCTATGAAGTCGAGGGTGCCCTCAGATTCGTGCTAACGTGACCTTTAAATTGAGGAAACCTTCAACTTCTCTGGAAGGGCGCTCTCATGTCCGCACGCAAGACCACCGTGGTCGTGGGCGTCGGCCCCGGGCTCGGCATGTCCATCGCGCATCGCTTCGGCCGTGAAGGCCATGCGGTGGCGCTCATATCGCGCAGCGACCGCCGGCATGCGGGATACGTGTCCGCTCTGGCCGAGGCGGGCATCGAGGTCGAGTCCTTCGTCGCCGACGTACGCGACCGCGACCAGATCCTGTCCGCGCTGGACGCGGTCGCCGAGCGGTTCGACCGCATCGACGTGCTCTACTACGGGCCCGCCGCGACGGACCTGCGGACGCCTCCGGAGCCGATCGTCGGGATGGACACGGCGAGCGTCCGGGAGGCGATGGCCGCGGTGTATTCGGCCGTCGACGTGGTCGGCAAGGTGCTCCCCGGGATGATCGAGCGCGGCGACGGCGGTCTGCTCTTCGCGGGTGGCCTCAGCGCCGTCACGCCCATGCCCGCTCTCGGCGCCCTCGCGCTGTCCTCGGCCGCGCTGCGCAACTACGCCCTGACGCTGAACACGGCGCTGGTCGAGAAGGGCGTCTACGCCGGAAGCCTGATCATCGGCGGGCTCATCGAGCGCGGTGACATCCACGAGATGGTCGAGTCCCAGCGGGACCGGTTCGGCGACGTGGGGATCAGATCGCTGGATCCCGATGAGATCGCCGACACGGCCTGGACGCTGTACTCCCGACGTGACCGCCCCGAAGCGACGTTCAACGCCTTCGGCTGACTCATCCGGAAGGACGCGTCATGGCCGCCGCGCCGCGGATGGCGGTGCGGTGGGTGCCGCTCCGGGAGCCGCCTGCCGAACGTGACGTCGGAATTTCGCGAGTCCGGCGGGGCCGTCCGTCGCAGAGTGGAGGCATGACCTCGCAGATCACCGCCCCGGAGGTGAGGCGGCACGTCGACGCCGCCGACTGGGCGGCCATCGCCGGAGAGCTGGACGAGTACGGCTGCGCGCTGACGCCTCGGTTGCTGACCGCGAAGGAGTGCCGCGCCGTCGCCGGGCTGTACGAGCGGGCCGAGCTGTTCCGCACGACGGTCGACATGGCCCGGCACCGGTTCGGCTCCGGTGAGTACCGGTACTTCACGCACGAGCTGCCCGAGCCGGTCGCCGAGCTGCGCCGCGCCTTCTACCCGCGTCTGCTGCCGATCGCCCGTGACTGGGCGGCCCGGCTCGGCAGGCCCGCGCCGTGGCCCGACGACCTGGACGAGTGGCTCGCGATGTGCCACGACGCCGGCCAGGACCGGTCGGCCCAGATCCTGCTGCGCTACCGGGAGGGCGACTGGAACGCCCTGCACCGCGACGTGTTCGGCGAAATGGTCTTCCCGCTCCAGGTGGTCATCGGCCTCGACGAGCACGGCACCGACTACACGGGCGGCGAGTTCCTGCTGGTGGAGCAGCGGCCCCGGGCCCAGTCGCGGGGCACCACCACGGTGCTCCGGCAGGGCCACGGCCTCGTGTTCACCACCCGCGACCGGCCGGTCCGCACCAAGAGGGGCTGGTCGGCGGGCGCCGTACGCCACGGCGTCAGCACCGTGCGGTCGGGCCACCGCCGCGCCCTGGGCCTGGTCTTCCACGACGCGACCTGACCCCGCGCTCGGTCAGTGCGGGAGGGCGAAGACCGCCGCCGCGGTGACGGCGCGCTCCTCCAGGTTGGCGGTGCCCGCGACCTCGTACCGGGCCACGGCGGCCAGGCCGTCCGGCAGATAGGGCCGGAGGGGGTCCCCGAGCAGGACGTCCAGACCGCGTCGGCGCTGCGCGCGCAGGAAGGTCATCATGGCCTCGGCGAGGTCCGCGTCGTAGCAGACGTCTCCGGCGAGGATCACGTCCACTTCGTCGACGCCGCGTTCGAGGACGTCGTCGGCGAGGACGTCGACGTGCACGTCGTTGAGAGCGGCGTTGAGGCCGATGGCGGTCGCGGCGAGAGGGTCGATGTCGCAGGCGGTCACGGACCGGGCGCCCGCCAGCGCCGCACTGATCGCCACGAGGCCGGAGCCGCTGGCCAGGTCCAGGACGCGCCGCCCGGCCACCGCCTGCGGCTGGTCGAGGACGTGCCGGGCGAGGGCCTGGCCACCCGCCCAGGCGAAGGCCCAGAACGGCGGCGGGACGTCCGCCGCCGTCCGGCCACGCTGCGTCGCCTCCCAGGCCGCGAAGGGCTCCTCGGCCAAGTGCAGGGAGATCTCCGGAACCAGGGGAGGCGTCGAGATCCGGGTCAGCGCCCGGACCGTCGCGGCGTGGCCGTCCGTCACGGACGGCTTGGCGAACAGGGGATCACGTGACTCAGCCTATCCAGGCGCCGGCCGGCGAAGCGGCGCGGGCTCGCCGGGAGATGCCGATGAATGCGACGCGGACAGCGCCCTGCCGGGTCGCCCTGCCGGGTCGCCCGACCGGGCGTCCCGGCCAGGCCGTCCTACCGGGCCGGATCCGCCCGTTCGGGCCATTCCGTCAGGTCGCGGCCCTCGATGGCGGCGGCCATCAGATCGGGGAACGCGTCGGGCGTGCAGGCGAAGGCGGGGACGCCCAGAGAGGTCAGCGCGGCGGCGTTCGCGTGGTCGAAGGCGGGAGTCCCCTCGTCCGACAGGGCCGTCAGCGCCACGACCCGCGTGCCCGCGGCGGTCATGGCCGCGACGCGCTTGAGCATCTCGGCGCGGGAGCCGCCCTCGTACAGGTCGCTGATCAGGACGAGGACGGTCTCGCGTGGACGGGAGATGAGGCGTTCGCAGTAGGCCAGTGCCCGGTTGATGTCGGTACCGCCGCCGAGCCGGCTGCCGAACAGCAGCTCGACCGGGTCCCGCAACCGGTCGGTGAGGTCCACGACCGACGTGTCGAACGCGACCAGCGAGGTGCGCAGCGTCGGCATCGAGGCAAGGACCGCGCCCAGCACGCCGGCATGGACGACCGACGCCGCCATGGAACCGCTCTGGTCGACGCACAGGACGATGTCGCGTTCGACGGTCCGGCGCCGGCGGGCGTACCCGACGAGGTGGTGCGGGACGACGGTCCGGCGGGCCGGAACGTAGTGGCGGAGGTTCCCGCGGATGGTGCGGTGCCAGTCGATCTCGGAGATGCGTCGGGGGCGATGTCGCCGCGCGGACCGGTCGAGGGCGCCGTCGACCGCCGACCTCATGCGCCGCGCGAGACGCTCCTCCAGCCGGCGGACCACGGTGCGGACGACGGCCCGCGCGGATTCCCTGGCCCGCTCGGGCAGCACCTGGTTCAGCGACAGCAGGGTCCCGACCAGGTGGACGTCGGGCTCGACCGCCTCCAGCATCTCGGGTTCGAGGAGCAGCCGGGTCAGGTCGAGGCGTTCGACCGCGTCCTTCTGCATGATCTGGACGACGGTGGACGGGAAGAAGGCCCGGATGTCGCCGAGCCAGCGGGCGACCTGCGGCGCGGACGCGCCGAGCCCGGCGCCGCGGCCGCGCCGCCCGGCACCCCGTCCACCCGCGCCGTACACCGCTTCGAGCGCGGTGTCCATCGTGGCGTCGTCGCCGGTCAGGGCCGCGCCGGTGGACTCGGCCGCCTCGCCGCCGAGCACCATCCGCCAGCGTCGCAGCCGCTCCTCGTTCGCCTCAGCACCGGCGGTCATGTCCGCTCCCTCCCGTCGTCCGGCCGCGGCTTCCCCCGGCCGGTCGTCGCCGAGCGACCTCCCGGGCCGGAATCCGCCCGCGGCGGGCCGAGGATGTCGAGGACCGTGCGTACGGCCGGGGCGGCACGGTCGAGATCGAGGGCCTCGTCGTCGGCGGCGCCCGGGCCGGAGGCGGTTCCGATCCGGGCCACCCGTTCGCCGATGGCACGGCGCTCCGGCGCCTCGAAGGTCCCGAACGTCCGGCGGAGCAGCGGCAGCACGCCGGTGAAGGAGTCCGGCGGCAGCCCGGCGATCCAGTCGTCCACCAGACGCAGCAGCCGGTCGTCGTGGACGAGGATCAGCCCGCCGCCGGACAGGAACCCCTCGATCCAGGCGGCCGCGCGGGCCGGAGAGGCGCCGACCGAGACGGCGCGCGCCATCCGGCCGCCGACCCCGCCCGTGGTCCCGCCGACCCTGCCCGTGGTCCCGTCCGCCCCGCGCATGGTCCCGTCCGCATCGCCCGCGGTCCCGCCCAGGCCGTCGAGCAGCCCGGCGTCCAGCAGCAGCCGGGTGAGCCGTCCCTCGATCAGGCCGTGCAGCCCGGGGCGGTCGAGGAGGGCCCTCAGGGTCCCGTGCCAGCGCGCGGTGTGCTCGCCGGCGCCGAGAAGGGACAGCGCGCCGTGAACGTCGTCGACCCGGTCGAGCAGCGTGCGGGCCGCGTCGTCGGCGAGTCCGGTGACCTCGGCGGGCAGCCCGACGCAGACGCGCACGACGAGGCCGTCGACGACGGTGCGGAGCGGTTCGGCCGCGGTGCCCCGGACGTCCCCGTAGCGCAGCGTACGGACCAGCGCGGGCAGCGCCGCCATCAGGTGGGCGACGTCGGTGTCGGCCGCCGCCCGGTCGGCGAGCGCGGCCATCACGGCCGGCAGCGCGTCGCCGAGGTCGGCGGGCAGGCACTGCTCGGCCAGCGCGGTGAGGTCCGCGAGGCCGGTGGCCTCGGCGGCCAGCGCCCGCGCCCGCGCGGCCGCCGCGTCGCGTACGGTCAGGCCCCACGCGCCGGCCTCGACGAGCCGGACGTCGAACTCCGGTCGCCAGGCCAGCGTCCAGGTCTCCCGGAACGTCCCCTTGCCGCGTCCGGACGCGCCGGGCTCGCCCCAGGGGACGCCCAGCAGCCGGAGCCGGTGCAGCAACCGGCTGCGATCGAGGTCGACGGGCCGGCGCAGGTCCAGGTCGAGCTCCCTGGCGGACGCCGACGGCTGGAAGCGCAGCCGCCGTTGTTCGTCCCGCAGGTCCCGCTGCAGCGGCACCATCGGCGCGCCGTCCGGTACGGCGCCGAGACGCTCGCCGACGACCATGCGGCGCTGGATGAGCTCCAGGGGGAGTTCGGCGCCCTCGCACAGGACGGCGAGCGCCGCCTCGGTGACCTCGGCCAGCCCCGCCAGCGGCCGGTCGCGCAGGGCGGCGAGCGCGTTCGCGAGCCGTACGGCCTCGATGACGTGCGCGGACGACACGGGCAGGTCCTCCGCCCGCAGCACCGCCGCCGCCGCGGTGAACCAGCGCTCGATCGGGTGGTCGGGCGCGGTGAACAGGTGGTGGTACCAGCCCGGAGACGTGACGCCCGCGCCGTAGCCGGACCGGATCGCCAGGCGGCCGTACGACCAGGGCACCCAGGTCATCGCGACTCTCGTCGTCGGCAGCCCGCGCAGCGTGCGGTCGTCGCCCGCCGCGGTGGGCGCGCCGGCCGAGCGGGACGGGCCGAGCCCGGCGGCGATCGCGGGCACGTGCCAGGCCCCGCAGACGACGGCGATCCGCTCGAAGCCCTCCTTGAGCGCGCGGCGTACCGTCCTGCGCATGTACGCCTCGCGGCGCTCGTCCCGCCGCAGGTGGTCCTCCGGCAGGGCGGGCGCGTGCTCCCGGAGCGCGGCCATCGCCTCGGCGACGGCCGCGAACGGCGCGGGGCCGCCACCGCGGTGCTCGACCACGTCGTCCCACCAGCGTTCGGGGTCGTCGTAGCCGGCGGCCTCGGCCAGCCGGGCCAGCGGATCGAGCCGTACGGCCGGCTCCGATCCGCCGCCGGGCGGCCGCCCGTCCGTCCCCGGCTCACCGCCGGGACCGGGCGGTCGCTCGCCCGCCGCCGGAACCGTCCCGGGCGCGGCGGGCCGGGAACCGGTCGGCGCGTCCGGCGCGGGGACCGTCTCGGGCGCGGCGGGCCGGGAGCCGGTCGGCGCGTCCGGCTCGTCCGGCCGCTCGCCGGGCCCCGCGAGGTCCTCGGAACCCGCGGGATCGACGGCCGGCCCGTCGGCGAGCTGATTCGCGGCGGGCAGGTCGCAGAAGCGGACCGGCACCCCCGCCTGGAGAGCGTGCCGGATCGCCTGCCATTCGGGGCTGAACTCCGCGAACGGCCAGAACGCCGCCCGCCGTCCGTCCCCGCCGTCCACCGCGTGGGCGAGCAGCGCCACCGGAGGCACCATGCCGGGATCGGCGGCGAGACCGACGATGGCGTCGGCCTCGGGCGGCCCTTCGACCAGGACGACGTCGGGCCGCAGCTCGTCCAGCGCGCGGCCGAGCGCCCGCGCCGATCCCGGGCCGTGATGCCGGATCCCGAAGATCCGGACGCGCTCGTGGGCAGGGGCGGTCACGGTCAGGAGACCTCGCGGCAGGCGCGGTAGAAATCGCTCCACTCGGGGCGTTCGCGCACGACCGTCTCGAGGTACTCCTGCCAGACCACCCGGTCCGACACCGGGTCCTGCACGACCGAGCCGACGATGCCGCCCGCCACGTCGGCGGCCCGCAGCACCCCGTCGCCGAAGTGGGTCGCGAGGACCCGGCCGTTGGTGATCACCGAGATCGCCTCCGCGGTGCTCAGCGTGCCGCTGGGCGACTTCAGCCGGGTACGGCCGTCGGCGGTGCGGCCGGAGCGCAGCTCCCGGAAGACGGTGACGACCCGTCGGATCTCCTCCAGCCCGGCGACGGTCTCCGGCAGCTCCAGCGACGTGCCGATCTGGGCGACCCGGCGGGCGACGATGTCGACCTCCTCCTCGGTCGTCGCGGGCAGCGGCAGCACGACGGTGTTGAACCGGCGGCGCAACGCGCTGGACAGGTCGTTCACCCCGCGGTCCCGGTCGTTGGCGGTCGCGATGACCGTGAAGCCCTTGCGCGCCTGCACCTCGGTGCCCAGCTCCGGGACGGGCAGGGCCTTCTCCGACAGGATCGTGATGAGGGAGTCCTGCACGTCGGACGGCATCCGGGTCAGCTCCTCGATCCGCGCGACGGCCCCGGACCGCATCGCCCGCATCACCGGGCTCGGCACCAGGGCGTCCTCCGAGGGGCCCTCGGCGAGGAGCCGCGCGTAGTTCCAGCCGTACCGGATCGCCTCCTCCGCCGTGCCGGCCGTGCCCTGGACGAGCAGCGTCGAGTCGCCGCTGACCGCGGCCGCCAGGTGCTCCGACACCCAGGTCTTGGCGGTGCCGGGCACGCCGAGCAGGAGCAGCGCCCGGTCCGTGGCGAGCGTGGCGACGGCCACCTCGATCAGGCGGCGCGGCCCGACGTACTTCGGCGTGACGATCGCGCCGTCGGGCAGCCTCCCGCCCAAGAGGTAGACCGTGACCGCCTGCGGCGACAGCCGCCAGCCGGGCGGGCGCGGCCGGTCGTCCCGCTCGGCGAGGAGGGCCAGCTCATCGGCGAACTGGTGCTCGGCGTGCGGGCGCAGCACGGCCTCGGTCATGGAGCCTCCTTCGTCGGCCCCCGTGACCAAGGTGCCGTGTCGATTGATTCCCTCGCTCCGCTCGGTCATCGGTGCGGCTCCTTCGTCGGGGGGTGTTCCGTCGCCGGTCGTCATCGCATCCTCGTTCGTCTCGCGGGCGGGTCACCGGAGCTCTTCGAGCATGTCGTGCCGGAAGCGCAGCACGTCGGCGAGCTCGGACAGCGGCCGATGGCCGGGATGCCGGCGGGCGAGCTCGCCGATGCGCGGCGCGGTGGCCGGGGCGAGGCGCTCGCCGGCGAGGCGGCACAGGTCGGCCGGAAGCCGCCCGGCGGCGGGATCCGCCAGGGCGTCGCCCAGGGCGGTGGTCATCACGTCGGCCAGCGGTCCGGTCCAGGGCCCGGGGACCCGTTCGAGCACGGTGAGCCGGTCGGCGTGGCCCTCGATCCGGCGCGCCGCCGCGGCCGCGTGATCCTCGCGCTCCGCGTGGGGCAGGACGTCCAGCAGGCCGGCGAGTGCCGGAAGGTCGCCGAGCACGACGTCGCCCGCGAGCAGCGCCCGTGCCCAGGCGGCGTCCCGCTGTCGCGCCGCCGCGCGCGCCCATCCGAGGTGGACGTCCCGCCTGCCGTGCTCGTCCGGTGCGGACCGTGCGCCGGCGGTCATCGGCGGCGCGACGATCGGCAGCGCGGCGACGCGTGACGGAGGCAGGCCGAACCGCTCGGTCCAGGTGGACAGCGGCGTGCGGGCGAGGATCTCCCGTAGCCACCCCGCGCGGTTCCCGACGCGCTCGGTGGCGTGGTACGGGATGCCGTCGCGCAGCATGCCCTCGTCGTGCCGCTCCGGCGGAGCGACCACGATCCGCTCCGGGTCGCCCGGCGGTCCGGCCTCGGCCCGCAGGCAGGCGCGCGCCCGGTCGGTCATGCGCCGCGCGTACGCCGAGCCGGGGAGCCGGGCCAGCAGGTCGGCCGCGATGCGCCGCACCTCCAGGCCGCGGTCGTCCAGCGCGGCCTCGAGGAAGGCCTCGTCCGCGAGGGACAGCCCCCGCTCGAACGAGGCGAGGAACCGCGCCCGCTCCGAGGCGGGCTCGCGCGGCCACGTCGACGACAGCGTCGCGCGGGCCGCGGCCGGGTCGGTCGCCCGTGACCGCAGGAGGTGCGCGACGCGCTGCGCCCGGGTGCCGGTCTCCCACACCTCAGGGTCCTCGACCTCCTCGCCGCCGGCGGCCACGACGAGGTACGCCCAGTCGACGTTCTGCATGGCCAGCCAGACGCCCCGCCGCCCGGCGGCCCGCGCGATCGAGGGACGCAGGGCCCGGTCCGCCCGGCCCTTGTGCAGCAGGTCCGGGAGCAGCCGCGGCGGCACCCTGCGGCCGCTCCGGGCGGCCGCCTCCAGCCACTCCGCGAGGACGCGGGTGTGCTCACCGGACAGGATCCGCCGCAACCGGTCGGCCGCGGCCGGCGACACGACGGGTGCGGTCTCCGCCGGGGCCGGCGCGGTCGGCTCCGCGGTGACCGGCCGCCACCCCGCCCGCCTGCGCACCGTCAGCAGCGCCGCCTGGTCCAGCAGTCGGGCCGCCGGATCGGCCGGGCCGGCGGGCGCCTCATCGAGCGGCGGCACCGGCCGCCGTCGCGTCCCCAGGAGCGCGGCGCTCACGTGCTCGTTCCAGGCGCTCACGGAGCCACGGTCCCTTCTCCCGCGTGCCACGGGGAGGGCGGTACGGGTCCGCGTGGCGGCCGTCTCCGGGCGCTCACAGGATCACGGTCCCTTCGTCCGCCTGCCACGCGGACAGCGGCACCAGGCCGCGCGGGGACCACTCACCGGAGACGGTGAGCGGCCGTCCGCCGGAGACGGCCCACAGCCGCCAGACGTCGGCCGCGCGCAGCGGGAGCGCGGCCCCGTCCGCGTCGACCAGGCAGGGACCGCCTACCGCGTCCCGGGCGGGCCGTGCGTCGGCCAGCACGGCCGGCCACCGCTCCAGCCAGGGATCGCGGGCCAGCGCGTCGGCGTACTCGCGGAGCAGGCCCGCCACGGTCGTGCCGCGCGGCGGGCGGCGTACGGACCCGGCGTGGCGGGCGGCCACGAGCGCGCGCAGCGGCAGCGCTCCGGGGTGGAAGGCCAGCTCGGCGTCGAGCGTGTCGCCGACGGTGAGGGAGGCGTCCAGCGCCCGCCCCGGCGCGGCGAAGGACAGGACGAGCGCGGACCGCCCGGTGTCCTGACCGCGCAGCCAGACGCGGCGGGTGACGAGCCGGTCCTGCTCGACGTCACGGCTCCCCGCGACGTACCAGTGGTCCCGCACCGTGTCGCCGGCCAGGACCTCCTCCTGGCTCACCGTGAAGCCGACCCGCGACCGTACGGTGGCCCGGAGCGGCTCGGGCAGCTCGTCGCGGCGCCGGAAGGCCGTGACCAGCAGCCGCAGCAGGGCGTACTCCTCCAGCAAGCGCTCGGGCCGACCGTCGGCGGGGAGCGCGCCGAGCTCACGCACCCGGGACGCCGGCGCGCCGGCCTGGGCGTCGACCAGCCGGCGCGCGACGTCGTCCCACACCGAGAACGGGGCGCGGTGGTGGTGTGCGAGGCCCTCGGTCACCTGGTCCCGCAGCCACCGGTCGAGCTCCTCGAGCCCGGCGGCGACCCGCCGCTCGCGCTGCGGGGCCGTCTTCGGGGGCCCCGCCGGCGCGTCGTCGCCGGTGGCGTGCCGGCCGGGCGCGTCGTGCGTACGATCCCGCCCCACCCGTTCGATCACATGCTCGACGCTATCGGCGCCCGCCGACATTCGGGACGGACCTCCGCCGGCCCGTGCGCGAAACTCAGCCGACGGGCGCGGTCCGGCGGGTGAGCAGATCGATGACGCCCGTGGTGTCCTCGTCACCGTGCCCGTCGGCGAGGCGGCGCTTCATCAGGTCGACGTACGGGGCGAGCAGCTCGGGGCTCACCCCCTGCTCCTCGGCCGTGCGCAGCAGCGTCGCCGTGCCCGCCACCTGCATGGCGAGGTTCGAGACGACGCCCTCGGTGTAGTCGCCGCTCGTCAGGTGCTCGGCCGTTCCGTGCACCGAGGCGGTCATGGCGGTCAGCCAGCCCGCGAGCAGCGACGCGAACTCCTTCGGCGCGACGTCCTCCCCGCGGATCAGCGCGAACGCGTGCGCGGCCCCCGCGAACATCCCGTACATCGCGCTCAGCAGGGCCACGTCGTGCAGGGCCGCCAAGCCGGGGTCCGCGCCGACGTACCGGGTGCCGAGCGGCACCTCCAGGATGTCCCGCCGCGCCTCGAACAGCGCGTGGGAGCCGCTGTAGAGGACATAGCCGCCGGCGCCGGGCACTCCGGCCATCGGCGGGACCGCCATGATCCCGCCGTCCAGGAAGCGGGCACCGCGCGACCGCGCCCACTCGGCACGCGTCCGCGCCTGGCCGGGCGTGCCGGTCGTGAGGTCGACCAGGTCCTTGCCGGTGAGGTCCGTGTCCGCGAGGGCCGTGCCGACCGAGGCGTCGTCGAGCAGGCAGACCACGACGAGGTCGTTCGCGGCGACGGCCTCGGCGGCGGTGGCGGCGACCGTCGCGCCCGCGGCGGCGAGCGGTTCGGCCCGGGCGGCGGTGCGGTTCCACACGGTGAGCGGATGTCCGGCGGCGAGCCAGGCGCGGGCGAGCGCGGTGCCCATGGTGCCGAGCCCGAGAATTGTGAGAGGGGTTCTGTTCGAGTTCATGCTGGTTAGGCTCGTGGGCGGCCCAAAGGTGAACAAGTACGCACTTCGAGGTGGGTGGTCACCTCCGGGTAAGCGAGCAGGCAGGAGGGGTGGAGAGTTGGCGACCGTGCGAAGGCCCGGGGCCTACGTCTGCGGCATCGACGCGGCGATGGACGTCATCGGCGGGAAGTGGAAGGTGCTCATCCTCTGGGCCCTCAACGAGCACCCCTGCCGGTTCGGCGAGTTGCGCCGGCACCTGCCGGGCGTCACGGAGAAGGTCCTCGCCTCGCACCTGCGCGAACTCGAGGAGGACGGCATCGTGCACCGCGAGGCGTACGACGAGGTGCCGCCCCGCGTGGAGTACTCCCTGACCCCGCTCGGCGTCTCGCTGAACACCGCGCTCGCCCCTCTCGGCGCGTGGGGCCGGGAGAACATCCTCGGCGGGACCTACCCCCACACCGCGGACGAGGAGCACTCCGCCCGCGGCGCGAGGTGAGCCGCTCCACGGCCGCCGCCGGCTGTCCGGCGCTCAGGGACCGAAGAGATCCCCGAGGAGCCCTTGTCCGTCGTCCGGGGGGCTCGCCGGGGCCCCGCTCTCCGCGAGATACCGATCCACCTGGCGGCGGTCGTAACCCCGAAGCGCCATGTCGAAGACGGGAGGGGGCGTCGTTCCGGCGGGCTCCTGCGCGAGCCGCCGGAGGTACTCGTCGACCTGGCGGCGGTTGTAGCCGCGCAGCACGATGTCGAACGCCTGGTTCATCGGAACCTCCTGGGCCTTGATCGTCCTTACTTAGGACGGTCGCGCGGATGGTCCGGTTTCCACGGCGGTGATTGGATCTGGGGCCGGGCCGGTGCCCGGCCTAACGTGCGTGCGGTGACACATCCGATCCTGTTCCTGCTGGCGTCGCTCACTCTCGTCGCCATCCCCGGGCCGAACCACCTGTACATCACGACGCGGAGCGTGGGCGAAGGACGCCGAGCCGGCATCGCCTCGGCGTTCGGCGTCGAGACCGGCACACTGGTGCATGTCGCCGCGGCGGCCGCCGGCCTGTCCGCGCTCGTGGCCGCCTCGGCGACGGCGTTCGGGGCGCTGCGCTACGCGGGCGCCGCCTACCTGGTCTACCTTGCCGTACGGGCCTTGCGGAGCGGAGACCACGACGGGCCGGTGCTGGAACCACGGCCGCTCCGCCGTGTCTACCTCGACGGAGTGCTGGTCAATCTCCTGAACCCGAAGGTGATCCTGTTCTTTCTGGCCTTCCTGCCGCAGTTCGTGGACGAGCGGATAGGGGCGGTGCCGGCGCAGATCGTCGTCATGGGATGCACGACGGCCCTCATCGGACTCGTGTCCGACATCGCGTACGCCGTCGTGGCCGGATCGGTCGGGCACCGGCTGCGCGGCAGCCGGGCCTTCCAGCGCAGGCAGCGGTACGTGACCGGCGCCGTCTACCTCGGGCTCGGCGCGCTCACCGTGTTCGCCGGTCCCGGCCAGCGGCGATGACGACGCCGTCGCCGATGCCGCCCGTCCTCAGGGCCGGGGGACGAGTGAGGCCATCAGGAGCAGCGCCGGTGCGATCGCGCCGACGAGGTACAGCGGGTAGCGGGCCGGACATCCGGGCGGTGTGCCGGGCGACCAGCCGCGCGTCCATCGAGGGGCGAGCAGCGGCCACGTCGCCAGGAGCGCCAGGGCGACGACCAAGAGCGGACGGCCGTCGACGAGGAAGGCGCGGATGCCCCGCGTCAATTCCAGCGCCGTGTCCGGCACGGAGTTCCCGATCATGAGGAATGCGGGCGTCGCGGCGACGATCGTGACGGCGAGCTTGACGACCAGCGCGGCGAACGAGGTTCGGCCGCAGCGTGAAGAAGATGGTCGCGGGCAGGATCTCGGCGAGGAGGAACGCCGGCGCCCAGACGCGCACCAGCCAGGGGAAGGGGCTGCCGAGTCCGACGATCAGGTGGTCCCTTTGCCGTACGTGTGCGATCTCGTGCAGGAGCACGGCCTGGGCGGCCGCGCGGTCCCGGCGCCACAGGGCGGCCATCGGCTGGAACACCGCGATCCGGGCGCGCCGGAGCCCGACCGGGTAGACACGGGCGAGCCGTCCCGGCCGGAGGGTGGCCCGTAGCTCCACGCCCGGCGCGTACGCCTGGACGAAACGTCGCATCTCGGCCATGACCGGCCGGTCGTCGGGGACGAGGCCGGACCTCCGTTCCACCCAGCGTGCGCGCACGGCGGGCAGCGCGACGCCCGCCACCCCGGCGGTGAGGAAGGCGACCGGAAGCAACTCCACCGCGGCGAAGATCTTCAGGAGGGTGAAGGAGGCGAGGGAGGTGAGCGCGGGGGACACCGACCCGTGACCGCTGTAGTCGGCGAGCTGCCGATGCCACGCACCGATCGAGTCGGGGACGCCGATGGCGAGGTACCCGATGAGGAACAGCCAGATCCACGGGGGTGTCGCGGTGTCGACGCCCCGTCGGGTCAACGCCGTCCGCCGTCCAGGCGACGGAGGAAGTCCTCGGCGCCCACGGCGTCGGTGACCATCTCCTCGAGGATCTCGCGGGCCAGGTGCTCGGCCCGGTCGGGCGGGAGGCCGACGGCCCGGAGCCGGTCGCGCAGCTCGACGTACGCCCGGGTCAGCGCCGTGCGCGCGTCATCCGGGGCATCGGCGGGCGGCCGCCGGGCCCCGCGCAGTGAGACCAGCAGGCTCGCGACGGCGACGAGATTCCCGACGTCCTGGGTGCTCAGCGCGTGAACGATGAATCGTCCGGTGTCCGCCAGAGCCGCGAGGACGACGGGCAGCTCACCGGCGGCGCTCCCCGGCCCGAACCCGCCCGGCTCCGTGCCCGGCCGGTCGAAGAGGGCCCGCCGGGCGCCGTCTCCGGCCGCGTAGGCCTCGCCCACATCGGCGGCGAAGTCGATCTCGTCCGGGGCGACCCTCCGGGCGATGCGCTCCGCCCATTCCGCGACGGTGTCCACGTGCGATTCTCCTCCGTCACCCGGTGGCGACGGCGACCGTGCCGCCGTACGCCGCGCCCCTCGCCGAGCTGAAGCGCTGGTCGTCCACCACCGCGCCGTACCCGGCGCCGGTGATGAGCCTGAACCGGACGACGCGGGGATCCGCCGACAGGTCCATCGTCCCGACCAGCTCGGCGTGGGCGCTGCCTCCGGCGTTGGCGGCCGCGCCGTGCGCGGAGAACGCGAGCGTCGAGCCGTTCACCTGGTAGGTGCCGTGCAGCGGGAACAGGTCGGTGCGGACGTCCGAGGTGGTGAACGCGAACGTTCCGTCCCGGCCGAACTCCCAGACGGCGTCGGCCACCCGGGAACGTTCGGACGGGATCCAGGCCGGGTTCCCCTGGTACTGCGCGAACGCGGTGACCCGCGCGACCCGGTACGTCCCCGCGAGGTCCGCGGACCCGACGGGCGAGGAGCCGGCGGGTGAGGAGGCGTCCCCGGAGCCGTCGTCACTCGGCCCGGGGGAGGCGGCGGGGGACGAGTCCCCCGCCGACGGGCTCGCGGGATCCGCGGAGTCCTAGGGAGCCGCCGTGGATGAGCCGACCACGGGAGGCGGACTCGTCGCGGCGACGGGCTTCCGGGACGTCCCACCGCACCCGGCCAGCAGCAGGCAGCCGACCGCCATCCCGATTAAGCGCCATTCCATGACGCAACGGTCTCGCTGGGTGACATCCCGCACCATCACCATATGGCGTAGTTCGTCTACGTTCGGCGAACGGGAGCGGACAAGGCCTCAGCGCGGACCCAGCTCGCGGAGGAGCGCGGTGAGGGTCGCGCCCAGGGGGGCGTCCAGGGTCAGCAGCGCCTCGGCGTCGCCCCGGGTGACGCCGCGGTTGACGATCGCGACCGGTATCGACCGCTCCGCCGCCCGGCGGACGAACCGGTATCCGGACATCACCGTCAGCGAGGACCCGAGAACGAGCAGGGTGCCCGCGTGTTCGGTCAGGGCGTAGCAGTCGTCGACGCGCGGGCGCGGGACGTTCTCGCCGAAGAAGATGACGTCCGGCTTCAGCACGCCACCGCAGTCCAGGCAGTCGACCGTGGTGAACGAGTCGATCCGGTCGTCGTCGAGGGCGGCGTCGCCGTCCGGGTTGATCACGGTGGCCTCGCCGTCCCAGCCGGGGTTGGCCGCGTGCAGGCGGTCGTCCAGCGCCTCGCGCGGGGTGCGCCGACCGCATCCGAGGCAGAGGACGCGGTCGAGGCTGCCGTGCAGTTCGATGACGTCACGGGCGCCGCCGGCCTGGTGCAGGCCGTCGACGTTCTGGGTGATGACGCCGACGACCAGACCACGACGCTGCAGCTCGGCCACTGCCCGATGGCCGGGGTTGGGCGCGGCCCGCGCGACGTGCCGCCACCCGAGGTGGCTGCGCGCCCAGTAGCGGCGGCGGGCCGCCTCGCTGCCGACGAAGGTCTGGTACGTCATCGGCTCGGCCCGCCGGCGGCGCCCGGTCTCTCCCCGGTAGTCGGGGATCCCGGACTCGGTGGACAGGCCGGCTCCGCTGAGGACCACGACGTCACCGTCGGCGACCAGGTCGACCAGCATCGCGAAGGCGGTGTCGAACGTCGGATCCGCTCCGAGGAGCACCGTCCCACCGTGTCCGCCGACGGACCGACCGCCCTCGTTCTCCGCCCCAGTCACCCTTCCATGATGCTCGATGACCATCCCTGCCCGGAACGCCGGGGGAGGCGGGTGATCGTCAGAGGATGCCTCTACGATGCGGTCCGTCATGACCACCCGGTGCCGAGGATGACCTGATGGCGAACCAGCGTGTTGAACGGGCCCTGGAGTCGATGCGGAGCCCGGAGCCGGCGCTCCGCGCGCAGGGCTTCGACTTCCTGCGCGAGCACGCGGACGCGTACGTCGACGACATCGTCGTCGCGTTCGGCCAGGAGCGGGACGACGACCTGCGCTGCCTGCTGCTCGAACTCGTCGCCGAGGCCCGGTCACCCGACGCGCTGGCGTTCCTGGCCGACCAGCTCGACAACGACGACGAGTCGCTGCGGTTCTGGGCCATCAGGGGCCTGGAGATGCTCGACGGCGCCCCGGCCCGTCAGGCCCTCCACCGCGCACGCGTCAACGGCTGGATCGCCTGACGGCGCACGCCACCGCGCGCGTTCAGGCTGCGCGGCAACCGGCTCTCGTGGAGCAGGCGTGGTCTGGGCGAACCGAACGACCACTTGGACTGTCCGTGCCAGACCACCGCCTGCCCGAACGCCGCATGGCAGCAGACCCGGCGTGACACGGCCCTGCCGGCCGTGGCCCCCTGACGCGGGCGCACGGCCGAGGGCCGTCAGTCGGCCGAACGACGGGTCAGCCGTTGCAGCCGCAGGAGCATCCCTTGGAGCAGGAGCAGCTGGAGCCGTGACCGCATGAACATCCGCGTCTCATGCCCCGAGCGTGCGCCCACCGCCCGCCGAGAGCAAGGGCAGAACCCTGTTACCCACGTCACCGCGAGAGCGGTCGATCACCCGGCGACGGAGATGCCCGCCTTCGCCGCGAGCCCAGCGGCGAAGGCCACCGGACGTAAGGCTCGGTGAAGCCACCGGAAGCCGGTCTTCTATCAGGACGAACCAACCGGCAGAGCGAGTTTTCGCCGAGCCTTGCGCCCGGCCCCGAGTGCGCGGGAAGTGGTCGGCCGTGATCCTTGGCGGATGCTGTCGATAGGTGGCGGCATCCGCCAGTGATCAGCGCGGAGGACCGGCCGGTCAGGACGTCAGTGCCGGCGCTCGTAGTGCAGGAGGACGGATGCGCCGTCGAAGGTGCGCGAGTCGACGAGTGTCAGGTTGAGGCGGTCCTTCAGGCCCGGGAGCAGCCGCGGGCCGCCGCCGAGGACGACGGGGTGGACGACGACGCGAACGTCGTCGAGCAGGCCGAGTTCGGTCAGTGACGCGGCGGCCTCCGAACCGCCGGTCAGCAGGATGTCCCGGCCCGGCTGCCGCTTCAGTTCCGCGACCTCCTCGGGGAGGTTCTTCCCGATGACGCGGGCGCCATGGTCGGCCTTGTCCAGGGTGCGGGACATCACGACCTTCGGGGTTCGGCGCCAGTAGGGCGCGAACGTCCGGGCGTGGTCGTCGGCGGTGGTGGGGTCGGCGTCCGCCGTCGGCCAGTAGGAGGCCATGCCCTCCCAGACCACGCGCCCGTACAGGAGGGTGTCGACCTGCTCGTTCATCGCGTTCGAGTAGCCGAACAGTTCCGGACCCACCGTCGGCCAGTCGAACGCTCCGCCCGGCCCCGCGACGTGCCCGTCGATCGAAACGTGGACCCAGTAAACGATCTTTCGCATGGCGAGCTCCTCGGTTCGTCGTGGCGTCTCCGGCGGGCGCCGTCACGGGAGAGTCGGAGCCGCCGAGGGGTTCTCGACATCACGGCGGAGAAGTACTTTTGCCGAGTTCCTGAAAGATCTTCCCGGCCCGGGAGTATCGCCGACAATTTTTACCTTTTTGTCCTGTTCTGGACCTCGATTGCCGGATGTCCGTTCCTGTACGATTCCCGGCACTTGGGCGCTGACCTGCGGTTTCTTCGCCCGGGTCCCCAGAACAGGAGTACTCGTGACGATGCGGTGGACGGCGAGGGTGGCGGTGCTCACCGTGTGCGGACTGGCGGCCGGGGTGGTGCCGCCCGGGCTCGCCGCGCGGGCGGCCTCCGGCCGGACTCCAAGGGCGACTCCCGGGCCGGTCGCCGGGCAGCCCGGCGGGGACGGGAAGGGTGCCTCGGTCGTCCGGCCGGGACCCACCTTCAACTCGCCCCAGGCCGGCTCCGCCAAGCGGGACGCGATCGCCGACCAGGTCGCCCGGCTGATCGCCGGGACGCCGGCCGGGGAGACGATCGCCATCGCGATGTACCACTTCGCGAGCCTGGACACCGCCCGGCAACTGGTCGCGGCCAGCCGGCGCAAGGTCCACGTCCAGGTCGTGCTCGATCACGAGTCGACGGCCTACGCCGCGTACAAGAAGCTGCATGCCGGCCTTGGGACGAACACCAAGAAGCGGTCTTGGGTCGTCACCTGTCGCCGGGACCGCGGTTGCATCGGCCCCAGTTTCAACCACAACAAGTTCTTCCTCTTCTCCTCGACGCTGGGTGCCAAGGACGTCGTGGTGCAGACCTCGGCCAACGCCACGGACGGCGCTCGCGACACCCAGTGGAACGACGCGCTCACCATCCAGGACACCGCGGTGCACGCCGCCTACCTGCGCTACTTCCAGGACCTCGCCGCCCAGCACGCGACCGGGGACTACCACCGCACCGTGCAGGCCGGGGCGTACCGGCTCGACTTCTTCCCGTGGGCGAAGGGCGATCCGATCAGCGACGCCCTCGACAAGGTGTCCTGCGCCGGCGGCACGCGCGTGCGGCTGAGCGTGGGCCACTTCACGTGGAAGCCGATCGCCGCGAAGCTCTGGAAGCTCGACGACGAGGGTTGCCGCGTGCAGGTGGTCTTCGACCAGATCGGCCGGCGGGTCGCCCGCCGGCTGACGAAACCGGGCGGCCGTAACGGCAACCCCGAGATCCGCTACCTGTCGGAGAACGCCAACGTCTACGCGCACTCGAAGTACCTGCTGATCGACGGCGGCTACCAGGGGACCCGGCAGAAGGTCGTCTTCACCGGCAGCCCCAACTACACCGAGGTCGGCTTCCACGCGCACGACGAGGCGATGATCACCATCGCGGACGGCGCGATGGAGGACCGGTACGCCGCCAACTTCACCGGGGTCTTCGACCACGCCCACCCGGTGAAGGCCACCGACGTGAACTCCGTGCCGGAGGCGGTGTACGACCAGGGCGGCGACAGCACGCCCGTCGCGACCGAGTGACCCGGGGACCGCGCGGTCAGGCGGACGGCGGGTCGGCGGAGACCGGGACGGACGGGTCCTCGACGGGCTCGTTCACGGCGTCCGGGGCGGTGCCGCCGACCGCCAGGCCGAGGACGGCCGCGAGGACGCACACCCCGGCGGTCGCCCAGAAGACGTCGGCGTACTCGGTGTGCAGGGCGGCCTTCACCGCGGCCAGGTAGGCGGCCATGCGGTGGGCGAACTCCGCCGACGACACGCCGATCGGCAGCGGTGTGACGAGGTGCGCGGTCAGCGCGTGGAAACGGAAGAAACCCCAGGCGCTCAGGCCCGCAACGCCGAGCAGCATGCCCATCATCCGGGCGACCACGACGGCGGCCGACACGACGCCGTGCCGTACGGCCGGGACGGCCCGCAGCGCCACCGACGACAGCGGCGCGATCACCAGGCCCAGACCCAGTCCGGCGACGGCGAGGTCCACGCCGACCCGGGAGACGGCGAACAGCCCCAGGTCGTAACGGAGACCCTCGGCCCGTACCGGCCAGGCGGCGATCCGGGCGTAGCCGCCGGCGGCCACGAGCATGCCGCCGGCGACGATCCAGCGTTCGGGGCACCGCCGGGCGAGCAGCCCGCCGGCCAACGCGGTCACCGCCAGCGGGACGAGGAAGCGGGCGAGCAGGAAGGCACCGCCGGTCGAGTTCCGGCCGAACAGCGTCTGCGCGATCAGTTGGACGTCGACGAGCGTGATCATCAGGGCCGCTCCCGACAGCAGGCTGACGCCGAGGACGGCGAACAGCCCGCCGCGCCGGGCGCCGCGCAGGTCGAGCAGCCGGGTCCGGGCCCGCGCCTCCCAGCCCGCGAACGCGGCGATCACGACGACTCCGGCGATGACGCACGGCACTCCCCACGAGGGCAGCGCCGACCGCTGCGGGTCCGGGTTGTACAGGCCGGCGACGAGCAGACCCAGCCCGCCGGCCAGCAGCAGGCCCCCGATCACGTCGACGCGCGTCGATGTGGACGGGCGTCCCCGTGGCACGGCCCACCAGACCGCCGCCATGGCGAGCAGCGTGATCGGGATGTTGATCCAGAAGATGCCGCGCCAGCCGACCAGCGCGGCCACCCCGGCCCCGTACAGCGGGCCGAGGACGCTGCCCAGTTCCTGCAGCGCGCCGACCGCGCCGAGCACGGTGGACCGGCGCCGCTCGTCCCACAGGTCGCCCGCCAGCGCCATCGTGATCGGCAGCAGGGCCCCGCCGGCGAGGCCCTGGATCCCACGCCCGGCGATCAGGACGGGCAGGGAGCCGGCCAGCGCCGTCACGGCCGAGCCCGCGGCGAATCCCGCCAGGCACGCCTGCACCATGACCTGACGGCCGAACCGGTCGGACAGCATGCCGAGCAGCGGCATGCCCGCCACATAACCGAGCAGGAAGGCCGTGACGACCAGACTCGCGTGCTCGATGTGGTTCACCGGAACGCCGAGGTCGCCGACCATCGTCACCAGGACGGTCACGACGACGTACGCGTCGATGGCGGCGAGCAGGACGACCACGCCGCCGACGCCGAGGGCGATCCGCCGGGATCCGCCCGGCCGCCTCAGGTTCACTTGGCCGGGGCGGTGATCGAGAAGGGCTTGTTGAAGTCGGTGAAGGTGACCGTGGCCGTGCCGGGCTTGTCGCCGCTCTTCGCGGGCACCTTCACGTCGGCCTTCAGCACGCGGTGGTCGGCCTTGGAGATGGACAGCTCCGCGGGCGTGTCGGCCGTGATGCCGGGGACGAGCCGCGACAGCGGTTCCTTCGCGAGCGTCGCGTCGACCTGGTAGCAGTCCTGCCCGGCGACCTTCTGCCGGCCCTTCGTGCTGGCGTTCTTCGCGGTGGACAGCAATGGCACGAGCCCGCGGTTCGGGTCGAGCACGGCGGACGGGTCGTAGATCCCCGCCACCCGGGACAGCGGCTGCTGTTGCCATCCTCCGGTCAGGCCGCGCAGATAGGCGGTCTTGCCGAGGACGACGAAGTCCAGCTGGATCGACAGGCCCAGCTGGGTGGTCTTGGCCGACCCCTGGGCGTCGCCGTTGCGCAGCAGCTTCGCGTCCGCGCTGTCGACCTTGAGATCGGGATGGCCCGAGGTGCGCAGTGCGAAGGCCAGGCTGGTCACCGCCCGCGTCGCGGTGGCCGCCTGCTGGAGCAGCGTCCCGCCGGGCGGGTTCTTCCCGGATCCGCCGTCACCGCCGCATCCGGTGGCCAGGGCGGACGTGAGCGCGACGAGGCAGGCGAGCTTCGCCCGGAGTGATGACATACGGGAAACATATCGATCCCGATGGCCCCGACGTGGGCGCATGGGCGCTCTCGGGCCGCGTCGTCCCGCCGATGGACGGTGCGTCGCGCCCCCGGCCCGCGTCCTCTCGCCGACGCGGGGGATGCCCGGTCCCCGGCACGGGGCGTCGCGCCGGCGGGAGGGGCGGTGCCGCCGGCCCGCGTCCACCACCGAATCGGGCGAAACGCCCGCTATCCGGATAGCTCGTCCTTACACTCCGGACCGTGGACAACCCCGCCGAGGTGTTGGTCGTCGACGACGATCCGATGGTGGCCGAGGTGGTCACCGCGTATCTGACCCGCGCCGGCCTGCGGGTCCGCCGCGCGGCCGACGGCCCGTCGGCGGTGGCGTCGGCCGAGGCGCACCTCCCGGATCTGGTGGTGCTGGACCTGATGCTGCCCGGACTGGACGGCTTCGAGGTGTACCGCCGGATCCGCGAACTCGGCCCGGTCCCGGTGATCATGCTGACCGCGCGCGGGACGGAGGGCGACCGGGTACGGGGGCTGGAACTCGGCGCCGACGACTACGTGACCAAGCCGTTCAGCCCTCGGGAGCTCGTGCTGCGCGCCCGGTCGGTACTGCGCCGCGCGTACCCGCCCCCGGCGGAGACGCCCGAAGCGCCGCCCGCCCCCGCGACCCGGACCATCGGCGACCTCACGCTCGACGTCGCGGGCCGCCGCGCCGTCAAGGCGGACGAGCCGCTGGCGCTGACGAGCCGGGAGTTCGACCTGCTCGCCTTCTTCGCCGACCGTCCCGGGCAGGTCTTCACGAGGACCGAACTGCTTCAGCACGTCTGGGGCTGGGAGTTCGGCGACGAGTCGACCGTCACGGTGCACGTCCGGCGGCTCCGCGAG
Source organism: Actinoallomurus sp. NPDC052308 (assembly GCF_040679195.1). Taxonomy (NCBI): domain Bacteria; kingdom Bacillati; phylum Actinomycetota; class Actinomycetes; order Streptosporangiales; family Thermomonosporaceae; genus Actinoallomurus; species Actinoallomurus sp. NPDC052308. The sequence continues at coordinate 46,789 of NZ_JBFAUM010000009.1, read as the reverse complement.
AAGGTCGAGGACGACCCGCACCGGCCCCGGCTCATCGTCACGGTCTGGGGCGTCGGCTACCGCTTCGACCCTCCGACGGAGGAGGGCACATGAGCGAGCGGAGCGAGTGAATCAATGAGCACAGCGCCTCCGGTCCCTCCTCCGACGAAGGAGGGCGCATGGCCGAGCGGAGCGAGTGAGTCAATGAGCACAGCGCCTCCGGTCTCTCCTCCGACGAAGGAGGGCGCATGAGCGAGCGGAGCGAGTGAATCAATGAGCACAGCGCCTCCGGTCCCTCCTCCGACGAAGGAGGGCGCATGGCCGAGCGGAGCGAGTGAATCAATGAGCACAGCGCCTCCGGTCTCTCCTCCGACGAAGGAGGGCGCATGGCCGAGCGGAGCGAGTGAATCAGAAGGAGGGCGCGTGAGTGACGACGTCTGCGTCATCGTGATCGGCGGTGGCTCCGCCGCGGCGGTCGGGCTCGTCGGCCTGGCGGTGATGCGGGCGCTGCGCGGCCGGTCCCTGCGGCTCGCGCTGTTCGCGCTGGCGGTGTCCAGCGTGCTGGCCATGGTGACGGGTACCGTCGTCGCCGCGCAGGAGATGTTCATCTCTCCGGAGGATTTCGGCGTCCTCCTGACCGTCTGCGTCGCCTCCGGGATCGTCACCTCGGCGATGGCCCTGCTGCTGGCGCGCGCCATGGTCGCCGACAGCCGTACGCTGCGCCGCGCCGTGCGGGCTCTGGGGCACGGGGCCGCGCCCGGGGCCGACGGGAGCCTGTCGACGGCGGAGATGGGCGAGTTGAGCCGGGAGCTCAGCCTCACCAGCGCGCGGCTCGCCCAGGCACGGGAGCGGGAGCGCGGCCTCGAACGTTCCCGCCGGGAACTCGTCGCCTGGGTCTCCCACGACCTGCGGACGCCGCTCGCCGGGCTGCGGGCCATGGTCGAGGCGCTGGAGGACGGCGTGGCCCCCGAGCCGGCCCGCTACCACACGCAGATGCGGCTCGCCGTCGACCGTCTGTCCGGCATGGTCGACGACCTGTTCATGCTGTCCCGCATCCACGCCGGGGCGCTCGCCCTCTCTCCGGAGTGGGTCACCCTGGCCGACCTGGTCGACCAGGCGGTCGCCGGGACCAATCCGCTCGCCCGTGCGCAGGGCGTCCTGCTGGGCGCCGAGGTCGGCGACCCGGTCGTCGTACGGGCGGACGTGCGGGAACTCTCGCGGGCGCTGACCAATCTGGTGGTCAACGCGATCCGGCACACGCCCTCGGCCGGTTCGGTGCTCGTCGAGGCCGGCCGGCGTCACCAGCACGCGGTTCTGGCGGTGTCCGACGCGTGCGGCGGCATCCCGCCCGACGACCTGGGCCGTGTCTTCGACGTCGCCTGGCGCGGCACCGCCGCCCGTACGCCCGAACCCGACTCCGGGGCGGGCCTGGGCCTGGCGATCGTACGCGGCATCGTCGAGGCGCACTCCGGCGCGGTCGAGGTGCGCAACACCGACCACGGCTGCCGGTTCGAGGTGCGGCTCCCGCTGTCCGCGGTCCCGTACGGAGCGTGACATGTACGGCGCGTCGCCGCAGGTCACGGCGCGAGCGACGCCGCCGGTGCGGTCGGCCGCGAAATATTACGAGATTCGAACACGGCCGCCGATGAGCCCTGCGGGCCCTGGCCGCTCCCTACATTCCTCAGCGGCACTACCGGCGCGCGATCGCGGATCAGGCGGGGCGCGACGTCGCACGGCAGTCCCGCCAGGCGGTCCCCGTACGGGGCCGCGGACGACGGAGCAAGGAGCGACCCCGTGCAGAGAAAGACGAAGGTCACCGGCCTGAGCCTGGCCGGGCTGGCCACGGCGGGCGTGGCGATCGCCGCGATCGGGACCGGCCCGTCCATCACGGCGGCCCGGGATGCCGGCCAGGACCGCGCTTACCCCGCCTCCCACGACACCGGGCAGACCACCGCCCGGCTCTCCGGCACCGCCCGGCGGCGCACCAGACCCGCGACCGTGGCGCTGACGTCCCGATACACGGTCCGGAACGCGCGGGCGGGCCGTTCCGTCGCGGTCCTGCGCAAGGTCGGGAGCCGGTGGCGCGTCGTGGGCGCCCTTCGCGCGGCCGACCGGCGGGTGCGCGGCGCGGCCGTCTCCGTGCGCCGCCCGACCACGGTCGTCGCCGTCGTGGGGCATCAGGCGGTCCGCCTCGTCGTCCCGCCGCGCGCGGTGGTGGTCGTCGCCGACAACGGCCGGATCGGCGTGGTGGGGTCGCGCTTCCTCCGGAAGGTGACACCCCCGGCCCCGCCCCCGTCGGCACCGCCCACGCCGCCCACCACGACTCCCGTACCGGCGGCGACCGGCTCGCAGGCTCCCGTCGTCGGCGGCCTGAGGAGCCGGGTCTCCACCAAATGGTGACACGTCGCCCCCGCGTGCCCTGACCACGGTCACGAGCGATCCCCGCGGACCACGCCCCGAGCCTCGCCGGTCTCTCGAGAGGACACCGAATGTCGTACCTGGAAAGGTCGAACTGGAAGGACCCGAACCGCTCGCGGCGGTTCCGCCTGTTCATCCCGCTCGCGGTCGCGCTGGTCCTCGCCGCCGGTTCGGCCGTGGCCCTCACCGCGAAGATGGGGCTCACGGCGTTCGGCGGCGCGCCCAACTGTCCGAGCGCGAGCGCCACACCGACCCACCGACCACCCAGGACCGGCCCCGGCCGCCGCAGGCTCCCGCGCAAGGGCGCCGAGGAGGTCAAGGTCGGGGCCACGCCCGCCGCCTCGCCGACCGTTCCCCCGCCCGGCGGCGCGGCGGCGGGCCCCTCCGCCGGGGCAGGGACGGCGGCCCCCGGCAGCGCACCGTCCACCGGTGCGTCGAGCGCGGACCCGGGGACCGCCGCTCCCTCCCCGGCGGCCCGGGCCGCGACCCGGCTCGCGCCGGCCGCCGTCGCACCGGCCGCGGCGCCGTCGTCCGGCACCGCGATGCCGGACGCCGCCGGACGGCCGTCCGCCGACAGCGCCGCCCCGGACGCGAGCGCGCGGCCGTCGGCGGGAACCCCCCTGCCGAGCGCCGACGGTTCGGCGGGCACGGCCGGACCGGCCCCGAGCGGGAGCGCGGCGTCCGGGAGCGCCGAACCGGCCTCGCGTAGGCGGCCGAGCACCACGCCGAGTTCCTGCCCGAGCCCGACTCCGACGGGCGGCGCAGGCGCGCCAGCGGCCGATCCCGACCCCAACTGCACGCTGATCGTCCCCGCCGACCCGTTGAGCGCCCGTGGCCTGGCCACGCCGTACCAACTGACCGCCACGAACGCGGGGATGGGCCCGTGTAACGAGGCGAACGTCAACCAGTCGGCGTTCGTGCAGGCGACCATCATCGACCCGGCGACCGGGAAGCTGTCGGTTTACAGCCCGCTGGTGGTGGACCGGGGCACGCGGCCCGCCGCCGCGCCGGTGACACCCGCCCTCCCGGCGGGCGCCGTCGTGGGCATCTGGTTCGGCTTCAACGGCGACGCCCTCACCCTGCGTGGCACGGGAGGCGGCCTGCAGCGGGGCAGGTGCGTGAACGGCCTGGGCGGCTCGGTCTTCGGCCAGTTCGCCCACTGCAACGCCCCGGCGTTCTTCCGGGCCGCCAACGCCGCGATCCGGGCCCGGAGATTGACCGTGCCGGCGCTGGGCACGGCCAAGGACGGCATGCCCTGCATGTCGACGCGTGACTTCGCGCTCGTCGACCAGGACCAGAGCGACAACGTCCAGACGACCTACCTCGCGACGGCCGACGGACGGATCGCGCAGAACACCGCGGCGAACAAGGGCGGGCTGGCCGGCGCCCAGACGCTCGCGAACCCGAGTGACAACGCGCTGCTGGACGTCTTCGTCGACCCGGCCCTCGGCTGCACGCCGTGGACGGCGCCCGACCTCGCCAACCCCGGTACCGTGGTGACGTCCCTGGCGCTGGACGAACTGCAGGCCGCCGCCCACCAGGCGACGCCGAGCGCGCTGGTCCCGCTGAACAACCCGATGACCCTGGTGAACGACCGGATGAGCACGGCCAAGACGAACCTGTACCGGGCCGGGGTCGACCAGCCCCCGCTGCCCGCCGGGCAGTCGCCCGCGGCGTACTGCCGCGGCATGGACACCGTCCAGGCCGCGCGGCTGCGGAAGGACATGCGCCTGCTGGCGGGCCAGGCCAGCCCGATGCCGGACGCGGCCGACAGCCTGTTCACCTTCCTGGGCATGCGGCTGCAGCAGTCGTTCGGCAACCTGGCCTGCCAGAACTTCGGCCTGACCAACCCGGTGGCGAAACTGACGACGAAGGGCGGCGTCGTGACGGGCGTCACCTTCGCCGGAGACGCCGGCCAGGGCGGGAACGGCGGTGCCGGGCCGGGGAACGGTGGCAAGGGCGGCGGACCGCGCCACCACGGTCCGGGCCCGCAGGGCTGACCGCCCGCCCGCGCGATCGCGTACGAGGCCGGGGGCTCGTCAACGGCCCTTCCAGTCGAGGCAGACCACGACGGCGTCGTCGGCGAGCTGGGTGCCCTGGTGGCGCTCCACGAACCGCTGCAGCAGCGTGCGGACCAGGTCCGCCGGAGGCTGGAGCCGCGACTCGGCGAGGTCGCGCATGAGGAACTCCTCCTCATAGCCCGCGCGGGCACCGGGCAGGTGCGCGGCGTGCATACCGTCGCTGACGATGACGAGACGGTCGCCGTGCCGCACGGTGAACCGCTCCTCGGTGTACGGGGTGTCGCCGAACATCCCGAGCGGCAGCTGCCGGTCGAGCGGCACCCGCTCGACGGTTCCGCCCCGGATCCGGTAGACCACGGGTGAGCCGGCGTCCACGGCGGTGACCACACCGGTCGCCAGGTCGATGCTGAGCAGCAGGGTGGCGACGTGCTGCCGGCCGCCGTAGTGACGGAAGATCGTCTCGTCGGCCAGCCCGCACTGCTCGAGGAGGTCACCGCCCGAGCGGCGGGCGTTGCGCATCGCACCCACCGCGAGCTGGGTCAGGAGTGCGGAGGCGGTCCCCTCACCCATCCCGTTGGTCACCGAGATGAGGAGGGTGTCGCGGGCGGCGCTCCAGTCGAAGTTGTCGCCGGCCACCGCGTAGGCGGGCTCGAGCTGACCGGCGAACTCGTACTCCGGGGCCGAGCCGACGCGGCCGGGCAGCAGCTCCCACTGCATCTCCGCGGCGAGGGTCAGACGTTCCCTGCGGCGGGCCTGCCGGTAGCGGTCGGTGGCGCGGTCGGCGATCTCCAGCGCCCGGCTCAGCGTCGCGGCCAGGTCGAGGAGTTCGGTCCGCTGCTCGGCGGACGGGATGTCGGGCAGCGTGATGCGCAGGATGCCGAGCCGGTTGCCGAGGACGGTCAGCGGGAGATGCAGGAGCCGCCGGGTGCCGGGAGAGGCCGTGGCGGGCGGCTCGAGCACGGGTTCACCGGTGGCGAGGGCCCGGCCGCTGGGGCTGCCGGCCAGCGCGATCGGCGCCTGCCCGGAGGCGACCGGCTGCAGGTAGGCCATCCGGTAGTCGGTCAGGTAGATCTCCGCGGCGTCGGTGTCGCACAGCTTGCGTACGGTCTCCTCGGCGACGTCGGCGAGCTCGTGCGGGGCCGCCAGCCAGATCCGGCGTTCGGCCTCGCGGAGGGCGTTACCGTCCCCCAGGCCTCCGCGGCCTGACTGTTCGTACGACATGGCGATCCGCCTTTCCGTCACGGAGTATGCGAAAGTGTGAACATGGCCAGTGCGCACCAGCCCATCGACCGGCAGGCCGCCATCGTCGAAGCGTATGCGGCGGCGCTGGTCAACGCGTGGGACCGGGCCCAGGAGATCGCCGGCTTCGGCGTCTCGGCGACGCAGTTGCGCGCCCTCGCCATCATCGACCGCAACCACGAGATGACGATCAGTGCGCTCGCGGCGGAGCTGGGCACGCTGCTGTCGTCGGCGAGCCGGTTGTGCGACCGGCTGGAGGCCGCGGGACTGATCTCCCGGGACATCGATCCGGCCGATCGCCGCTCCGTGGCCGTCTCCCTGAGCCGGAACGGCAATGCCGTCTTCGCCCAGCTCCGCGAGCGCCGGCAGGCCGAGTTCGCCCGCGTCCTGCGCGAGATGCCGGCCGCCGCCCGTGAGGCGCTGATCGAAGGCATGGCGGGTTTCCACGCCGCGGCCGGCGAGCCGTCCGCGGACGGTTCGATCTCCACGGCGCTCGGTTTATTCGACCGCGCACGCCGGCGCTTCCCGCATTCCGCCCCGACGCCGACCCGCCGGGTGGGCCGCCATGGCCACCAGGCCGGCGTCCGCCGCCGGTCGTCCGGGTCACCGTAGGTGGATCGTGACCAGGCAGGTGTCGTCATTGGTGTTCGCGCTGGTGCCGCCGAGCAGATGGTCGCTGAAGCTCTCCGCGTCGCCGACCGGCCGGCCGGCGAGGCGGATGAGCGCCTGGAGGGCCTCGTCGAGCGGCATGTCCCGGCGTTCGACGAGGCCGTCGGTGAACAGCAGGAGCGCGTCGCCGAGTTCGAGGGTGGTCGTGGCCTCTTCGTAGACGGCGTCCGGGGTGAGGCCGAGGAGGAAGCCGGCGGGCAGCGGCAGCAGCCCGGCGCTGCCGTCCCGGACGAGGACGGGTGGCAGGTGACCCGCCCGAGCCCACCGCAGTGAGCGCTCGGTGGGGTCGTACAGGGCGCAGATCGCGGTGGCGAACGTCCCTCCGGTCAGGTGGTAGGCGACGTTGTTCAACATCGCGAGGAGCTCGGCCGGGCCAGCACCGGTGATCGCCAGGCCGCGAAGGCCGTTGCGCAGGGCGACCATCCCCGTCACCGCGTCGAGCCCGTGGCCGGCGATGTCGCCGACGGCGAGCAGCACCTTCTTGCCCGGCAGCACCACGGCGTCGTACCAGTCGCCGCCCACGAGATGCCCGCCACCGGCGGGCCGGTAGCGGACGGCGACGTCGAGGCCGGCGGCGCTGACCGGCTGGACGGTCGGCGGCAGGATCGCCTCTTGCAGGTGCAGCGCCAGGCGCTCCTGGTCCTCGGCGCGCTGTTCGGTGTCGGCGAGCCGGTCCTGGGTCGCCGCGAGGGCGACCTCGGAGTGGTAGTGGGCCGACACGTCCTGGTACGCGCCCCGGATCGCGACGACCGTCCCGGCCGGGTCGGTGACCGGCTCGGCGAAGGCGCGGATCTGGCGTACGGACTCGTCGGACCGGAGGAGCCGGAACGTCGCGAAGGACGGCCGGTGCAGCAGCAGCAACTGGTCGCGGAATCGCCGTACGGTCGCCTGATCCTGCGGGGTGACGTGGTGGGACAGATCGTCCAGCCCGATGGCCGGGGCGGAGGGCGGCAGCCCGAACAGCGCGAAGGTCTGCTCGGTCCACATGATCTGCCCGCTCACGAGGTCGTGCTGCCAGGCGCCGATCCGGCCGAGCCGCTGCACCTGTTCGAGGAGGGCGCCGGCGGCGCCGATCCGCCCGCCGTCCGCCCAGGTGAGGACGAGCCGGTCGAAGATCCGCGCGACGCGGGCCCGGTGGACCGGCTCGCCGGCGGCACCGGGGATCGACCACTCGGCCTCGGCAGGTCGGCCGGTCGCCAGGACGTCGATGCCGACGTCGATCGGTCCGCCGGGCAGCGCCGTCTGCGGGGAGACGTGCGACAGGCGCTGTCCGAGGAGGCTCCGGGCGGAGTATCCGGTCACCCGGGGCGTGTTGCGGCCGAGCCGATCGATGCGCAGGTCGACGACCCGACCGGAGGGGTCACGGACGGGGCTCAGCAGCAGGAACGAATCGCTCAGGGCGGTGAGCACGGCGCCGGCGTCGAGCGCCCGGTCGTCGTCGGCCGACCCGGGCCGGGTGTCGAGCGTCCGCGCGCACACCTCGGCGAGCGCGGTGAGCTCGGAGCGTACGGCCGGGCTGAAACCGGGCAGCCCGGCCGCCCAGCGGATCTCCAGCACGCCGACGCGGCCGCCGTCGGCGGACAGGGGGAGAACGGCCCGCGCCCCGTCCTGCCCGGCACCCGTCAGCGGGGGAACCCCGCGCCGCCGGCCGGCCCCGCCGGGCCACCAGATCGGTGCGTCGCCGCGTACGACGCGTTGCTGCAGGCTGTCCAGCTGCGGTGGGATGCGCCGCCAGTGCCCGCGCTCGAGCGGGTCGAGCCCGACCGCGCCTGCGAGTTCGAGCGCGCCGTCGGGGCGCAGCGCCCACAGCGCGGCGGCGACGGCGCCGGACAGTGAGAGGGTCTCGTCGAGGAGCGCCGCCGCCATTCCGTCACCGTCCTCGGCGTGGACGACGGCGACCTCGGCCAGCCGGGGGCTCGCCGTGGGCCGGCCCTCGGCGGCGCCCCGCCGGGCCGCCTCGGCCAGCGGGTCGTCCGCGGCGAGGTTCACCAGGTCCGCCGCCAGGTCGACGAGGGACGTGCCGGTGCCGGCCGCGAGGCGCGCCAGGTGCCCGAGCGCCTCGGTGGGGGAGCAGCCCAGCCGGTCGACGAGGATGCCCGTGGCGACGTCCGTGAGCGCGCGGGCCGCGGTCCGGTCGCGCGTCTCGTCGAGGAGCCGGCGCTGCTCGGCGAGAAGGGCCGTCAGCCGGATGACGTCATCCGGCGGAACCGTCATGCCGGCTCCGCCGCGTGTACGTTGGGCGTCACGCGACGCCTGCGGGATGCGGTCAGCTCAAGCCCTTATCTCGTCGTCCGGAAGGGAGCGGACGACCCCCAGCGCACACGTCACATCGGCGCAGACCGGAGGCGTCCGACGGTAACACTGCCAGTATGGTTGCTATGAGGCAAGTAGATGGCGGTCCAATAGAAAATCACTTGCGTCGCGCACTTGGGCGGACGATCGGAGTGGGAGCATGTCTCAACGGGACGCCGGGAGATCGGCGCTTCGCGAGCCCGACGGTGCGGACGAGGCGGCCCTGCGCCAGCTTCTCGCCGGGCTGACCGCCGTCCGCGACGGCGACTTCGCCACCCGCCTGCCCCAGACGGGCGACGGGCTGATGGACGAGATCGCCGGCGTCTTCAACGGCATGGCCGATCAGCTGTCCCAGTTCACCTCCGAGGTCACCCGCGTCGTTCGCGAGGTCGGCACGGAGGGCAAGCTCGGCGGCCAGGCCCAGGTGCCGGGCGCCTCCGGGAACTGGCGGCACCTCACCGACTCGGTCAACGCCATGGCCGGCAACCTGACCGGTCAGGTCCGCGACATCGCCCAGGTGGCGACCGCGGTCGCCCGCGGCGACCTCTCCCAGAAGATCACCGTCGATGCCCGCGGTGAGATCCGGGAGCTCAAGACCACGATCAACACGATGGTCGACGAGCTGTCCTCGTTCGCCGACGAGGTGACGCGGGTGGCCCGCGAGGTGGGCACCGAGGGCCGGCTGGGCGGCCAGGCGCAGGTGCCGGGCGTCGGCGGCACGTGGCGCGATCTGACCGACTCGGTGAACTTCATGGCCGGCAATCTCACCGCGCAGGTTCGGTCGATCGCGCAGGTGGCCACGGCGGTCGCGAAGGGTGACCTGTCGCAGAAGATCACGGTCGACGCGCGCGGCGAGATCCTCGAGCTGAAGAACACGATCAACACGATGGTGGACCAGCTGTCCTCGTTCGCCGACGAGGTGACGCGGGTGGCCCGCGAGGTGGGCACCGAGGGCCGCCTCGGCGGCCAGGCCGACGTCAAGGGCGTCTCGGGCACCTGGAAGGCGCTGACCGAGTCGGTGAACGTCATGGCGGCGAACCTCACCGACCAGGTGCGGTCGATCGCCGAGGTGACGACGGCGGTCGCGCGGGGCGACCTGTCGCAGAAGATCCGCGTCGACGCGCGCGGCGAGATCCTGGAGCTGAAGGAGACCATCAACACGATGGTCGACCAGCTCTCCGGGTTCGCGGACGAGGTCACCCGCGTCGCGCGTGACGTCGGCACCCAGGGCAACCTCGGCGGCCAGGCCATCGTCCGCGGCGTCTCCGGCACCTGGAAGGACCTCACCGACAACGTCAACGTCATGGCCTCGAACCTGACCGCGCAGGTCCGGTCGATCGCGCAGGTGGCCACGGCGGTCGCGAAGGGCGACCTGTCGCAGAAGATCACCGTCGAGGCCCAGGGCGAGGTCGCCGCGCTCGCCCAGACGATCAACACGATGGTCGACACGCTCGGCGCGTTCGCGGACGAGGTCACGCGCGTGGCCCGCGAGGTCGGGACGGAGGGCCAGCTCGGCGGCCAGGCGAACGTCCCCAACGTCGCCGGGACGTGGAAGGACCTCACCGACAACGTCAACTCGATGGCGAACAACCTCACCGGCCAGGTCCGCAACATCGCGCAGGTCACGACGGCCGTCGCCCGCGGCGACCTGTCCAAGAAGATCGACGTCGACGCGCGCGGCGAGATCCTCGAGTTGAAGACCACGATCAACACGATGGTCGACCAGCTCTCCTCGTTCGCCGCCGAGGTCACCCGGGTCGCCCGTGAGGTCGGCAGCGAGGGCCGCCTCGGCGGCCAGGCCGAGGTCGAGGGCGTGTCCGGCACGTGGAAGCGCCTGACCGAGAACGTCAACGAGCTGGCCGGCAACCTCACCCGGCAGGTCCGCGCGATCGCCGAGGTCACCAGCGCCGTGGCGACCGGCGACCTGACCCGGTCGATCTCGGTGGAGGCCCAGGGCGAGGTCGCCGAGCTCAAGGACAACATCAACGCGATGGTGCAGTCGCTGCGCGACTCGACGCGGGAGAACCAGGAACAGGACTGGCTGAAGACCAACCTGGCCGGCATCGCCGGGCAGATGCAGGGCCACCGCGACCTCGTGACGGTGGCGGAGCTGATCATGGACGAGATCACGCCGCTCGTCACCGCCCAGTACGGCACCTTCTACCTCACCGACGCCGGTGGCGAGGACACCGCACTGCGCCTGATCGCCGGCTACGCCCATGAGGCTGGCGCCTCCGCCGACCGCGAGTTCAAGCTGGGGGAGTCCCTCGTCGGGCAGGCGGCCCGTACGAAAAAGACCATCACGGTCGACAAGGCGCCGCCGGGGTACGTGAAGGTCTCCTCCAGCCTCGGTGAGTCCGCGCCCGCGGACCTGATCGTGCTGCCGATCGTGTTCGAGGGGCAGGTCCTCGGCGTCATCGAGCTGGCCTCACTGACCGGCTTCTCGCAGGTGCACCGCGACTTCCTCCGGCAGTTCGCCGAGACCATCGGCGTGAACCTCAACACGATCATCGCCAACTCCCGTACGGACGCGCTGCTGGAGGAGTCGCAGCGGCTCGCCGCGGAGCTGCGGTCCCGCTCGGAGGAGCTGCAGGCCCAGCAGGAGGAGCTGCAGCGCTCAAACGCCGAGCTCGAGGAGAAGGCCGCGCTGCTGGCCCGGCAGAACCACGACATCGAGATCAAGAACTTCGAGATCGAGCAGGCCCGGCAGGAGATCGAGGAGCGTGCCCGGCAGCTCGCGCTGGCGTCCAAGTACAAGTCCGAGTTCCTGGCGAACATGTCGCACGAGCTGCGCACGCCGCTGAACAGCCTGCTGATCCTGGCCCGCATCCTCGCCCAGAACCCCGGCCGGAACCTCACGTCCAAGCAGGTGGAGTTCGCCAACATCATCCACTCGGCCGGCACCGACCTGCTGCAGTTGATCAACGACATCCTCGACCTGTCCAAGGTCGAGGCCGGCAAGATGGACCTCCACTCCGAGAGCATCGCCGTCACCCGGCTGCTGGAGGACATCGAGAGCACCTTCCGGCCCCTCACGACGGAGAAGGGGCTGGACTTCCGGGTCGAGATCGCGGATGAGGCACCGGCCGAGATCTGCACCGACGAGCAGCGACTGCGCCAGATCCTGCGCAACCTGCTGTCCAACGCCGTGAAGTTCACCGAGCGCGGCGGCGTCCAGCTACGGATCCGGCTCGCCGACGACGTCACCCTGCCGGTGGCCGAGCCCGGCGAACCGGTCGTCGCCTTCGAGGTGATCGACACGGGGATCGGCATCGCGGAGGAGAACCTGGAGGCGATCTTCGGCGCCTTCCAGCAGGGCGACGGCACGACGAGCCGCCGGTACGGCGGCACCGGGCTCGGCCTGTCGATCTCCCGGGAGGTCGCGGGGCTGCTCGGCGGTGAGATCCACGCGAAGAGCCGTGTCGGCAACGGCACCACCTTCACGCTGTACCTGCCGTCGGTGGCGCCGCGACCGGGCGAGTACACCGCCGGAGACGGCGGTCCCGCCGTCTCCGGCCTCCCGGCGGCCACCGCGCCGGTCGTTCCCGAGACGCGCCGGCTGCTGGTCCTGGAACAGAGTGGCGGCCTGCTCACCGCGCTCGCGCGCAGCGCGGCGGCCGACCTCGCCGACACGCACGGGAACGTCGAGATCACCGGCGCGGCCGACGTCGACGAGGCGGTCGACGCCCTGCTCGCGGCCCCGCACGCCTGTGTCCTCCTCGACGCCGGCCTGCCCACGGCGCCGGCCTTCTTCGAACGGCTGGACCGGCAGCCGGGACTCGCCGCCCTGCCGGTCCTGGGCCACCCCGGCCGACGGTTGAGCGCCGCCCAGGAGCGGCTGGCCGCCGACCGGGCCCGCTCCCACCCGTTCGAGCTGCTGTCCTCCCTCGACGAGCTGCGCGAGCGCGTCACCCTGTACCTGTCGGGCGGGCGGCTCGTCGACGCGCTGCCCTTCATGACAGGCCCCGCCGGAGCCGGTCGGGACGGCGACGACACCGGGATCCTCGGCTACGCGGAGCTGAGCGGCCGCCGGGTGCTCATCATCGACGACGACGTCCGGAACGTGTTCGCGATCTCCAGCGCGCTGGAGCTGTACGGCATGTCGGTGATCCACGCGCCCAACGGCAAGAAGGGCATCGAGGTGCTGCGCGAACACGACGACATCGAGCTCGTGCTGATGGACATCATGATGCCGGAGATGGACGGGTACGCCACGACGGCCGCGATCCGCGACATGCCCCGGTTCGCGGACCTGCCGATCATCGCCGTCACCGCCCGCGCGATGCACGGGGACCGGGAGAAGAGCCTGTCCGCGGGCGCGACCGACCACGTCGCCAAGCCGGTCGACACCGAGGAGCTCCTCGCCTGCATGAAGCGGTGGCTGCACGCCTGACCACCCGCCGGCCGAGGGGACGCGCCCGGGTGCGGACGGCACCCGGGCGCGCCGGGGATCACCAGGTGAGCGGCAGGCGGTAGACCCCGTAGATGACCATGTCGTCCCGTAGCGGGACCTCCTCGGGCGGCACGGCCAGGCGAAGATCGGGGAAGCGGGTGAAGAGCGCCGGGTAGGCGACCTTCATCTCGGCACGGGCCAGCTGCTGGCCCAGGCACTGGTGGAAGCCGTGGCCGAACGCGACATGTTGCGACGGCGGCCGGGTGATGTCGAGCCGGTCGGGGTCGGGGTAGTGCTCCGGGTCGCGGTTCGCGGCGGACAGCGCGGCGACCACCGTCTCGCCCGCGCGGACCCGATGCCCTGCGATCACCAGGTCCTCGCGGGCGACCCGCACGAGCCCGTACTGGACGATGCTGAGGTAGCGCAGCAGCTCCTCGACGGCGCCGTCGATCAGCTCCGGCCGCTCGCGCAGCGTCCGCAGCTGCTCCGGCCGCGTCAGCAGGGTGAAGGTCCCCAGGGCCAGCATGTTGGCCGTCGTCTCGTGCCCGGCCACGAGCAGCAGCAGGCCGACGCCGGTCAGCTCTTCGGCGGTGAGCGAGTCGTCCGGATCGTGGACGAGGCTGCTGAGCAGGGCGTCGTCGGGCTCACGCCGTTTGCGGTCGACGAGATCGCGGATGTAGTCCCAGATCGCGTCGCGCGCTTCGTAGATCACCTCTTTGTCCGCGTCGATCCTGAGCAGCGTGCCGGTCCAGCTCTGGAAGGCCGCCCGGTCCTCGTACGGGACGCCGAGCAGTTCGCAGATGACGAGCGAGGGGATCGGCAGCGCGAAGGCGGGGACCAGGTCGGCCGGCGGCCCGGTGCGCTCCATGGCGTCGAGGTGCCCGGCGACGATCTGCTCGATCCGCGGGGTCAGCTCGCGCATCCGCCGGGTGGTGAACCAGCGGGTGAGGATCCGGCGGTAGCGGGTGTGCTCGGGGGCGTCCATGCCGATGAAGGACCCGGCGCGGAAGGCGGGTTCGCCGGGACGGATGGGGAACGCCCGGACCGGCGACGAGGCTCGCAGCCGGTCCGAGCTGAACCGCTGGTCCGAGAGCAGCGCCCGGACGTCCTCGTGCCGGGTGAGCAGCCAGCCGACCTTCCCGTCCGGGAAGGAGAGTCTGCTGACCGGATCCTCCTCCCGCAGCAGGCGGTACTCATCGGGCGGGTCGAACGGGCGTTCACGGCGGGTCGGCAGCGGCTGCGGGGTTGAAACGGACAAGGGGCACCTCCTCCGCTCAGGCCCGGCCCGCGGATACGACACCGGAGGTGCGCCGGTCGGTGTACGGCCGGTAGGTCCGGCGCCGGCCGCCCGCGGCCCTGGACGACCCGGACGGCAGGCCGAGCGACACCTACCAGCCTATGTCGGGATATATGTGCATTACATAGATCACCGCTCTGTTTTGCACCGGGCCCGTGCCGAGATACGCGCTAGAGCCGGTTCGCGTGCCAGACGTTCTGGATCGCCACGGCAACGTCGGCCGCCTGCCGGACTCCCGCGCCGTACGACGCCGGTGAGGCCGCGTGGTCGTGCAGGTCGGGTCCGAACGCCTCGATCGCCGCACCGTCGGGGACGATCCGCAGGGCGGGCGTTCCGGCCCCCGCGTCCTGCGGAAACAGGTGGGCCAGCGGCTCGATGAGGACGACGGTCCCGGCGCCGGCGGTGAGGTCGGCGTGGCCGCCACCGGCCAGCGCGCCGTCCATGTACCGCCGGCCGTCGAGGGTGACCGGCGGGTAGACGCCCGGCATGGCGGAACTGGCCGCCACGGCGGACGCCAGGGGTACGGCGTCGTCACGGCTCCAGACGCGCCGTTCACCGGACTCGACGTCGACCGTCGTGATCAGCAGCCGGTGTTCCGGCCAGTCGGCGCCGGTCAGGGCGGCCATCCGGGACCGGCGCGCCTCCTCATCGCCCGTCTCGGCGGCGAGGGCGATCCGGCCGACACGTCGCAGGGCCTCCGCCGGCTCCAGACTCCGATCACCGAGCACGGCGAACACCTCGTTCAACCGCGTCGGACGCGCCGCCGGGGTCGGTGCCTCGGGACCGGCGGTGCCCGGCAGGGAGCCGAACCGCTCGAGGTCCTGGCCGGTCGTGAGCATCGCGCCGACGATCGCGCCCGCCGAGGTGCCGACGATCAGGTCGGCCCCGGCCAGGTCGACGCCGGCCCGGCGCAGCCCGACCGCCAGGCCCGCGGTCCAGGCCGTACCGACGACGCCGCCGGGCCCCAGCACCAGTGCCGTGGTCATGAATTCCGTCCTTTCGAGTGGTAGCGCGGCAGCAGCAGCGCGGGCAGCAGGGCCAGCGCCATCAGGACCACGGCCCAGACGTAGGTGTGCTGGAAGGCGTCGGCCAGCCTAGGGGAGATCGCGTGTCCGGCCGGAGCCGGGAGCGCGCGGACCGCCCCGATGCCCCCGTCGGCGGTGCCGGGCAGTCGATCGCGCATCGCCCCGGCGAGGACGATCGAGATCAGGGCGGTTCCGAGGGCGGCGGACACCTGCTGGGTGATGTTCAGCGCGGTACTGGCGCCGGGAACCTGCTCGCTCGCGACGTTCCGGGTCGCCGCCGTCATCGCCGGCATGATCGTCGTTCCGACCCCGGCGCCGGTCACGACGAGCGGCAGGATCAGGTGCCAGTACGGCGTGTCGGCGTGGACCTGGGCGATGAAGGCGAGGAACCCCGTACTCGCCACCGCGACCCCGACGGAGACCAGCCGTCGCGGGGACACCTTGTCGATCAACCGGCCGGCGATCTGCATGGCGACACCAGTGGTCAGGGCCTGCGGGACGCCGAGCAGCCCGGACGTGGTCGCGCTCTGTCCGCGTACGACCTGGTAGTACAGCGGCAGCAGCAGCATCGACCCGAAGTAGGCGCAGGTGAAGAAGGCCAGGGTTCCGGTGGCCGTCGCGAACGACCGCCGGCGGAACAGCCGCAGGTCGATCAGTGGATGCCGGGCCGTCAGGCCGCGGACGACGAAACCGGCCACCAGTGCGGCGCCCGCCAAGGTGGGGACGAGTACTCCGGCGGTGCCGAAGTCGCCGTGCTCGCCGCCGGTGGCCAGCCCGTAGATCGCCATGGCCAGCCCGGGCGACAGCATCAGCAGGCCGGGCACGTCGAGGCGGTGCCCGGGCTCCGGGGCGTCGGCCGGGAAGATCCGGCCGGCCAGCAGCAGCACCAGCGCCCCGATCGGGACGTTGATGAAGAAGATCCACCGCCACGAGGCGCTGTCGACCAGCCAGCCGCCGAGGATCGGCCCGGCCAGCGGCCCGATCAGGACCGGAATGCCCAGCACGCTCATCGTCCGTCCCATGCGCGCGGGGTCGGCGGCCCGGATGATGATCGTCATCGCCAGCGGTGTGATCATCCCGCCGCCGAGGCCCTGCAACACGCGGAAGCCGATCAGTGAGCCGGTGTCCCAGGCGAGCCCGGCCAGCGCCGACCCGAGGGTGAACAGCCCGATCGACGCCAGGTAGGCGCGTTTGGCGCCGAACCGGCCGACGGCCCACGCCGTGGCGGGGATCACCGAGGCCAGGGCGAGGGTGTATCCGGTCGCCACCCACTGGATGGTCGCCACCGGAGCGTGGAAGTCCTGGGAGAGCCGGCCGAGGGCGACGTTGACGATCGTCACGTCGATGACCGTCATGATCGACCCCAGCACGATGACCAGGGCGATCGCGGTGGGGTCGGGGCCGCCGTGCGGTGGCCGGACTTCCGGGCGGGTACGCCGGTGCGGTGTGGACGCGGTCGTCATCGGGACCTCCTGTTCCTCACGGGCTCGGCGTCAGGCGGCGTACGGACGGGCGGCCCGCGCGTCGCGCAGCGCGTGGGCCCACCACAGGAGCTGGTCGAGCAGGGTCTCGGCGGCCGCGTCGCAGCCGTCGGGATCGACCGGCCGCCCCTCCGCGTCGAAACGCTCCCGGGCGCCGTGGAAGCTCACCGTGTCCCGTACGGTCACGGCGTGCAGCTCGGCGAAGACCGGCCGCAGGTGCTCGACCGCGCGCAGCCCGCCGGACAGCCCGCCGTACGACACGAAGCCGACGGGCTTGGCGTGCCATTCGGCGCTGTGCCAGTCGATGAGGTTCTTGAGCGAGGCCGGGAAACTGTGGTTGTACTCCGGCGTGACGACGACGAACGCGTCCGCCGCGGCGAGCCGGGGCGTCACCGTCTTCAGCGCACGGGTCGTGTCGGGCGCCGGTGCCGTTCCGAACGCGGGGAACACCAGCGGCAGGCCGACCTCGGCGAGGTCGATGACGTCGACGTCGACGTCCGTACGCCGCCGGGCCCGGTCGGCGAACCAGTCGGCGACGGTCGTGCCGAACCGTCCCTCGCGCACGCTGCCGACGATGACGGCGACTCTGAACCGCTCGGTGATCTCGGACATGGGGAACCCCTGTTCGTTCGACGGTGATGGGGCGGCCACCGGTGGAACGGCCGCAGGGATAACCCTCGGACCTGAACAAAGGTTTAAGTCAAGCCACGCTGTGCTGCGTCGACTGCGGCTGCCGGTCCTTCGAGCAGTACACGCTCGCCGATCCGGGCGACGTGCTCGCCGAACAGGACTCGGGTCCGCGCCGCCTGCTCAGCCCCTGATCTCAGATTTGTTCGCCGCAATTAGACGTATAGACAATATTGTGTTCCGACGTTGACCGCGTGGCTTACCGATGGGCGGAATGGTGGAGCGGGCGATGGAAGCACAAGACGTCTCCGCGAGGATCGGCGAGGCTGTCCGGTGGGAGCGTCTCGGCGGTCACCGGGCGACCTATCCGGCGGTGCTGATGTCAAGGACCCGGCTGCAGGTGGGCGGCGCGGTGGCGGCGGTGGGGGCGGTGCTGGCGTTGATCGGCCTGGCCGCCGACCTCATCATCCTCGTGGTCCTCGGGACGATTTTCGCGGTGGTCTTCGGCTACCGGTTCGGGCGTCTGGCGATGCTGAACCGGCGGAAGGAGGGGCAGCAACTGCTCCTCTTCGACCAGGGGCTGGTTAAATTCTGTCGAGCCAGACTTTATAGCAATTCATAGAGGTCGCATGTGGACTCGACGTGCTGCCACGGCTCCGGCCGGAAGGGGCCATCCCTGCGGTGGCTTCGGTAGGTCGGCGTCGCCCCTTCCGCTCACCTCGCGGTGGTGTCGGTAGAGGCGGCGTGGGGAGGGGACATGCCGACCCGAGACGACGAGCGGCCCGTACGACGGCCGATTGTGCTGGCCATCCCCGGCACGTTGTGCGCGCCGACGGTGTTCCGGCCGTTGGCGCAACGACTGGCCGGGCAGGTCGAGTTCGACGCGGTGTCCTGGATGACCGACTCCGGTCCCTGGGACCTCGGCACGATCGCCGACCGGCTCGCCGCGCACATCACACGGCGGCACGACAGATCGGTGATCGTCCTGGGGCATTCCACCGGCGGCGCCATCGCGCTGCGGCTGGTGGCCGACCACGCCGGGCTGGTGGCCGGCCTGCTGCTGGTGGACACCGGCGCGCACATGCGCGGCCATGGCGATGTGGACGCCATCCTGGCCTCGCTCGCCAGGGACTGGGGTCCGCGGCTGCACGCCCAGGTGCTGGACCGGTCATTCGCCACGCCACTCGATCCGGCCGTCCGTGACGAACTGCTCGACTACGCGGCCGCGGTGCCCGCCGAGGCCGCGCTGGAGGCCCTGCGCAGTCAGCGGGAGATGGACCTGACTCCGGGGTTGGCGAGGATCGACTGCCCGGTCACCGTGCTGCACGGCCTGCATGATCCGACCAGAACACCGGACCAGGCGCGGGAGCTGGCCGATGCCATCCCCGGCGCACGGCTGCGCCTGCTGGACACCGGACACACCCCGGTCCACGAGGACCCGGACACGGTGGCCGCCGAACTGCGCGCCCTGCTCGCGCGCTCGCGGGAACGTCTGACGGCGACCTCCGCGCCTGATGATCCTGCCGGCCCGGTCGCTGGGTAGCGTCACTCGCCGTCGAAACGGCCGAGGGGCAGGGGATATGTGCCGTCGTTCGGCGAAAGCGTTCCTCTGGTTCGGACGCGTACGCTCTGGGCCGTCACTCCGGCACGGCCATCTCTCCCAGAGTGGACCAGTCGTCCTGGGGCACCTTCATGTTGACGATCCGCGGCGTCTCGACGAGATGCGGCGGTAGAGCCTGCTGTGCGGCCTTAAAGTGATCGGACCGTACGTGCGCGGCCCCCGCCTCGTCGTCGCGGAAGGCCTCCACCAGGACGTACTCCGTCGGGTCGGCCAGGCTGCGGGACCAGTCGAACCACAGGCAGCCCGGCTCGGCGCGGGTGGCCGTGGTGAAGTCGCGCACGATGTCCGGCCAGCGGTCGGCATCGTCGGGCCGTACGCGGAACTTGGCGGTGATGAAGATCATCACGACTCCTCGGGCTCGGCGGCATCCTCCCCGAGAATCAGAGCATGGGATGGGGAGACCCTGCGGCACAGCTCGCCGAGCACAGAGTGACGGGGTGCGGTGCCTCATCCCGGGGGAGTGGCGGTGAGCCGGGCCCACACCCACTTGCCGCCGGTGCGGCCGGTCTCGCGGGCGACGGGGTCGGGGCGGTACCCCCACTCGATGGCGAGCGCGTCGATGATGTGCAGTCCTCGGCCGCCGTTCTGGTCGAATCCGTCCTCGGACACGTCGAGGTCCTGTAGCGCGCACTCGACGTCGCGGGCCGGTGTGGGGCGCTCGGGGCTGGAGTCCCAGACCGCGAGGTAGATCCCGCCGTGCTCCCAACGGCACAGGAAGCGGATCGCCTGGCCCGGGGTGGCCTTCATGGCGTTCGTCACCATCTCCGTGGCCACCAGAGTGGCGTCGTCCGTAATGTGGGAGTAGCCCCATTTCTTGAGGCGCCGCTCCAAGAGCGTACGCGTGAAGCCGGGAGCCGCCGCAGACGCGGGCATGCATATCCGGATATCTTCGGTCATGGCCGCCGCCGTTTCTCTGATCTCGCTGAGATTCTAAATTCTTCTGCCAAGAATGGCCCTTTCGACCTACAGTCGGGCGTGTCCGTAACGATAGGAAACAAGGGGGCGCCATGCCGATCGTGCGCGAACCGCTGGACCCGAAACTGTCCCTCTGGCATTTCCTCGCGTACGAGCTGCGTTACGAGCGCGAGCGGCATGGTCTCTCGCTCACCCAGATGGGCACGGTCATCAACGCCGCGCGGTCGACTGTTTCCAACATCGAGGCGGGCCGTCGCAAGATCGATGACCGCCAGGCCAAGGCCATCGACGGCACGTGGGGGACCGGCCGCCTCTTCGAACTGCTCCTCTGGTACGCCCAGACGTCCCACGGCCCCGACTGGGGTCGCACGTACGTCCGCTACGAGGCGACCGCCGAAATGATCAAGATCTACCACGGCCAGGCGATCCCGGGCGTCCTGCAGACCGACGACTACACCCGCGCTCTTCTCCAGGTGGGAAGCGCCACGGACGTCGAGGCGGAGCTGGCCGAACGAATCGCCCGCAAGCGGGCTGTTCTGGATCGACCGGATCCACCGTTCATCTGGATCCTGATGGACGAGAGCGTGCTGGCGTGCCCTGTGGGCGGCCCGGACGTCATCCGGGAGCAACTCCGCCACCTGCGAGAGCTGGCCGACCGCCCCAACCTGATCATCCGCATCATCCCGACCTCGGCCGGAGCCCACCAGGGATTCGACGGACCTATCCGGATCATCAGTCTGGACACTCGGGATGTCGCCTATTCGGGCGCCCAGAACGGTGGGCGCCTGATCGAAGATCCAGCCGAGGTGAAGCAGCTCGCCGTAAAATTCGACAGAATCGGCGCAAAAGCCGCTTCGGAAGATGGCTCTCGGGCGCTCATCGAGCAGTATCTGGAGAGGTTTTCATGATCAGCGATTGGCGGAAGAGTTCCTACAGCGACGGTGTGGACGATAAGTACTGCGTCGAAGTCACGGTGGTGGACGGCCGGGCGGGCAGATGACGGGGTTGCCGGCGTCCTGAACCATGAGGTGGGTGCCCCCGGTGCCACGTGCTGGACGCCTAGACGGGAACGCCGCTGCTGCGGGCGTTCGGAATGCTCGGTCATTGTCGAGGAGCAAGGGGCCGTCCATCCCGTTCGCCCTACTTCGTAACCGCGGTCGCCGAGCCTTCTGCACGGCTTCCGCTGTGAGGCCGGCGCAGATACGCGAAAGACCCCGTCGGCCAGCAGCAGGACCGACAGGTTGAAGTCGGTCGTCCGGCGGGTCTGCCGTCAGCGGACGAAGAACAGCAGTGCCTCGCCGTCGACCGGCACGACCGACCCGCGCGGCACGACGCCGAACCCGTTCGGCGGCGACGACGTCGTCTTGATCAGTCCGAGCCGATGCGGCCCCTGCAGCCACTGCGGATGAGCTCGCCCTCGAACCGGCCCTCGGTGTGGCCTGACCGATGATTTTTCCGCGCCGTGTGGGTCTGTACGCCGAGTACCGACCCACAGGAGGCTGACGCCATGCGGAAATTGGCCTTTGGCATGAACCTGAGCCTGGACGGCTACATCGCCGCGCCCGGCGACGACCTCGGTTGGAGCGTACCGAGCGACGAGCTGTTCCAGTGGTGGTCCGACCGGGTGGAGGCGACCGGCCTGGCGCTGTACGGGCGCAAATTGTGGGAGACGATGAGCTCCCACTGGCCGACCGCCGACCAGCAGCCTGGCGCCACACCGGCGGAGATCCAGTTCGCCCGCCGCTGGCGGGACATGCCGAAGGTGGTGTTCTCCTCGACGACCAGCACGGTCGACTGGAACACCCGCCTGGTCACCGGCGACGCGGTGACCGAGATCACCCGGCTCAAGGCTGAGGACGGTGGCCCCATGGACATCGGCGGCGCCACACTTGCCGCAGCGGCCATACGGGCCGGGCTGATCGACGAGTACGTGCTGGTCACCGCACCGGTCTTGGTGGGCAGCGGCACGCCGTTCTTTACGGCCCTGGACAACTGGGTGAACCTGACTTTGATGGAGACCCGGACGTTCCCCGACGGCGTACTCATGACCAGGTACGAGACCAGGCGCTGAGTACCCGACCTCGGATCGGCCCGTGCTTCGGGCCGGCCACCTTTTGCGGATACCAACCGCCTCGCCGCGAAATAGCCGGTCGCCAGAGTCCGCGCCACGGCCCGGAGAAGGTCGGTGGGGTGTTGGGTCAGAGGGTGTGCATGTGTTGGTTCAGGCGGCGCACACAGGGCGCGATGTTGAGCAGGCGGGGCCGGCTTCCGCCGCGGGGATGGGGGCCGACGAGGATGCGCCAGCCGGAGACGTCGATGAAGCGGAGGCCTTCGGTGTCGACCGTCACCTGACCCCACCGCGCCGCGACATCGGCGAGGGCGGTGGCGAGGGCCGGGCTGTTGGTGACGTCGATGTCGCCGCTGAGCAGCACCTTGTCGGGCGGTGTCACCTGGATGATGCGGAGCTGCCGGTCCTCGTACAGTACGAGACCCGTATCCGGCGATATCGTTTCAGCCGCGTGTCCGCTACGTTCTGCCATGGCGGCCACTAACATCACGAGGGTGCGCTCGTTCGGGCCGCCTTCCGATCCACATGCCTCGAGCATGCCTGGAGGACAGAACCACGTCAACTGATACCGGAAACGAACTTCATAATTTGGGTGCCACAGCAGCGCGATGGCCGGCCTACGCGCAGATCGGATGAGCAGCACCATGGGCACGCCCGAGGGTGGAGTACCCGTTCGGCACTGGACCTTTCTGACGAACCACGCTCGCGTACTCCTCGAGATCGCCCGGAACCCGCAGGCGAGGCTGCGGGACATGGCGGCCATCGCGGGCATCACCGAGCGGGCCGCGCAGACGATCGTGACCGACCTCGAGGCGGCGGGTTACCTCACCCGGACCCGCGTCGGCCGGCGGAACCACTACACGGTCGATCCGAGCCGCCGCTTCCGCCATCCGGCCGAGGCCGACCACCGCATCGAGGGACTGCTCTCCCTGTTCACCCACCGGGAGGAGAGCCGGGACCCGGAGTAGACCCCGTCCGCGTCGATCGGACCGGCCGCCGCGGGCCGGAGATGCCCTCGGGATCACGGGAACCGACCGGACTCCGCCCACCGGCTTGGGGCCCGCGCGGCGGTGGCTTTACCGAAGCCGGGCCGACCTGGGCATTGACTGGACGGTTTTCCTCGCGCACCGTCGGAAGTGGAGTTCCGCCTTCACTTCCTGAGGTGATTCCGTACGATGCGTCGTCCGGTCCCGCCGGCCCGGGGAGTTCGAGCGTCCGGCGAGTCGATGAGCGTGGGGAAGCGACCCCGCGGTGGCGCCGTGGCGGTGCTGGCCGACCGGGTCTTCGCGCATGCCCGCCCGTCGGACGCTTCCGACCTCGCGGCGCTGATGGGCACCGAGGGCGGTCTGGTCCTGACCGGCGCCAACCCCGTACGAGCGGCCCGGCGATGCCGGGAGGAGCAGGCGTTCGACGGTCCGATCCTGTTCGACGTCGCGGCGGCGGAGGGGAAGGTGGCCACCCGCGAACGCCCCTTCGACGAGAGCGGCGACCAACTGGTGGAGCTGACCCTGGAGGAGCGCGTTCAGGGGCAGATCGACGCGGGCGCCGACGCGGCGCTCACCCCGACGCGGTACCTGCGGGCGGGGGACTTCGGCGCCGTCGAGGCGGCGATCGAGGGTGCGGTCGGTCTGGGCCGCGACGACGTCATCCTGTCGCTTCCCATGGACGTCGGATGGCTGGCGACCGGCCTGATCGACAAGACGATCGGCGTTCTCGCTCAGGCGTCCATCCCGAAGGCCGTGATGCTGGGCGGCCGCCGCAACCCGCCGCAGCGGGTGATGGACGGCGCGTTCGGCCTGCGCCGCCTCGTCGCCGAGGTGCCGGACGTCGCCCTCTTCCGTACGGACCTGGCGGGACTCGACGCGCTGGCGCAGGGCTGCCTGGCCGCCTCGATCGGGACCAGCGGCGCGCTGCGGCACGTCGTCCCGCCGGGCGAGGCGGTGGCGTACGGATCGGCGAACGGCGACGACCGGTCGCCGAGCGTCCTGGTGCCCGACCTTCTCTCCTACGTGCGGGGCGGCGTGCTCGCCGACCGGTTCGGCGACCGGCCGGCGCCGCCGTGCCGTTGCGTCCGCTGCGGCGGCCGGAGCGTCGCCGGCTTCCTCCGGCAGGAGGACTGGAAGGACGCGCGGCTGCACGGCGTGGCGGTCTGGACCGAGTGGGCGCGCAACCTCCTCTACCCCGATTCGCTGGAGGGCCGCCGGCGGTACTGGCGACGGCTGTGCCGGGACGCGATCGCCGCGCACGCCCGCTACAACACGTCCGTACGGGCGCGAGAGCCGGTGTTCGTGCCGCCGGATTCGCTGTGGATCTGGGCCGGTGAGGACACCCCGCTGCCCGCCCGCCGGAATTCCCGGGTGCCGTGACGCCCGACACCGGGCGGTCGTCCCGGGGGCATCGCGTTCACCTGCCGGCGGGCCGATCCGCCCTCGTTGGAACGGGCAGGGTCCGCAGGTGGAGCTCCTCGGCGAACGCCCATCCGGCGGGCGTGTGCGCCCGGCTTCCGAAGCGCTCGGGCGGCACGACGACCTCCGTGCCGAGGGCCAGCCCGACCCCCCAGTAGTCGGCCTCCGCGCGCGCCTGGCCGAGGTCCGCGGGCACGCCCGGCAGGACGACCAGCCGTGCGCAGTACGCGCCGAACCGGCCGGCGCGGTCGAGGCCCGCCCGCCAGGACGCCGCCCGCACGATGGCGAGCTCGGGCCGCAGGGGCCGTCGCAGGAGCCGTACGACGCCGGTCGGCGTGAGCTCGGCGCATCCGGGCGGGAGCTCGCGGACGGCCCGGCGCTCCTTGGCCGACAGCGCGGGCCAGGGGACGGTCGCTCCGGCCGGGAGCCCCAGCAGGACGTCCAGCAGGTCGACGCGGGTCACGCCGGTCAGCCCGGCGGCCGCCCGGCGTCGCCGCTCGGCCTCGTCGGGAACATAGGCCATGGTGACCTCGACGCCCCGCATCCGTACGTCGGCCAGCAGCGCGGCGGGCTCCGCGAGGAGGGGGGCGGTGGGGGTGGTCGCTCGGGACCCGGTCGCCGTCATAGCCGCCCAGCCTCCCACGAGTGCGCCGGCGGTCGGGCCTCGGCTCACCTGCGCCGGATGAGGAGCATCGCCGCGTCGTCGGCGATGCGGCCGCCGACGTGCCGGAGGACGTCGGCGCGCAGGTCGCCGAGCGCTTGCTCGGGATCGTCGGCCGTGAGCACGTGCGCGCGTTCGGCCAGCGGGTAGAAGCGGCCCTCGGCGTCGCGGGCCTCGATGACCCCGTCGGTGTACAGCAGCATCTGGTCCGCGGGCGCGAACTTGATGGTGTACGGGCGCGGCGCCGCGGCGACGAGATCGGACAGGCCGAACGGCGGAGAGACGTCGTCGGGATCGGCGAAGCCGCCGTCGCCGCCGCCGCGCAGGACGAACGGCGAGGGGTGACCGTAGTTGAGCAGCGTGACGACCTCACCGTCGCCGAACTCGGCCAGGACGGCCGTGACGAACTTCTCGCCGGAGCCCGCCGCGGGCGGCCGTCCGGCGGGCTCGGCGCCCAGGCGCCGGCGCAGCGCGGCCTCGATGCGCGTCGCCACACCGGTCAGGTCGGGCTCGTCGTACGCGGCCTCCCGGAACGCGCCGAGAACGTCCGCCGCCGTCTCGACCGCGTCCAGGCCCTTGCCCTGGACGTCCCCGACGATGACCCGGACCCCGGACGGGGTGAGGGTGACCTCGTACAGGTCGCCGCCGATGCTGGCCTCCGCCGTGGCGGAGGTGTAGCCGACGGCGATGTGCATGGAGCCGACGCGCCGGGGCACCGGGCGGAGCAGCACGCGCTGCGCCACCTCGGCCACGGACCGGACGTCGGCGAGGATGCGCTCGCGTTTCTTCCGGTCGGCGCTGGCCCCCACGCTCGCCGCCGCGACACCGGCCATGGTCAGGAGCGTGAGGGTGTTCTGTCTCCGGCCGAGAGTGTGGTGGTGGTAGCTGAGGAGGACGGACAGCGTTAAGGCGGTCAGGCCCACCAGCGCGGTCCGCCGGATCCCGCACCACAGGCTCGCGAAAGCGGGGCCGAGGACGAGCATGGGCCGGAATATGATGTCCGGGCTGGCCCAGAAGTCGACCAGGGCGACGAGCGCGAGCATGCCGAACGGCAGGCTCTGCAGCAGCGGTCCGGGTCTCGAGCGCGGTGTCTCGCTTATGGTGCACCCCCAGCCGATCGAGTTCCATTCGTGGGGAGAATAGCGCCGTCGAGCGGTCGGCTCCGGCACTTTCCGGCACAGGCGGCCGTGGCGACGGATATGTCGTTCACCGGATGGACGACTTCGCGGCCGGCTGTTGCCTGCGATATTATCGGATAACGGCTCGAAGGGTAAGAATCGACAAAAGCCGTTCGGTGAATAACGTGCGCATTGCGCGAATTTCGGGGCACTTCACGACTCGCTGTCGGGGAGCCCGGCCGACCAGGGCTGATGGCCCTCGGGGCCGGCGTCGTCGCGGTGTGCGTCACCGACTGTCGTACGCTCGTATTATCCTAAGCCCCGACAAAGTAAGCTGAGAGAGGAATACCTCGTGGCGACGAAAGTCGTAATGGTGGATGATTTGGATGGGCATGACGGTGAAGACGTCGCCAAGCGGGATTTCGAGGTTTCTGGCGTAACGTACACCATCGATCTCGGCGATGAGAACTTCAAGCGTCTCGAAGAGCTCCTCGGAGAGCTGGCGCCGTATATCGAGAAGGCGGCCAAGGTCCGCCAGGCGGGCCGGGCCCGCAAGAGCGCCGCGGACACGGCGCCGCGCCTGCGCGGCTACTCCAACAGCGACGTCCGCGAGTGGGCCGTCGCCGAGGGCGTCGAGGTGAGCGAGCGCGGAAAGATCGCCGACGAGGTCTACGAGAAGTTCATCGAGGCCCACCCGGACGCCAGGCCGGACGCCGGCTCGGAAACCGGCTCGGAGGAGTGAGGCAGCGCCGGCGGCCCGTCCCGGGACCGCCGGCGCTTCTCGAGGGCCACCTCCCGCGAGTCATCCCTCAGAGGACCGCCGCCGGGCCGAGGTTGCCGGCGTCGTCGACCGCCTGGACCACCACCTTCCGCGCGCCCGCCGGGACCGTGAGGCTCTGCCGGCCGCCGGCGCCGACGGTCGCCGTGGCGGTCGACACCCGGCCGTCGGCGCTGACGCGGTAGGTCGCGGCGCGGCCGGCGTTCCCGTCGTCGCCCGGCGCGACGAAGCTCACGGTCGTGCCGTCGCGCCGCAGGTCCTGCGGCGCGCCGGGCGGGCGGGTGTCCGTCCCGTACCGCCCGGTGCGCCACTCGTCGTGGTGGTAGGTCCACGACTCGGCGTCCGGCTTGCCGTCGGTCTTCCAGGCGAACAGATAGCCCTCGCGTGTGGTCGTCACCAGGTCCGTGCGGCCGTCGCCGTCCAGGTCACCGGCGGACGGGGAGAACAGCGTCCACCCGCCGGTGAACTTCGGGAAGCCGGCGGCCTGGCCGGACGGCGTGAACGCGTGCACCGTCGAGGTGTCCCCGCCGTCGACGACCTCCGCCTTGCCGTCCCCGGTGACGTCCGCGATCAGCGGCGCGCCGAGGAAGTCCAGCCCGGCCCGCGCGTGCGGGTACCCCGACACCGGCAGGGTCGTCGCGGCGTCGTAACCGCGTTCGTAGTTGGCGATGGCGGTGCCGCTGCCGGGGTACAGCAGCGCCGCGATCAGCGACACGGCGCCCGACCCGGACTCGGCGTAGCCGAGCCGTCCGGCGTCGCCGAACCGCCCGAACGCCCCGCTCGTCGTGAACGACGCGGGCAGGTCCACCGCCGGGGTGGGGGACGAGCCGGTCAGCAGCGCGCGCACCGCGGCCGCATCGTGGCCGAGCAGCGCGGACGCCGGGTTGTTGAGCGGCCCGTACGCGCCCCGGATCGCGCCGTCGCCGCCGATGAGGAACGTCGCGGAGAAGGACGGGCCCGTGGCGACCTCGTCCTTGCCGTCGCCGTCCACGTCCGCGACCGCGGGGCTGTTCGCCGCCTCGGTGATGAACTCCTGCGCGCTGCCGTAGAACGTGATGATCGACGGCACCCGCACCGGCCAGCCCTTCACCGGCGAGCCGTCGGCGTGGTACGCGTACACGTAGTTCGCGCCGAGCGCCTGGATGCCCGCGCCGTGGCTCTCGGAGTGCTGCGAGCGCACCACGATCTCCGGCTGGTGGTCGCCGTCGAGGTCGGCCACGGCGGGGGTGGCGTCGAGCTTCGCGTCGTCGATCGCGGTCAGCCCGGACGCCGGTTTCGGCGGGTCCGCCACGGTCACCGGCCAGCCGGGGACGTCCGATCCGTCCGCGTGCCAGGCGTGCAGCCGTCCGTCCCATCCGGCCTGAACGATCTCCAGGCCGGGCTTGCCGTCCAGGTCGACGAGGACCGGACAGGCCGTCGCGCCCTGGTGGGGAAGCCGGGTGTAGGCCAGCGCCGGCCGGGGGATCGCGGGCTTGGTCACGCCCGTGTCCAGGGTCTTCGGCCAGCCGGGCAGGAGCCTGCCCTGGGCGTCGAACACGTACGTCCGGCCGGTCGTGCTGGTGACCACGACCTCCTGCCGCCCGTCGTGGAACAGGTCGCCGACGGCGACCGGAGCGATGATCGGCTCGTGGCCCGGGTCGAAGCCCGGGACGCGGGTCTGGCCGGCGTTCGTGGTGGCGGGCCAGCCGGGCAGTTCCGTGCCGCTCACCCCGTCGATGGCGTGCACCCGGCCGTCGGCGTCGCCGAACACGATGGCCTGGTGACCGGTGGCCTGCAGGTCGGCGAGGGCGGGCTGGCTCTCCCCGCCGATCCCGAAGTGCTGCGGGAACCCGGCGCGGAGCGTGTCGTCGTGGTGGACCGCGATGGCACGGCGTTCCTCGCCCATCCGGCCCGCGTCGTCCCAGACGCGTAGCCGCAGGGTGACGGTGTACTGCTCGGTCGACGACAGCTCCTTGTCGTCGGGCATCGAGTACGCCTTGGACCAGAACGACTGCGGGAGCTTCGTCAGGTCGAGCGTGCCCACCTTGCCGTCGTACGTTCCGGTGCCCTGGCCGTCGCCGGCCGTGATGAACGCCGAGTCGGCCGGTTCGATCCCCGGCGCGAACTCCAGCCGGTAGTGGAAGCTCTTGGCCCGGGACGCGTCCACGTGCCCGGTGACCGGCACGGAGGAGGTCGTCGCCGGGTCGTACAGGGAGTACCAGTCCGGGCTCTCGATCCAGGTCGCGGGCGGGATGTCGCCCTTGGCGACCGCGGCGAGGGCCTTGGCGGCGTTCGGGCGGCCGTAGCCGTACTGCCGGTCCCAGCCCGGCCGGCCGGCCCAGCCCAGGCTCGCGTCGTCGACGTCGCTCGCGGTCGCGCGCAGGACCTGGACGGCCTCGGCGTTGGTCAGCGGCCGGTCGATCTTCTTCTCCTTCGCGGCCTGCGCGCCGTAGGAGAGCAGCAGGCCGAACAGGCCGCCGGTGGTCGGCGTCGACTCGGACGTCGAGCCGCCGAGCGTCGCGACCGAGAACATCGCCTTGGCGCCGAACGACGTGAGGTTCGAGCGTTCGCGGTAGGTCGAGGTCAGGGCGTTGGCCAGGGCGCCCGACGCGCCCGCCGCGTTGGCGACCAGACCGTTGCCGGGGACGACGTGCGGCCAGAACATGCCGCCCTGGTGGTCCGTCGAGTCGAAGTCGTTGCTGGACTCGACCATGACCACGCCGTCGTTCCAGAGCTTGTCCACGGCGCGGCGCATCGCGGAGGAGTACCCGAGGTCCGCGGTCGTGCTGACGATGACCTTCGCGCCGGCCCGGCCCGCGTACAACCACGCGGCGGCGAGGTCGTCCGTACGGTCCAGGGCCTCGTCGCCGGCGCGGATCGGCAGCAGGCGGCACTTGGGACAGATGCCGGCGCCCAGCTTGCCGTTGTCGGTCCGCGCGGCCGCGACCCGCTGCTGGTCGTTGGCGTGGCCGTACGTGGAGTCGGGCGTGGCCGGGTCGTTCTGGTCGTCGTAGAAGTCCCAGCCGGAGATGTCGTCGGTGAACCCGTCGCCGTCGTCGTCCTTGCCGTCGGAGAACGCGACGATGAGGTCCTCCGGGTCGATGACGCCGTTGCCGTTCGTGTCGTGCACGCGGGGGTCGGCGGCGTAGTCGGCGGCGGTGACCGCGCCGTCTCCGTCCCGGTCGTAGGTGTCGGAGCCGGCGGGTTTCGGCAGCTCACCGGTGTTGAGGTAGACCTTGTTCGCGAGGTCGGCGACGTCCCCGTTGTGCCAGTTGATCCCCGCCTCGACGTAGGCGATGACCGTGTCCGGCGAACCGGTCGTGTAGTCCCGCCAGGCCGCGTCCACCGACATCCCGGCGGCGCCCTCCGGGTCCTTGGCGGCGGGCGTGCACTTAGGGATGAAGGAGTACAGGTTGTGCTGCTCCCCGCCCGGCGCGGCGGTGGTCAGGCAGCTCAGCGGCGCGCCGTTCTCCACCGGAGCGTAGCCCGGATCGTTCGGCGGTCCGGCCGGGAACGGATCCGCCGCCGCGGGCCGGGCCAGCATGAGCAGCAGGGCGGGGACGACGGCGCACACGACGCCCGGGAGACGCCTCATGGGACCACCTCGATCGGTTGACCGCGTGGATCACTGTCCGCCAACCGCCGGGTGCTGAGTAGCCCTCTGACCGGAAGAGGACATGAGTTTTTCTCGCGTTAGTTCATGATCACATGCGAAGGCCGGGCCCGCTGGACAGCGGGCCCGGCTCTGAACGGGGAGGTCGCGGCTCCGGCCCGTCCGGCGACGGCCCGGAGGCGGGACTCACTGGTCGGGGCGATCCACGTTGCCGCGCCAGGAGCCGGTCTCGGTGCCGCGCTCCTCGATGAACTCCTTGAACCGCTTGAGGTCGTTCTTCGCCCGGTGCTTGACCAGCCCCATCTTGTCGGCGACGTTCTCCATGATCCCCTCGGGCTCGACCTCCAACTGAAGGGCGACCCGGGTGTGGTCGTCGTCGAGCCGGTGGAAGGTCACCACACCGGCGTTCTTGGGATCCTCGGTCGACGTCCACGCGATGCGCTCGTCGGGACGCTGCTCGGTGATCTGCGCGTCGTACTCGCGGCTGGCGCCCGCGACCTTCACCTTCCAGTGCGTGAGCGTGTCGTTGATCTGGTGGATCTCCTCCACGCCCTCCATGAACTGCGGGAAGTCCTCGAACTGGGTCCACTGGTTGTACGCCGTATGGACCGGGACGTGGACGTCGATGCTCTCCATGACACTGCTCATCGTTCGTCTCCTTCGCAGTCGTTTTCGGTCGTTGTTTTCGGCCAGGTGCCTCCGCTACCCGGTGAAGGAGCACGTAAACAGGGCGTGTCATCCGGACGGCCCGCTCGATCCGCCGATCCGAGATCATTGATCGATGACCCGCACCGAGGAGCACGCGTACTGGAACCACAACACGCACTACCACCGGCTGGTGCTCGACGCGATGCCCGACCCGTGCGACGCGGCGCTGGACGTCGGATGCGGTGAGGGCCTGCTCGCCCGCCGGCTCGCGACCCGGGCGGGCCGGGTCACCGGGGTCGACCGGTCCGCGGAGATGATCGAACAGGCACGGGCACGCGCGGACCGGAGCGCGCCCGGCGCCATGGAGTTCGTGGCGGCCGACTTCCTCCGGCACCCGTTCCCCGAAGGCGCGTACGACCTGGTCTGCTCGGTGGCCGCCATCCACCACATGGACTTCACGAGCGCCGTGACCAGGATGGCGGACCTGCTGCGGCCCGGCGGGACGCTCGTGATCGTCGGGCTCGCCCGCAACCGGACGCCCCAGGACTGGGCGTTCGACCTCGCGGTCCTCCCCGCCATCGTGGTCATCGACCGCGTGCACGGCAAGACGGATCCGGCGGGCATGCCGATGGCCGCCCCGGAGATGAGCTGGGGCGAGGTACGCGGGGAGGCCCGGCGGCTGCTGCCCGGCGCGCGCTTCCGGCGGCACCTGTACTGGCGGTACTCGGTGCGCTGGCGCAAGCCCTGACCGCCGCGCCGCGGCCGTCTCCGTCTGCGAGTGTCCGCCGACGGGGCTAGGGTCGTGGCTCGGACCACAGGGGGTGACGATGAGCGGGCAGATGCGCTTCGAGCACGACGATGTGATCGCCGTGCGCGAGGCGTTCCACCGGCGGCTGAAGGCGTTCGCCGCGCCGGTCGCCGGCGACCGCGCGGCGGTGACCGAGGACCTCGACCAGCTCGAGGTCGCGCGCGCGATCCACGCGGCGTTCGGCGACCACGAGGCGTACGGCGGCCTCACCCGCGCCGAGCTGGCCCAGTCCTGCGCCCACATCTGCGGCCGGGCGCAGTTCGACCGCTACTTCGAGCTGTTCCTGAAGATGGAGCTGGTCGAGCCGTTCACCCAGCGCGACTACGAATGGCGCTACGTCCTCAACCCCGCCTCCTCGGCCGCGCTCCTGGTGTTCGGCCGGCTCGAGGCCAGCGGCGGCCTGCAGGAGCTGGTCACACTGCTCGACGTCACCTACCGCGAGCTGGAGCGGGGGAGCGCGACCAGCCGGGAGGTGGCCGATGCGCTCGTGCAGGCGCGCCGGGAGTTCACGATCCGGTCCGGGCACCTGCGCCGTCTCGTCCGGCACCGCCCGCTGGAGGAGCTGATCGCCGAGCAGCGGCACCACGGCGACGCCAAGCGGCTGTTCACCCAGGCCGAGCGCATCGTCGAGCGGGTCAACCGCGACTTCGGTGAGCACCGCCGGTCCGCCGAGCGCATGGCCGAGGCCGCCCTGCAGTACGTCAACGCGGTGCAGGAGTACATGGCCCGGCTCCTCGACCAGGCCGCGCAGCGCCGCGACTTCACCCTCCTCGACGCCGAGGCGTACCTCACCGCCGCGATCACCGGCAGCCCGGAGGCCCTCGCCGCGGTCTTCGACGGCGTCGTGTTCGACCCGCCCCGGCTCAACCTGTCGCCGCACGAGATCCTCCGGACGATAGAGACGCACCAGCCGCGCCCGCGCCCGCGGCAGCGCCGGCCCCGCCGGGAGGACCCGCTGCCCGAGGGCGACCCGGTCGAGGAGGCGGCCGAGCGTCTCCGCGACTACCAGGCGGCCCGCCGGGCGGCGATCGAGGCGCACCTCGGCCCGGAGGACGCAGTCGACCTCACCGAGCGGCTGCGGGGCACGCCGTGGCGGCAGGCCGCGCGTGTCATCGCCGACGTCCTCGTCTCCGCCACCGATCCCGACCTGCCGTTCGAGCCGGTGCTGGGCGACCGGCTGCACGTCGCGCCCGACACGCCGACGACGTACGTCAGCGAGTTGGGCGTACGCGCGGTCGAGCCGGAGCCCGCCGCGACCGGAGGCGACCACGATGGCTGACCCGGCGCCCTCCGCGCTGGCGCTGGCCCGGCTGCGCGCGCTGGGCGGCACGCCGGCCGAGACGTCGGCGGCCGTGTCCACGGCGGCCCGCGCGGCCGGCCGCGAGGTCGTCCTGGCCGCCGGCTCCGGCGGTC
The DNA here is from genome assembly GCF_040679195.1 of Actinoallomurus sp. NPDC052308. Classification (NCBI taxonomy): domain Bacteria; kingdom Bacillati; phylum Actinomycetota; class Actinomycetes; order Streptosporangiales; family Thermomonosporaceae; genus Actinoallomurus; species Actinoallomurus sp. NPDC052308. The sequence continues at coordinate 13,321 of NZ_JBFAUM010000009.1, read as the reverse complement.
AGGTCGCGCTGCTGACCTGGCCGGCCGACATCGACCTGGCCGAGCAGTCCGACCACGCGCTGTGGACCACGCCGCCGACCGCCCTGCAGCTGACCTTCGCCGCCTGCGTGCGGCTGTGCTGGGAGGACCCGCACCTGCACCCCCATCCGGGGCGCGCGGTGCCGCCCGAGCGCGTCTTCGCGCTGCTCGCCAGGGTCAACGCCCGCCCGGCGGCGGACGAGGCGATCCCCATCTTCGACAACGCGCCCAAACGCTCCCTGGCCTGGCTGGGGCGCACGGGCTGGGTGGACCAGGACGACACCGGTGTCCGGTTCGGCGCCCGCGTCGCGACGCTGCACGACGACGAGGTGGCCGCGCTCCGCCGCGTCTACGAGGCGATGCCGGAGCCGGAGGAGGCCGCCGATGAGTGAGGGCGTCCCGGCCCTGGAGACGCTGCCGCACGAGCTCCGGCTCGCCGTGCGGCGCGCGGTGGCGGCGGTCGAGGAGGCGGACCAGCCGGTGCCCATGGCCCTGTACCGCGGGCTGGCGCCCGACCTGCGGCCGTACGTCGAGGCGATGCTGGCCGCGGCCGGCCGGGTCCTCATCGAACAGCGCGAGGGCTTCGTGTCCGGGTACGACGACGGCGTCGCGCGGCGGCTGGCCGACGAGGGCGTCGGCGCCCTGGAGCCCATCGACGCGGCCGTCCTCGCCCTCGTCCTGCTGCACGGGTTCGTCATCCCGAAGGCTCAGGGCGAGCTGCCGCGCACCGCGCGGGCGTACCAGGCTCGTCGCGTGAGCTTCGAGACGCTGGTGAACTCGCGGATCCGCTCGCGTGAGCAGATCCGGCAGTCGCTGCAGCGGCTGCGCGACCGGGGGCTGCTGCAGCCCGGCGACAGCGCGCCGATCCGGCCGGGCCCGCAGTTCCTGCGGCTGACCCCGCAGACGTCCAACCTCATCGAGGAGAACCTCATCCTGCTGGCGGACCCGGACGGCGCGCTCGCCGACGCCATCCGCCGCCGGCGGGCCCAGGCCCGTACGCATGCCATCGAAGGGGAGAAACGGTGACGAGCGCCATCGACATCGAGGCGGCGGGTCTCGGCGGCGTGGTCGGGCGGCGCGACCTGATCGCGCTGCAGACCGTGGAGATCGGCACGCTGACGTCGCATCCGATCCCGATCATCCCGGGGCAGTTCATCACCATCGCCGGGCGCGGCCCGGTGGACAGCAACGGCTCGGGCAAGACCACGTTCCTGTCCGCCATCACCCTGATCCTCGCCGACCCGCAGTGGCGGCTGCACGAGAGCGGGAAGTACGCCGCGCGGCTGCTGTTCCGCCCCGAACCGGTCGGCCTGTCCGCCAAGGAGCACGCGCCCGCGACGGTCGGCTACATCGTCGGGGTGTTCGGCGAGCGCGACGCCGACGAGCGGTCGGCGCTGTCGGTGTGGATCCGCCTGCAGTCCGGCGGCAGCCCGTACGCCGAGGTGCGCTGGAGCGACGGCCTGGTCCTCGCCCGCGGCGCGGACGACGCCGAGCGCCTGGAGACCGCGCACCGCACGTGGGCCTCGCTGCGCAACCGGGTGCCCGTGACGCGGATCGGCGACGTGCTGTACGGCTCGTCGCCGCGCTGCATGTCCTACCTGCACACCGACGGCACCCGCCCGGAGGCGCCGTCGCTGGTGTCGGAGGAGCTGTCCCACCTCAAGCCCGAGGAGATCGGCGACTCCCTCATCGCGCTGGCCGGGCTGACCGACCTGGTCGACAAGGAGAGCGACGCGCGCGCCAAGCGGGTCGAGATCGAGTCCCGGTACGCCGAGGAGCGCAGCCGCGACGAGCAGCGCCGCCTTGACGAGGAGAGCGACCTGGCGGCCGTCGCCGACCGCGACCGCGCGCGGGAGCACGTCGCCCGCGTCACCGCGCTGCGGCGGCTGCACGCCGCCCGGCGCTACCTCGACGTCCACGCCGACGACGCCGCCATGGCCGCGCAGCTCGACGAGCTCGGCGGACGGGCGGACGAACGCCGCGACGCGCTCCGGCTGGCGCAGGAGGAGCTGGACGAGCTCGCCGTCCCGGAGGAGCTGCAACAGCGCGTCGCCGAGCTCGACGGCGTCCACCAGTCCCTTCACGAGGACCTGAGCGCGCTGATCGGCGAGGAGGGCCGGTACGAGGGAGAGCTGGAGCGCCTCGACCGGTCCCGGCCGGCGCTCGCCCGGCTCGCCGAGCTGTGGGACGGCACCCCGGCGGAGACGCTGCGCGCGGACCTCGACGCGTCGGCCCCCGAGCTGGAAGAGGCCGGCTGGGTCCTGCGCCAGGCGGCCGCGGACGTCAAGGAGGCGCGTACGGCGCTGGAGCGGATCCAGGCCGGGCACGACCCGGACACCGCCGCGAGCCTCGCGCGGCTCGACGCGGCCGGACTGCCCGCCGCGGGCCTCCTCGACGCGGTGACGCTCGAGGACGGCGCCCGCGCCGCGTGGGAGCCGCGCCTGTGGCCGTACCGGCACGCCGTCGTGGTCGCTCCGGACGACCACGACGCCGCCGTGGCCGCGCTGCGGCCCCTCCCGGGATCCACGCTCGTCACCGCCGACGGTCCGCTCGACACCTCGCCCGACGCGGCGCTGCCCGCCGGGGTGACCAGCCGGATCCCGGTTCAGGGGTTCCTCGCGGCCGTGGAGCGGCGGGCCGACGCGGTCGCCGACCCGGCGAGCGCCCACGACCGCGACTCCGGCGTCACGGTGATCGGCGGCTTCGCCGAGCCGATCGCGGGCCGGGACGCCCGCATCCGGCAGGCCCGGTCCCGGCTCGCGGAGGCGGAGGAGCGTGCCGAGTCCGCCCGCGCGTCCCGCGCGGCCGTCGAGAGCCGCCGGGCCCACCTGGAGAACGCCCTGAAGCACGCCACGGCGGCCGCACAGCTCGCCGAGCTGGACGAGCGGCTGGCCGAGCTGAAGGACCGCCTCGCCGGCGTGCGCCACCGTCGTGCGGCCCTGAAGGGACGGGTGGACGAGGCGCGCAACGCCTGGATGGCGGCCCGGACCAAGGTGGACACGCTGGAGCAGCAGCGGCGCTTCCTCGCCCAGCGGGTGAGCCAGGCGCGCCAGCAGCTCGCCGACGCCGAACGCGACCTCGCCAAGCTCACCACCCGGCGAGCGGACCTGCCCCTGCGGTACTGGACCGACCAGTGGGGCGGCGACCAAGCCGCCGCCGAGGAGCTCCTCGGCGCGCAGGAGCCGAAGCTCCGCACGGCCGGCCCGGACGCCCTGCTGGGCCACGCCCGCGACGCGCTGGGCGAGGCGGTGCACGCCCTGTACGCCCGGACGCCGGCGCCCTCCGACGTCCAGGACCTCATCGACCGGTTCCGCGACTCGCTGTCCACCGAGTCGCTCGCCGACCGGCTGCGCCGCCTCCAGGCGCTCACCGAGGCCCTCGACGACGTGCTGACCGGAATGGCCGAGCACGACCGGCGCACCCGCGTGCAGATCGAGGACGAGCGCCGCCGGCGGCAGCTCGCGCTCGGCGAGCTCGACACCGTGCGCGAGGAGCGCGAGGAGGAGCTGCAGACGGTGCAGAAGCTGGTGCGGGAGGTCGTCAAGGGCCGCCTCGAAGCGGTCAGCGCGACCTACGACCGGCTCGACCGCGCCCGCGGTGGCTTCGGCGCGCGGCTCATCATCCAGGCCCGCGAGCCCGCCAAGCCCGAACAGCCCCGCCGGTGGGCCGTCACTCCGGCCTGGATCCGCGACCTGGGCGGGGAGGCCATCCCGTACAAGGAGACCGGGAACAGCGCGCAGAAGAAGATCCAGGCGATCCAGCTCGTGCTCGCGGCCCTGCTCAGCGACGAGAACGCCGAGGGCCGCGTCCTCGTCCTCGACGAGCTCGGCAACAGCCTCGGCGACCAGAACCGCTCCGACATCCTCGCCGCGCTGCAGCGCGCCGCCAACTCCCAGCGCGTCACGGTGTTCGGCACCTGCCAGGACGCCGTCTTCCCGCACGCGGCGAGCTACACGGGCGAGATCCTGTGGTTCAGCAGGCACGCCGTCACGTCGCCGTTCAACGACCCGACCCGCGTCTGGGGCTTCGACGACAATGGCGAACGCGTCGAGCTCACCCACGACTGGATCACCCGCGGCACCCCCGGCTGATCCAGGAGGATCCCATGGACGGCACCACCGTGATCCGGCTCGCGGAGCCGGAGGACGCCGAGTCGATCGCCGGCGTGCACATGGCCTCGCGGACGGCGACCATGCCCTACCTGCCTCCGCCGAGGCGCAGCCATGACCAGGTGGCCCGATGGATCCGGGACGTCGTCCTGAGAGAGTGCCGAACGTTCGTCGCGGTCCGGGCCGGGGAGATCGTCGGTTACGCAGCCCTCAAGCGAGACCTGCTCCAGGACCTCTACCTCCGTCCGGACGCACTGCGTCAGGGCATCGGCACGCGCCTCCTCGAGGAGGTCAAGCGGAACAGTCCCGGTGGCGTGTCGCTCCACGTCTTCCAGCAGAACGCCGGAGCCCGCGCCTTCTACGAACACCACGGGTTCACCATCGTCGCGACCAGCGACGGCAGCGCCAACATGGAGGGACTGCCCGACCTCACGCTGAACTGGTCGCCGACCCGCGCGCGGTGAGCCGGGTGCGGGGCCGCACTGATCCCTGGCGGACGCTGCACCCTAGGAGCAGCATCCGCCAGGGATCATGGAACGACTGCCCGAAGGAGACGACGGATGGAGCTCGGTGGCCGCCTGCCCTCGGTGAAGGGACTGCCGGACGGCGTTCGGGCGCATCTCGTACCGCGAGACAAGACCAAGGTGGACGCGGCGGCGCGGGTCGAACCGGCGCTGGGCACGGATCTCCTCGCCGTACTCGAACGGGTCCTCCCCGATCGGGCCGATGCCCCGTGGGTCCTTGCCACAAGGCACCCGGCGCAGGGGCCCGGTCAGGGTGACCGGCTCAGGGGGCCCGGTCAGGGGCTGGCTTAGGAGGGCCCGGCTCAGAGGCCCGGCTCAGGAGGGGCCGGTCAGGGGGTCTGGGCGGCGGCGCAGGGCTCGGCGGGGACACGGGCGGCACGGAGGGCCGCGCGCCGGATCTTTCCGGCGTCGTCGCGCAGCGGGTCGGTGACGAACTCGAAGGTGCGGGGGAGCTTGTAGGCCGCGAGGCGCTCCCGCAGGTGGGCCAGCAGCGCCGTCTCGTCGACGCCCGGGTCGGCCTGGACGATGGCGTGCGGCACCGATCCGAGGTCGTCGTCGGGCAGCCCGATGACGGCGGCCGTGCGCACGTCCGGATGCTCCTCCAGGGCGCCCTCCACCTCGGCCGGGTACACGTTCGACCCGCCGACGAGGATCATGTCGGTATCGCGGTCGGTGAGGTAGAGGTAGCCGTCGGCGTCGATGTAGCCGAGGTCACCCAGGCACTCCCAGCGGCCGTCGGACCGGGCCGTGGCGCCGATGTAGGTGTAGGTCGGTCCGGCGTCCGGGCGCATCCACACCTGGCCGACCTGGCCCGGGCCGAGGGGCCGGCCGAGCTGGTCGCGGACCTCGATGTCGCCGGTCAGCGGGCGGCCGACCGAGCCGCGGTGGGCGAGCCATTCAGTGCCGTTGATGCGGGTGACGGCCTGGGCCTCGGTCCCGGCGTACAGCTCCCAGATCCGTTCCGGGCCGAGCCAGTCGATCCACGCCTGCTTGAGCCACGGCGCGATCGGCGCGCCGAGGTGGAACAGCACGCGCAGTGCCGACAGGTCCGCGGCGGCCCGGTCGGCCTCCGGGAGTCGCCAGATCCGGTGCATCATGGTCGGCACGGCGTACATCCAGTCGGCGCGGTGCAGTTCGGCCAGCCGCAGCGCCTCCGCCGCGTCGAAGCGCTCCATCAGGACCACGTGCTTGCCGAACAGCAGCGCCGCGGTCAGCGACATGAACGGCCCGTTGTGCGTCAGCGGTGCCGTGACCAGCGCCGCCCCGCCCTCCGACATCTGCGCCGCGAGGCCGAACAGGCCCGCGCGCTCGGCGACGCCGGCCTCCACGGTGGCGATCAGCTTCGGGCGTCCGGTGCTGCCACCGGAGGTGAGGATCTTCCATGGTTGCGGGACGATGCCCGGGGGAGCGGACTCCGGCTGGCCCGCGCCGGCCGACGGCGGAAGGGTTCCGGGACCGCTCGCGGCGATCACGATCTTGGGCCGGGCCAGTTCGAGGACCGGCTCGCGCTCGGCCTCCGGCATCCGGTCGGAGATCGGGACGGGCGTGCCGCCGGCCTTCCAGGCGGCCACCAGCGCGACGACGCAGTCGACGCCGTTCGGCAGGACGATCGCGACCCGGTCGCCGACGCGGACGCCGTGGTCGCGCAGTTCCCACGCGAGACGGTTCGCGCGTTCGTCCAGTTCCCGCCGGGACAGGGTGACCGGGCCGCAGGTCAGCGCCGGCGTCTCGGGATCCGCCGCCGCGAGGCGCGTCAACGCGACGCCGAGCGGGGTTCCGGTGACTGCGGACATGGGGCTTCTCTTCCTCTGCGGTTCGTGGCGGTGCCCGTACGGCGGGTGAACGATCTTGGACCCTACGTTAGTGGAAGCGTGAAGTTACTTCACGTAACATACGGTCCCCTCGTGCCGCCGTGTCAAGCGTTTCGGGCATCCGCACCGGGAGCATCGGATGGTCTGCCGGTCATCCAGTCGGCGTCCCCGAAACCGCGCCACAGGAGGTCGGTCAGCTGGGCGACGAGCTCCTCCCGGCTGACGTGGCGCCGGTCGAGCCACAGGTCGGCACTGCTGCGCACGAGCCCGACCATCGCGTGGCCCCAGGTCAGCAGCAGCGCCCGCCGCTCGGGGCTCCTGTCCTGGTTCACCGACGCCATGAAGTCCGCCAGGTCGTCCCCGATCATGCGCAGGAAGGCGTCGAGCGCGTCGCCGAGGGCCGGCGCGCCCTCCGCACTGCCCCGGGTCAGGAACCGGTACGTCTGGGGCGCCTCGTCGATCCGGCGCAGGATCACCTCGATGGCGGCGTAGGTGCGTTCCCGCGGGTCCGCGTGGGCGGCCAGCGTCGCGTGCCACTCCGTCAGCAGCGCGACGGCGAACCGTTCGCCGACCGCGTGGGCCAGGCCGTTCTTGTCGCCGAAGTGGCGGTAGACGATCGGTTTTGAAACACCGGCCTCGGCGGCGACGGCGTCCATCGAGACCTGCGGGCCGTCCCGGGCGATGACCCGCTCCGCCGCTGCGAGCAACTGATCGCGTCGCTGGGCCCAGGGCAGGCGCTTGGTGGCGGGTGGGCCGTCGCCGGCGGTCGCCGGTTCCACCGCGTCACCCCCTTCCGGTACGGGCCCCAGCGTACGCGGGCGGCCGTACTCCGGCGCGCGGGCGAGCACGAGAGCGGCGCCCGCCGACGCGAGCGCCGCGGCGGTCGCGCCGACATGGAGGACGTCCGCCACGGAGGACGTCCGGCACGGAGCGGCTCCGGCGAGACCCGCGGCCGATCGCCGCCGTGACCGGGCGGCCGGAGCCCTGCCCCGGCCGCCCGGTCACGGCCTGCGGTCAGGACCGGACGCCGGGCTCCCAGACCGCGGCCAGCTGCCACGCGCCGTGGTCGCGGCGCAGCTCGTACGTTGCCGGCGTCCGGCTCCCGGCCGCGCGGGCCCGGACCTGCCACAGCTGGGTGTCGACGTCATCGCGGGGGCGCTGGAGCCCGAGCATCTTGACGAAGGTGATCACTTCGTAGCCGCAACCGTCCCAGATGAAGCGGGCGGGGCGATCGGCGAGGACCTCTACCTGGACCGGTTCGTCGTACACACGCCGTCTCATGCCCTCATTCTATTCGAACTGGTGTTCGAATAGCGAGCTCTACGCGCGTCCGGGTACGGCCGACATGTCGGTCCCGTCCGGTTCAGGCGTTGATCATCGCCCGGGCCTTCGCCGCCCGCACCGCCGCGGTGAGCGTCTCGATGTCGTACGCGCCGTGGTGGCGGCGGCCGTTGATGAAGAAGGTGGGCGTGCCGGAGACGCCGCTGAGGTCGGCCGACTCCACGTCCTCGGCGACCCGGGCGGTGCCGGCCTGCTCGCGCAGGTCCCGGCGGAAACGGGGCACGTCCAGCCCCAGCTCCTCGGCGTAGCGGATGAGGTCACCGATCCGCAGGTCGCCCTGGTGGTCCATCAGGGTGTCGTGCATCTCCCAGAACGCGCCCTGCGCGGCCGCGGCCTCACTCGCCTCGGCGGCGAACTGCGCGTTGGGATGCACGTCGTGCAGCGGGAGATGCCGCCAGACGTAGCGCACGTCGCCGTACCCGGCGAGCAGCTGGCGGACGACCGGCTCGGCCTGGCCGCAGAACGGGCACTCGAAGTCGCCGTACTCGACCACCGTCACCAGCGCGTCCTTCACGGGGCCGCGGATGTGGTCGCGGTCGGGGTCGACCGGGACCGCGAGGTCGACGATGCCCTCGGCCGTGCCCATCAGGGCCCGCAGCCGGAGCCGCGTCGGCAGCATGCCGGTCACGCGGAACAGTACCCACGTCAGGATCGACGCGACCAGCGCGGAGGCGAGAATGCCGAGTTTCGCCTCCTCCAGACTGGTGCCGCTGAAGGCGAGCGTCGCGATCAGCAGGGAGACCGTGAAGCCGATGCCCGCGATGGTCCCGCCGCCGAGCACCGAGGCCCAGCCGACGGGCGGCCGGACCCGGCCGCGGGTCAGCCGGGTGAGCAGCCAGGTGGAGCCGGTGATGCCCACCGGCTTGCCGATCACATAGGCGATCAGGATGCCGAGGGTGATGGGGGAGGTGAACGCGCGGGACAGCAGGCCGCCGCTGATCGTGATGCCCGCGTTGGCCAGGGCGAACAACGGGACGATCAGATAACTCGTCCACGGGTGGAAGATCAGCTGCAGACGCTCGTTCGGAGAGATGGCCGAGGCCAGCCCGGTGCTCGCGGTCCGCGCCAGCTCCGCTGTGGGCTGCTCGCGGAACGACCGGAACAGGTCGCTCGCGCGCTCCAGGTCCGTCCGGGCGGCCGGCGACGCGTACGTGATCAGCCCCATCGCCAGGCCCACGACGACGGGCTCGACCCCGGACTTGAGCATCGCCACCCACGCCACCGCCCCCAGCAGCAGGTAGACGAGTCCGCGTCGCACGCCCGTCGCGCGGACGGCGAGGATCACGGCGAAGATCACGATCGCCGCCAGGAGCGCGGAGAACTTGACGGCCTCGCTGTAGAACACGCCGATGACCGCCAGGGCGACGAGGTCGTCGACGACCGTGACCGTGAGCAGGAAGGCGTGCATTCGCGCGGGCAGTTTCGCCGCGGCCAGGCTGAGCATCCCGAGCGCGAACGCCGTGTCGGTCGACATCGCGACACCCCAGCCATGCGCCGCCGGGCCGCCGCCGTTCGCCGCCAGGTAGACGGCGATCGGGACGATCATGCCGCCGACCCCCGCGACCAGCGGCAGCACCAGCCGCCGGCGGTCGCGCAACTCGCCCATGTCGAACTCCCGGCGCGCCTCGAGTCCGACGACGAAGAAGAAGAACGTCATCAGGCCGCTGTTCACCCAGGTCCGCAGGTCCAGCGACAGTCCCGAGCCGCCGACGTGGACGGACAGCGCCGCGTGCCAGAGGCGTTCGTACGACGACGGGTCGACGTTCGCCCAGAGCAGCGCGACGAGCGTGGCGGCCAGCAGCACCATCGCGCTGCCGGTCTCGGTCCGCAGGAACTCCCGCAGCGGGGTCTTGAGGTTCCACGCCCACGTGGTCCGGCCGGAGAACGGGGCCGCCTCCCGTGATTCGGTCATACACGAATTCTCACGCAGGTGAGGAGGGGGTTGAGCACGGCGTTCCGCCGTCCTCACTGCCGCGGCGGCTGCGACGGATCCCGCCGGCGGCCATGACGCCGCCCCGCCCAGGCCCGGTGCCGCGAGATGGATCTTCGCCTCGCGGGCTTCCAGGCTCCGGCAGACACCTGCCACAGGCGGCCGGGGGCCCCGGCCGGGACGCCGAGCGGCGTCAGCGGTCGCGGGGCAGGTCGTCGATGATCCGGCGGGCCGCGTCGGGGTGGCGCCGGATCAGCTCGGTGAGCTGCTCGAGCTCGGACCAGTGCGCGACGCCGACGACCGGGACGCCGGCCAGGGTGGCGTAGAAGTCGTCCAGCGCCGCCTGGATCCGGCGGGCCCGGTCGGTGTCGTCATCGCTCATCGGTCCCCGTCTCTCATCCCCCTGGGCGGTGGCGCGACCATGAGCTCCCCGCGCGCCACCGCCCTCCGGACGCTCGATCCACGGCCCGCGAACCCACCGAAGAAAGCGGCCCGTAGGAGAGCGCCCGTCCTCTCCGAGAGTAACGTAGCAGCTACCTAGCGCGGTGTATAGCGGTATGCCGCTACCTGCGCATTTGCGGTGCTGGGGGCTGCTCTAGCGTGATCGACGTGAGCGATGAGAAGCCGGTTTTCGACGGATCTGACCCGGAATACCGCTACAAGCTGGTCTCCGACCACATCGCGGGGCGTATCAAGCGAGGTGAGCTGCGGCCTGCCACCCGGCTCCCCGGCGAGCGTGACCTGGCGGCGGAGTACGGCGTGGCGCTCGGCACCGCCCGGCGCGCCATCCGCGACCTGCGGGAGCGTCAGCTGGTCATCACCCTTCCGGCGAAGGGCACCTACATCCGCAAGCCGAAGGAGGAGGGCGACGGCGCCGGCTGAGGGCTACCCGGTCCGGACCGCGACCTGGATCTCGGCGGCGGACGCGTATCCGCCACCGGCCGCCAGCGCTGTGAGCCGGACGTACCGCGCCGGCCCGCCCGGCAGGTCGATCTCCTTGCGCGTCGTGTCCAACGGCCATGAGCCGCTCGCGACCGGGGTGAAGGTGACGCCGTCGAGGCTCGTGGCGAGCTCGTACCGAGTGATGACGCCGTTGCCGTTGCCGTCCTCGCGCGGCTGGTAGGTCACCTTCGCCAGCGGACGCGGCCGGCCGGTGTCCACCGTGATCGACTGCGGCAGCGACGAACGCGGGGACCACTCGCTGTGCCACATCGACTGCGCGCTGCCGTCCACGGCATCGCGCGGCTCGTACCCGTGATGGAAGCTCGTGCCGGTCGCGCTGAGCTCCTGCGCGGGCAGGTAGCGCACGTTCCCCGGCCGCCGGACCGGCGTGACCGCCAGGTCGTCGAACTCCGCGTGCCGCCAGGGGGAGACGGCGAGACCGACCTGCCCCGAGGCGTGCACCTGACTGTCCACCTCGGCGATCGGCCCGCCGTCGAGCAGGGCGGTGATGTGGTCGCCGGCGAACCGGAGGCCGAGCCGGTGCCGGCCCTCGACGGGGGCGCCGACGCGGCCGGCCGCGAGGGTCCGGCGTTCCACCGGACGCGCCCTCGGCGCCGACACTCCGGCGCAGGACGGATCGCTGGGCGCACACAGGGCCGAGTCCTGCCCCTGCAGGTTCTCGTCGTACAACTGCCACCGCCCGTCGCTCGACAGCCGCAGGTGGACCCCGGAGACGGCGTCGCCCCACTGACCGTCGACGCGTCCGAGGAGTTCGGTCCAGCCGTCCTCGTCGAGTCGTACGTCGACCTGTGCGGTGTAGTCCCGCCAGGACTTCAGGTCCCCGATGACCGTCACCGGCCGCTTCAGCCAGCCGTTCCACCAGACGGGCTGAGCGCCGATCGCCTGCCGCAGGCACCGGCCCGGCCGCCCCGTGCACGGCGCCACCTCGAACGCCCCGTCCAGGTCGGACAGGTACCGCGGCGTCGCCCCGACCGCGTACGAGTCGAAGTCGTCGCGATAGGGCAGCCGCAGGGGCCGGGGCGGTGGGGAGACCGCGTGGCCTTTACCCTGGCCCCTCGTCGTCGTCAGGGTGTAGACCCGGCCCGGTTCGAGGGTCAGCGTCTCTCCGGGCCGTACGCTCCCCGCAGGGGTGAACCAGCGCCGCGAATCGGACGACGACAGGTCCGACGTCCAGACGCGCAGCGGCCCCGCCGGCAGTCCGCCCCCGACGTCGATCACGACGTCCTGTGGCGCGGTCGCGTCGATCGTCTCCAGGACGGCGCTGTAGTCACGGGAGTCGGGCGAGCGCAGCGCGACGTGGCTGCCGCCGCCCTCCAGATGACCCGACGCGGAGTCGACGTAGCGCCACCCCGGCCGGGTGAACTGCGTCGTGTGCGCGACCGCCCAGACGCTGGCCCCGGCGACGTACGCTCCGGACCACGGTTCGTTCGCGCCCATCAGCCCGGCCGCCTGGAAGGGCATCGTGTCGTACCAGGAGGCGATCAGCGACCAGTTGATCGTCGAGGTCATCGCGCCGTCGATGTACGGCCGGTTCAGGGCGCGGGCGAGCGGCGCGGCGCCGGAGTCGTACGGCAGCGACCCCTGCTCGCTGGCCTGCAGCGGCTTGCCGAGGTCCCGGGCCGCCTGCGGACTGGGGCAGCGCAGGTAGTCGCTGAGGTACCCGCAGACGTAGTGCTGGCCGACGACGTCCACGGCGGACCGGAATCCCGCGTCCCGGGTGAGCGGTTCGATCACGTCCCAGTTGAAGCTGTCGTCCGCGACCACCTTGACGTCGCCGTACCCGTGCTCGGTCAGCGCGGCGTGCAGCCGCTGGTACCAGGCCGTGTCGAACCACGCCTCGTTCCACCCGCCGAGATAGTCGACGCGCAGGCCGTGCCGGCGGGCGCAGCCGAGCCAGGACAGCAGGTAGTCGATGTCGCGGTCCGTCCAGACGGTGGGCCGCGCCTCCCCGCTGCCGGTCCAGGCGGGCGCGCCCCACTGCAGGGCGGACAGCCGGATGCCCGGGTTGCGGGCCTTGGCCTGCTCCATGAGCCACCACTCGTAGCCGCGGTCGCAGTTCAGGTCGGAGGGGTCGCGCATGTGACTCGGCTCGGCCCCGTCGGTCGAGTTGGTGTCCCCGCCGATCTCGACCTTCAGGATCTGCAGGGCCGCTCCGTATCCCGGCTTGAACAGGTAGTCGAGGATCTGACGGCGCTGGGGCTCGGGGTAGTCGATGAGCAGCCGTGAGGAGGCTCCGGCGCTGAGCGCGCCGATGCCGTCGAACGTGCGCCCGCCCGACGCCGCGTCGATGAGGATCCGCTGTGCCGTCGCCGTGGGGCCCGTCCGCGCCGCACCGGCGGGCGGGCCCGCCCACCCGGCGGCGGCGACCAGGAAGGCTCCGACAAGGACGGAGATCCACCAGCGGTGCGCACGCATGTCGTCTCCTCATGGACGTCGCTCCCGCACCACGGATTCACGGACCGACCGCCCGGTCAACGGTTCTGACCGCTACCGGCAACACCGCCTGTCCGCGGTCCTGACCGGATAGCGGCGGGAGCGGATCCCCGAGACGTGGAATGGCCGGTGGCCGGACCCGTACCCAGTCGGTGACCACCGAACCGGCCGGGGTCAGCCGGGAACCGCTGG